>JAYPEY010000010.1:0-54760 GCA_038126035.1 Verrucomicrobiales bacterium | reverse complement strand
GGTCGGAAAAACACTGATCTCCGATCACTGCCTGTCGGCGTAGTCCTTACCGGACCAGCTGTCCAAAACCGACCGCTGCCAGTTCTCCAGGGCCGCCTTCATGGCGGCGACGCGCTTCGGTTGCGCCGCGCTGAGATCCTTCGCCTCCATCGGATCGTCGACGAGGTGGTACAGCTCGTAGGCGACCTTCTCCTTCTTCTCGATGCGATGCAGCTTCCACGGCCAGGCGTTCCAGGCGGCGTGGCCCTCCAGGTCCGTTTTGTCGAAGGTCGGGAATTCCTTCACGTTCTTGAGGATGCGCTCCGGATGCGGATTCGGTTTGCCCGCCTGTTTGGCTTCGAGCAGGGCCTTGATGATCCGGTCGCTCCAGGTCCCCTGCCCCTGCCGAAAACCGTGCCAGAATCCCATGGGCGGCCGCTTCGTCTGCCTGCCGGCCAGAACGCGGGTCAGATCGATGCCATCGAGTTGCGGTTGATTCTTCGGCTTCTTCGCCCCGGCGATGGCAATCAAGGTCGGATACAGATCCGACGCGAACGCCGGCGTGTCGATCTGGCCCGGTTGATAACGCGACGGCCATTCCAGCACCGCGGGCACACGCAACCCGCCCTCGTAGATGCTTCCCTTCCGCGCCCGACCGCCGGACGACTCCGTCACCAATCCGCCGTTGTCGCTGCAATAAAAGAACAAGGTGTTCTTCTCGATGCCAAGTTCCCGCAGATGTTTCCGCAACCGGCCCACCTGTTCGTCCAACAGGGTGATCTCGCGGAAGTAGCCGGGCTTCTTCGTCTTCTGGTCCGAATAGAGCTTCTCCGCGTCGGGCACATTCTCCGGCAACTCCTGCTGTGGATCATGCGGCGCTGGAAACCACGTCACGGTGAACATCGGTTTCCCTCCGTCCTTGTGCTTGCTGAGGAATTGCAGGGTCGCGTCCATGCTGATGACCGTCCCAGGCCCCTTCAGATGCTCGTAGTTCCCGTTGCGGCTGAGATAGGGATCATTGTCGAAAAAATTCAGTCCGGAAAGCCACTCGTCGAAGCCCGCGCCGCCCGGATTGGTCGGACTTCCGGGCTGCACCGAACCGATGTGCCACTTGCCGAAATGCCCGGTGACATAACCGGCCTCGCGCAGAACCTCGGCAATGGTGAATTCATCCGGCCGCAGGTAATGCCCGTGATTGGGGACATTCACCCGAAACGGGTGCCGCCCGGTCATCACGCTCGCCCGGGTCGGCGAACACACCGGCGCGCTCGCATAGAAACGGTTGAACACCACCCCCGCCTTCGCCATGGCGTCCAGGTGCGGCGTGCGCACAAACGGATGCCCGGTGAAGCCCGTATCCCCGTAGCCATGGTCGTCGGCCATGACCAACACAATGTGCGGGCGCTCGGCCGCAAAGGCGCCGGCGACAAGGAACAACAAACCAAGAACAAGGCAGAGCAATTTCTTCATGGCTGGGAGTCTACGATGAGATACACGGTTTCCAAGGCTGCTGTTGGGATGCGCAGCGACGCAAAGCGTGATCACAACCAGGAAGCAACAACGCCCGGGCTGAAGGCCCGACCGCGCAGGAGCCGGAATTCAAGCCCCCGGTTGGGAGTGAAAACGAAGCTGCCGACCGGCAAAATCGCGTGCAGCATCCACTCTTATCACACGCCCTTCCGGATCACGCCCAAGACCGGTCCCGGAACCAAGCGCTCAACGCGACCTTCGGCGCGATCGTTCGGAGTTCCGCCTTCAGGCGGTTCTGCGCGCCCGACGGATTCCACATACCCTCGCCCTGCCCGGTCGCAGGAAACCGCCTGAAGGCGGAACTCCAAACGATCAACGCACGCCAACTGCTTCACGCGCCTTTCCGGATCGCCGCCTTGACAGGTTCCGGCGCCCTTCCTCACCGCGCCTGAAAACTGAAGAGATCGGCATCCCTTAAGGAGAACTCGATCCGGACGACCTTCCCTTTCAGGTCGTCCATCGAACGCCCGCCCCAGGTGATCTTGTGCGACGTTGAATCGGATGCGATTGGTTCCCGGTCGCTGTAATCAAAGCCCCCCAACGGCTCACGCTTGTCGCCGGAGATGCGGACATTCAACTCCCCTTTCGACGCGTCGCCGTTCACATACAGATCGCCGCCGGGCCAGACGAGTTGACGCGTCACCACCGCGCCGCCGCCTCGTGGTCCGCGCAGGGAAACGAAACCGCCCTTGCGGAGCTTCGCCAATCCGATCCCCGGTGTGCGCACAGGCGTCCCGTGCGGTCCGTCCCAACCCGCGTAGTAGACCCACCATTCATCGCCGACCTCAACCCAGTCCGGGCTCGCGAAGATCATGTCACTGTCCCACTCGCCCTCGCCACCGAGCGGAATCAATGGCTGCCGGATGGGCGCGCGCTCGAAATCGAAGCCATCGCGGCTGGTGACGAATTCGGTGTAGATGTTGTCGTTGAAGCGGAACACCCAGAGCGAACACCAGTAGATCCCGGCGTGATACCGGGCGGGCATGCCATAGAGGGCGTTGAAGTTGTCGGCCGCATCAAGCGCGTCAGGAACCAGCACAGCCTGCGGCTGCGTCGGCCACGGTTCCCAAAGCTTGTCGTGGCTCATCCGGGCGATCCGCCGCGAGGCGCCAACATCGATCATCTCCCCGCTGCCGCGGCGATAACGATCCTTCGCCCGGCAGAACATCACGTATTCTCCGCGCCGTTCGTCGTAAACGATGCCGTTGTTGGTGTCGCTGTGGACAAGGTGGATGAAGGTGTCGCTATCCCGGTCCCAATGAATGCCGTCCTTTGAACCGATCACCCGGATGCCGCTGTCCTTCGGATCATTGCCGGTGGTTCGATAGACCATGACATAGCGATGGCCTCGGCGATCCTTCTCCGGAACGGTCAGGATCTGCTGACCGCTGGCCCGCTTGCCGGTCGGCCCCTTCCAGACAACGTTGTTTTCCTTGCCTCCGTTCCACTCGTGCAGCCCCAGATTGGGCAGCCGCCAGCCGATGCCGTCGTCCGACTCCGCGTAGGCGATCCCGTACCAGGACTTGGCGACCTTTCCGTCCTCCTTCCGCAGGGAGCGCGAGATCTGATACCAGAGCTTGAACTGCCCTGTCGTCTCATCGCGCTGCACGCAGACATAGCCGCCGGTTCCGGGAATCACAGGTTGGCCGTGTTTCACCGGTTGATGAAACCGCCGCAGGACCATCTCTCGCTTCTGCTTGTGCCCCCAGCGGTTGTCGACGAGGTAATCGTCCACAAAATACTGCGGCTCCAATCCGATCTCCACGGGTTCGGTCGGAACGGCGGCCGTGGCGACAAACGAAACTCCGACAAGCAGCGCAAGAACGAGGCGATGGAACATTCGCACACTGTCGGGCGCCGGGAGGATGAAGGAAAACGCAAAATGCGTCCCCAGCGTCGCCGAGGTCATTGCTCCTGACCGGACATTCCAAGGCCCCGCCGCCTGAAGGCGGAACTCCAAACGGCGAACGCGCTTCCGCCGGTCACACGCCGGTCCGGTTCAACGCCGCAGCCGATTTACCGAAGCAAGCGTCACCAAGCCCCCTTCGGTTCGACCGTTCGGAGTTCCGCGTTTACGCGGTTCTGGCGTCTGGCATGTCACCCCGCCAAGAACCGCCCAGGATGGAGGAGACGGAGCGCGCCCAGGCCGCTGAACCGCCCAACCGCCGGACGCGCGTTGCCGACTTCTCTGGACAACCGCCGAAACCAGGTTTCAGCGGCGTGAACGCCGCGCTCCGCAGCAATCCCCCTACGCCTCCGCCTCGACCTTGTTGGTCAGCTGTCCGATCTTCTCGATCTCGATGGTGACCTCATCGCCGGGCTTGAGCCAGCGCGGCTCCGGCTTAGCCGCCATACCGACGCCGTGGGGCGTGCCGGTCAGGATCACCGTGCCGGGCAGCAGCGTCGTGCTGCCGCTGAGAAACTCGATCAGGGTCGGCACGTCGAAGATCATGTCGTTGGTGTTCCAGTCCTGCACGGCGTCGCCGTTGAGCAGGGTCCGGATTTTCAGTTCATTCGGATTGCCGACTTCATCGGCCGTAACCAGGGCCGGACCGAGCGGACAGAAGGTGTCGAAGGTCTTGCCGCGCGACCATTGGCTGCCGCCCTTCTTGATCTGCCAGTCGCGGGCGCTCACGTCATTCGCGCAGGTGTAACCGAGCACGTAATCCAAGGCATTCTCCTTGGAGACATTCTTGCAGGCCTTGCCAATAATGACCGCCAACTCACATTCGTAGTCCGGTTCATCGCTCTTGAGATGGGTCGGCAGGACGATGGGACCGCCCGGACGCTGCACGGCGTTCGGAGCCTTGAAGAACAACACCGGATACTCCGGCTCCGGCAGGCCGCTCTCAGCCGCGTGATGGCGATAGTTCAGCCCAATGCAAAGGATCACCCGCGGATCGACCGGCGCCAGAATGGTGTCCGGCGCGATCGCATTCTCCGTGACACTGTGCTCGCCGAAGATGTCGCCCTCGATGGCGCGAAAGGTTCCGTCGTTCTGTTCCGCCGCGTAACCCGTGGCGCCGTCGTTCTGCTGATAGCGAATGATTCTCATATTGAAATCGTGTTGAACTGTCTTTCCAAAAGGCCGCGCATCAAAGCGCCTTTGAGGCCGGGGATCAATGGCGCATTCGGGCAAATACGCGACAAGACCGACGCTTCCAAGATCCGCCGGGCTCAGGCATCATGGCGCCATGGATGTCAGACCGTCACCGCTCACGGGAAAGTGGTATCCGGCGGACGCGGCCGACTTGGCGCGCGAGGTGGACCGCCATCTTGATGGCGCAACTACCCACCCGGCGGCCGGGAACATTCTGGGCGTCGTCGCGCCGCATGCCGGCATGCGTTTCTCCGGTCCGGTTGCCGGACATTCCTTCAACGCGACTCGCGGATTGGACATCGATCTCGCAGCGCTGATCGGGCCCTCCCATTACGCCAGCCCGCATCCCCTGCTCACCTGCGGCCACGACGCCTTCGAAACGCCGCTGGGTCGGGTCCCGGTCGAACGCGAGGCCGTCGATGCCTTGAATGAACATTTGCAGGAACGCCTCGGCTTCGGGCTGACGCCCGTGCGAAAGGACCCGGAGCATTCGCTCGAAATGGAACTGCCTTTCCTACAACGCGCGCTGGACGACTTCGCCGTGCTGCCGGTGGTCATTGTGGAGCAGACCCCGGAGATCTGCCGCTCGGTTGGCCAGGCCCTGGCGGAGGTTGTCCAGAACAAGAAAGCCCTGCTCGTCGCCAGTTCCGACCTGTCACATTTCCACCATCAGACTGAAGCCGTCCGCCTCGATGAGGAAATGCTGCGCCGCGTCGGCGACTTTGATCCGGACGCGGTCATGACCGCCGAGGACGAAGGCGTCGGTTACGCCTGCGGACGCGGGGCCATCGCGGCGACGTTCTGGGCGGCGAGGGAACTGGGCGCAACCAAGGCGCATGTCCTGAAACACGCGACCAGCGGCGATGTCACCGGGGATTTCAGTTCGGTCGTCGGCTACGGCACCGCGGCGATAGGGTGAGTTGTGATGAAACTCTGGCGCCATGTCCTTGACCACTGCCGTCGTGACGCCTGCGCCACGCTTCGCTCGCTCTGGCTGAGAAATGGGCAAACCAGCAGGTTTGCCCCACCTTGGAGGAATACAAAGCTCCGCAACGCCGAACTTTGGAATTTGAAGCTTGGAGCTTTTTTGGGATTTGGAGCTTGGAGCTTGGGGTATCCCTGTCTCCCGCCGCCCCCATCATGACCCACTCCCCCCGAAAGCTCCTCGCTCCCGGCATCGTTCGCGGCGACTGGCATCACCGCCTCGACGCCGACAAGGTCCAATGCGACCTCTGCCCGCGGCATTGCCGCCTGAGCCCCGGGCAGCGGGGTTTCTGCTTCGTCCGTGAGGAACGCGACGGCGACATTGTCCTGACCAGCTACGGTCGCGCCTCTGGATTCTGCATCGACCCGATTGAGAAGAAGCCGCTGAACCACTTCTTCCCCGGCTCCAGCATCCTTTCCTTCGGCACGGCCGGCTGCAACCTGGGCTGCAGGTTCTGCCAGAACTGGGACATCTCCAAGGCGCGCGAGAACGACCGCCTCCAGGATTGGGCCACGCCCGAGGCTGTCGCCGACGCCGCCAGGCGCCACGACTGCAAGAGCATCGCCTTCACCTACAACGACCCGGTCATCTTCGCCGAATACGCCATCGACTGCGCCAAGGCCGCGCATGATCTCGGCGTAAAAACCGTCGCCGTCTCCGCCGGCTACATCACCCCCGAAGCGCGCGCTGATTTCTACGAGCACATCGACGCAGCCAACATCGACCTCAAGGCCTTCACCCCGGAGTTCTACCAGAAACTCTGCTACGCCGAAATCGCGCCCGTGCTCGACACCCTGGCCTGGTTGAAGAAGGAGACCGATGTCTGGATCGAGGTCACCACCCTGCTCATCCCCGGCCGGAACGATTCACCCGACGAGATCCAACGCCTCGCCGACTGGTTCCTCACAAACCTCGGTCCCGAAACGCCGCTGCACTTCACCGCGTTTCATCCCGACTTCAAGATGACCGACCTGCCGCGCACCCCGGCCTCCACGCTCAAGCGCGCCCGCGACATCGCCCGCGCCGCCGGCCTCAAGCACGTCTACACCGGCAACGTCCACGACGCCGACAGCCAGTCCACCTACTGCGCCAACTGCGGCCACCGCCTCATCGAACGCGACTGGTATCAACTCGGCGAATGGAATCTGGATCAAAGCGGCGCCTGCCGAAACTGCGGCGCCAGACCGGCAGGGCATTTTGAGGCGACGCCCGGCGACTGGGGCGCGAAACGGGAACGGGTGATTTTGTGAAGTCAGGCGCCTGACATGAAAACGTGGAGCGTCTATCGGAATCGCTACGGCCACGTGGAAGTCGTCAAGAACGGCTTCAATTGGTGGGCGTTCTTCTTCCCCGGGATCTGGGCTTTCGTGAAAGGCCTCCACTTCCTCGGCATGTTCGGAATCGTTGGATTCGGCGCCATATTCCACATCCCAACCGAACGAGAATTCCTGATCGAACCCACAATCCTGGCCTTGGCTCTGACTTACGGACTGCGCGGCAACCACTGGGTGAAAACCAAGCTGACTCACGACGGAAACGAGCCTGTCGGGACAATTTCCGCGAAACGAATCAAGGAGGCGAGGGAAGCCGCGAAGAACACATTCTCCACTCCTCCAACATTGGACTGTCAACCATCAGACTCCGACGGCAAAGCGTGACGCACAACGCCATCCGTCATAGGATTCACTGAGTCCCCAGAATGAAATCTCTGGTCATCCAATCCATCACCGCCATCCCGGTCGTCTACCCAGTCGAGGGGCGTTTCAAGTTTTTCGAAAGCCCGGATGGGCGGCCGATGGGGCGGCCGGCGGTCATCGTCAAGATCACGGCGGAAGATGGGACGGTCGGCTGGGGCGAGTGCGTGCCTTCGCAGCGTTGGAGCTACGAGACCTTGGAGTCGGTTCACTCGACGATTGGGACCTATCTTGCCCCGGAGTTGATCGGGATGGATCCGACGGATACGGAGGCCGTTCATGCGCGGATGAATCTGGCGATCGCGGGATCCTTTTCCACCGGCGCGCCGATCTGCAAGGCGGGGATTGATCTGGCGTTGTTTGACCTGACGGGAAAACTGCTCGAGAAGTCCGCCGCCGAGCGCTGGGGACGCGATGACCAACGGACCGTCACGCTCAGTTGGACCCTGAATCCCCGGACGCTGGACGACGCAGAGGCGGATATCGCCAGGGCGCAATCGCGTGGTTATCGACATTTCAACATCAAGGTCGCGCCGGATCCGGCGTTCGATCTGGATTTGTGCCGGCTTGCCCGTCGAATGGCTCCCGACGCCGTCATCTGGTGCGACGCCAATGGCGGCTACGATCTGGACCGCGCGTTGGAGATCGCGCCCAGGCTGGCGGATCTGGGCATTCTCGCTCTGGAGCAGCCCGTTCCCGCCAATCGCCTGGGCTGGTTCGGCGAAGTCCGGAAGCAGGGGGCGCTGCCGGTGATCATGGACGAGGGCGTCGTATCCGTGGTCGAGCTGGAGGAGTTTCATCGGCTCGGTCTGCTGGACGGCGTGGCGATCAAGGTCGCGCGCTGCGGCGGTTTGACCGAGGCGCGAAGGCAGGTGGCGTTTCTGGAGAACAACGGGCTGATGTTCCTCGCCAGCGGCCTGACGGACCCGGATTTGTCGCTGTCAGCGTCATTGGCCCTGTTCGGGGCCTACGGGCTGAAGCATCCGGCGGCGTTGAACGGGCCACAGTTTCTGGCGAAGTCGATTCTCGCGAGGCCGCTGAAGATCGAGGGCGATGTGGCTGAGATTCCGGCAGGGCCGGGCTTGGGCGTGGAGATCGCCGAAGCGGCGATTGAGGCGATTCGGGTCGCGATCTGAGAAGGGACGGCGGGAGGTTGATTTGAGCGGACTCACGTCCGCCGCCACCTGTCTTTGGGAGCCGCCTACTTGTCGACCGCCTCGAATCCGGCGACAACGAGCCGATGATCCGAGCCAACGCCCCAGTTGGCCAGGGTCTGGACATAGCTTCCCTTCTCCTCCCATTCGAGGGCCATTCCCGGGCTGAGCAGAATATAGTCGATCCGCTGATAGCTGTCCTCCTTCCCATAGTGGTAGGTCCAGGTGACATTTCGCGGATCGTAGCGGGGATTGGCGTTGGGTTGGTTGTCGCCATTGCGCTCGCCGGGACGGGTGTCGGTGAGCTTCGCCTTCCCCCGCCCGATCAATGCCTTCACCGGCTTGGAATCCTTCGTGTCGTTGAAATCGCCGACGATCACAATATTGGCCGCAGGATCGGCCTCCAGCCTTTCATCCACGATCCGCCGGAGCGCCCTGGCCTCCTCGAGCCGCATGTCCGCCTGATCCGCCACGCGGACCGTGCGTTTGGATTTGAAGTGGGCATTGAACAGCGTAAAGCGGTAGTTCTCGTTCACCCGGATCTCCACCTCGGCAAACCCACGGCTGACACTCAGCGCCTTGCCGAAGAGAACGTACTTCTCCTCAACATGCGGACGGCTGCTCACGATGGGAAACCGACTCAGGACCGCCACATGAATGTTGGTGTCCCACCCGGAAACATGCTCCAGATAGGGCAGATCCAGGCCGCCCGCCTTCAGGGAGGACTGCAGTTCCTTCAAGGCGGACAGCTTGCCCATCTCCTGCAACGCCACCACGTCCGGCCGGGCCGTCAGCAGACATTCGCGAATCTTGGCCCGGGCCATTTCGGGCTTTGCCTTCCGAAACCCCAGATCCTCGTCGAGGTAGTTCTCCACATTGTAGGTGCCAACCGTAAAGGCAGGGGCGCCCTGCAAGGCTCCCGCCGCCAGACACCACGCCGCCATCAGGCGGGCGACAACAACAACTCTCATGTTCATCCTCAATTCCGTTCCGGGCCCAAGGCAAAGACGCTCCCCGCCCCGCGCCCACGACCCTGCCGCAGAATGCCCTCCGTGGCGATTCAGAATCGGCCCCGAAAATCTTTTTTTGCAAATTGGAGACTCATTGTTAGTTTGCGCCGATGCTTGAGGAACCTCAGGAAGACAAAGCGACAATGAATGGCTCCGCCCACGACGATGCGGCCGCCGAACTGCATGACACGCAGAACCAGCCCGATGAACGCAACGTGCGCATCGACAAGGTCGGCGTACGGGACGTGCGGCAGCCGATCCGGTTCCGCGATGCCAACGGCGTCGAACAGGAGACTGTGGCGACAATCGGCATGGCGGTGGATCTGGCCAAGGAAGTCAAAGGGACGCACATGAGCCGATTCATCGAGGCCCTCAACGCCCACGAGGGCCCGATCGACCTGGGACATCTGGGCGACCTGCTGCAGGAACTGCGCGGGCGCCTCGGCAGCGAGACCGCCCATATTGAGATGGGTTTCCCGTTTTTCCGCCGCAAGGCCGCGCCGGTCACCGGGATTGAGAGCGTGATGGATTACCAGGTCCGCTTCGACGCCAATGCCAGCCGCGACGAGATCGACATCGTGCTCTCGGTCGCGGCCAGCGTGACCACCCTCTGCCCCTGCTCCAAGGCCATCAGCGAGAATGGCGCCCACAACCAACGCGGCGTTGTGACCATCCAGACCCGCTCACGCGAACCGGTGTCCGTCGAGGAACTGATCGAGATCGCGGAAAGCTCGGCCAGCAGTGAACTCTACACCCTGCTCAAGCGACATGACGAAAAGGCGGTGACCGAGCGAGCCTATGAAAACCCCGTTTTTGTGGAGGACCTGATCCGCAATGTCGCCGTCCGGCTGAACGCGCACCCGCTGGTCACCTGGTACAAGATCGAGGCGGAGAACTTCGAGAGCATCCACAACCACAACGCCTACGCCTGCATCGAGATGGGGTGAAACGCCCCCGAAACCGCCCACTGGAAGGCGTTTCGGCCGCGACTGAACGCGCGTTTTTCCCGCCCCGGGATCGCCTCAAAATTTCTCCCATATTTTTGTGGCGGTTTTCTTCGGTTTTGCTACTTTCTGGCGCTCTCGTTCCCGTGAGGCGCGCCACATCAGGCAATCTTGCGCCTTCGGAGCGTTCATAATCTGGAAGCATTTCACATTGTGACAGCGAAGAAGAAACCTGCCAAGAAGGCGGCCCCCAAGAAGGCCGCCGCCAAGAAAACCGTCGCCAAGAAGGCGCCGGCAAAGAAGGCCCCTGCCGCCAAGGCGAAAGCCGCCGCCAAGAAGGCTCCAGCGACCAGGAAGAAGGCTGTCAAGAAATCCGGAAAGTCCGTCAGCTCCGCGACCGCGGCGTCCATTCTCGGCTTTGCCGTCGGCGGAAAAAAGAAGAAGTCCAAAAAGAACGATTCCCTCCCGCCGAGCCGCGTCAAGATCAAGCCGGAGTGGGAGAAATACTACCAGCGCCTGCTCGACCTTCGCGGCCGACTCACCCAGCAGATGTCCGGCCTCGCCAAGGAATCCACCGAGCAACTCGACGGCTACAGCCTGCACATGGCCGATTCCGGCACGGACAACTACGACCGGGACTTTGCGCTTGGAATGCTTTCCTCAGACCAGGATTCCCTCCACGAAATCGACGAGGCGCTCAAGCGTATCGAGTCCGACACCTACGGCGTCTGTGAATGGACCGGGAAGCCGATCCCCAAGGCACGCCTGAACGCCATTCCGTGGACGCGTTTTACCGTTGAAGCCCAGGCCCAGCTTGAGCGCGACGGAATGCTTCACAACAAACGCCTTGGAAATCTTGGCTCCGTCGGCAGCAGCGGACTGGCCGAGGTTGAAGACGACGGAGGCGACGACGACAAGGATTCAGAAAGAGACAAGAGGTAAGCCATGCCCAGAGAAACCATCATTTTGGAATGCACCGAGGCCAGGAAAGAGGGCAAACCGCCCTCCCGTTACCTCGGTTCGCGCAATAAGAAGCTCAAGACGGAGCGCGTCGAATTGAAGAAATACAATCCGCATCTCCGCCGTCACACCCTTCACCGCGAAATCAAGTAACCGACATGCCACGCAAGAACAACGACTCCAAAGGCGGTCGCGGACGCGGCGAATATCGCACCCCGCGCCCCAAGCCGAAGATCGATTTCACCATCGACGCCCTCGACTATCGCAACACCAACCTGCTCCGCCAGTTCACCACGGACGAAGGCCGCATCCTTCCCCGCAAGTGGACCGGACTCCCGGCGCCCTACCAACGCCGCCTGAGCAAGGCCATCAAGCGCGCCCGTCAGGCCCTCCTGATGAAGTGATTTCACACCGCCCTTTCGCCATCGCGCGGAAGGGCGTTTCTTTTTGCCAACCCGATGCGAACAGTTTGCATGAAAGCGAAACCTGAGTAGATTGCAGATCATGCGCGATCAAAAGACAACGGGTGTGTTGGGCCTGGTCCTGCTGTTGGCGGCCTTGGTCATCCTGTCGGGTTGCAGGCGGGAGCCGGCGACGCCCGCCCCCCGGAATGGCAAGCTCAAGGTGGTCACCACCTTTTTTCCGGTCTACTGCTTTACCGCCAACGTCGCCGGCGACCTGGCCGAGGTCGAAAACCTTCTCCCCCCCGGCTCCAGTCCGCACGGCTACAGCTTCACCGCGCGAGACGGACAGACGCTCAGCGCCGCCCAATTGGTCATCATGAACGGGCTTGGGCTCGACGACTGGTTGGCGCGCTCCATCAGAAACCTGTCCTCCAAACACCGGCCGAACATCGTCGTGATGTCCTCCGGAATGTCCGACCGCCTGATCGAATGCGTTCACGACGCTCATGACCACGACCATGGACACGATCACGGCCACCATCACGATCACGGAACGCACGACCCGCACATCTGGCTCGACCCTATACTCGCCATCGATGCAGTGAACGCCATTCGCGATGCGCTGCAGAAGGCCGATCCCGCGAATGCGGACGGCTACGCCGCAAACGCGGAAGCCTACATCGCGCGCCTCAAGTCCCTGGATTCTGAGATAGCCGAGGCCTTGAAGGAGGCGGGCGAGGCTCCCTTCGTCACCTTCCACAACGCCTTCCCCTACTTTATCCGCCGCTACGGCCTGACGCTGGCCGCCGTGGTCGAGCAGACGCCGGATGTCAGCCCATCCCCAAAGCAGCAGAAACAGCTCTACGAGACCATCCGGCAGACGAAGGCGCGCGTCCTGTTCACGGAACCCCAGTTCTCCGCCAAGCTGGCCCGGCGCATTTCCGAGGATCTGGGGATTCCGATCGCGGAACTGGATCCGCTGGAGACCGGCCCGTTCGAACGGTCGGCCTACGAGACCGCCATGCGCAGCAACGTCGCCATTCTCAAGGAGCGGCTGAAATAGATGGCCGAGGCCGCCTCCCAACCCGAACCGCGCTGCGTGGCCGAGACCATCGGTGTCAACCTCGCGTTCAACGGTCTGCCCATCCTGCGGGATGTCTCCATGAAACTGCCTGCGGAGAAGGTCGTCGCGCTCATCGGCCCCAACGGCTCCGGAAAGACCACCCTTCTCCGCTGCCTGCTCGGCCTCCAGGAGACCGACTCCGGGGAGATCCGACTGTTCGGCGGAATCCCGCTGAAGCAGGCCCTGCCGCGCATCGGTTATGTGCCGCAAAAGCTGCAACTGGACCGTGACTTCATCCTCAACGTCCGGGAGTTCCTGGCCCTGCGCCTTCAGGCCACCCGTCACTGGTTCTGGATGAAGCGAAAGGCCCTGGACGACAGACTCATGGCAGCCATGGCTGAACTTGGCTGCGAATCGTTGATGGACCGACCAGTGGCCAGGTTGTCAGGGGGCCAGCTGCAGCGCGTCCTGATCGCCTTCAGCCTGCTGCGCGAACCGGAACTCCTGCTGCTGGATGAACCGACCGCCGGCGTGGACACCCCGGGCGAACAAACCTTCTACGAACTCATCGGCGAGGTCCATCGCCGCCACAAGATGAGCGTCGTGCTTGTCTCCCACGACCTGTCGATGGTCTACAAGCACGCCCACCACGTCTACGCCCTGAACGGCAACATCTGTTGCCACGGAACGCCGGAGGAGGTCATGAACGCCGAATCCCTGAAGGAGGCCTACGGCATCGGCGTCTCCCCCTATCACCACCACCATCATGCTCACTGAGGCGTTCATGATCCGGGCGTTTCTGGTCGCCCTGTTTCTCTGTCCCCTCTGCGCATTGCTCGGCGTGTTCGTGACCTCGCGCCGCATGTCGTTCTTTGGCGAGACCATTGCCCACGGCGCGATCGGGGGCGTGGCCCTGGGCATCTTCTTCGGTCTCGCCAACCCAACGCCCGCCGTGATCGTCTTCAGCTTCGCCGTCGCCGCGGCGTTGCTCTGGCTCAAGGATAACACCGAACTCGCCACCGACACCATCATGGCGCTGCTGCTGTCGGGCTCCATCTCGCTCGGCATGATCCTGCTCGCACGGTTGCAGGGCGATTTCCGGGGCGATATTCACCGAATTCTGTTTGGTGACATCCTCGCCGTGGGCGAACAGGATGTCGCCATCGCCGGAATCCTGTTCCTGTCCGTGGGATTCTTCGTCTTCACCCGGCTCAGTCCGCTCACACTGATCAGCGCCCAGGAGGACATGGCCCACGTCTGCGGCGTCAACGTCCGTCGGCTCAACTACCTGTTCGTGCTCGCGTTGACACTGACGGTCGCCGTGAGCGTGCGCCTGGTCGGCATCCTCCTGGTAACCCCCATGCTCGTCATCCCCGCCGCCAGCGCGCGCAACGTCAGCCGGAATCTCCGCCAGCAGATCGTCCTCAGCCTCGTCATTGCGGTCGTCAGCGGCCTGTGCGGCGTCGCATTCGCCTATCATCTCTCCTCTCCGTGCGGCCCCGCGATCGTCATGACCTGCGTCGGACTCTTCCTCATCACCCTGATCGCGCGCCCACTGATCCGCCTGGGAAGATCCTGATCTACCGTCGCCTTTGACGCCGGGCACGGAGGCCGACCGTCGATCCCCGAAAGATCGACCTGCCCATACCAATCGATCGCGCCTCTCGAATCCATCTCCCCACAAAAAAAGCCGCCCTTTCGGGCGGCTTGAAATCAGCTCAAAGAACGTTGGCTACTGCGGCGGCGACTCTGCTTCATTGGCCTCGCTCCACTCGCCATTGTGCAGGAACTGCCTGACCTTCCGTCGTTCGTAACGATGTTTCTGCTGCTTATGTGGAAGGCTGTCAACCTGCTGGAAGGGATGTTGGGAATCGAGAACGGCTTCCGACATTGCGTCGCTGTTTTTCACCATGGTCTGTTTCCTTTCGCTGGCAGCCGTTGAAGAGGATCCGCCGAAGAGACGTCTTCCGCTGCCGGGGAACTGCGCCTCTCTTTGATCGACGAAACCATCTGTTTGAGTGGTTGGATAGGTCCTCGGAAGGACGTGGCAGTTAACCTCAGCGGCGCCAAACTGTCAAGTTATCGTCATTCATCGATTCCATAAATCTGGATAATGCTTCATTTCAGTGGCGAATTCTCCTCCCCGACACTAAAAACAACCACTTTAACGTTACTCCTACGACGCACACCTCGCCCAATTCCGATTGGCGCCGGACGTCTCTATTTGCGGAATGCGCCCGATTGCCACTCCCCGTCGACGAGCGTCGAGATCTCCGTCAGTCCGGCAGCCCGATAATGGTCCCGCACCTCCGCGTACCGCTCGGTCAGGATGCCCGCCAGAGCGAGAACTCCCCCGACGCGGACACGCCCGACAATGCGTTCCCGCTCCGCCAACAAAAGGTCATACATGAGGTTGGCGCAGACCACGTGATACTTGCGCCGGCCAGCCTTCGAAGCCGTCTCCAGATCCTGCTCCTTGACGTCGACCAAGCCTGTCACCTCATTTGACTCCGCATTGCCCAGGCAGACCCTGACCGCCTCGGGATCGACATCAAAGGCGTCAACCGGTCGGTAGCCAATCTTGGCGGCGCAGATGGACAGGATCCCTGAGCCGCAGCCAATATCGAGGAACGACTGTTCCACGGCCTCATCGCGCGCCTCGGCCAACGCGTTCAGGCAGAACGAGGTGGTCGCGTGCCGCCCCGTGCCGAAACTCAGCCCCGGATCCAGCACGACCAGGGCCTGGCCGACCTTTGGCTTCTTCCGGCTCCAGCTGGGTTTGATCAACAATCTGGAGCCGATCTCCAGCGGCTTGAAATGCTTCTTCCAGGATTCCGCCCAGTTCTCATGCGGCACCCTGATCACCCGGACCGTGCCCGGCCAGATGTCCAACCCGCATTCCGTCAGAAAGGCCAGATCCCGTTTGAGCGCGGAGCGCATGGAAGGCTTCCACTCTTCGCCCTCCCGCAGGTAGACGCTCACGATGGTCTCGTCCAGGACGCGGTCGTACAACGCCGCCGGCGGCGAGTTGAAGCGACGCTGCATCAGTTCCACCACGGCCTCTTCGGCTTCCGGCGAGGTCGTGATCGATATTTGTCTCAGGGGGGCTGCGCTCATGATGAAGATTCCCAGGGCGTATGATTGATGTAGCGGGCGACCGCCAGCTTGGGGCTCCAGTCCACCAGCGTCACGCTGGCATAGGATACATCCACCGCCCCAAGCCGGGCCAAAGGCACGTCCAGCAGGATGGAAAGCAGCGAACGGATGACCGCGCCGTGGCAGACAATCGCCACCGATTGCCCCTTGTGCGCCTCCACAATCCGATCCAGACACGGCTCCAGCCTCGCGCGAAGCTCGACGGTGGATTCCGCGCCCTCCACCTCGCCGCTGTCCAACAGGGTCAGCCAGTCGAACACTTCGGCTTCATGGCGTCGCGCAACCTCATCCCATTCCAGCCCCGTCCAAGCCCCAAAATCGATCTCCCGAAGGTCGTCGAGAATCGTCGGCTCGATCGACCAGCCATTGCGGATCGGCTCCAATGTCTGCAGCGCCCGTTTCATTGAACTGCAGTAGATCGCATCCGGCTTGCGGGAACGAAAGAAATCACCCAGGGCCTCGGCCTGCCGACGGCCAAGCTCCGACAGATCCATGTCGATACGCCCGCCGTAGATACGGTGATACTTCTCCTCCACCTCGCCATGGCGGACGAGATACAGCTTGGTCGGGTGTTCCATGGGACTCTTCGCCGCTCAGCCCGCCCCGATGGCTTCCTTCTGCAGCTCCAACAAGCGCGCGACGCCGGTCTTGCCCAGGCCCAGCATCTCCTCCAACTGCGCCGGGCTGAAAGTCGACTCCTCGCCGGTGCCCTGCAGTTCAATGAAGTCGCCCGCGCCGGTCATCACCACGTTCATGTCCACCTCGGCCGCCGCGTCCTCGACGTAGCACAAATCCAACAATCCCCGCCCCTCCACCACGCCGACGCTCACGGCGGCAATGGAATTGATGATTGGCGATTCGGTCAACTTGCCCTCCGCGATCAGCTTGTTCACCGCCAGGCTCAGCGCGACGAAACCGCCGGTGATCGACGCCGTCCGCGTGCCGCCGTCGGCCTGAAGAACATCACAATCGATCCAAACCGTCCGGGAGCCGAACTTCTTCAGGTCGATGGCCGAACGCATCGACCGGCCGATCAACCGCTGAATCTCCTGCGAACGCCCGTCGATCTTGCCGCGCGAGATGTCGCGAGGCTTCCGACCCAGCGTGGAATACGGGAGCATCGAATACTCGGCCGTCGCCCAACCGCCCTCGACACCCTGCGCCTTCATCCAGCGCGGCACATCCTCGTCCACCGTCGCCGCGCAGATCACGCGGGTGTCGCCCCACTCGATCAGGGTCGAACCCGTCGCGTGCGGCGCAATGTGATTGGTGAACCTGATCGGACGCAATTCGTCCACCTGACGCCCGTCCTGACGAGCTCCCGTTGAATTCTCAGAATCTGACATGCGCGAGACGTTAGTGCCCATCTCGCCAATATCCAAGCCCAGCATCCATCTCCAACAAAAACATTGAACAGTAAACCATAATGTTACACTTTATGGTTTATGAAACCCGACTTTGGAAAACTGACCCGGAAGAAGGAACGGTTGGACGGATTTCGCCCCCTGCCGGACGCGTTGACGCGCAATCTGGATGAGTGGTTCAAGGTGGAACTGACGTTTACGAGCAATGCCATTGAGGGAAACACCCTGAGTCGACGAGAAACGGCGCTCGTGGTCAATCGCGGCCTCACTGTCGGAGGCAGGTCCCTGGTGGAACATCTGGAGGCGACCAATCACGCAAAGGCGCTGGAATGGGTCATGGAACAAATCGAAAGGAGTCGGGTTGCGATTGAAGAGGCGGACGTCCTTCGGATTCACGAACTCATTCTGAAGAGCATCGACGACAACAACGCGGGACGATACCGGAATCTCCCGGTCCGCATCGCCGGCTCAAACGTCGTGCTTCCCAACCACCGGAAAGTCCCGGATCTGATGGAACAATTCGCCAACTGGATCCACGAATCCTCAAACCTCCATCCCGTGGAAGCGGCCGCCGAAGCGCATTATCGGTTGGTCACGATTCACCCCTTCACCGACGGCAACGGCCGCACGGCGCGATTGTTGATGAACCTGATCCTGCTGATGTCCGGTTATCCGCCCGCCATCATCCGGAAACGCGACCGACTGGCCTACCTTGCCTCGCTCGAAACCGCTCAATTGGGCGGATCCAAGGACGCCTACAATCGACTCATCGCGAATGCAGTCAACCGCTCCCTGGACATTTATCTGAAAGCGGCGACCGGTGAGCAACAGGAGACGCCCGAATCCGACCGACTGCTCAAGATCGGAGAGCTCGCCAAGCGCGCCGAGGCGACCACGTCCACAATCCGACACTGGACCAAGGAAGGCCTGCTCCAGATCGCCGACACCACTCCTTCAGGATATCAGCTCTACTCAGAGGACATGCTGGAACGCGTCAAACTGATCCGCAAACTTCAGGCGGAGAGGCTCACGTTGCGTGAGATTGCAGAGAGGCTGAAAATGCTGAACGAATCCTGAGATCACGTCAAATCGGTCAACCTGACGCTATCACAGACGGCGCCGAGGATTCCCCCATTGACGCATACACATCGAATGCCATGTTCATGTGTATGAAACGCACGAACGTGGTCTTGGATGAAGAACTGGTCGGTCGGGGTATGCGCCTGACCGGCATCAGCACGCGGAAGGCGCTGATCGATCACGCGCTGCGTGAGCTTGTCCGCCGGAAAGAGCAGAAACGCATCCTACGCCTGAAGGGGAAGATATCGTGGGAGGGCGATCTGGACCAGATGCGCGAAAGACGTCCCTGATGGTCCTTGTTGACACCACTGTCTGGATCGATCTCCTCAAGGGCCGCGAGACGCCCGAAGTTCTCCGCTTGGAAAGCATCATCGAGGAAGAGCAGGATGTCTTCACCACCGGCATCATTCTTCAGGAATTGTTGAGCGGGATCAAAACAAAGAGGGAACGAACAGCCGTGGAGACCGATTTCCGCCGATTCATTCTGATCGCCCCCGGTTTGGAAACACATATCCAGGCCGCCGAGATCTTCGACGCCTGTCACAAAGCGGAGCTCACAATCCGAAGCGTCGTGGACTGCCTGAACGCCGCATTGGCGCTCGAATACGACCTCTCATTGCTGCAAAAGGACCGGGACTACGAACACATTGCGCAAGTCCTGCCCTTGAAGCTGGAGCAGGTCTGACAGCCAAGCACTTCTTCGCACTCCTCTTTCAACTTGGCCGCGACGCGCAAACCGGTATTTTTCCGCATCGAAATCCGCAATCAATGACCATCATGTCAGCGCCAAAGATCGTCCCCGTTCTCGACCCCGGTTTCCGCCCCGCCGTTCTCTGCAACCGCGCGCATGCCGCCGCCTGCGCGGCCAGCGGCGCCGCCGCATCGATCGGCATCGCCCTCGAACAGGCCGACGGCTCCATCTTCCGCTTCGATACCCGCGCCCTGCCCGAAGGCAACGCCGAGAACGAGGCCGCCAATGCCGAGCATCTGGAACGTTTGATCAAGTTCCTCCTTTGGTCCCGCGGCGCCTGGCGCATCCACATCGCCGGCCCCGAGAAACTTGTCGCCGGGCTGCAGGCGCACTATTGCGACACAGAAACCGGCCGCTTCGACGCCGACATCATGGGCGACAAGATCTACGGCAAGCCCTTTGAAATCGTCCGGGTTGCCGCCGATGAACTGCCGGCGGAAAAGTCCGCCGTCGCGCCGTTGGGCCGGCATCTGGAGGGCTGCCGCATCGGCTTCGATCTCGGAGCCAGCGACCGCAAGGTCGCCGCCGTGCAGGATGGCGAAGTCCTTTTCAGCGAGGAGGTCGAATGGGATCCGCGCCCGCAGACCGATCCCCAATGGCACTTCGACGAGATCATGGCCTGCCTAAAGAGCGCCGCGAAAAAGCTGCCGCGCGTCGACGCCATCGGCGGCAGTTCGGCCGGAGTGATCGTGAACAACCAGATCCGCATCGCCTCCCTGTTCCGCGGCGTGCCGGAGGATCTCTTCAAGACCCGCGTGCGGAACATCTTCCCGGAGCTCCGGGAAGCCTGGGGCGGCATCCCTTTCGACGTCGCCAACGACGGCGAGGTCACCGCTCTGGCCGGCTCGATGGCGATCAACGACAACGGCGTCCTCGGCATCGCCATGGGCTCCAGCGAAGCGGTCGGCTATGTGACGCCCGAAGGCGCCATCACGACCTGGCTGAACGAACTCGCCTTCGCCCCGGTCGATCACAACACCGAAGCCGCGGTGGACGAATGGTCCGGCGACTTCGGCTGCGGCGTGCAATACTTCAGCCAGCAGGCCGTCGGCAAGTTGATCCCCCGCGCCGGCATCGACCTTCCCTCCGGCATGCCGCTGCCGGATCAGTTGAAACAGGTCCAGGCCCTGATGGCCGACGGCGACGACCGCGCCCGCAGGATCTACCAGACCATCGGAACCTACCTGGGATACACCCTCGCGCATTACTCGGATTTCTACGATTTCAAGACGGTCCTCATTCTCGGCCGCGTCACCACCGGCGAAGGCGGCCAGATCATCATGGACGGCGCGCGGGATGTCCTGAAAACGGAGTTCCCCGACCTGAACGAAAAGATCGGCTACCACGTGCCGGACGAGAAGGAGAAGCGCCACGGCCAGGCCATCGCCGCGGCAAGCCTGCCTTCGATTTCCTGAACCATGACAATCATTCAGGGAGACCTCATCGCCTTGGCCAAGGAGGGACGATTCGACGTCATCGTCCATGGCTGCAACTGTCAGTGCACAATGGGCGCAGGCATCGCCAAGTTCATCAAGGCGGCCTTCCCACAAGCCTACGAAGCCGACTGCCAGACCGCCAAGGGCGACCGGGACAAGATGGGAACGATTTCCTTTGCGACCATCGACTGCGACGGCCGCGAGTTGATCGTCGGCAACGCCTACACCCAATTCCACTGGCGCGGGTCTGGCATTCTGGTGTGCTACGACTCGTTGCGTTCGGCATTCAACGCAATCAAGGAGCAATTCGCCGGCAAACGGATCGGCTATCCCAAGATCGGGGCCGGACTTGCCGGCGGAGATTGGGCCACAATCGCCGCGATCATCGATGAGGAACTCGCCGGAGAAGATCACGCCTTGGTGGAGTTCAAGCCGTAAGGCTCACGGCGCCGGACCGCGGGTCTGCGACCCGCGGCAACCTCCGGAAACCAGCATCGTCGGCAAGCCCCTTCGCGCCGTCGCTTCTCCAAATCGCTGCGGCTCACAGAGCCGCGGTCCGACGAAGAAATCCGTGGGTCGGCTTTGCCATCCGCGGGGATCCTTTTGCCTGCCCGCCGCGCCACGATCACCGGAACCAATCCGTCGGCCTGAAGTCGAAGATCAACTGCAATCCGGCCAGGAAGGTCAGGACATACACCGCCTTCATAAAGCCCTCCTCTGAAAACCTCCGGTTCAACCAAACTCCGACCGCCACGCCCACCGGCACCAGGGCGACGAACTTCGCGCTCGCAAGCAGGGTCTCTGAGTGGATCACCCCGGCCGCCACAAAGAACGGGGCCTTGATCCAGTTGATGCAGGTGAAGATCAGGACCCGCGTCGCCACGTGGATCTCCTTCGGCATCTTCTGCGGAATCAGATACATGCTCATCACCGGCCCCGCGCCATGCGCAAAGGACGAGGTGACGCCGGCAGCGAAACCGAACAACGAACTATTGCCAAACCCCGGCTTCAACGTCCCCTCCAACTTCAGGATCGCCTCCTTCACAAACTGAAAGACCACAAACCCCACCGCCAACAGACCGATGACCATGTTCAACTGCCGCGGCGGAAAGCGCCCGATCAACTGCGAACCGATCAATACGCCCGCCACGATCCCCGGCAGCAGGACCTTCAGGTTCTTCAGCTCCCATTTCCCCCGGTAGTGCAACGCGGAAAACGCGTCGCCCGCAATCAGCAGCGGCAGGAGAAAACCGAGCGCAAATTCCGGCGAATGCCCCATCGAGGTCAATGCCAACACGCTCACCGGCGTGGACAACATCCCCAGACCGCCGCCAAAACCCGCCTTCGAAACGCCGATCAGGGAGACGGAGAAACAGACGATAATGATGGCGGTGAGGTGATCCACGGGCGGCGGGTTTTCAATCACACACGCTGACAGGCCGCGAATGTAGCGCAGCCGTCCCGGCTGCGGGTTCTTGCGGCGTCCCGCCGCAAGTTACGAACGACCGGGCGGGGACGCCCGGCAAACCCGCAGGCGAGGACGCCTGCGCTACGACGCTCCGGATCGAGCAATTCCCTTTCGCAGTTCGATCCATCCAAGAACGGCCTGAAGACAATTCGTTTCCCATGCCACCCGCATGGTTCACCCCGCCAACTTCGCGGCCAGTCCCACCGCCTCGTAGAGGCTGCGTGGATTCGCCTTGCCCTGCCAGGCGATGTCGCAGGCGGTGCCGTGATCCACCGAGGTGCGCACGATCGGAAGCCCCAGCGTCACATTGATCGCGCGATCGAAGGCGAGCGCCTTCAGCGGAATGTGCCCCTGATCATGATACATGCAGATGAAACAATCGGTCGCCTCCCGCCGCCAGGGCAGAAAGGCCGTATCCGGCGGCAGCGGCCCCTCGATATCCACGCCCTCCTTCCGTGCGCGCTCCAGAGCGGGGATGATGATCTCCTCCTCCTCGCGATTGCCGAACACCCCCCCCTCGCCCGCGTGGGGATTCAACGCGCAGGCAATCAACTTCGGCGCGCGCCCGCGCAACCGCGTCATCGCGGCCCCGGCCAGTTCGATCGTGTCGAGGATGCGCTCAACGGAAAGCAAACCAGGCACTTCATGATAACCGACGTGTGTGGTGACAAACGCGCAGGTGATTTCATCCGAGGTCAGCATCATGCCCGCGCGCGCGGCGCCGGTCTGCGCGGCCAGGATCTCTGTGTGTCCCGGAAAGGGAACGCCGGCGTCCCGCAGCGCCTCCTTGTTCAGGGGGGCCGTGCAGATGGCGTCCAACTCCTCCGCCATGGCCGCGCGGATCGCCTCGGTGACATAAGCGTAGCCCGCCCTGCCCGTTGCGGCGGACACCACGCCAGCCTCAACCTCACCCATGCCCTCCGACGGGATGTCGAACACCGCGGGCGCGGCCGGGCCCTCCAACGCCCGGGACCATTCCCCGTGCGGAACGATCAGGCGCGGCTCAGGCAGACCACAGACGGCGGCGACCCGCTTCAAGATCGATGCATCGCCGAACACGATGGGAACGCAGGTCTCGCGAACCAATACATTGTCCAGCAGACGCAGACAAATCTCCGGGCCAACCCCGGCCGGGTCGCCCATCGTCACCGCAATGCGTGGCAGTCTTTTTTCGCTCATGATTCCAGACAGTCGGACAAGATCCGTCCCCGGGAACATGCATCGGGTTGGGGCAACTTTCAATGCCGTCCGCAACAGGCGATTCGGACGGGCGCGACCAGATCTCGCCGGCGCGCGGCTGTGTCCCGTCTTCGGGACCAGCCGCAGCGGCCAGGGCAACAAAGTAGCGCGGGGTGAAACACCTGACCCCGATCGCAACCGGCGTGGCTGCGACTGGTCTTCGACACAGTCGCGCTCCAGGCACGATCCGGATTCAAGGCGCTTCCACCAAACCAAGGCCATTTCGTTGAAACTTGGCGCTTGGGATTTGGAACTTCTCCCCCCTCAGTCCCTGTTTGACCCTGCCCCGCTTCTCTGCCAGCTTCCTCCTCCCATGGGACAACGAATCGAAATACACGTTCCCGAGAACTTCGACGAACTGCGCGGACCGTTGCGCAAGATCCTGGCCGGCATCGGCGTGGCTCTTGTCGCGATCGGACTGTTCTCGATGATCTACACCGTGCAGGCCGAGTCGCAGGGCGTTGTGCTGCGCTTCGGCCGCTACTCCAAGACCGTCGATCCCGGCCTGCGCTTCAAGCTGCCCTTCGGGATCGACAAGGTGTTCATCGTCCCGGTCAAACGCCAGTTGAAGCAGGAGTTCGGCTTCGGCACCCCCGGCGGAACCAATCCCTTTCAATACAATCCCTCCAAGGAGGAACAGGATCAGGAGAAGAGCATGGTCACCGGCGACCTCAACACCGCCACGGTGGAATGGATCGTCCAATACCGCATCGACGATCCCCGCGCCTACCTCTTCAAGGTGCACAACCCGGACGACACCCTCCGCGACGTTTCCGAGTCCGTGATGCGCACCGTCGTCGGCGACCGCACGGTGGACGAAGTCATCACCATCGGCCGGCAGGAGATTGAGTCGGAGGCCTTGAGGCAGCTCCAGGATACGGTCAACCAATACGAACTCGGCCTGAGCATCGACCAGGTCCAGTTGAAGAACGTCAATCCCCCGCAGCCCGTTCAACCCTCCTTCAACGAGGTCAACCAGGCGCAGCAGGAGCGGGAAAAACTGATCAATGTCGCCAACGGCGAATACAACAAGGAAGTCCCCAAGGCGCGCGGCGAGGCCGAGCAGAAAATCCAGGCCGCCGAAGGCTACGCCCTGAAGCGCGTCAATGAGGCCGAGGGCGATGTCGCCAAGTTCAACGCCATGCTGACCGAATACCTCAAGGCCTCCGAAGTCACCCGCCAGCGCATCTACCTCGAAACCATGAAGGAGATCGTGCCCAAGCTCGGCCGCAAGATCGTCATCGACGAGGAGGCCAAGCAGATCCTCCCGCTGTTGCAGTTGAACGCCGACGAGAAAGGAGGCCGTCGATGAGCCCCGCCCGCGGATGTGTCGCCATTGGCGCGGTTCTCGCCGCGATCCTGCTGGTCTTGAGCGCGGCCTACACCGTTCAGGAGACCGAGCAGGTCATCATCACCCAGTTCGGCAAACCCGTGGGCGAACCCGTCCTCGAAGCCGGCCTCCATTTCAAGACGCCCTTCATCCAGACGGTGAATAGCCTTGAGAAACGCTTCCTGGAATGGGACGGCCGGCCCAACGAGATGCCCACCAAGGACAAGACCTACATCATGGTCGACACCTTCGGCCGCTGGCGCATCAGCGACGCGAAGCAATACTTCCTCCGCCTCCGCGACGAACGCAGCGCACGCTCCCGGCTGAACGACATCCTCGGCAGCGAGACCCGCAACGCCATCGCCAAGCACGAACTCATCGAGGTCATCCGCACCACCAAGGACCGCAAACCTGAACGCGACGAATCTCTGGTCGATGCCAGCGCGCTCGGCACCATCGGCGTCCTCTATCCCATCCACGACGGCCGCGGCGTGATCGAACAGGAAATCTTCGAGAAGGCCGCGCCCAAGCTGCTGGACTTCGGGATCGAGCTCCTCGACGTCCGCTTCAAGCGCATCAACTACAACGAAAGCGTCCGGCAGCGCATCTACGAGCGCATGATCAGCGAACGCCAGCAGATCGCCGAACGCTTCCGTTCCGAAGGCGCCGGCGAGGCCGCCAAGATCATCGGCAAAAAGGAGAAGGACCTGCTCGAGATCGAATCCGAGGCCTACAAGAAGGTCGAGGAGATCCGCGGCGAGGCCGACGCCAAGGCCACCGAGATCTACGCCGCCGCCTACAACCTCTCCCCCGAGGCCGCCGAATTCTACCAGTTCATCAAGACCATGGAGGTCTACCAGGAGATGCTCAACCAGGACACTACCCTCATCCTCTCCACCGACAGCGACATCTTCCGACTCCTGAAGACCATGAATCCGGGGAAGTAGGGGGCATCGCTGGCAGTCCCTGAAAGAACAGCCGACTTGCCCCAGCGTTTCAAAGGCGTTTTTCTTGCACGAAACGGATGCAATTTCCGTCAGGGACGACCAATGCCTACATGAAGAAGCGTGATCATCTCGTTCGAATCGCTTTCGTAGCGTGCCTTCTCAACGCTGCTGCATGTTCAGACCACGTTCCGAAATCCCACATCCCACGCCTTGACCCGAAAGAAGAGAAAGGGGCTATCGAATTGGCATACCAGCGACTTGAGGCCGACAACAAACTGCGAATACAAGCGGGAATGATGGAGATTGGAACCAATTGGTTCTGCATCGGAAGCGAATACGGGAAAGACGTCTGGGTTACCCAAACAAATCGAGCTACACGGGGACCAAGACGCATCGTGCGTCATGCGCCCGACGGCCTGCTCCTGTCCGACGACGACTTGTATCAAGGATTGCGATTCTACGATGGCGAAGGCGGTCTCGAGCAAGAGGCGCTGATCGTGCAATACGATTACCAAGGCAAGTCTCTGAGCTTGTCCCTTTGGGGGAAAGATCCAGAGATCATCCGGTGGATAAAGAGGGCGCACGGGCGAGAGGCAGACAAACAAGAAAAGCGGAACGCGAGGATGTTCCAGACGTTGGAGCGGATAAAAAAGAAATGGCATATCCCCGACGGCCATTTTGAATTCCCACGAAACTTGGACAATCAGTAAGCCGAAGTTTGACGGTCTGAAATCGTGCCAGCTCCACCGCCTCCGCGCCAGCGTCTTGGACTGCGGCGCCGCGCGCCGCTTTGCTGCGCGCCGGGCAACGCCTCAATCTCCGAACGCCCGACCGCATCCGTCAACCACGCGCCTCTTCGCCTTCCCCGAATCCCACGCGCCTCGCCGTGCCAACGAAAAGGCGGCGTCAAGCCGCCGCACTCCATGGCGCTGCGCGCGGCGCAACTGTGACCACGAATGTGATGCCAACAGGTGTGCGCCTATTCAACACAGAGAACACAGAGGGAAGGAGAACCACAGAGAAGAAGATTTCCCCTCTCCGTGGTTCTCTGAGTTCTCTGTGCCCTCTGTGTTGAATCAGCCGCGTCGAGCCTGTCACCGAGTTTCGCGTGCTGCGCGCCCAGCAAAGCCCCCCGCACCTCCCAACGCCCCACGGCATCCGACAACCGCGCGCCCTTTCGCCTTCCCCAATCCCCACGCGCCTGGCCATGCCGACGAAAAGGCGGCGTCAAGCCGCCGCGCTCCATGGCGCTTCGCGCGGCGCAACCGTGACATCGCATGCTTCCGTTGGCGCCCTGCGCGCGTAGCGCAGCCGTCCCGGCTGCGGGTTCCTGCGGCGTCCCGCCGCAAGACACGAACGAACGGGCGAGGACGCCTGCGCTACGGCCCAGACAAGCGCCCCCTCCCCTCTGTGGTTCTCAGAGTTCTCCGTGCCCTCTGTGTTGAATCAGCCACTCCGGGCCTGCCACCAGATTAACCCCTACACCTGGTGGTGCATTTCGCCGCTGAAGCGTTTGCGGCCCTGCTCCAGGATCTCCTCGAACTCGCTTTTCAACTCCAGCTGATCGATCACCGCGATCAGGACGACCCAGTCCTTCTTGATGTCGCCGGGTTTGGTTTTCTCGAGTTCCTCCCAATCGAGCCCGGCCTGTTCCGCCCAATCGTTGTCCAACGACCAGGCGGCGTGGATCCAGAGGAGGATTTCATCGAGCTTGGGCCATTTCTCACCCTGTTCGCGCAGGGTTCGAAGATAGAGGAGGATGGTAAGGATGTTGGCGATGGCCTTGGTCTGCAGTCGGGCGAGGTACTCCTTGTAAGGTTCCCGGGCGGACTTGGCGTACTCGTGATTCACCTCGTTCATCAGCACGTCCCACTCCGCATAGAGCGAGCTGAGCACGTCCTTGGTGTCCGCGAACCCCTCAAAATACTCCATCAACTTGTCGGCGTTCTCGCGGGCGATCTTTTCGCTGAGTTCATTGCGCGACTGGGGCCGGTCGGCCAGGGCCTCGACAAAGGGGCGCAATTGCAGCACGTCCAGCTTCTGCAGCTTCACGTGCTTCTTGGGATTCGTATAGCGCGCGATATACGCCTTCACGCGGTCGCTGTCGCCGTCCAACGCCCCGTCCTCCACGAGTCGGCTGAGGATGCCGGGCGTGGCGCGGGTGGGATCGATATAGGGCGCGATCTCGATCTCCTCCACATACTGGTCGTGAAAGACCCGGGCAAAATTCAGGAAGGCCGAGAGATTGGCGTCGATGACGCGGGAGACGGGATCCAGCCGGGTCCAGTTGGAGAAGACGGTTTCGGGCCACTTGTAGGCCTTGATCTTCTCGTGGTCGCCCTCGCGCTTGATGTCCGCCAATTCCCTGATCGGCTCCATCACCTGGGTGAGGTGATCAGTCTCAACCAGCGCGACAAAGTCGTCCATGCGCATGCGCCGACTGGCGGAGGCGGAGGAAAGCACCAGCGAACCGAGCGTCTCGCGGATCTTCTCATCGCGTTCGTCGCGTTCAAAATCGGCCTCGGAATAGACGAAGTGTTCGAAGAACTTGTAGAACTCCGCCGCCTTGATGTCCAAGACCTCGGCCTGGTCGCTCAGCGCCACGGCGGTCCGCGTGCGATGAAGCTTCTGTGTCGCGCGGAAGTTGGCGATGAGCATCTCCTTCAGCCCCTGCTCCTGGGCAAATTCCTTCTCAATGTCGTCCTCAGACAGCCCCGGATTCCAGGTGTAGTAGGCGCCGCTCTCGAACTCGTGCCGGGTCAGGACCTTGGCGCGCCGCCGCTCGGGAATCTGCCAATAGCCCATGGCGTTGACCTCCGCCCCGAAGATGGCGCGTTCGCCAAACAGATCGCCGGGCCCGAGTTTTTCGCCCTCCTTGATGGTCGCGCCCTCCTCCACCACCGAGACTTCGCCGCGCAGGATGACGTGCACCTTGTTGTTCTCCGGATTCCGAACGTCGTCCTTCTTCTCCAGGATCCGATCGCCCTTGGAATACACCCGCGTCGATGCGACACGGGCCAGTCGTTCGGCCTGCTCCCAACTGACCTGGAAATGCCGGTTCTGAAAGGCCCCCAGCGCCAGCAGCTGATTCGAGAAGAACTCCGACTTCTTCCGCCGCTCCTCGTCGGGCTCGATTTCGACCACGTCGAAGGGCTCGAAGCGGCGCACGTCCCGCACCTTCTGCGCCAGCGGAGAATGCACGGACCAAAGAGCGCCGCGCTTGGCGTGCTCCGGAAAGACTCGCACCAGTTCCTGCGCCGACATGTGAACGCTGAATTTGCGCTCCTCCACGTCCGCCGCATCCGCGATCAGCAGATCCACCCCGGCCTTCACGCCGAAGAAGGCGACAAAGTCGTCGTAACGTTCGTGGCGCCGCCCCCCCACCGACATCGGCGGCATGGCCGAATCGACCAGGTAGGCAAAGGTCCCATGGGGCGTGACCGCCTTCAACGCGTACGTGGGCATCGGATGCCCGTAGGTCCGCATCATTTCAAAGGCGAATCCTTCAAGCCTCCCCTGCTCCACGATCAGCGTCTCCACATCGCCGTCGAGATACGGAAGCCCTCCGGCGGAACAGACGCGCGTGGGTTCGATCCGTTCGAACAGTTCATCGAAGATTTCCGCCGGCCGGCCGGTCACCGCCGACATCACCTCGCGCATCTGTATCCAGACCACGCTCGCGCACAACACACGGAATCGCGGCAAGGTCACCCCCTCCACAAAGCGGCAGGCCAGCTCCAGCAGACCTCCCACGTGGTCGTAGTGCGCATGGGAGAGGTAGATGATTTCAATCCGCTCCAGCCACTCCAGGTCAATCAGGTTGCTGATGGTCTTCTCCGAGGGATCGATCGGGACAAGCACGCCGTCATAGACCATCGCGAAGTTGGTGAAGTCCTCGCCCGTGCCGACGTAAAGCGCGTCGCCGGATCCCAGATTGATCAACCGCGCCACGCTGTCATCGAAGGACAGAAGTTCGCGGAAGAGGCGGACACCCTTTTCCCGCCACCGATGCCCCTCATCGCGTTGCGGCCGCGCCTTGTCCAATGGCGCGCGAAAATCCGCGTCCCCCTCACGGATCACGACATCCGGGCCGTCGAGGCGGATGGAGACCGCATTCTGAAAACTGCCCCGCCCCTTGGCGACCTCCTGGGGCTCCGCGCCCAGGACCCGCACGTCAATCACCTCCGCCAGACGCTCCTCCCGGATGACGTCGTCCGAATACGGCCTTCCTTCCGCGCCATTGAAGAACACCCCGGGAGACGCAACGAACGACCGCGCCTTCTCAAATCCTTCGACGATCCGGTCGATCGCCGCGTCCGTCAGCAGGCACTGGCCCGGCTCCCGTTCTCGATACTCCCGCAGACGCGCGGCGATCCATTCCTTGTCGCGATGCACGAAAACCTGCTGCACCAGCCTCAGGATCCGCGACTTCTGATCCTCGTTCAGAACGAACACCGTCAAGCGACGGCAGAGAAAAATCGGAACGCCCGGCGTCAGCAGCGCCTCGAACCCTTTCTCCCGCGCCTCGGCCACAATCGCGTCGCGCTGTTCCAGATCGGCGGCGGGCGCGCGGACTCCATGCCGCTCGTAGGCCATGATCTTGTTGTTCAGGCGCGCCAGTTCCGAGCCGCAGCCGTCCTGCGGCGCCGCGCAGAACAACTGAAAAAACAGGTAGTTCTCCAACTTGGGGACATAGGGCGGGTGATCAAGATCGACGACGGCGATCTCCGGCGGCGGGATCGAGGCGTCCAGATGCGCCAGGGTGACGAACCGCGCGCCCAGCGTGATGGAAAACGGACTCCTCCCTTCGACGTTGCCCGCCGTGACGATCGTGCCTGGAACTGCGCTTTCCTTGATCTGGGTCAACGCATCCTCCAGATCCACGGCTTTTCGCCGACCCGACGCCGTCCCACGCCCGCAATCAAGCCACCCCACCGCAATTCTTCCGGGCGACCTGAATAGTCCATTATTCGGCGTGGTTCGATTCGTTTCTCAACCTTCCCGACGCCCTGCCCATCCGCAGTTTTCGCCGGCGGTTCGAACGGAGACAACATGCGCAACACTTTGCATCAACCGATCTTGCGGCGCATCCTCTCCACCACCCCTCGGACTGTCAAGAATCCGCAACGGCGGTTTGAAAGTCCCGCCGCCGTAACGTAGCCGTCCCGGCTGCGGGTTCCGGCGGCGTCTCGCCGCCAGATGCGTGCGATGGGACGGCGCCGTCGTATGATCGGGCAGCCCCTTCCCCGATTTCGTCGTTCACAGCGCCGTCCGCATCACGGCGAAAACGGCGATTGGGCAGGAAGCGCGTTACTCCGGCCCCATGCGGAGTGATGGAGTTGCGGAGAATTGGCGCATTGAAGCATTGGAAGTCTCCCCCTCTGGGCAAAGCCCAGCAACTCCACATCCCCTTCTCCCCAAGCAGGTTGCTCGATACCCCGCCCTCCAACTGTCAGTCTTGGGATTACAGCGTAAGGCCCCGCCTGATCGCTGAGCGCACCCACTCCGCCTCCCCCCGCGTCAGCCCCCGGCCGAATTCGTGAATTCTTCGCCGCGTGCGCAACACCAGGGTCTTCTCATGGCTTCGCCACCTGGCCCACTTGGGCGACCTCGCGTTACTCTCACCAGCGGCCTCTTCCAACACCTCCACCTCTTCCACCTCGTCCGCCCGGAAACGCTTTCGTTTCGGTAAGAGTCTCGAGACAAAGCAGATTTCCACGCCGTCGGCCGACACGACAACTCTCTCGGACGCCCGCGCCATCAAGATCTCCTTGGCGAATGCGATCAGTATGCTTCCTATAAACACCGTCAGAGCAGCTCCCCACAGCACGACCATGAAACCAGGAGCGTCCCCGGCCATATCGTGAATCGAGTATACGCTAAATGCCAATGCCCCGCACAAAGACACCGCCATCATCACGCCCGCCGGCCAAGCCATTCCGGGAGGCGGAATCTCCAACGTCAAACACCTGTCAGACCATTTATGCTCCACACAACAACTTCTTGGCGGCCCGGAATGTTCATCAACCGCGCCCGAAGCGCGCGACCGATCCCGCAACGATTGGTGGAATTCATCAGCAGAAAGCACGGTTCCCACTCCTGTCGAACTGTCGCACAGCGGAACTCTGAGAAACGCGGAAACATCTTCAGCCAACTCCCGCGCGTCGCCATAGTCTCCAGTTGAATCCAATTCGAAATCACCGTCGGCCACAGAAAGCGAAATCTGATAGATCTTCCTTGATTCACCGTCTTCCCGGGTCAGTGCAACGTTCTCAACCTCCTCGATCCGAACCGTCGTTGATTTCATCGGTCTGATCAGCCCCCACCAAACCGAGACAAGCCCGGATCGCTTGTCCATTGTCATACCGATCCGGGAAAAGACAAACAGCGCGCCGACGCCTGCGAAAATCATCCCGACAACAAAGATAACGACGTGCATGACCGCCGGCGCCGGTTCGCCCGTTTCGTAAGTCAGATTGCGAAAGACCGAAGCAATCATCGCTATGATTCCAACAAGCAGGAAGGGCGCTCCGAACAAGGCCCACCAGCCTGTTCCTTGCTGTCTGTCAAACACCTCCTGATGCGGTTGCATGCCGGACCTTGGATCCAGCCGCCCCAAAGGTCAATGGGCTCAATTCGCGCCCGTCGTTATAGCGCCGCCGCCGCGACAACCAACACCAGCGCCAAGCCATCCTTCGCGCCGAACCGATCACTCCGATTGTTGAAGCGCAGAAACTCCAGCAACGCCCCCGTCGGACAGCCAAACCGACAATAAGCCATCGGCACAAACAACGAGGCGACCATTCCTACGACGGCGATGGCGATCGCCGACGCGCCCGCGACCTTCCAGACGAAGGCGTCGAAGGGCTCAATCCCGGCCAGGTTCACGGAAAGGTGGAGGGCCGCCGCAATCACGACCCAGCACAACAACAGCGCGGGAATCATCTCCAGGCTCACGCGCAATCGTCTGGACAGCCTCGCCCGCCAGGGCAGCCGATTCTTCAACAGATCCTGCGCCGCGCCGAAGGGACACAATTGCCGACAATAGACATTCCGCTTGGAAACGACCGGCGCGATCAACGCCGCGGCCGTAAGCAAAACCAACCCCGGAGCAAACCTCCACGCCACGCCGTTCTGCGCCCAACCGACCAGCAGCGCCTGCGAGACCATGTCGCCGTTGATGAAACCCAGGTAGCCGATCAAGACGACCTGAAACGCAATCCGCGTCCACTTCGACGCGCGCCAGCGGGTGAATCCCATGATCAGCCCCAACACAACCACAACCGTCGTCCCGATGTCCCGCGCCCGCGGCTTCCATGCCTTGGCCTCCCCCGTCGGCTTCGGGGCCGGCTGGAGCAGTTCCCGAGCCGCGGCCTGGATCCCCTCGGCCAGAGCCACGCTGGTCATCGTCGCGCCGGAAACGCCTTCCACCTCGGCGTCAATGAGATTCGTCCCGGCAAGACTCTCCAACGTCCAACCATTGAAGTAGTTCAGGAAATACTCATCCTCGGCCACGTAGCGCACATAGGGCTGGTTGTCGTAGGATTCGTTCAAGGCAAGCCCCTTGATGGTCTTTCCATCCGACTCCAAAGCCATCAGCGAATCCGTCGGCCCCTGATACCCCATCACCTTGTCGGCATGCGGCGTCGTGCGCGCCAACAACCCGAGCGACGCCCCGGAGGCATCTTTCGCCTCCAGCAGCCTCGGATCCGATTCACTCAAGACGATGGTCGCAATCTTCGGAAAGAGGTTGGTCGCCTTGGCGATGCCCACCTCCGTCGGAAACCTGCCCGGACGCTTTGCGCCGCCCAGTCGGTGTATCACGCCCTCAGCAATGGCCAGGCTGGTCAAGGTCGCGCCCGAGACCGCGTCCACGTCATCCAGCCCCGCCGCCTCAGCCGCCGTCAGGCCATTGAACGAACCGAGGAAGAACTCGTCCCGCTCAACCTGCTCCGCGTGATCCCTGGTGTCGCCGCTGGAAAGCAGTTTCATTCCGACAATGCGATCGTCCGAGCCAAATGCGATCAGGACGTTGTTCGGTCCGGAGTAACCGACAATGTGATCGCTTTGGGGCGAGGTCTGAAGGACATGACCAAGCGCCTTTTCATCCGCGCCGGACACTGTTTGCAGGCCCGAGGCGTCCGGCGGCGAAATCGATCGGGCGCCGGGAAAGAACCCAGCCGCTGTTTCCAATGACGCCGGCTTCACGCCCTCGGCCGAAACAGCCGCGCGAAAGGCCGCGTGCTGACGATGGATCAGGAAAACGATCAGCGCGAAGGTTCCGACACGGAACAGGTGAAGAAGACCCTTCCTGACGCGAGTTGTCATTTCATCGTCCATGATCCGGACTCCGTTCAACCGCGCGTCGACGCGGTCCCAAGGAGCGGCGGCATTCCTGCCGCCGTGGCCCTGAAGGGGCCTGACAACCACGGAATCGACATTGTCGCGCCTCCGCCCGAGGCAAAGCCCGGGCTCGCGCAGATCGGTGAGGCGAAGCGCCCGTTGCGCCGGACGCGTGGTCCTGCGGACCGACGCCCCGGAATGTCAAAGGCTCGGCTCAGCGGGAGCTTCGCCCCACCGGCGTCACCTTCCTTCATTGCGCGCATCAACGGAATGAATTCCGTTCTACTCCGCCAATCTCAATGCACCGGCAAAATCTGCACGGCGTCGGCGTGCAGGTTTCCTTTCGCATCGGGTTTGCCGCCGACGACCACGGCCCCGGTCTTCCCGGCTTCGAAACGGTATTCGCCGACGGAGATCCAGCCGCCCTTGATCGGCGGCTTTTGCTTCATGTTCACGCGGGTTGTCTTCTCGCCATCGGCGGAATGCACGGTGATCGGCGCGGCGGCCGCGCGGTTCTGGTGGCTCTGATAAGCCACACGCACCTCATAAGTCCCCGCCTTGTCGACCTTGAACTCGAAGTGCGCCTCGGAAGCCGGATCGCCCGAATAGAGGTAACTGTGCGCGATGAAGCCGGTCAGCCCTGTGCCCGACGTCCACTTGCCCGTCTTCTTCGCCTGGCGATCGTCGATGACCAGACCGGGCAGTTTCGCGGGGTCCACGCCGGCCAAGGGACCGAAGGGGCTGGTCGGCAGCAGCGTCTTGGGCATGATCGTCTCGCCGCCGAGCGATTCACGCCTCGCCTGTCCGGGCAGTTCCAGCATGCCCAGCAATGTCGGGAGATGCTTCTCGTAGACGCCGCGCGGCGTGGTGTCCTCCTTCGCGCAGATGGCCGCGGCCTTGCCGACCACCTCGCCCATCATGCCGCAGGTTTTCATGACGCGCACCGTGCCCAATGCCTCGTGCGTCACGCTGATGCAACGGCCGGCCATGAACAGGTTCGGGATGTTCTTCGAATAGAAGCAACGATACGGCACCGGGTAGCCGTAGGCGCGATCCACGCCCTTGCCGTGCACGGCGTACGAGATGAACGGGTTCTCCGGATACTTGTTCATGTACTGCTTCTTCGGGTAGTGCAGATCGATCGACCAGGTGCTCGGCACGCAGCCGTCAGGAAAGTCGCGCTTGGCCACAATATCCTCCTCGGTCAGCACGACGTCGCCCATCAGACGCCGCGACTCGCGCGGGCCGCCGATGTAGGCGATCCAGGTCAGGATGGCGTCCTTGTGCTCGTTGGCGCCATCGCGGTTCTTCATCGCGTTGAAGGCGCCGAAAACCGCGCGCAGATTCCAGTCGCGGATCCCCTCGGCGTCGCCCAGGGCGTCCTTGTCATAGCCGCTCTCCCAGAACCACTGACCATGATGGTCGCGGGGGTAAGGAAAATCCTTCATCTCAAGGTCCAGGGCCCAAGGCGTCGCCGGGAAGCTCTCGGTCTTGCCGGTCTCATCCCAGGCCCACATGTTGCTCATGCCCATGCGCCCCTTCTCCGCCATGTCGTAACTCGCCCCAGCCAGGTAACCGATCGCGCCATGGCCGGTGCAGTCGACAAAATTCCGTCCCTTGAACGTGCGCTGCGCGCCGGTGCGGGTGTCGAAGGCCGTGATCGATCTGATCTGATCGCCGTCCATATCAACGACATTCGCGTGGTGGTTGAGGAAGAGATCGATGTTCTTCTCCGCGCGGACGATGCGCTCCTTCTTGGCGTCCTCAAACTCCTCGTAGGTTCCGGGCGACTTGGTCGCGCTGTCGGAGATCTCCTCGATGATCTCGCCGATACGCGGGAATTTGCCGCGTCGGATGTTTCCCTTGGCCCAGACGCGCACCTCGCTGCTGCCGTTGCCGCCGAGCACCGGCCGATTCTGGATCAGGGCCACCTTGCAACCCATGCGCGCCGCCGAAATCGCCGCGCCCATGCCCGCGTAGCCGCCGCCCACCACAACCAGGTCATAGCCGTCCCTGACCTCTGGATCCGCCGGCAACCCCAGGGACTTCTTGCGCCAGGCCCCCAACGCCGCAATCTCGTTCGGCGGAACAAACCCTTCCTCGTTGGTGAAGACAATCGCGTCGCAACGCCCGTCGAAGCCGGTCAGGTCATGCAGGGCCAGCTTTACGCTCTTCGACCTGATCTGCACGGTCCCGCCATCGTGCCAATGCCATTGGGCGCCCTTCGTCCCAAAAGTCTCCTTCAACGCCTCGCCGTCCAAGGTAAGCTGAAAGCGTCCCGGCTGTCCCTTGGCGTTCCAACGCGCCACCCAGTCCTTGGTGCGGACATGGACGCGGTAACGGCCCGCGGCCGGAAAGCTCACCGTCGTGGTCGCGTCCTTCACCGGCCGGCCAAGCCCATGCGCCAGCAGGTAGGGCGATCCCATCTCGTCGATGAACTGGGTGTCCAGTTTCCAACCGCCGTGGGACTCAAAGCTCTCCGCCTCCACCAGAACGGTGGCGGCATTGACAGACAGGGCGGACGCCGCGGCAACCGCAAGGACTGAAATCGTTTTCTTCATGGTCGTATCGGATCGTTGGACGACGCTGCGGCCGTCCGGTTTTCAAATCAGATTGAATCCGGGAATCCAACCAGCCGCCGCGGAAACCGTCGAGCCCGGAGTCCGCCCTCCAAGCCAGGACGCCTGCGCATCGCGATGCCCACTCCGGCTGAAAAAGGGGTATTGCGGCGGAGACTGTCCCAACCATCCAAAATTCTGGTAGATGCCGACGTGAGTCGGCTCATTTCAGAGCGAATTCGTAGATTTGAGCGGACTCACGTCCGCTGCTACCACCTTTTGAGACAGCCTCGGCAGGATTGCCCATTTCTCAGCGTGCGAGCGTAGCGAAGCCCCGCGTGTATCAGACCGCCGAGCGCTCAAGACTGACATACGCCCAATTTGACTTGAGCAAATGGGAACAGACGCCAAGAACCCGTTTTCAGCGCGCGCAACGGAATGCGCCCGTTGGATCAACCAAGGCGACAACATCGGACACAAGGAGAATACAGATGGCCAAATGCGACTATTGCGGTTCATCGATCATCTTCGGAGGCACAAAGAACGGCGACCTGACCTTCTGCAACGAGAAGTGCGAAGCCAGCGGCTACGTGCTGACGGTCGCGTCCCATATCCCGGATGACGTGGTGAGAGAACGCGCCCTGGAGATTCATCAGGGCCAATGCCCAAAGTGCCAGGGCGCCGGGCCGGTGGACGTCCATACCTCCCACTGGATCTGGTCGCTGTTGGTGTTGACCTCCTGGCGCAGCGAGCCGGACGTCTGCTGCAAAGGATGCGGCGTGAAGAAGAAGATCGGAGCCATGCTCTTCAGCGGCCTCTGCGGTTGGTGGGGATTCCCCTGGGGCATCGTGATCACACCCATCCAACTCGGCCGGAACTTCTTCGGCATGTTTGGCGGTCCCGATCCCGCCCAGCCCTCCGATCAGCTCAGAACCATGGCCATGACCGACCTCGCCATCGCGTTTCTTGAGAAACAGGAAGCGGAGGAGGGGCAATAGGACTCACTCCGCCAACTCCACGTGCTCCTGCTTCATGATCGCGGCCAATTGCTCGACGATATCCTTGTGACGCCCGGCGATGTTGTTCGCCTCCCCGATGTCGCCTGAAAGGTCGTAGAGTTCAATCGGCGCGTCCGGGTTCTTGATGATATTGAGCCGGACGGCCTTCCAGTTGTCCTTGACCACGGCGACCCGACCGCCCTTTTCGTAGAATTCCCAATACAGGTGCGGGTGCTTCTTCTGGCGGCCCGTCCTGCCCATCAGTTCATCCACCATCGAAATGCCGTCGACCTTGTTGGCGAACTTCGCGCCGCCGAGTTGAGCCAGCGTCGGAAAGACATCCTGAAAGGCGGAGATGTGATCACTCACCGAGCCCGCCGGCACCTTGCCGGGCCAGCGCGCGATGAACGGAACGCGAACGCCCCCCTCATACAGGTCGCGCTTCATGCCCTTGAGCGGTCCGTTGGAATCGAAGAACGGCATCTGATGACCTCCCTCCTGGTGCGGCCCGTTGTCGCTGGAGAACATCACGATCGTGTTCTCGTCGATGCCGCGATCCTTCAGCGCCTTCATGATCCTGCCCATGTCCTGGTCGATGTAATGCATCATCTGCGCAAAACCCTTTTCCTGGATCGGCCAGTCCTTCCCGGCGAAAGCCCCCATCGACGGAACGCGCATGCCATTGCGGTCGATGCGCTTCTCGCCGCCCCCCTCGTTGTTTGCGTGCGGGATGTTCAAGGCGTAATAGAGAAAGAACGGCTGCTTGTGTTCCTTGCGGATGAAGTCAATCGCCGCGTCGGAAATCAGCGCGGGCGCATAATCCCTGGCCACCTCGGCAACCCCGGCTCCCTCGCGCGGCCCGGTGCGCTTCTCCTTCCAGTCGGCGTAGGTCTTGTTCTGCAGGGGGACCTTCTTCCCGTTCTTGACCAACCACTCGGGATAGTAGTTATGGGCGTGATACATGTTCACGTAGCCATAGAACTCGTCGAAGCCGTTGAGCTGCGGATCGTTCAAGGGCGGCGGGTTGCCGATGCCCCACTTGCCGAAGCATCCGGTCGCGTACCCCGCCTTCTTCAGGACCTCGGCGATGGTGACATCCTCAGGCTTCAACTGCCCCGGCCCATTGCCGCGAATCCTCGCATGCCCCGTGTGCAGGCCCGTCATCAACACGCAACGCGACGGCGCGCAGACGGTCGATCCCGCATAGTGCCGAAGAAAACGCATCCCCTCCTCCGCCATCTTGTCGAGATTCGGCGTCGAAAGCGTCCGCTGCCCGTAGCAACCCAGGTCGCCGTAACCCAGATCGTCGGCAAGGACGTAAACGATGTTGGGCTTGGCCGCGGCGTTGGCGGTGAGGCAAACGATGACAAAGGCGCCGGTCAACAGTCGAATCAACGATTTCATGCGAGGCATACTAGGCGAGACGTCCGAATAGACAATGCGAGATCTCGCAACCGCGACCTCATGGCCGCAACCTTCAGGTTGCGCCCACGAGTCCGTATGGACGAGAAGTGAACATTCGGACATTCCCACTTCTCGCGCGAGACGCGCTCGGCGCGCAACCTGAAGGTTGCGGCTACAAGTTCATTCCCCCACGCGCTCCACCGGCCCCTTCAACAACGGATCGCCGGTCTCGGACATCCAGTCGATCAACTGATGCTCCAGCCCGCGCTTGATCTCCTCCATCTCCGGATCCATTGCCAGGTTGTTCAACTCCCGCAGATCGGCTTCCAGGTCATACAACTCCTCCGCCGGACGCCTTCCCCAGAAGGCCTCGTCATCGGTCATCGATTGGCGCGTGGGCGAGTTGTAGATGTCCGAGGGCATGACCAGATTCGGCCGCTCCTCAAAGTTCCGGATGAACTTGAAACGATTCGTCCGGACGCAACGGATGGGATCGTAATGCTCGTGGTAGGTCTTCTCGGCGAACACCGAACTGCGCGCGCCCGACTCCTCGCCGGTCAACAACCGCAGAAAGCTCTGTCCCTGAACCCGATCTGGGACCGGCAACCCGGCCGCCTCCAACAAGGTCGGCATGACATCGGCGTTCGACGTCAACGCCGCCGAACTCGAACCGCCTTTCACCCGCCCCGACCAACGCGTCAGGCAGGCCACCTGGATGCCGGGATCGTAAAGCGTTCCTTTCGCCCGCGGAAAGGGCAGCCCATGATCCGCGGTGAAGATCACGATCGTGTTGTCCCGCTGCCCGCTGGCATCCAGAACATCGAGGATCTTTCCGACGCCCGCGTCCACCGATTCCACCGACTTGCGCAAATGCGCACACTCGCGACGCGTCGGTTCGTTGTCGGGCAGGTAGTCCGGCACGTCGACATTCTCCAGGTCCAGGTTTTCGAATTCCGCCGGATCGCCCGGTTGCCCGCAAAAGGGCCGATGCGCCTCCCAGAAACCGACGTGCAGGTAGAACGGCTTGTCATCCTCTTTTGTCGCATTCGCCTCCAACCATTCCGCCGCCCGATGCGACGCAATATCCGCCATGCCTTCCGGCGAACTGTCGCGCGTGGAAACGTCGTCGGACACATGATCGAAGCCCTCCAGGGTCCATTCGTTCAAATGCCAGATTCCGAACATCGCCGTCCGGTAGCCGCCCTCGCGCAGGACAGTCGGAAGCAGCGCCTCATCCCGATTCAAGGCCCAGCCCAGATGCGACAGCCCGAACTGTCCGTTCGAATGCGGATACCTCCCCGTGATCAATGACGAGCGACTCTGACTACAGCCGGGCGACGTCACAAAATGCGAGTCCAGTCGTATTGACTCAGCAGCCAAGGCGTTCAATCGCGGACACGCGTCCGCGATCACCCCATAGGGACCGATATGACAACCAAGGTCGTGGGAAATCAGCAGGACAATGTTGGGGGCTTTCGTGGCCATGGGACTCAATTGATTGCAGGCGGGACCATTCCGACGCGCCCCCTCAACGTCAAGCGGCTTCCCCCCTCTCGAAGCAAAGAGCCGCTTCTGCTTGATACGTCTGCGCCGCCGTGGAGAATGCCGGGCATTCCGCGCTCTCCACCTGTCGCCGGGACATTCCATGCGGTTCATCAAGCCCAATCCCGTCCGCCTTTGGCTCGGCCTTGTCGCCGTCGTCGCGACCGTCATCGTCCTGTCCAATCCCACCGAACCGCGCGTTCAAGGCAAGCGGGTATCCGATTGGTTGGATGAAATTCCCTACGGAGGAAATGCGCCGGGTGTTTCTGTGCCCCGCAACGAGCCGGCATTCGCCGCCTTGGTCAATGGCGGTCCCGAAATCGCCGAAACCCTGGCCAACATCTGGCTCGCCGGACACCATGATTCCCGGACAGCAAGATTGGGCGACCGTTGGAGTTCCTTCATCGGCCGAAACAAGGGAACACGATCGCGCGCCAATCGCGGCTGGTGCGCCTGGGAGATCCTGACCGAGATTGGCCCCACAGCTTCCAACGCGGCGCCGACCTTCATCGACTCCCTCAAAGACAGCTCCAAGACACAACGAATCGAGGCCATGTTCGCCCTGGGCAGAATCGGAGTCCTGCCTGAAGAGTCCGTGCCCGCAATCATGCCCGGCCTGGATGATCCGGATCCGGTGATCGTCTTCGTGGCCGCGCGATCCTTGGGATTCTTTGGAAACGAGGCGCGACCGGCTCTCCCGCAACTTGAGACGTTGAAAACCAACACGTCGCTTCTCGGTTATGTCCGCATCGCCGCCACCGCGGCAATCTGCCGGATCGACGCCGGCCAATCGGAAGCCCGCATGGACGAACTCATCGCCGAACTCCGCAGACCGCCCGGGGAACGGATCGAACGAACGCCCTCGGTCCTCGGCGACATGGGCGCTGACGCGCGCCGCGCCATCCCGGCCCTCATCGACATGATCGATCAAGGCGTGGAGGGCGAGATCGCCACGCAGCCGGAATTGGCTGCATGGAAAGCTCTCAAGATGATCGATTCCGAAGCCTACGAGGCCGAATACGTGAAACGCGGCGGCGACGCCATCGACCGCCAATGGAATCGAAATCCGCCCCAAGACTCAACGGCCGCCGACGCTCACGAATAGTGCGGCGGCTTCCGGTTATCGCTTCTGATCTCGTCCTGCCGCATCTCGCGCAGTGAATCCGCCATCTTCTCCTGCTGCGACAAGGCCTTCGACAGGACCTTCCCCTGCTCCACCACCACCTTGTTCAGTTCCTCATACTGATGCTCCAGGTGCGCGATGAGCGACTCCATGCGCACCAGTTTCTCGCCAAGTTCTTCGTCGGACATCCGCGCAGCCTACCGGTCAAACGCCGCAAGGCGCAATCAAGGAGGAGCTTCGTAGAACGGAATTCATTCCGTTTGCAGCGCTCCCGGCATCCCCTGCCGTCGCCGGGACGAATCCCATGGCGCAGGCGCCCGCCGACCACTCTCGATCATCCAACGCCAGGTAAACGGGATGAATCCCGTTCTACACTCCCTGGCCGCTTCGCATTTCCCATTGCGCGCCGGCAGTCCGCACACCAATGTCCCTCCCTGCATAACACCCATCCGATGAAACAAATCCGCCTGACCTTCCTCCTCGTTCTCGTTTCCCTCTTCGCGTGCCTCACCGCCCAGGCCGAGGTCCGCCTGCCGGGCTTCTTCAACGACCACATGGTCCTGCAACGGGAAAGACCCATTCCCATCTGGGGCTGGGCCAATCCGGGCGAGAGGATTTCCGTCGCCCTGTCCGGCGGATCCACCGCGACCGCAACCGCCGCCGACGACGGCCGCTGGAAGGTCGCCCTGGATGCCATGCCCGCCGGCGGTCCGCACACGCTGACAGTCACAGGCGCCAACAAGGTCGAGATCAAGGACGTGCTGATCGGCGAGGTCTGGCTCTGCTCCGGACAGTCGAACATGGAGTGGACCGTGCGCAGCAGCCTGAATCCGGAGGAGGAAGCCGCCGCCGCGAAACACCCGTTGATCCGCCACGTCAAGGTCGCGCGCAAGACCTCCGGCCTTCCCTTGGAGGACCTTTCCGCCCAATGGCAGGTCTGCTCGCCGGAGACGGTCCCGAGCTTCACCGCCGCCGGTTACTTCATGGCCCGCAAACTCCACCAGGAACTGGGCGTCCCCATCGGCCTGATCAATTCCTCCTGGGGCGGCACTCGCATCGAACCCTGGACGCCGATCGAGGGCTTCCAACAGGTTCCCGCTCTGAAGGACATTCTCAACCAGGTCTCCCTCACCCGCCCCGAGAACCCCGCCTACCAAAAACGCTTGAAGAAGTTCGTCGCCGACACCGAGACCTGGGTCGCCGAGACCAAGGAAACCCTCGTCGCCAAGCGTCCCGCGCCCGCCTTCCCGGCCGAACTCAATCCGCTCACCCGCCACACCGACCCGACATCGCTCTTCAACGCCATGGTCGCCCCGATCGTCGGCTACGGCATGCGCGGCGCGATCTGGTATCAGGGCGAATCCAACCACTCCGAGGGCATGCTCTACCACGAGAAGAAGAAGGCCCTGGTCCGGGGGTGGCGGAAGATCTGGGGCATCGGGGACTTCCCCTTCTACTACGTCCAAATCGCGCCCTATCAATACGGCTCCGAGGATCCCGCCATTCTCGCGCGCTTCTGGGAGGCGCAGGCCGCGTCGCTCGAGATCGCCAACACCGGCATGATCGTCATCAGCGATATCGGCAACATCCGCGATATCCATCCCAAGAACAAACAGGAGGTCGGCCGCCGCCTCGCGCTGCTCGCCTTGAAAAACGATTACGGACAAAAGGGCCTCGTCGCATCAGGACCCGTGTTCGAATCGCTGAAGATCGAGGGCGACAAACTGCGCGTGACCTTCAAGCACACTGCCGGCGGCCTGAAATCCCGCGACGGCAAGCCGCTCACCCACTTCGAATTGATCGGCGAACAGGCCGCGTTCGTGAAAGCCGACGCCAGGATCGACGGCGATGCCATTGTCCTGTCCGCCAAGGGCGTCAAACAACCGGCCGCCATGCGCTTCGCCTGGCACAAACTCGCCGAACCCAATCTCGCCAACGGCGCCGGCCTCCCCGCCTCCGCCTTCCGCGCCGGCGAAATCCCCGATTACGACTTCCTCCAACTGAAGGTCGAGGAGTCGAAGGACTACCAACTCGTCTACGACCTCGACCTCAAGAAACTCGGACGCGACATCCGCTACACCGCCGATCATTCAAAGAAGCTCAAGGGAGCCTTCGACCGCGTCGCCTATTTCATCGAATTGAACGACGGCTCCGGACTGCGCTACGCCTACGCCTCCATGGACGCCTTCACCGACGATCTGTCCAAGATCGGAGTGCCGGCCGTCGCGGCGAAGGCGCATTTCCAGACCGGGGTGAAGAACCTCACGGTGGTCTCCAACGCCAAGGGCGTCGCCAATGGCGAGAACCTCCCCGGCGGCAACATCGAGTTCTGGCCCAGCAACTACGGCCCCGAGAACTCCGCCAAGGTAAAGAACGCCTCGGCCAGCCTCTGGGATTTCGGCGACGAGCCCTCCGACCCGGTCGACGGCTACGGCTGCATGCAGGTCCACAACCACGACGCCAGACAGACCGTCCTCGCCGTCAATCAGTGGAAGGCCGGCGCCAACGCCGATCTTGGCATCGGCAACAGCTCCGGCCGCACCCGCGACTGGACCTTCGCCGGCAACGCCCACACCCACGAATCCGCAAGGCTGAGGGTCCTGGTGCGGATGAAGAAGTGAGGGGTGCGCAGCTCGTAGAACGGAATTCATTCCGTTTACTTGGCATTGGACGACGAAGGGCGCGCGGCAACAGCCGAAGCTTTGGGACTCAAATCGACGTCGACTTGAAATAATGGACGCCCTGAAAACGGGATGAATCCCGTTCTACTTCGTCAGATCCCGAATCTTCACGTCCTTGAACCAGACGACCTGGCCGTGGTTCTGGAAACCGATCCGCCCGGTGCGAGGCAGGTCCTTCAGCGCAGTCTTGAACTTGTTCTTCGTCCCGTCCGGATTCATGCCCGCAGTGTCCCAGTCGTCCACGTTGACGCTGACAATCTTCACGCCGTTGAGTTCGACCGAGATTTTCGGGCCCTTGCAGGTGAGCTTCATCTTGTTCCACTCGCCGACCGGTTTGGAAGGATCCGACGACGGCGCCTTGCCCTCGTAAAAGGAGCCGTTCAACTTGCGCGCATCCAGCTTCGCGCCCCTGTGCTTCTGATAGCCCTCGTTGTCCATCAACTGGATTTCAAAGCCGCCCTGCACCGGGTTGCCGGGATCCGTGCGGTAGAACACGCCGCTGTTGGCGGCCTCGCTGAGCTTGTAGGAAAACGTCAGCGCGAAATCCGAATAGTCCTTCTTCGTCCAGATATAGCCCATCCCAACCGCGCGCTTGCGGCCCTTCCTGTCGGTCTTCTCCTCCATGCGGCAGGTCATGGCGCCATCTTCGATCACCCATCCGCCCTCGCGGAATTCAAAGGCCTCCAGGCTCTTTCCGTCGAACAGCGCCTCCGCCGGAGCGGCAAAAGACAGGGTCGCGGTCGCAAGGAGGGAAACGGCAAGAAGGGAAGACTTGATCATGGCGGGAGTATTCGTCCGAAGGAGGAGTTTCGTCAAAGAAAAGGAGGATGGCCGCCGCGGAGCGCGGTTGTGTCCCGTCTGCGGGACCAGCCGCAGGAACCAGGGAAGCCGATGCGCGTGGCCCCCAAAGAGGAAGGCCCTTCCCCTCTGTGGTTCTCCGTGTTCTCCGCGACCTCTGTGTTTGAGGAACAGCGCGATCGGCGCATGAACGCGCGAGCCCCGAACCATCATGCCCAGCCGATGCCGCCCTCCGCCAACCTCACCATTGATTGCCTTTCGCCGCAAACTCCGCATACGATCCCGGTTTCGCCCATGCGTCGATTTGCCCGCGCCATATTGCTGCTGCCTCTGGCTGTCTCCCTGCCGGCTTCCGCCGCCGTGCCCCCCGAACAACAGGCGGCGATCGATCATTTTGAGAGGAACATCCGCCCGGTCCTGATCGAGACCTGCCAGAAATGTCACGGTCCCGGGAAGGCTCGCAACGGCCTCCGACTCGACTCCCGAGCGGCAATCCTCAAGGGCGGCGAAAGCGGCCCCGCCATCCGCCCCGGCAACGCCAAGGGCAGCCTGCTCTTTCACGCCCTCACCCACAGCGAGGAACTGAAGATGCCGCCCGACGGAAAACTCGACTACCGGACCTTCAACGCCTTCGTCAAATGGATCGATGACGGCGCAATCTGGCCGGGGCAGATGAATGACGACGACGCCAGGACCGGCTCCCCCACAGAGAATCCCGTCGACGACGGCGCCCCCATCGAAACCGACTTCTGGTCCTTCCAACCCATCGCCAATCCAGCGCCGCCAACGGTGAACAACGCCGATTGGCCCAGGACTTCCATCGACCGCTTCATCCTCCATCGACTCAATCAGGCCGGACTGCAACCCGCGCCCGCCGCGGACCGACGAACGCTCATTCGCCGCCTGCACCTCGATCTCACCGGCCTGCCGCCAACGCCGCAGCAGATGCGCCGCGCGCTCAACGACCCTTCTCCCCGAGCCATGGCCGATCTGATCGACCAACTGCTCGCCTCGCCGCAATATGGCGAACGCTGGGGACGCCACTGGCTCGACATCGCCCGCTACGCCGACTCCAACGGCCTCGACGAGAACATGGCCTATCCCAGCGCCTGGCGTTATCGCGACTACGTCATCCGCGCCTTCAACGAGGACAAGCCCTACGACCAGTTCCTCATCGAGCAACTCGCCGGCGATCTGCTCCCGCGCCGCAACGATCCGGACCGCGAGGTCGAACGCTACATCGCCACCGGCTTCCTCGCCATCGGCCCCAAGATGCTGGCCTGCGACGACCCGGACAAGATGCGGCGCGACATCGTCGACGACCAGATCGACACCATCGGCCGCGCCTTGATGGGGCTCTCGCTCGGTTGCGGCCGCTGCCACGACCACAAGTTCGACCCTTTCCCCACCAGCGACTACTACGGCCTCGCCGGCATCTTCCTGTCCACGGAAACCGTCTTCAACTACAAGGTCGTGGCCAAGTGGGTCGAACACGAACTCCCCCCCTACAAGTCCGCCCCCCTGCGCAACGAACTCGCGAAACTTCGCGCCGAAAAGGCGCCCCTCGACAAGCTGATCAAGGACAAGAAACCGCTCAGCCCGGACCAGAAGAAGCGACGGGATGAACTGGACTCCCGAATCGCGGAACTGAAGACCGCCCTCGCCGCCATGCCGACAGGCATGATCGTCCGCGACAAGAAGATCGCCGACGCCGCGATCCACATCCGCGGGAATTACCTGACCCTAGGCGAAACGATCCCCCGGCGGACGCCGCGCGCCTTCGCATCCGTCGATCCGCCCGACTTCGACAACCAGCAGAGCGGCCGACTCCAACTCGCGCGTTGGCTGACCGACCCAGGACATCCGCTCACCGCGCGCGTCATCGCCAACCGGATCTGGCAGCAGCACTTCGGCCGGGGCCTCGTCGCTTCCCCCGACAACTTCGGCAGCCTCGGCTCGCCTCCCAGTCACCCGGAACTCCTCGACCATCTCGCCTCCCACCTGATCCAATCCGGATGGAGCATCAAGTCGCTGCATCGCCTGATCCTGAATTCCGCGACCTACCAGATGGCCGCCGCCGCAAATTCCAAGGCCGAACGGGACGACCCCAAGAACACGCTCTACTGGAGCTGGGAACCGCGCCGCCTCGAAGCCGAGGCGATCCGCGATTCGATCCTCTCCGTAAGCGGACGCCTCGACCCGCGCCCCGCCGGCAAGCCTCTGGACGATGCGCTCTACAAGTATGTCAACAAGGGACGACTCGCCGGACGCTTCGAAGCGCCGATCCGCTCCGTCTATCTCCCCACGCTGCGCAGCAACCCCTTCGATGGCTTTGCGGCCTTCGACTTTGCCGACGCCTCGGTGGTGGTCGGCCAGCGCACGACATCCACCGTCGCTCCCCAGGCCCTGTTCATGATGAACTCGGACCTGGTTCACGAATCTTCCGTCGAACTGGCGGAAGAAGTACTGCGCAAGACACCGGATTCAACGGACCATCAGATCGAAGCGGCTTATCAGGCCTGCCTCACCCGGTCGCCCAGCGAAATGGAATCCCGGGCGGCGGCTGAATTCATCGCGCGATACAAACAGGAGCTGCGAACCGAGAACAACAACGACCAACAAAAGGCGTCCATCGCCGCCCTCGCCCGCGCGTTGTTCGCCTCGAATGAATTCGTGTATCTGCGGTGAGATGCGTCATGCCGTAGCCGCGACCTTCAGGTTTCGCCCTCGAGTCCGTATGGACGAGAAGTGAGCAGGCGCCTTGACTGCTCGCGCATGCCGCGCTCGCGGCGCAGCCTGAAGGCTGCGGCTACGAAACCATTGAATGCCTCCCTTCATTGTCCCACTCAATTCCCCCTGTTCAATCCCTGGATTCCGCATAAACTTCCGCGATGCCCGGCCTTTGCCAGAACCGAACTGAATTGCCGCTGAACCGTCGCCAGATGCTGGCGCGTTGCGGCGCGGGTTTTGGCTTGGTCGCGCTGGGCTCCATGCTCCACGAAGCCCGGGCGACGACGGCCGCGGAAAAGAAACCCCACTTCGAACCGAAGGCCAGGCGCGTCATCTTTGTCTTCCTGCACGGCGGCCCTTCGCAGGTAGACACTTTTGATTTCAAGCCCTCGCTCCAACGCGACCACGGCAAGCCACTGCCATTTCCGTTGCCCCGAATCGTCTCCGCCAAGACCGGTGCCCTGCTGGCCTCGCCCTTCGAATTCAAACAACACGGTCAGTCCGGCGCGATGGTCAGCTCGATCTTCCCTGAGATCGCCGGCGTGATGGACGAACTCTGCCTCGTGCGCTCCATGCATTGCAGCAATTCCCGCCACGGCGGCGCGCTGCTGGAACTGCACACCGGCTCCGACACGTTTGTCCGCCCCTCCGCAGGCTCCTGGATCAACTACGGCCTCGGCACGGAGAACAGCGACCTTCCCGGCTTCATCACCGTCGATCCCACCAGCGGGCACGGCGGCGCCAACGCCTTTTCCAGCGCCTTCCTGCCCGCGCGTTATCAGGGCACGGTCATCCGCCGCAAGGACGGCAAGCCACAGATTCCCTTCATCGAGAACACCCGCGTCCCGATGAAACGCCAGCGTCTGGAACTCGATTTCCTGAAACAGTTGAACCGCGACGCGCTCAACGGCCCCGATGCGGAACTGGAGTCGCGCATCGAATCCTTCGAACTCGCCTTCCAGATGCAGATGGAGGTCCCGCAGGTGCAGGACCTTGCCGACGAACCGGACCACATCCGACGTCTCTACGGGATGGACGAGACCAGATCCAAATCCTTCGCGGAATCGTGCGTGTTGGCCCGTCGCTACAGCGAGGCCGGCGTGCGCTTCATGCAGATCACGCACCGCTACTGGGACGACCACGGCAACATCGCAAAAGGCCACGGCAACCGCGCCGTCGAGATTGACCGCCCCATCGCCGGACTGATCAGGGATCTCAAGCAGCGCGGCCTGCTTGAGGACACGCTCGTGGTCATCGGCGGCGAATTCGGTCGCACCCCGGTCTCACAGGGCTCCGGTCGCGACCACAATCCGCACGGCTTCAGCTTCCTTCTCGCCGGCGGCGGGATCAAACCCGGCCTCCAGTACGGTCAGACCGACGAATACGGATTCTATGCGGTCGAGAACAAGGTCCACTTCCACGACCTCCACGCGACCATGCTCCACCTCCTCGGTTTCGACCACACCCGGCTCACCTACCGCATGGGCGGCCGCGACTTCCGGCTCACGGATATTCACGGGCGCGTGGCGCCGGATTTGATGGCGTAGGGCCGGGGCCGCCGGATCGCGGCTCTGTGAGCCGCAGCAACGTTGGCAAACACCCTGGTCTTGGTCTGCGTCAGCGCCATCCTCAACCGAAGGTCGCTGCGGGTCGCAGACCCGCGGTCCGATTGAGCCGGCGCTCTCAACGCGCCGGGCGCGGTTTCGGTTGACGCAGCCGGTTCCGCATGTTCGCCGGCATCGACGCGATGTTGGCTTCGTAGGGCGACGTCGATTTCTTTTTGCCGCGCCCCTTGCCACCGCCGCCACCGCCACTGCCGCGATTCCGGCCACCGCCGCCACCGCCACCGCCGCGTCCCCCCTTCGGCGCCGGTCGCGCGTCGGCGCCCGTGGCTGTCCGCGCAATCTCCGAATGGTGCGGATGTTCAAAATCCACCGGGATCTCCTTGCGGATCAGGCGTTCGATATCGCGCAACTGATCGCGCTCGCTGGCGCAACAGAAGGAAACGGCGTCGCCGTCCGCGCCCGCACGGGCGGTGCGCCCGATGCGATGCACGTAGGTCTCCGGCTCGGCCGGCAACTGATAGTTGATCACGTGGGTCACGCCGTCGATGTCGATCCCCCTCGCGGCAATATCCGTCGCCACCAGAGCCTTCACCTCGCCGGCGCGAAAGCCTTCCAAGGCGCGCGTCCGGGCTCCCTGACTCTTGTTGCCATGGATGGCCGAGGCGGTGATGCCGGCCTTGGTCAACTTGTCCGCGACGCGGTTCGCCATGTGCTTCTGCTGCGTGAAGACGATGACCTTGTCGAGCCGCTCGTCGCACATCAGGGACACCAACAGCGTGTCCTTCTGATTCTTGTCCACGAACATGATCCGCTGTTCGATCCGATCAACGGTCGGCTCCTTGGGCGCGATCGTCACCCTCACCGGATTGGTCAGCAACGAATTCGCCAGCTTGACAATTTCGGGCGACAGGGTGGCTGAGAAGAACAGCGAATGCCGACGCTCCGGGAGCTTGGCGATCACTTTGCGGACATCGTGGATGAAGCCCATGTCCAGCATGCGGTCGGCCTCGTCGAGCACGAAGGCCTCGATGTTCTTCAGATTCACGAATCCCTGGTTCATCAGGTCGAGCAGCCGTCCCGGCGTGGCGACGAGAAAATCGACGCCGCGATCCATGGCAATCTCCTGCGGCTTCTGCCCCACCCCGCCGAAGATCACGGCATGGGAGATTTTCAGGTGTTTACCGTATTCGCGGATACTGTCGCCGATCTGCGCGGCGAGTTCGCGGGTCGGGGCGAGAATCAGCGCCCGCGGCTGACGCGGCGTGCGGGCCTTCGGTTTGCCCGCGAAGATTTGAAGCAGGGGCAGCGTGAACGCGGCCGTCTTGCCGGTGCCGGTCTGTGCGCTGCCCAGCAGGTCCTTGCCCTTCAACAGGTGCGGAATGCACTGCGCCTGAACCGGAGTCGGATTGACGTAGCCGGTATCAGCCAGGGCCTGGCGGATCTCGGGAATGAGCAGACCGAAGGCGTTCTGCCCCGCCGGCAACGGCTCGACTGCGGGCGCGCGTTCGACAAGGGGCTTCGGTCTGGGTTCCGGATTGGAGGCCGCGGGCCCGGCCTTTTGAAAGCCTCGACCGGGAGACCATTCGCCCTGCTCGTGCAGTTTTCTCGAATCGTCCTGCGACTGTCGATCCTGGCCGGATCCCGGCCGCTTCTTCCAGTTGGGTTTCCGACGACGACGGCGTGAACCGGACTTGGGTTGGGAATTGTTCGTGTTGGAGGACGAACGGTTGTTGCCGCCGGGATTTCCGGCGCGCGTGCGATCTTCGCTCATGTGTCTTTCTTTCTGTCCGGCGTTTGTCGAATTCTCCGTCCGCCGGACTTTGAGGAAAACGAGCTGCAACCATCGCAGCGGGGACTGTTCGAAGCGGAAATGCCAGGAAGAGTCGGATTTGAAGACGACCCAACAGGCCGAATATTCAAAACAAGGCGCGGTAACTACGCGGCAACCGGACGCAAGTCAAGCATTCGGGAGATTGGGGACGTCCTCAAGCCCCATCCCACCTCACGTTCGCGCCTAGAAACTCCGACTCACCCCGATTACGACCCCGAGACCTTTCGCCGAATCAATCCGGGCCGAACGTATGCCGGCGTCCTGCCGATAGCTTTCCTGCCAGATGCGACGGACTTCGGCGTGGGCCTCCCACTTCTCTGACAACTGCCGCTCCAGACGCACGGCCGTGTAGGCCCCGATCCAGAGATGGGAACCGCTTCCCGACCCGGCCTGATTCAAGGTCGGAACCGTCGGGTCGGTTGTCGTGATGCTGTCGGTGAAGTCGAAACTGCTGTGGGACCAGCCAAAGGCCACGCCGGCGAGGGCGTGGGCCCGCCAGCGTTCGGCGAAACGCCATTCCAGAGCCGGCCCCAACCGAAGATGAACAGTATCCAGCTGCAGGTTGCGCTGCCCGGTCACCGTCGCTGGCACAGTGGCCTCGGTCCTCGTTGGCGTACTCCCGATCACCGGGGCGCCGGGAATTGTGTTGGCGAACAATCCACTGAATGGCGCCGTCCCCGTGGGCAGCACGACGCCGCCAAGTCCATAAATGTCGGTCAGCACGTTCGCCGTGGCTCCCACCGACCCCGACTGTTCCCAATCCGCATGCTGATAGGAAACGCCCGCCTCCAGATCGACGGACCATTTCCTCTTCTCCAGCCAGTCATAGCGATAGAAGAACTCAATGCCGGGAAGGGCGGTTTGGGAAAAGGGACGGGTGTATTGGCCACCGTTGATCGCGACGCTGTGGAGCGCCAGGGTCCCGCCGGTCAAAGCCGGGTCCGGGTCGGTTGCCGGCGTCACACCCGGGATGCTGGACGCCTGCGCGTCGCTGGCGTAGCCGAAGAAGGAAGTCCGCGGAAACGAGTAGTTCGCCGGGGGGGCCGGCGAGACCGCGTTGCCCGTGGAATCAACCCGGTTGTAACCGTCGTCGTAAAAGCGGTCAGTCGTGGGGCTGCCGTCATCCGGCCCCGGATTGGTCGCAGCGCGGGCGGAAAAACTCGCCTTGGCATTGAACCAGACCGGGATTTGCACGCCGAATTGATGCCGCGATTTCGAACGCTCCTGCGCCGGCGCGCCCGTGGCTGCCAGCAACGCGGAGAGAAGACAAAGGTATGATTTGAGATTCATGGTCATGGCAGGCTTGAATTATTCGACAACCAGCACGCGATAGAACCGGGTGGCGCCGGGAGGGCTGTCCGTGTTGGGCGCCCCTTCGTCGAGCCAGTGAAGACGTTGTCCGGTTCCGGGAATCGACACCGGCGACGTACGCCACTCCGCCCCCGGGGCCCCGGGTGTCATCGAATCCCGATACTGGACCACGTAGGTCAATCCGGACTCGGTCGGGAATTCCACATAGAACTTCACCCTTCCGGTGACCGGGTTGTATCCCCGAAATCCCTGAACGGAGATCCGTTTCGAGACCTCGGGCGTCTCGACCGGCTTCGACTGGTTCAACAGTTCCAGCTTCAACCCAGGGGTGAACGCCTTCCGATCCATGCTGAAATACTCAAGGGTCAGCTCCTGCTCCGAATTCGCCGGGACCGCGATGTGATGTTCCACATAGGGCCCCAAAGCGCTGGTTCCGGTCGCATTCCGGAATGTCACCGTCGAAGGCAGATTCGTGGAGGTGATGCGCAGGGCCGTGAAGTTGAACGGCGTCCCGTTGACCACCCTGACCCTCTGTTCATACATGCTCGTCTGGGGATTGAACAATGGAGTGTCATAGGTCGCGTTGTAGAATCCGTCGGATGAACTCGTCAGCAAAGGCTGGTAGATGATCACCGGCACCGGCGTCAGTATGCTGGACCCATCATCGTAGGTGATGGTCAGGTAGACTGTCGTCCGGTTCGTGCTCCCGTCCTGGCCCGCCATCGGCAGAACCTCCACCGTCAGATTGGTCGAATTCAGTTTGACCGATTGGATCAACTCCGGATCGTCCACCCGCGTCAGCGCCACGTTGGTGACCATCAGGCCGGAACGCATGGCGGTCGCCGAGAGATCGACGTTCGGAATGCCGCCCAACGCCTGAATCTCGACCAGAATCGCCACACCCGCATTGTCCGAGTCAAATCGCCCCCCTTCATCCACGGTCATGATCGACAGGTAATCCGGCCCGAAGTAGTCGGGCGCAGGCGTATAAGCCAACCCTTCCAACGCAGCGTTCAGATCCGCCTTCAAACCGGTCATCACCAGCGTGTTCGTCCCCATGCTGACCCCTTCTGCAAATTCCAATCCGAGTGTGCGCGAGGCCATCAGCACGCCGTTGGTGACGCCGATAGTGACGGTGAGAACATCGCTGTCGGGATCGCTCACGGAAATGCCGTTGGGAGGCGTGTTGGTCGCGGAAAAGACCAACGACGTGTTCTGGAACACTTTCTGCGGAACCGGCTCCCCCGCCTCGTCGAACTCGACCGGCGGGAGGGCGTTCACCGGCTTGGCGTAGACCGTCACCGTCACCGTCGCAATGTCGGTCTCACCGTCCGGATCGCGGATCTGGTAGGTGAACACATCCACTCCGTGAAAGTTCGGATGGGGCGTGTAGGCCAAGGACCCGTCGGGGTTCACCAACACCGCGGCGTTGACCGACATGGCGGAAACCACCGTCAGATCGTCCCCGTCGGGATCGCTGTCATTGACAAGAACGGGAATCACGTTGCCCGCGCTATCTTCGCCCACCGTCGCGCTGTCCGGGACTGCCTCAGGCGGATCATTGACCGGCGTCACCGTTATCTTGACCGTGATCAGCGCGGAACCGCCCTTGCCATCGGCCACAACCACCGTGAATTCATCCGGTCCATGATAGTTCTCATTCGGCAGGTAGCTGTAGGACCCGTCAGGATCCACCAGGACCATCCCATGCGTCGGCGAGCCCATCACAGTGTAGCTCAACGCATTTCCGTCGGGCTCGTAGGCGAGTTGATCGGAGTATGGCGTATCCTCCGGCGTGCTGAAGACAACTTCCATGTCGGGAAGATCTGTGTCCCTGGCGGCGGTTGAATTCGGCTGCCCCCCGTCATCAAACACCTCTCCAGTCCCATCGTCCACGATCGTGCCCTCGCCGATGTAGACGCTTCCGCTCACATTGGCCGCGCCGAGCGTGAATGTCTCAGGGCCGTCGGGAAACGCATCGTTGACGATCGCCGTGCGGACCAGCAGCGAACCGGATCCGTTCAACGCAACATGCGAACCCGGCGTGTAGTCCTGCCAGGTCGAACCATCGTGATACTGTAGTCCGGGGCCGTAGTCGGCCGTGGTCGCTGTGCCGTCGGTTGTCGACAGGCTGACCAACTGCCCCGCCGCGCCGCCGATGGTGAACACGGCGTAGGGCGAGGCCTCGTTGACCGTCACATCCGTCACGCTGAGTGGCCGGTCGTCATCCCTGGTCGCGGCGGGATCCTTTGTCCCGTCTTCCTTGAAGATGTCGCCTGTCC
>JAYPEY010000009.1:81972-109169 GCA_038126035.1 Verrucomicrobiales bacterium | reverse complement strand
AACAAAGGCCTGACGGCCACCAACCAGTGGTTGAGGCTCCGAGTTCTCGTGATTAAGGTCAAAGGACATGGTTTCTGAGCACGAGCATGGGCAGGGTAAATTCTGAAATTTTCAAAAGAACAAGCGGCGCGTTGGCGGGGCCGAATCCGCGTCCTGCTGACAGTCCTTACCATGCCCCCGTTCCCGTTTTTTCTCAAGTGACAAATGCCGACAAAAGGACATTCATTGGCCGCCTTGATTTCATAGCCTCCCTTCCTTGGGCTGGTCTCTGAATTCACCCCACGGATGGCAAGGCCGACCCACGGATGAAGAAATCCGATCCGTGGGTCGGCCTTGCCATCCGTGGGAAAATCTTCGCCCCGGCTCACAATCCCAGCAACGGGGCCGGGACCATGAAGGCGTGGTGCTCCAGCAACGCCGGCGCGCCATGCCAGGACACGAACTGCGTGAAGTAGGTGATCAACGCGTAGATGCCCACGACCGGCACAGCCGCCAGTCTCGCCAGCCAGCGAAACAACCAAAGCCTTGGTTGCTCCCGCCTGAACGCCCGCCCCACCGCCCATCCGGTCAACGCCCGAGCAGGAAGGATGAACGCCACAAAGAACAACGCCGGCAGCCAGGCCACCTCCCGCGGCGTGAGTTCCGCCTTCAGCAGATACAGCGGAATCGCGAACAACAGCGTCACGAGCAACGCGCACCAGAACGCGATCGGCGCCCGCCGAAACAGCGCCCGCGTCTCCTTCACTTCAAACATCACGCCAAAACGGTTCTCACAGGCGAGGCGCGTCTGCAGGAACGGCAGATGCATCACCGCAAACATCAGGGGCAGCGACGCGAGCAGTGAAAGGACGGCCGCGCCTCCGGGCGGGAGCTTCGACGCCAGGATCATCACGCCCACCGGACCGATCAGCCAGATGAACGCGCCCGCAAATCCCCGCGCGCCCAGCCAGAAGTAATGCGGCAGGCGCAGGCTGGTCAGATAATCCAACACCGCATCGCGAATGGAGAAATAGCTGTCCGGCCGACGCAGCCACTTGAGAAAACGAATCGGAGCCGGCCAGAGAAAGTGCCGCAACCGGCCGCCCCGCAGGCAGGCCCAGACCAGGTGCAGGACGGTCAGGACCGTCAGAATGCCCACGCCGATCCGCCAGCCGTCGCCCGTCCCCGGAGCCACGATCTCACGCTCATGCCACAGCCCGGCGACAAAGCGGAGCGGCAGGAGCGCCAACCATCCCCCCGCCACAATGCTGCCAATCCGCGAGGCCTTGCGCACGCCGACAAAACAATCCCGCAACCGCCCCGACTGCGCGACATTGGCGCTCGCCTGAAGCAGGTAGCCCAGGCTGGCGAAATTCAGGATCGGGATCACCGAAAGCGCCGCCAGCCCGAACAGCAGGGTCAGGCAGCCAAACACCCAGTCCACCGCCGACGCCAGGGCCCGCCAGCCCCGCGCAAACAGCCCCCGCCGCTCCTTGGCTTCCGCCGCGGCTCCTGGCGATCTCTCGTCCGCGATCGTTGGCTTCAACGCCGCCGGCGCGACATCGACCGCCACCGGAGGCGGCGAAGTTGGACTGGTTTGCTGTTCCATGGGTTCGCGATTGATGACGGCGCCCGACGCCTCAGGTTACGTCATCCGGGGTATTCCGCCCCGATGTAACCGCAAAGCATCGTCTTCGTCATCATCCAACAGATCGGATTGCCTGATTGCAGTCCGATGGAATTGCGCTCATCGTTTACAGATCATGCAGGAACCTCCGCCCATGCCGAAGCGAACGGAACCTCCACAGGAGGATCCGGCGGCAGCCCCGTCCCCGAATCGCCGGCGGATCTGGGACCGCAACCTGCTGTTCTTCCTGGTCTGTCTCGCAGGCGTCGGCGTTGCCGTCGGTCGCATCCTGACCCCGCCTCCCGCGCCGACCGTCAAATCCTTCGATCCCTCCGCCTATCGCCGGGCAGCGTTCGCCGATGTCGTGCGCAGACTCGACGAGGCGATGGCCGCCGACTGGAAACAGGACGGCCTGAGCGTCGCGCCCAAGGCGGACGACCTGAGCGTGGCCCGACGCCTGTCACTCGCGTTGACCGGCACGGTTCCGTCAATCCAGGAGATCCGCGCCCTGGAGAACCAGGCCGGAGACGACCGCGTTCACTGGTGGATCTCCCGCCTCCTGGAGGATCGAAGGCACAGCGACTACCTGGCCGAGCGTTTCGCCCGCGCCTGTGTCGGCGTGGAGAAGGGGCCCTTCCTCGTCTATCGGCGCCGACGCATGGTCAACTGGCTCAGCGACCAGATCCAACAGAACCGCCCCTACGACGAACTCGTCCGCAATCTGATCACCGCCGAAGGCAACTGGACCTCCAACCCCGAGGCCAACTTCCTGACGGTCACCATCGATCCGAACGACAAGCCCGAGGAGGGCGAGGAGCCCAAGGGCCCCGATGAAATCAAGCTGGCGGCCCGCGTCACCCGCGCCTTCCTCGGCGTGCGACTGGACTGCGTGCAGTGCCATGACGACAAATTCGGCGATCGTTGGAAGCAGAAGGACTTTCACCAACTCGCCTCCTTCTTCGCGCGGTCGGAGGTGCAGTTCACAGGCGTCCAGGACGATCCGAAGAGGGAATACAAGTTCCGCTACCTCCGGACCCCGGAGGAGGTGGTCATCCCCCCCATCGTACCCTTCAACCCGGAACTCCTCCCGGACGAGGGCGGCCTGCGCGAACGCCTCGCGGCCTGGGTCACCGACCGCGAGAACCGCCCATTCGCCCGCGCCGCCGTCAACCGCATCTGGGCGCTTCTCTTCAACAAGCCCTTGGTCCATCCGATTGACGAGATCCCGCTCGACGGCCCCTGGCCGAAAGCCATGGAAGTTCTGGCCGATGACCTGATCGAAAACGGCTTCGACCTGCATCGTCTCGTGCGCGTGATCGCCTCCTCGCGCGCCTTCCAACTGGACAGCCGCTCGGCGGAGGACGCGCCGCCGGTGACCGACGCGCAGGAACGCGCGTTCGCCGCGTTTCCCGTCACCCGCCTGCGCCCCGAACAGGTCGCCGGCGGCGTGATCCAGTCCTCGACCCTGAAGACGATCAACGCCGACGCCCACATCATCCAGAAGATGAAGCGCGTCTTCGGCCAGGGCGGCTTTGTGAAGCGTTACGGCGATCTGGGCGAGGACGAATTCAGCCAGGAAGGCGGCACCATCCCCCAACGCCTCCTGTTGATGAACGGCGAAATGGTCTCCGAGCAGATCAAGCCCAACCCGGTCATGAACGCCTCCACCCGCATCGGCATGGTTGCGCCCGACGACGAGACCGCCGTCGAGACCGCCTTCCTCGCCGTCCTCACCCGTCGGCCAACCGCCGAAGAGTCCGCCCACTTCTCCGCCCAGTTGAAGGAAACCAAGGGCGACGAACGCTCCGAACGCATGGCCGACCTCTACTGGGCCCTGCTCAACTCCACCGAGTTCTCGTGGAACCATTAGAAAATCCCAAGCTCCAAGCTCCAAATCCCAACCTCAACGCAATGAACGCTGTCGCAGACGCAGATTCGATTCCCGTGGATTCCGGGCGCTCCAGGCGCTGCGACAGCCAGTTGGAGCTTGGAGCTTGGAGCTTGGAGCTTATTTGGGATTTGGAGCTTGGAGCTTGGGATTTCTTCTCCCCGTAGACCGTCGCAACCACCCCGCGCCATCCACAAACCATGATTTCCCCAACCAACCGCGGCCACCTCCCCGATTTCTGCGGGCCCGCCCATTTCTCCCGGCGCTCGTTCCTCCAGGCGGCCGGGCTGAGCGGACTGGCCTGGCTGACGCCCTTGGCGGATCTGCTGGCCCTGGAAGCTGAGACGGGGCCGAAGGGCAAACCCGCCAAATCGCTGATCTTCCTCTGGCTCGCCGGCGGCCCCAGCCAACTGGAAACCTTCGATCCGCATCCCGGAAAAAAGATCGCCTATGGCACGACCGCCATCGACACCTCGGTCAAGGGTGTGCAGTTCGCCGCCGGCCTGCCCCGCTGCGCCGAGATCATGAACGAGATCACGCTGGTGCGCTCCATGACCAGCCAGGAAGGCGATCACGAGCGCGCCAGCTACAACATGAAGACCGGCTGGCGGCCGAATCCCACGGTTGTCCATCCGTCCATCGGCGCGGTCGTCAACCACGAGTTGCCCAATCCCAGGGTGGAGATCCCCAGTCATGTCTCCATCCTCCCGGATCAATGGGCCGCCCGGGGCGGCTACTTCGGCGCGGAATATGACGCCTTCCAGACCGGCGATCCGGACAAGCCCGTGCCCGACATCGCGCCCACGGTCAACGACGGCCGCGACCGTCGCCGCAAGCAGAACCTGGCCGTGATCGAGCGCGGCTTCGCGCGCGGACGTCAACCCGACCTGGACGCGCGAAAGACCCTGCACCTGAACACCATGCAGCGGGCGCGCAAGATGATGACCTCGGAGCAGGTCGCCGCCTTCGACGTCAGCCAGGCGCCCCAGGCCGAACGCGACGCCTATGGAGACTCCGCCTTCGGACGCGGCTGCCTCGCCGCCCGCCGCCTGATCGAAACCGGCGTCCGTTGCGTCGAGGTCACCCTCAAGACCTTCGACAGCCACGTCAACAATCACGAGACCCACGCCGCACGCAACGCAGACCTCGACCCCGCCTTCTCCGGACTCATCAAGGACCTCAAGAAACGAGGCCTGTTGGACAGCACGATCGTCATGTGCGGCGGGGAATTCGGTCGCACGCCAAGACTGAATCCCCTGGAAGGCCGCGACCACTGGCCCAAGGGCTTCAGCTTCGCCCTCGCCGGCGGCGGCTTCCGCAAGGGATACGTCCGCGGCGCCACCGATCCCGAAGGCGCCAGCGATGCGCCGGAGAATCCGGTCAAGGTGGAGAACCTCCACGCCACCGTGCTTCATCAGCTGGGCATCGATCACCTGAAGGAACTGATCACGCCCGTCGGCCGCCCCCTCACCCTCAGCGCCGGCTCCGTCGTGCACGACCTGATCGCCTCACAAATCTGATTGCGAGGCCGGCGGTTCTGACGTATCGTCCGCGCTCTCTTGGTTGCGCGAGTAGCTCAATTGGATAGAGCGACGGCCTCCGGAGCCGTAGGTTGAAGGTTCGAACCCTTTCTCGCGTACCACCCCGCTCCATCCACACGGCTTCCCGGCATCCCACTTCACTTCTTATAAAACGTCTCAAAACGGGACATTTTTGTCATTCAGGAGATCAAAATAAGTGTCTTTACCTCTTTACTAGTCCTTGCCCGTCACATAATCTTCCGCGCCCTTAGACAAGAATTGGGATCCAGCCGACGCCGGGCACAGCCTGAACCAGGCGGCGTTTTCTGTATCCGCAACGACCGACAGCATGCAGAGAAAGAATTTCATTCCGGGCGAGGAGCGCGTTCACGACGTCGATGACACGGACCTGCCGGCCGCGCCCAAGAAGATCCTGATCGTCGACAACGACGCGGATCTGACGTCCATCCTCCGCGACTTTCTGGAGAACGAGGGCTATCGTATCGCCATCGCCAGCGATGGCGTTGAGGGCGTGAAATTGATCATGGCCGACACTTTCGACACGATCCTGTGCGACATGGTCATGCCGCACATGCGGGGCGACATGTTCTACAAGGCGGTCGAACGCACCAAGCCGCAAATGTGCCAGCGCTTCGTCTTCATGACCGGGCACACAGCGGACAAGGAGATCGGCAACTTCATCCGCAGCATCCGCGGACTGGCCCTGTGGAAACCCTTTGAGATGCACCAACTGACCGAGGCCATCGGAATCGTCCTCAAGAAGGCCGCCTGACCGTCGTCACCATTCGACGGAAGATTTCCACAGAAAAGGCCGCCCGAATCCGGGCGGCCTTTCCTGTTGATTGATGGTGATCGGAGACGCTCAACCGAGCAGCGCCTTTGCCTCGACGGCGATATTGTCGGCCGTGATGCCAAAGTGCTCCCAGACTGCGTGGAAGTGCTCCGACGGGGCGACCGACGGATCGCAGATGCCGATGTGGCTGACCGGCGTATGGCTGTCATAGAGGCGCGTCGCGGCGTAGGCGGCAAACCCGCGGACGCCCGAATCGCGATCGCCGATCAGGCCGTCCTCGACCGTGACGACGCCGTCATACTTCTCCGCAATGCCGTCGAAGAAGTCATCCGCCACCGGGAACCCGTTCACGCAGTAGACATCGGCGGCCGTCCCCTCCCCGGCCAGCTTGTCCGCGGCTTCGACCGCCACATAGGTCGGCGCGCCGACGCTGACAATCGCCACCTTGGCCCCGTCGTTGGAACGAAGCTGCGAGGTGGGGGTGAAATCGTCCGTGGCGTTGAACAACGGCTCGTCCGTGCCCTGCTTGGTGAGAATCGGCAGGTTGTCGCGCGGAATGGCCACGATGTGGCCGCCATAACCGGCGGCGGCGTCCTTGACCGCGATGAACGCGGCGCGCGCATCGGCGGGCGTGTAGAACCCGCGAAGGTAAGGCAGGTAACCGAGTCCCAGCGGGATCCAGTCGAGACTCCAGCCGGAGAAATGGTCGCGGCCCGTGCAGGCGCCGACGTGCGAGAGGTGCATGATCACATTCAGTCCCTCGTTCACGCCGTTGAGGTTGCGCTGGTAGCGCCAGAGCTCGAAACCCTCGCGGGCGATGCCCTCGAAGAAGGCGGAGAACGTGGCGACCACATTGACCTGCGGCTTGCGGCTGCTGCAGGCGAGGCCGGAGGTCATCAACGTCGCGACCTGCTCCTGGATGCTGACCTCGAACTTGTGGTCGTCGGCGATCAGCGCCTTGGCCTTGGCAAACTTGGTCGAAGGATCAAGATCGCAGGAAACCGTGAAGAAGGCCTCCGGGTATTTCTTCGCAATGGCCACGTAGCCGGCCTCGGAACCGGCGCGGGGCGAAACCGCCTTCTCCGTGCCCGGCAGGTTGACATCGGCCAGATCCTCGGCGGTGAGCGTGAGGTTCGCGGTTCCCTTCGACGGGCGCGCCTCGGTGACGACCACGCGTTGATCGGCCGCCTTCATGGCGTCCAGCGCGGACTGCTCCTCGTCGGTCAGGACGAGCATCGGGCTGGCGAGAGCCTCCTCGTGATCGCGGCCGTTCATGCCGCCGTCGTGGTGGCCCTTGCCGCCGGGCAGGTCGTTCACATGAAAAACGCATTCCAGCATCGCGGGAACATCGCGGTAGCTCATCAGCGACCCCGGAATCCAGATCTCCTTGTCCGTCGCGACCTCGTTCTTCGCGGCAAAGGCCTCGACCTGTTCCCCGATGCCGGCAAGCTCGCCCAGCGTGGCCAGCGTGACCTTCTCCTGGTCGGAGGACTTCAGGCCGACCGGATAAACCATCGCGGGCTGGCCGTTCTTCGCGAGGTCCGCCGCCTCCTTGTAGGCCTTGAACAGGCCCTTCGGGCAGCAGAGCGCGGTGGTCTCGACAATCTTGACGCCCATCGCCTCCACAATCGGGCGCGGGTCGAGGTTCATCACCTTCTCGGTGGTGTCGGAAAGCTGGATGCCGTTGCGGTGCATGATAAACACCATCGGCGCCCCGTGCAGACCGGCGTCGACGAAGCCATTCAGGGCCTGGCCGGAGATCCAGCCGGCGTCGCCGGTGTGGACAAAGACCAGCGCGTCGTCGCCGTGATGCGCCTTCGCGCCCAGGGCCTGGCCGACGGCCACGGGAACCATGATGCCGAGACGACCGCCGTTGAGCTCCGTGCCGCCCGGAACCCACGAGACGTGGCCGGCGATGTCGAGACTGCGTCGGAAGACGTTCACAACGCGTTCCTGGTCCAGGAAGCCGAGCGCGGCCAGGGAGCTGTAGTAGCCGATGCTCGTGTGCGCGTGCTCGATCGTGTAGTGCTTCGCGTCGTAGTCAACGACGCCAAGCGTGGCGATCAGGGCGGGGATCAGATCCAGGCCGCCGCCGAGGTGATCGAGATCCTTCTCCTTCACCGCAAGATCGATCAATGACTCGATCGCAATCTTCGCCGCGAGCTTCTCGATCGCGCGCTGCTGATTCATCTTCTCGTCGGAGAGTTCATCGGCGCTCAGATCGAGGCTCCAGGGAAAAACCTTGGATTCAATCCTGTCCTGACAATAGATCGTGTCTGCGAGGAGCGCCTGATTGCGCTCCGCCTGTGCTGCTTGTTGGGCTTTCAGTGTGTTCATAAAACGTCGATTGTGCGCGCGTGCGGTTCGAATCCGCGACATCGCAATGGTTACGATTCGGTTTCAGTTCGTCCGGGAACGACGACAGGCAGGGCTGTCATCCAAGGCGCGCAAGGCCGGAAAAACTCCTTCCCTTCGAGATTTCGGCGGGAAGCCGCGCAGATTAGGGGAAACCCATCCCCGTTTTCAAGCCCGGAATCAGTCCGCAACACGACGACGGTCGATCAACAAACTGAAACAAACAATCCTCATACAAGCCCGGTAGGGTCGCGTTGCGTCGCGACCCACTTCAAAGCCCCGGATGGGGCGAAAGTAACCACGCCTCACATGCGACCTCTGTCATCCCTTCGGGATACTGAAATGGGCGGCGACGCAGCGACCGCCCTACCGGGATTCACGATTCAGCCGGCCAGCCCGCTCTTCAAGACCACCACGACAAGAGTCACCGTCACGATGCTGAGCAGCGTGGAATAAAACACCGCCGCCGCCGCGAAGCCTCCATCCGCCTTGAACTCATGCGCCAGCAACGCGGTGTTGATGGCCGTGGGCGCCGAGGCCCCGAGAATCAGGACCGCCTGTTCGGCCGCGGAGAATCCAAACGCCCTGGCGATCCCGGCGGCGACCAGCGGCCCGCCGACCAAACGCAGCGCCAACGCCCAGGCGAGATGCCCCTTGATCGGCGGAGGCTGCGTCTTGGAAAGCTGCACCCCCAGGGTCACCAACGCAAAGGCGACCAGCGCTTCCGCCAGGAACGAAACCGGCTTCCACACGAAGGTGATCGCCTCGATGTCGAACTTCGTCCAATTGATCAACAAGGCCAGCAGGATGCCGATGATGGAGGGCTGCCGGAAGATGGAGAGCCAATGCGCGAGGCGCGAGGCGGCGGTTTCCGCCCGCGCTCCCCCGCCCTTCTCCGCGCCCTGCGACTTCGCAATCAACATCCCGATGGAAAAGGTCGCCAGGTTCATCGTCATCAACGCCCAGACATGAATGCCGGGGCCCAGGACGGGAAACGCCAGCGCGGTCACCGGGATGCCGAAGTTGCCGCAGTTGTAGAACATCGTGGACATCGCCATCGCCTTGCGCTCACCCGGCGATTCGCCGATGAGCCGCCCGATCAGCTGGCTGGCGACGTACATCGACGCGATGACGCAACAGGAAAACAGGGTGACCCTGACGCCCATATTCCTCGCATCCGGTGATTCCACCACCTTGACGAAGAGGAACGCCGGGACGAACAGGTAGATGTTGAGCTTCACCATCGACCCGAGGTCGAGTTTGAAGCGTCGGTCGATGGTCCAGCCCATCCCCATCAGGAGGAAGATGGGCAGGCAGACGTCGCGGAAGATCGGCCCCAGGTTGTGCAGTTGGCTCACTCCCACTTGACCTTCACCCGCCGCTCGCTGACCGGATACCAGTCGGCGATGCTTTCCGCGAGTCGGGCGACGACCTCCGGATGGTCGGCGGCGACATTCTTCTTCTCCCAAGGATCGGCGAGCAGATCGAAGAGCTGCGGGCGTTTCTCGTCGCGCGGATGGGTGGATTTGTAGCGGTTGATCTCTCCGTCATACGTGAGCAGGAGCTTCCACCTGCCCTTGATGGTCCAGCGATAGAGCAGGGACGCCTCCGGCTTGTTCACATCGGCGATGTCGTGGGCGAAGCCCTCGCCGAAGATCTGGTCGCGGTCGAGTTTCCTCCCGGATTGGAGATTGGGCAGGAGATTCAGGCCGGGGAGATTCCCTGGCTGCTTCGCGCCGGCGGCGGCGAGCACGGTGGGGACGAAGTCGATGCTGCTCACCAGTTCCGGACGGTCGGCCGGCTTCAGTTTCCCGGGCCAGTTGAAAAAGATCGGGGTGCGGACGCCGCCTTCGTAGGGGGTCTGCTTGGAGCGCTTGTCATAGCCGCGTTTCGCGGGATTCTGGATCCAGCCGTTGTCCGTCACGTAGACGATGAGGGTGTTGTCGCGGACCTTGTTCTTCTCGAGGATGTCGATGAGTTGGCCGCAGGACTCGTCGAACCATTCGCACATGGCGTAGTAGCGGGCGACGTGAGGGGATTCGACCTTGTTCTTGTACTTGTTGAAGAGCCGATCGGGCGGGGTGTGGGGCGTATGAGGCAGGAAGGGCGCATACCAGAGGTAGAAGGGCTTGTCCTTCTCCGCCGCCATCTCCACGAAGTCGGCAATGGGTTTCATGACCTCGCGGCCGATCTTGAGGCCGTCGTCGCCGTGGCGGCCGCCGGGTTCGGGGAAGCCGCGGGTCATGCCGTGGGTGAAGCCGCCATGTTTGAAGCTGCCTTCCCAGAACTTGCCGCTCTGGTGGCTGAGGTAGCCGCGTTTGGCCAGGGCCCGGGGCAGGGATTGGAACTTCTCGATGTAGGAGATCAGCCGGGCGCGGCGCTGGTTGTAGAGCTTGGAGTTGCGCTCGGCGTACTTGGGCGATGGATCGTTGCCGGTGACGCCGTGGGTGTGCGCGTAATGGCCGGTCATCAACGTCATCAGCGACGGACGACAAAGCGCGGTCGGAACATAGCCGCGGCGAAACAACACACTTTCTGACGCCAGCTTGTCGAGGTGCGGCGTCTGGATGTGCTCGTGTCCCATGAAGCCGAAATCGTTCCAGGCCTGATCGTCGGACAGGATCAGAACGATGTTGGGCTTGTCCTGGGCGCCGAAGGAGGAGACGACGACGGCCGTGAGCGCGACCGCGCAAAACAGGTGTTTGAGGCGTGGAATCATGGACGTTGTTTTCCGGGAATTTGGGAACGGTGTCAAAAGGCAATGTGTGGAAATGGGACGTCGTTGGTCTGCCACGTCTTCAACAAGCGGAATGGATGCCAATTCGTCCCCGGAACCACGAATGCCCGAAGGAAGAGAAAGGCATCGTAGCAGCCGACGTCCTCAGATGAACTCCGTCTTGCCGGGGACCGGAATCGGGGCGACCGGCAGTTTCATGTCCCAGTCGAGGTTCCTGGGCATGGTGTCGAGCCTGCTGTTCAACGCCTGCTCCCAGGTCAACGCCTTGCCGGTATAGGCGGACATGCGGCCGGCGATGCCCATGAGCGTGCTCTTGGCCATGCGGTCCCCGTCGTTGGGCAGCTTCCCGGAACGGATGTCGGCAAAGAGTTCGTCGTGCTCCACCTGATGCGAACTCGCCTTGGGCCCGTCATAACGCCAGCGGGTTTCCCCGGTGATCTGCGCCTTGCCCCAGCCCAGTTCGCAGACGCCCTTGGTCCCGATGATCAGGTCCTTGTGCTCATTGAAACAACCGGTCTGGTAACGCGTCTTCAACATCGCGATCACGCCGTTGTCGTACTCGTAGGTCACGTCGAACTGATCCCAGATGTTGCCGACGGTCTGCTGATGACGGGCTCCCGAGGCGATGATCCTGGCCGGTGGAACGTCGTTCATCGTCCACGCAATCTTGTCCACGCTGTGCACCGAGATCTCCATGATCAGGTCGCCGGAGAGCCAGTTGAAGTAATGCCAGTTGCGCAACTGCCACTCGAGATCGCCCATGCCGGGCTTGCGGACGCCGTCGAAGCGCGCGAGACGGCTGCTCATGCGGGTGGAATAGATCGTCTTGATCTCCCCGATCTGCCCCTCGCGGATGCGCTGTTGCGCCTCGCGATACTGCGGCTCGAAACGCATGTTGAATCCGGCGCGCAGGGCCAGCTTCTTCTCCTTGGCGATGCGGACGGATTCCATGACCGAACGCACGCCCGTGGGATCGACCGCCATCGGCTTCTCGCAGAAGATGTGCTTGCCGGCCTCGACCGCGGCGCGGAGATGAATCGGCCGGAAGCCTCCCGGCGTGGCGATCAGGACCATGTCGATGCCGCTGTTGAGCAGTTCCTTGTAGGCTTCGAGTCCGACGAACCGGCGCGCCTTGGCGACCTCGATCTTCTCCGGCGTCTTCTCCTGCTGGACCTTGAGCGTCTTGAGGCTTTTCTCGATCTGTTCGGGGAAGACATCGGCCATCGCCCAAAGCTGGACATTGCTGTCGGCGGTCAGCGCCTGTTGCGCCGCGCCGGTGTTGCGGCCGCCGCAGCCGATCATGCCGATCTTGATCAGGTCGCTCGTCCCCTGCCCCCGGGAAACGGACGGCGCGCCGATCGTGGCGGCCAGGCCGGCTCCGGCGAGGGTGGCGGAGGATTGCTTGAGAAAGCCGCGACGGGACTGCGCGGCCGACCGGGAGGAGGAATTCAGATCGCTGTTCATGGACTGCTCATTGTCCACAAGGCGACGCTGGAGTGAAGCAGGAAATCCTTCGAATCACCCGCGCCACAACTCACGCGCATCGGCGAGGAACGCCTGCACATCCTCCTCCTCGATATCCCAGGAGCAGACAAAGCGGCAACCGGTGTCGCCCCACATCTGATAGAAGCGCCACCCGCGTTCGTGCAGGGCGTCGATCACCTCCTGCGGCAGTTCGGCAAATACCATGTTCGTCTCCACCGGCGCCTCGAGCTCGACGCCCGGCAGTTCCTTCAGACCGTCGCCCAGCAGGGTCGCCATCCGGTTAGCGTGCGCCCCATAACGCAGCCAGACATCGTTCTCCAGCATCCCCACCCAGGGCGCCGACATGAAACGCATCTTCGACGCCAACTGCCCCGCCTGCTTGCAACGATAGTCGAACTCATCCGCCATCTCCCGGTTGAAGAACACGACCGCGTCGCCGACATGCGTGCCGTTCTTCGTGCCGCCGAAACACAGGACATCCACTCCCGCCTGCCAGGTGATCTCCTTGGGCGCGACGCCAAGCGACGCCACGGCATTGGCGAAACGCGCGCCGTCCATCTGGATCTTCAGACCGTGCTTCCGCGTGACCGACCAGATGGCCTTCAGTTCGTCGGGCGTGTAAACGGTCCCCCACTCCGTGGCCTGGGTCAGGCTGACCGCGCGCGGTTTCGGATAATGAATGTCCGCCCGCAGGGTCACCATCTTCTCAATGGACTCCGCCGAGATCTTTCCATTCGCGCCCTCGATCAACAGAACCTTGGTGCCGTTGGAGAAGAACTCCGGCGCGCCGCATTCGTGCGTCTCGATGTGCGCGGTCTCGTGACAGAGAATGCTGTGATACGACCGACAGGTGGAGGCCAGTGAAAGGGAGTTGGCGGCCGTGCCGTTGAACGCAAAGAAAACCTCGCAGTCCGTCTCGAACACCTCGCGGATCATGTCCGAGGCCTTCTGCGTCCACTCATCCTCGCCATAGGCGGAAAAGTGCCCCTCATTGGCCTCCTCCAAAGCCTTCCAGGCCTCCGGACAGATGCCGGAATAGTTGTCGCTCGCGAAATGACGTTTACGGACGGGCGTGTCGTTCATAGACACGACAACGTAGTCAAATCAACCGGGCGAGGAAAACAGATTTCGGAATGGAGAAACCATGTGACGGACCACAGCAAGGCAAAGTCGGCCCAACGTTTGACTTCCCGCCTCCAAGGTTCAAGAACCGAACCCGAAGGGTTCAAAGCCTGGGTAGCCGGGGGGGTGAGCGGAGCGACACCCCCGGATCGCAAACCACATTCGACAGACCCCGCAGGGGTCGCAGCGGCGACGAGGCAGATTCGACCACAGAGACCGGAAATCCCGTTGACTATTCCGCTACAGAAGGCGCACATCTCACCAAATCATGACGAACCCGCTCGAGGAGTTCTACGGAAACGACACAACACCCAGCCGGGAGGTCGTCCAGCATTACCGACTGCACATATTTGATGACGACAGTGATGCACGGTTGGTCTTGGTTCACTATCGAGGCGGAGAGGATGAATTCACGTTGGGGAAGGAATACTGTGCCAGCGAAGATCCCGGCGACCGCGCTACCGGAGCCGATGTCCTGGCGCAACTGGGTTGCCAGAATGCCACGTTCCTCAAGGAGAGCGTCGAGATTCTTGTGCCGCTTTTGGATGATCCCGACGACTTCGTGGTCTATTCCACGGCCGTGGCCCTGGGACATCGGGGCGCCCTATCCGCTGTTCCCGCCTTGTTGAAGCTCGTGGACCACCCGGACTCGACGGTCCGGTTCGGCGCTGTTTGCGGACTCACCCCCGGCGCCGCAGAAGAAGATCCTCGCGCGATCGACGCGTTGATCCATTTGGCTGCGGACGAGGACCCGGAAGTCCGAAACTGGGCAGTGTTTGGCATTGGAACCCAGACGAACGCGGACTCACCAGAGATCCGGTCCGTCCTGCGGAGCGCGTTGAAAGATTCAGATTCCGAGATTCGCGGGGAAGGCTTGGTCGGTCTTGCGAAACGCAACGATCCGGGGATCGTTTCCGCGCTGATTACCGAATGGAATAACCATGAGGCGGATATCCTAAGCATCGAAGCCGCCGAGGAAACCGGGGATCCCCAGCTCTATCGTCACCTGATGAAGATCGACGCGTCTATCAATCAGGACGACAACGCCCACCTCGCCGGAAAGCTCGCGGCGGCAATTGCCGCCTGCAAACCCGAGTCCGCGGTGAATGACGGTTGACTCCCCGTTTTCGCCGAGAACCGTCAATTCCGGAAATGTTTCAACAGGCCGGAAGCGCGTCGCTGCCCGGAAGACCTCAAAGCGCCAACAAGACCGCCAGCAAGGCCGCCGCCAACAACGCCGCGCCCCCGATCGGGACCGCCCCCTCCTTTGCGCGTCGAAACAGGTCCGCCTCCTTGACCGCGACCGTCTCCGCATCCCGGCGCTGCGCCTCCCAGACCGATTTCATGGCCTGGGCAACGAGCCACGTGGGCCCCGCGGCGCACTGGCGCGCCAACTTCGCGACCGCGCCATCGACGACCATCCGCTTCACCGTGGCGTTGATGGCATTGAGCCGGAGGTCCAGGAACCGCAGCGCCGCGCGCCCCGCCCGGCGATAGACGACGTCGATGTCCAGGTTCTCCGCCCGGACCTCCGCGGGATAACGCCCTGCCAACAGCGCCAACACGAACGCCAGGGCGGCGGAGGTCAGCAGGAGCATCTGCGCATTGATGTGAGCGAAGGTGTAGGGCTCGTAGGCGTGCTCCAATTCAAACGGCAGCATCCCGTAGAGGTAGCGATACCCCATCCACGGGAGGTCCACGACCGGCAGCGCGATGGTGAAACATAGCGCCGCGATGATGCCCATCGCGATCAGCATGTTGGTCGGCGCCTCCTTCACGCGGATTCCGGAATCGCGGGAGAAGAAGGCGAAGTAGGGAATCTTGAGACCCACCAGATGAAACACGCCGGCCGCGCCGAACAGCAACGCCAGCCACGCGACCGTGTGATGCGATTCCGCCGCCGCCGACACGATCATCGACTTCGCGACAAAGGAACCGAAGAACGGAAACGACGAGGCCGCCGCCCCGATGCAGCACAGCAGACAGGTCAGCGGCATCGACCGGAAAAGCCCGCCCAGTTCCGTCGCCTTGGACTTCCCCGTCCGATACATCACCGCGCCGATCGACATGAACAGCAGCGCCTTGTAGAGGATGTGGCAATAGGCGTGGGCTCCCGTCCCGTTCAGGGCCAGGTCCGTTCCGATTCCGACGCCGACCACCATGAAGCCCACCTGGTTGATCAGGCAGTAGGCCAGTGTCTTGCGCAGGTCGTTTTCGATCAAGGCCCAGAACAGGGGCAGGATCACCATGGCCACGCCGATCCAGATCAGTTTTTCCTCGCCGGGAAAGGTCCGCGCCAGCGTGTAGACCGCGGTCTTGGTCGTGAATGTCGCCATGAAGACCACGCCTCCGATTCCCGCCTTGGAGTAGGCGTCCGGCAGCCAGGTGTGCAGCAGCGGCCAGGCGCAGTTGACGCCGAAGCCGAGAAAAATCAACCAGCCCCCCGGACTATCGAGGCCTATCTCGGCGACGTCCGCGGATCCGGTCTGCACGACGTGAGCGACAATGCCGGCCATCAGGATCACGCCGCCGGCCACATGAAACACCAGGTAGCGGAACGCCGCGCCCCGGGCCTCGGCCGTCCTTCGCGCCAGGGCGCACCCCACCGCGCACAGCGTCAGCATCTCCCAGAAGACGAACAGCGTGATCAGATCCCCTGCAAACACCACGCCCAGCGCGCTGCCCGCGTAGACCATGCCGGAGATGTATTCCAGATCGTCGCGCGTGTGCAGGATGAAGATGAACGCCACCACCGCCAGCAACGAAAAGATGTGCCCGAACAGCAGGCTGAACTTGTCGATGCGCCCGAAGACCAACTCGAAATCCATGAACTGAAAGGTCCACCGAATGACCTCCTCCTCCCCTCCCGCCGCAAAGCTCGACGTCAGGCAGATCAGGTTCAGAAATCCGACCGCCGACAGGATCACGACATAGGCGGATTTCGCCCACCCTCGCAAAAAGGGAATCAGCAGGGCTCCCAGGATCAGGATCAGGCCGGGCGGCAGCGGCAGGCTATTCATGGCTGTCCTCCTCCCGCCGCACCGCCGGCCGCACCACCCGCTTCGAAATGAAGTAAATCAGGGAACAGGAGACGAAGCCATACACCCCGTAGAAACCGATCCCGTTCTCCCAGGCGTAGTGGGCGTGCTTGTCGAAGCCCGGCAGAAGAAACAGAAGATCCAGCGCCACGAAGAGCCCGCAGGCGTAGATGAATCCGCGAACCACGCGTTTCGGGTCGGCGCAGACGCGGGACCACATCCGGGCCGCGGCGCGCACCCACGCGCGCTCGTCGCCCAGGGCCGGCATGTCCGTCTGCTTTGGCTCTTCGTCAGTCATCGTTCAATGCGCTCCATGGCTCGCCACTTTCCCCACGTAGGCCCCCCAGACGAGCAGCGTCGCCAACCAGAACACCGCCGCCGCCAGAACGGCTCCGTGAATCCTCGGCCAGTCGTCCTGCGGCTCATGTCCGAGCTCCTGTCGCTCGCGGTTGGTTGGCGTCGTTTCGTCCATGGCTTCAGTCGCCCACAATCGGCGCAAAGGAGTTTTCGGTGGTCAGGCTTGCCAGCGAGAAGAACGGGTCCGGACAGAAGAACAGCAGGACCGAACAGACCGCCGTGACGCAAAGCGCCGCCACACAGCACGGATGCGCCTCCTTGACCTCCTTGAAATCCGGGTTCTCGGGCTTGCGGAAGAAGGCGTTGAAGACGATCGGAAAGAAGTAGCAGGCATTCAGCAGCGAACTCAGCAGGTAGACCGCCGTCATGCCGAACTGCCGCGCCTCCACCGTGCCCATCACCAGGTAGAACTTGCTCAGCAATCCACCCGCCAGGGGCAGTCCGACCACGCTCATGGCGCCGATCGTGAACGCCGCCATCGTCAGCGGCATGCGTTTCCCCAGGCCGACCATCTCGCTGATGTATTTCTTTCCGGTCGCCTCGAAGATCGCGCCCGCGCAGAAGAACAGGGTGATCTTGCCAAAGGCATGCATCGCAATGTGCATCTGGCTGCCGGTCACCCCCTTGGGCGCCAGGAGCGAGACGCCGAGCGTGATATAGGCCAGCTGCCCGATCGTCGAAAACGCCAACCGCCGCTTCAGGCTGTCCTGGCTCAACGCGATCAGGGAGGAAACCACCACCGTGAAGGCGGCGACAAAGGAGATGATGTTGGCGACGCCGATCTCCTGCAGGAAGCCGACGCCGAACACGCCCGTGAACACCCGGAAGATGCAGAACACGCCCACCTTCACAACCGCCACCGCATGCAGCAGCGCGCTCACCGGGGTCGGCGCCACCATCGCCCCCGGCAGCCAGGAATGAAACGGCATCAACCCGCCCTTGGAAAATCCAAAAACCAGCAACAAAAGGAGTATTCCGGCGACGCCCGGCTCCACCTGCCCGGCCAGGGCACCCGCGCCGGAGAACGCCATGTCCCCGCCCGTCCGCGTGTAGCAATAGATCATCGCCGGCAGCGCGAAACCCACCGACGTCCCCAGGAGATAGGTCAGGTAGGTCCGCCCACCGCTGCGCGCCTCGCGATCCTGGTGATGCGTCACCAGCGGATAGGTCGACAACGACAGGATCTCGTAGAACACATACATCGTCAGCAGGTTGGCCGAGAACGCCACACCCAGCGTCGCCGACAACGCAATCGCAAAGAAGGCGAAGAAGCGCGTCTGCGAATGCTCCTTCAATCCCCTCATGTAGCCGATGGCGTACAGCGTCGTCACGATCCACAGCGACGACGCGACCAGCGCGAACAACATCCCGAAGCTGTCCACCCGGAACGCGATGGAGACATTTGGCAGGACCTCCCAGACCGTGCAGTTGATCGTCCCGCCCGCCAACACCACCGGCAGCATCGACAGCACAATGCCGAATTTCACAACGGCCGCAATGAACGTGGACGCCTCACGCAGGTTCGGCCGACGCCGAAACGCCACGATCGGAATCACCGCAAGCAACGACGCGGCGCAGGCCAGGATGGGTTTGAGGCTGTGCGAATCCATCAACCGCCGCCTCCCGTCAGCGCAAGGACGTTCAGGGTCTGTTCGATCACCGTGACGATCTCGCGCGTGTTGAGTCCGATGAACAACAATCCGACCGCCGCAATTGCCAGCGGCGCCACCATCGACAACGGAGCCTCGTCGATGACCGAGGCCTCGTCCTTGTGATGCCCCTGCGCGGCGTGTCCATGCCCCGTCTCCGCGGCCGGCAGTTCACCGAAGAACGCCTTCTCAATGATCCGGAAGAAAAGGATCGCGTTCACCAGGCTGGAGAACAGCAGCGCGACCACATACAGCCATTGACCCGCCTCGATCCCGCCGCGAATCAGGAAATACTTGCTGAAGAACCCGCAGGTGGGCGGGACGCCGATCATGGACAACATCCCCAAAGTGAACGCCGCCATCGTCAGCGGCATCTTCCTGTAGAGATCGACCAGCCCCGAGATCGAGGTCTGCCGGGTCTTGAACAGGAGGATGCTGGCGCCGAGGAACATGCACAGCGTCATGAGGCCGTCGCTGAGGATGTGATAGATTGCGCCGACCATGCCGTGGTGGTTCGCCAGCCACGCGCCGCCGACCATGTAGCCGACCTCCGCCACCACCAGGAAACACAACATCTTCTTCAGCTCCGTCTGCGCCAGCGCGATCAACGATGACGCGATAATGCCGATCGCCGCCAACAGGACCACCGCATCGCCCCAACCGATCGCATCGAACGCGAACGACGGACCGAACACCGTCAGCATCATGCGGACCATGATGTAGATCGACACCTTGGTGACCAGCGGCGCCATCAGGCAGGCGCTCGTCGAGGGCGCGTGGGTGTAGGCGTTGGGCAGCCAGGCATACAGGGGGAAGAAGGCCATCTTGATGAACACGCCCACCAGGATCAGGATGAAGGCGACCTGGATGGTCTTCGACTCCGCCAACCCCTGTTCGGCGATGATCTCCCGGATGCCGATCATGTTGAGCGAACCGGTCTTGATGTAGAGATACCCCACCCCGAGCAGGTAGAACGACGCGCCGATCGTCCCGATGATGATGTAGTTGAAGGCCGCGACCGACGCGCGTTTGTCACCCATCGCCACCAGCGCGTAACCGCTCAACGCGGCCACCTCAAGCAGGACGTAGAGGTTGAACGCGTCGCCGGTCACCGTCATCCCCATCAACCCCATCGCGCACAGCAGGAACATCGTGTAATACTGGGAAGTCCTGCCCGAGGTCTCCTCCTCGACCCGATGATGGGAATAAAACGCGGCCAGCAGCGCCACGGTGGAGATCATCACCAGGACCAGGGCGTTGATGTGATCCACGCGCAGTTCGATGCCGATGCCCAGCGGGGCGCTCCAGTTGCCGACGAAGTATCGGATGGCGCCGCCCTCGATCACCTGCCCCAGCATTGTCAACGCCGCGACCAGGGAAACCGTCAACGCAGCCAACGTCAGCATGAAACAGACCTTGTCCTCCTTGAACTGCGGAAACTCCGACGACTCAAACGGCTTCCCGCCGATCGTCGGCTCATCCGACGGCGCCGCCGGAATGCGTCTGCGCGCCGGCCTGCGGATGCCCGCCAGGCTGACCAGGATCGCCGCGAACAAGGGCGCGATCAACAGGATGGCGGGCGCGTGGTCAGCCATCGTTCGATCGAAGTTTCTCGAGAAGCTCGTTTTCCTCGAGGGTGCCGTATTCACGGTAGATTTTCTGCGACACCGCGAGCCCCACGCCCAGCGTCGCCACGCCAACCACGATGGCGGTCAGCATCAGCACGTGCGGCAGAGGATTCGCGTGCCGGTCGGGATTGATCTCGTGATGGCCATGGTCGTGAACCGCGCCTTCATCCGGGTGTCCGGGATCAACGGAATGCCACGTCTCCGCGGACTCCTCCGCGTGTCCGTGATGGCTGACAATCGGAATGGTCGCGCCGTCCTTCACGCCCACGGAAACGAAGAACAGGATGATCGCGGCCTGGAAGATCGACATCCCGATCAGTTTCTTGATCAGGTTGTTCTTCACGATCATGGCATGGAGCCCGACCATCATCAGGATCACGTAGATCCAGTAGTTGAACCGTGCGATGACGATGTCCTGGAAGATGTCCATGCCCTAGAGTCCGCCTTTCAACCGCCCCATTGAGGACAGGTAGGTGTAGATCCCGAACATGATCGCCGAGACCGTGAACGCCACGCCGATTTCGACGATCAACATGCCATGCGAACGCGCCATGATTTCGTTGGGCACGGCGTCGGCAGGCGCCGGCGGCAGAAATCCATGCAGAGCCGAATAGTCCAGCAGCTTCGCGTCCATCGCCAGGCTCAGCACCCCCGTCCCCGCATAGATGACCACGCCCAGCGCCGCCAGGAAGACAATCCGCCGCGGCTTGATTCCCTGCAGCGCGGTCGGCAGGTCCCGCGCGATCGCCCAGAGGATGAAGCTGGCCCCAAGGATGACACCGCCCTGGAACCCGCCGCCAGGACTGTGATGCCCATGGGCCACCACGTAGAACGCGAACAATTGCATGATCGGGATCACCTGCCGGCAGGTGTTGATGACGATCATGTCCCGGTCGCCAGGCCGGGTCTCCGCCATCGGCTTCAAGGACTCCCGGTCGGTCAGGCGCGCCATGCCGAGAATCCCGATGATCGCGAGGCCGGCCGTGAAGATCACGACGGTCTCAAACATGGTGTCGTACCCCCGGTAGTCGGCCAGAACCGCGGTGACCATGTTGGGAACGGCCGTCTCGGGAATCGACTGCGTGATGAAGTGCCGCGAAATCTCGTGTTGACTGGCCGGCGACTGCGGATCGCCCCAGGCCGGAAAGTCGCCCACCGCATAAAGCAGCAGCGCGCCCACCACAACCACAACCATGAGTCCGAGCGCCTTCATCAATCGGAGGAATCCCTTGTCGTGTTGAAGACGGTCGCAATCAGGAACACCGCGCCCACGCCCGCGCCGACCGCCGCCTCGGTAAAGGCCACATCCACCGCCCCCATGCCGGCCCAGAGCAGGCAGATCAGGAAGCTGAAGACGCCGAACACCATCGACGCCGAGAGCAGATCCTTCACATGCAGCGAAATCACCGCGGTGACCACGAGCAGCACAAGCACGATGAGATCGAACTGCCAGATCATAGCGGGCTACCTCCGTGCGTCCGCTCCGCGTCGTCGGAACCCCTCCCCTTCGGTTTCACGCTGGATTCATAACCCGCCTGCATGAGGGCGTGCGTGCTGGTGGGGCTCGTCAACATGATGAAGGCGCAGATGCCCATGATCTTCAGCGCCACCAACACATCCGCCAGCGCCACCCCGTCCTTGAACAGATACAGGGCGAAACCCAGCAGGATCAGCATCGTCGACAGCGTGTCCCCCTTGCCGGCGGCATGCATCCTCGTGTAGAAATCGGGAAACCGCGCGAGACCGACCACCGCCCCCAGAAAGAAGAGCAGTCCGGCAAGGATGATGACGATGCAGATGACCTCCATGCTACTCGTCCTCCGTCTCGATGATGTCCGCGGCGATCCCTTCCGGGACCTTGCCCCGATCCTGCAGCCGATGAAAATAACGCGCCGCCGCCAGCGACCCGATGAAATTCAAGAGCGCGTAGGCCAGCGCAAAATCCACGAACATCCCCACCTGGTTTTGATTCCGGTCGAACACCGTCCCGATCACGACCAGCAACACCGCCGTCTTGGTCCCGATCACGTTCACGGCCACGATCCGGTCAATCGTCGTGGGCCCGACCGCGACCCGATACAGGACCGGGACCATCATCAGCAGCAGGGCGCATCCGACGAAGATGAAGAAACCGTTCAAGCTTCGCCCTCCTCCGGTTCGAAGATCCTCCTGACGCGGGCCTCCATCTCGCCCTCCAGTCCCTTGGCCGCAGCGACGCTGATGGCATGGACGTAGAGCTCATCGTCCTCCACCTTCACCGTCACGGTGCCCGGGGTCAGGGTGATGGAATTCGCCAGGACCCAGCGGGCAAACTCGGTCTTCAACGTCGTTCTGAAACGGACGATCTGCGGCTCGACATCCTCCATCTTCCCAGGTTGGAACGCGAGCCGGAGCACATGCAGGTTGGCCAGCACAATCTCATAGAGCAGCCAGACCACGTAGCCCGGCAAACGGGACGCCTCGCGCCAACGGATCTTCATCGGGACCTCCCGGTTCGGGAACAGGAAATCCGACGACATCCACGTCACCACAAAACAGGACAGGATGCCCAGCGAAACATGAAACGCGTCAAACTGACCGGAAAACACCAGCCAGATCGCCAGCAAAATGCAGAATATCGCAGCCTGATATGAAAAGTCTCTGTCCATTCCGGGACCACATTCAGAAACAACCGGGAAAACAGCGCCAAAGACGAAAACCAGACCGATCCGCCCACGCGCCAACGTGCGCGGACCTTAGGGAATCCCCCCCGATTTCGGCAAGGGAAAGGTTGGTCTCGTTCCACAACAGGCGCGCGATTGCATGAAGTGGCGGCAGCAAGGAGACGTAGCCGCCTTTGTAAAGCTCCGTCGCGACAAGCTGAGATTCAAGAGCCTGTCTGAAAAGGGAATCGACCCATCTTTGGGCGTGGCGAGGCGGTCTCCCACGTTGCTCCTCAGTCACGTATCGCAACGGATATGCTCCTTCGTTGCGCCTTGGAGCCAACCCTGCCGCGCTCCAAATGTGCGCCGCTCCCTTTTTCAGACAGGCTCTAAGGCTTGGGACTTGGAATTTCCTCGACTCTCTATCCCCAGATTTGCCGATCCAGGCTCCGGTATTGAATCGCCTCCGAAACGTGCTCACTGCCGATCGCCTCGGCGCCGGCCAGATCCGCGATCGTCCTTGAAACCTTGAGGATCCGGTCGTAGGCCCGCGCGCTCAGGTTCATGTCGCTCATCGCGAACTTCAGCAGGTCCATCGTGGCTTCATCCAATTGGCAATGCGTCTCGATCTCCCGGCTGCCCATGCGGGCATTGCAGGTGATGCGGGGTTTGTCGCTGAAGCGCGCGTGTTGCCGATCCCGCGCCGCGACCACCCGCTCCCGGATGGCGGCCGAAGTCTCCCCCGTCCGCCTGGCCATGATCTCGTTGAACTTCACCTGCGGGACCTCCACATGCAGGTCGATCCGATCCAGCAGCGGCCCGGAGATCCGCCCAAGGTAGGCCTGGATCTGTTTGGGCGAGCAACCCGATTCCGCCGGCATCTTGCCATCCGGCGTGGGGTTCATCGCGGCGACCAACATGAACGCCGAGGGAAAGGTCATCGTCCCCGCCGCGCGCGAGATGGTCACCTTCCCCTCCTCCAAGGGCTGCCGCATGGTCTCCAACACATTGCGTTTGAACTCCGGCAACTCGTCGAGAAACAGCACTCCGTTGTGCGCCACCGAAATCTCGCCGGGCGTCGGATTGATGTTGCCGCCCAGCAGGCCCGCGTCGCTGACCGTGTGATGCGGTGACCGAAAGGGCCGCCGCGTCACCAAGGCTTGGCCGGCGTCGAGAAGCCCGTTGATGCTGTGCACCTTGGTTGTTTCCAAGGCCTCGTCCAAGGTCAGCGGCGGCAGGATCGTCGCCAACCGTTTGGCCAACATCGACTTGCCCGTGCCCGGCGGCCCAATGAGCATGATGTTATGCCCGCCCGCCGCCGCAATCTCCAACGCGCGCTTCACCGATTCCTGTCCCTTCACCTCCGAGAAATCCACGTCGTCCTCGCGCGGTTGGTCGAAGATCTGTTTCACATCCACCGTCGTCGGAGGAATCTGGACCTGCCCCTCCAAGAAGAACACCGCCTCGCTGAGATTGCGCACGGGGATGACCTGCAGCCCCTCCACCACCGCCGCCTCGGCCGCGTTCTCCATCGGGACAAGCATGCCGGCCTTGCCCTCAGCCCGCGCGCGCAAGGCAATCGGCAGCGCGCCCTTCACCGGCCGCACCGCCCCGGTCAACGCCAGTTACCCCACCATCACGAAGTTCTCCAGTTGATCGCAGACAAACTGCTCGCTCGCCGCCAGCATCCCCACCGCAATCGGCAGGTCGAAGCTCGGCCCCTCCTTCTTCACATCCGCCGGCGCCAGATTGATGGTCGTCTTGCCCATCGGGAACCGGAATCCGGAATTGGTGATCGCCGTCCCCACCCGGTCCCGCGACTCCTTTACCGCCGTGTCCGGCAACCCCACGATCACGACCAGGGTGTCCCCCCATCCGGCGTTCACCTCCACCTCCACGGGATAGGCGTCAATCCCCGTCACCGCCGCTGAAAAAACCTTGGCTAACACAGCGGGAATTCTGTGAAGCGCAGATCAACGGAGCAACGCGTTTGTGCCCGAATTCCGGGGTAATCCGCAGTTTCTGTTATCCATTCGCGACAAGGTCAAAAAATGTAGCGTAGGCGTCCCGCCTGCGGGTTCCCGGGCGTCCCCGCCCGGTGTCGTAAAACTGGCGGCGAGACGCCGCCAGAACCCGCAGCCGGGACGGCTGCGCTACGCTAGATTCCGCACTCGTTTCAACTTCAGACCTCACGCATGAGTCTAGTATGCCCCTTGAATGCCTTGTATGAAACAGCATCGCACGCCAATGTAAGATGATGCCAAGCACCGCTGATATGCCACCTGATGACGATGACGCAGAATCCCCCCTGGATTGGGATGCGTTAAGCAAGGATCCGGAGGAGTTAGCCGACGCGTTGGGAGCCGAGCGCATCAATTTGAGCAGATTCGAATTCGATCTGAACCTTGTCCGCGAATTTCCGCTTGAACTGGTCCGCACTTACAACGTCCTTCCATTGCGCGCTGAAAACGACACCGTCACCGTCGCATTGGCGTATTTTTCCAAGATCGATATTATCGACGAAATCGGTTATCAACTGGGCAAGGAGATCGTCGTCAACATTGCAGAAAGAACGCAACTTTCCCTCTACATTGCTCGCTTTTTTCCCTAAACGTACATCACACTTGGCCCCAAAGCCAACAACTGATCACTCGATGAGAGTCAACTGTTTGGGAATCGAAATCGGCGGAACGAAACTCCAACTCGTCTCCGGCGACAGCCACGGCGCAATCGCTGAGCGGGAGCGATTTCAGATTGCCCCCGGCGAAGGAGGCAATGGCATTCGCCGCCAGATCGAAGCTGCATTGCCCGCACTTCTCGACCGCGCCAAACCCACGGCCATCGGCGTCGGTTTTGGCGGTCCCGTCGATTTCGAAACCGGCGCCATCTGTTGCTCGCATCAAGTCGAGGGTTGGTCCGACTTCCCGCTGGGCGACTGGTTGCGCGAACTCACCGGTCTGCCCGTCGCCGTGGAGAACGACGCCAACACCGCGGCGCTGGCCGAGGCGACTGTCGGCGCCGGCAGGAGTTCCAACCCCATGTGCTGGGTCAACATGGGCAGCGGCGTCGGCGGCGGGTTGGTGGTCAATGGCTCCATCTATCACGGCGCGCGACCGGGCGAGGCCGAGATCGGCCACCTGCGCCTCGACAAGTCCGGAGCCACCGTCGAGTCCCGCTGCTCGGGCTGGGCCGTCGATTCCAGGATCCGCGCGCTCCAGAAATCCGACCCCGACAGCGCGCTGTGCCGGTTGATTGGCGATTCCAACGGCGGCGAAGCCCGGCATCTTCCGGCGGCGTTGGAACAGAGCGATTCGGCCGCGCTCCGCATCCTGAAGGAAACCGCGGACGACCTCGCCTTCGGACTCTCGCACGCCGTGCAGTTGTTCCACCCGGAAGCGATCGTCATGGGCGGCGGGCTTTCACTGATCGGCGAACCGCTGCGCGCCGCCGTGGCCGAGGCGCTTCCAAAATACACGATGGAAGCCTTTGCGCCCGGCCCGGATGTCCGCATTGCAGCCTTGGGCGAAGACGCCGTCACCGTGGGCGCGCTGTTGCTGGCCGCACAGGCTGCAGAATCGACATGATCTGGCGACAAACCAAGGCGGTCCTGATCCTGCCGTGCAACGTGCTCGGAGTGATCCCGCTGTTGATCGCCTACGCCGCGCGGAACACCCGCTTCGCCGCGCAGATTCCCTCCTCCGCGGAAACGACAACGTGGTTGGCGCTGCTTCCGTTTCTCATCGGCGCGTGGATCGGCGGCTGGGCGGTGGGCCTGTTCTGGAAGCACGGCAATGGCACCCCGGCACCCTGGGATCCGCCGAAGAACCTGATCATCCGCGGCCCCTATCGCCATGTCCGCAACCCGATGATTTCCGGCGTCGTGTTCCTGTTGATCGCCGAGGCTCTTTGCTTCCGATCCATCCCCATCGGCGCTTGGGCAGCGATCTTCTTCCTCGGCAACTCGGTCTACTTTCCAATGGTCGAGGAGAAAGGCCTGGAAAAACGTTTTGGCGCAGACTACCTGCGCTACAAGGCGAACGTGCCGCGGTGGATTCCCCGGCTGTGCGCTTGGCGCGGGGATTCCGATCACTGAAGCATTCCAAGAAAGGAGAGGGCCGCAAAAAGGCGCAAGAAGCACAAGAGAATCTCTCCTGCGCCTATTCGAGCCTCTTTGCGGCCACAGAAGAGGTGAACCGTCTTTGGTCGCACGTGGAGGTTCCGACTGCATGAAGCCTCCTCATCCTGTCTCCGGAGCGCCGAGCATTGCTAGGCCCCGCGGGGGTGGACAGCCAAATGCCGCCCAAGCTCGGCGCGCCAAAACCCCGCCCCCCAACCCCCCGCCCCTCCAAAACCCCG
>JAYPEY010000009.1:67210-81962 GCA_038126035.1 Verrucomicrobiales bacterium | reverse complement strand
CCGAGTGAATGACGCCGCCTCTGCGTGGCGCGGGCGCGCGGTGCTTGGGCGGCCCGGGCGTGGTTCGACAGCCAATGCCGAGCAATGCTCGGCGCTCCATCACGCTGCCCCTGAACCCGCTGCCCTTCATCAGCGAGGCCCGTTCTACAACAGCCTGCGAAGCTTGTGCTGGAATCGTAAGCGCCTTTGCGTTCTGATGCCTTCGACGACAGAACCTCACACTCTGCCCCATGGAGCCAGCCGACCAACCACCCCCGATCAGCGTGCTCGACCCGGTGTCCTCGGCCTGGGCGCGCACGCAGGCTCTGCTGTTTGGGTCCTTCCGCTTCGGCAAGTGGCTGGCCGTGGCGTTCTGCGCCTGGTTGGCAACGATCGGCAGCCACGAGGTTTCCAGCGCAATCAACGCCGGCATGGGCAAGATCCTCAAGGACGGCAGCGCCCGGGACGTCGTCCGCCAATTCGATCAATGGCTGCGCAACAACGCCGAGGCATTGCTCACCACCATGGCGCTCGCGGCCGTCGCCTCCGTCGTCACCGGGCTCCTGATCCTCTGGCTGACCAGCCGGGGACGTTTCATGTTCCTCAACTGCATCGCCCGGGACACCGGCGCCATTGCCTCGCCATGGCGTGAATACGCGGCGGCAGGAAACAGCCTGTTCGGGTTCCGGCTTTGCGTCCATGCCGTCAGCGCGCTTCCGGCCATCCCCTTTGCCGGCGTCATTGGCTTCACCTCCTACCGAATGCTCCGCAGCCAATCCTGGACCTGGCTCGACATCGGAGTCATCGCGGGTTGCGTGGTCGGCGCGGGACTCTGCGCGCTGACCTTCTTGGCCGTCGAGAAACTGACCAAGGATTTCGTCGTCCCGATCATGTATCGCCGCCGCGTCGGAGCGCCCGCGGCCTGGGGCGAACTGGGCGGATTGATGAAGCGCAAGCTGGGACCGGTCGTCCTCTACCTCCTGTTTCAGATCGTGATGCAGGCGGTGTTGGCGACCATCACGTTTGCGATTGTCATTGTGACCTGCTGCGTGGCCGGCATGCCCTACATCGACGCGGTGATCCTGCTTCCTCTGCTGGTCTTCGATCGCGCCTACTCCGTCTGCTTCCTGGAACAGTTCGGAGAGGAATGGCGGGTGATGGAATGACTCACCCCTGCAGTTCCGCCAATTCCTCCTTCAGGCGCTCCTGCAATTCGCGGTGGTTGACCTTGCCGGTGCCGAGCTTGGGGATCTCCCGCACATGCAGGATGGCCTTGGGCGCCGCGATGTTGGGCAGGCCCTTGTCGCGCACCGCTTCGCGGACCTCCTTCAATTCCAGGCGCGTCTCGTTCGTGGCCAGGACCAGGGCCTCGCCCTTGCGCTTGTCGTGGATCGCCAGAATCGCCACCTGGCAGCGCAGACCATAACGCGGAAACGCGCCGGCCAGGGCGTCCTCCACCGCCGTCAGACTGATCATCTCGCCGCTGACCTTGGCGAAGCGCTTCATGCGTCCGCGGATAAAGACATAGCCGTCCTCGTCCACGTGCACGATATCGCCGGTGTCGTACCAGCCGTCCAATTCCTGAAAGGCGGCGTTCGGCGCCGGGTTCAGATAACCGCGCATGATGTTCGGGCCGCGCACATACAGACGCCCTGCGTCCTCGACGCCCGGGACTTCCTCAATCTTCCATTCCATGCCCGGCATCAAACGCCCGACCGAGCCCACCTTGGGCAGCATCGGCGTATCGACGCAGATGATGGGCGAACACTCCGTCGCACCATAACCTTCCAACACCCGGCAACCAAACTTGTCCGACCACACCTTCGCGTTGGCCTCCTGCAGTTTCTCAGCGCCCGACCACAGCAACCGCACCGAACGGAAGTCATACGGATGCGCCCGGCGCGCGTAGCCCTTCAAGAAGGTGTTCGTGCTGATAAACACCGTACACTGCCGGTCGTAGATGGCATTGGGCACAATCCGGTAATGCAACGGCGAGGGGTAGAGAAACACATAGATCCCGCGCACCAGACCGAACAGGGTCCCGATCGTCAGGCCGAAGCTGTGAAAGATCGGCAGCGCATTGAACAACCGATCCTCGTCCGTGATGTCGAGCACAGCCAGGGCCTGATGAATGTTCGAAAGCAGATTGCCGTGGGTCAGCTCGACGCCCTTGGGCAGCCCCTCCGAGCCGCTGGTGAACAGGATCACCGCGGGATCGTCCGCTTTCCGCGGAACACGCGCCACGCAATCCGGCGCCAGATCCACCCGCGCCAGCGAGGCCAGCTTCTCCACCGTCGTCATCTCGGCGCGGACGTCCTCCAGGTAACAGAACTCGATGCCGGCCTCGATCAGCGGCTGCACGTCGAGCCTGGCCTTTTCCAGGAAATCGCGCGAGGTCACGATCTGTCTCAATCCGGCCAACTCCGCGCACTTCAACATCAACGGCGTTCCGGTGGAGAAATTCAGGATCGCCGGAACCTTGCCGATCGCCCACAGCCCCAGAATCACGACCGGCGTCGCGTTGACGTTCGGCAGCAGCACGCCCACATGCGAAACCTCCGGCAACAACATCCCGCGGAGGCGCCGCGAGATCAGATCCGTCCGGATCAACAGGTCACGCCCGTTCAGGGTCACGCCGCTCACATCCTCCAACAGCGTGTTCCCCGCATTGTTGACCGCCGTTTGAATGACGCTTTCCAGCACATTGCCCGCCGCCAGTTCCATCTCCACTTCAAACCGCTGCCGGATCATGCAGTCGCGCAGCCACTGCGTCAGCTTCACCCGCGCCCGGTGGGTGCTGCCGAAGTCCTTGTGCGGCGGCTCCTGCGCATCGCTGAAATGGACGCTGATCTTCGGAAACCGGCGCTTCCATCCCTTGCTCTGGCTCAACCCCCAGGCCAGTCGATCCGCGCCGCGCAGGTAACAGGTGATCAGTTTCGCCTGCGTCTTGAAGAGCAGGAACCCGGTCCCATCGAAGAGCTTCATCAGGGTTCCCGTCTCGGAAATCCGCCCCTCCGCAAACAGGACCAGCCGCCCCTTCTGCTTCAGATACTCCGCCATGTGGCGCACGGCGTAGGGCGAGGCTGTGTCGATCGGAAAGGTCCGCCGATTCCGCATGACCAGCTGGTAGATCCAGTTGCGATCGGCGACGCGACTCGACACGACGAATTTCCAGTCGTCGTCCAACACGGAGCCCAGCAGCAGCCAATCGATCCACGACACGTGATTGGGAATCAACAACACCGGCCCCGGCGTGTTCAGCGCCTCGAGGTTGTGCCCCCTGAACCGGAACAGAATCCCCACCGCCAACCGCACCAGCGGCTGAATGACCGGGAAAAGGACCCGAAACAAACCCTGAATGACCTTCTGCGACATCGGCCGAGAGTTAAAGGCGCCCTCGCCCCGAGTCAATCAAACGGAAGATCGATAATATCGATTTGCATCACCGCCGATGCTGCTCCCAGGTCTGATCGTAATCCGCCCTGCGTCCCGGATCAAAAATGAGGAGACCCTGCCGCAGGAGCGGCTGCAACAGACTGGCCCCGCCTTCGACATCCAACTGTCGCAGCGAACCTTCGGCCTCGCGGCAGCCCTTGGCCGACGCGTTCTCGATAAGATCGAGCGCCCGGGTCTTGTCGCGCCGGACGCCCAGTCCCTCGCGATAACAGATCCCCAGCAGATGCATCGCCTGGGCGGAACCTTCCTTCACACCACGCTCCAGGTGTTTCACCGCCTTCTTCTCATCCTTCTCCCCCGCGTCGGTGAGATAGATAAACCCCAAGGCGCCGGAGGCTTCCGCGTGTCCCTGATCCGCCGCGTCCTCCAGCCGGTCGATGGCTTCATCGATATCGCGCTCCGTTCCCTCGCCCATCGCCGACATCAGGCCCAGATAGAACCGGCTGTTGGCCAGTTCGTCGGATTCCTCCAGCCACCTGCGCGCCTCCCCGGGATTACGCGCAACACCCTGTCCCCGCCACAACAGTTCGCCGACCACCGACTTCGCGATCTCGTCGCCCAACTCCGCCGCCATGCCAAAATGCCTGAAGCCTTCCGCTGCGTCCGCCTCCACGCCGAGCCCCTGGAGATACATGGAGCCAAGATTCACCTGGGCGTCGACAAATCCCTGCTCCGCCGCAGCCGAGTAGAACTGCACCGCCTTGCCAACGTCCTTCTCCACGCCCTCGCCGCGCAGATACATGGACGCGACCAGATGCTGCGCCGCGGCGTTGCCGCCATCGGCGCGCGACAAGGCCCGCTCGAATTCCGACTTCCACGGCTGCGCCTTGAACAGGACAAACAGCACAAGCACAACGACGACGACACCGATCGGAGCCAGCCTCTTCCGGAACTTCCCGGGATCGGCAGCCGCTTCCACCGCGGTCTGCTCCGCCCTGGCCTTCACATCCGCCGCCGCGCGCCCCGCCTTCTCCTTCAATTCCTGGACCTTGTCCGAATCCTTGAGTTCCTTCGCCTTTTCCGATGCCTTCTTCGCCGTCAACGAAGCCGCCTTGGCGATGCCGGCAATGCCGGCCTTGAGCGCGTCGATGGGTTGCTCGGCGGCGAGGCTCTCCTCGGCCGCGGCGACCTCCAGCTTCGTCCTGGCTCCGCAATGCGGGCAGTCGATCTCCTGACCGCGCGCGTCCGGCGGGAATTGCAGACCTCCGCCGCAGGCAGAGCACGTTCCTTTGAGTTCTTCGGGTGTGGCCATGGGTTCAGGTGTTACACCGTCAAGATACTCCAATCCGTTCCCATCCGTCAGCCAGATTTGCGGGGCGATGGCGTTTCCCAAGGAGGGGCGGGATTCCTGCCGCCCTGCCGACGTAGAACGGAATTCATTCCGTTTGCTGCGCCCCCAGCATTCCAAGCCAACACCCAGAAGCTCCCCAGACGCCCAAGCTACCCGCATCTCTTCGCCTTCCCTCGCCAGGCAAACGGGATGAATCCCGTTCTACGCCGCTTCGCGCGGCGCCCATTTACCCAGTCCATCGATCCAGCCAATCCTCCCGCGCATCCAATCGATTAACGCTCCATGCCCGGCATCTCCTACTCTGCGGGCAAGATGAACGACCAAACCCGTTTTGAACTCGGCCGCGTGCGCAAGGATCTGGACTTCCTCAGCGGCCAACTGAGCGCGCTGGATCTGCGCATCGCCTCGCTGGAAAAGGATGCTGCCACAGAAGCGGAACCCGCCAAGCCGCAACGGACTGAGATCCTGGAGCGACTTTCCAAACCGGCGCAACCGGCCACGCCGCCGCCCTTGCCGACCGTTCCCAAGCCAGCCGGCCAAGCCGCCAAGAAATCCGCGCCATCCCCGGAAACGCAGGACGGAGCGCCGAGCAATGCTCGGCGCTCCAATCGTCCGATCCTCCCGCGCCGTCGAAACCCGCCGTCGTTCAAACCGCGCCCAAGATCTCAAAACCGGAGCCCAAACCCGAACCCACCGCCACAACTCCCTCGGAACCCGAATCTCCCAAGCCCTCATTTGAATTTGCGCTGGGCTCCTATTGGTTCGTCCGCATCGGGATCGTGCTGCTGCTGACGGGCATCGGTTTCCTGGCCAAGCTGGCCTATACCAAGTGGATCATCCCCATGGGCCCGATCGGCAAGGTGTCCAGGCTCTACTTCATCAGCGGCGCGCTGCTGGGGGCCGGGGCCTGGCTCCAGCGAAGCCGCGTCGAACTGAAGAACTACGCGCAGGTCCTGTTCGCCGGCGGGCTGGCGTCGGTCTACTTCACCACCTATGCGGCGCATTACTTCGACGGGCTGCGCGTCATCTCCAACGAGTTCCTTGCCGGGGCAGCCCTGCTCGGCTGGGCCGGCTTCATCGCCTGGCTGGCCGATCGAAGAAAATCCGAGATCATGGCGCTGTTTGCCATCGGCCTCGCCTACTACACCAGCGGCGTCAACGAAACCGGCGCCTTCACGCTGTTCTCCAATCTCGCGCTGTCGCTCGCGGCCGTCTGGTTCCTCGTCCGCAACCGCTGGGCGATCCTGTCCTTCGTCAGCCTCGCCGGAACCTATGGCGGTTGGGCGTTCTGGCGTTTTCATCACCACGGCATCGAGGTCTGGAACGCCGGCGCGCTCCCCGTCGGCGACTACTGGCTGGGACTCGGATTCCTCGCCTGCTACTGGATCGTCTTCACTGTCGCTGTCTTCGTCTCGCGCGCCGGCGAACTGGAGCGACAAAGCTGCGCCTTCTTCCTGACGGCCAACAACGCCCTGCTCGTCCTCTTCGGCGCGATCACGACCAACCTCGCCTACCCCGACCACTTCTGGGCCTTCCCGCTGACCGTCGGCGTCCTGCTCCTCGGCCTGACCGTCCCCGCGAAGCGATTGCTCGCTGATGAACCCACCGCGGAGAACAGCTACCTCGTCCAGGGGCTGCTGCTGAGCACCTGGGGCATCATGGCCTGGTTCACCGGCGCGCAACTCGCCCTGTCTCTAGCCATCGAGAGCGTCGTGCTGATCGTGCTCGACTACAACCGCGACAGCCGCTTCATGCAGGCCGGCGGCTACATCACCGCGGCGCTCGCCGTGGGATTGTCCTTCGATGACATCCGCCCCTTTGAAACCGGCGGCCTGGCCCTGGGAATCTCGCTGGGGCTGCTCATGCTCTTCAACGCCTGGTGGTTGAATCGATTGAACCTCCGCGCTCTGGCAGGTTCATCTGAAAGCGACGCCGATTCCACCGACGAATCCAAGCCCGCCAAACTCCCGGCGCCCGAGGACGCAATCGTCTTCTTCTCGATGGCAGGATTGATCCCCTGGTTCTTCGCCACCTGGCAGAACTTCGCAATCGACACGCGTCCGATGGCGCTGGCAGCGACCGCGCTGGGCGTAATCCTGTCGTTTGAGAAACTGCGATTACGCGCATTGAGCCTGCTTGGTTTCGGCTACCTGCTCTGCGCGCAAACGCTTTCCTTCATCTCATTCAACCAACCGAGCCCGCCGCACTGGATGCATGGCGTGACGGTGATTACCGCCACACTCGGAGTTCTGCCCTGGCATCAGCGCCGCCAGCTTCTCGACCTCGATTCCGAAAACGACCGCCTGCTCTATGGAATGAACTCGTTTGCCATCTGTGTCCTGGCGGCGATCGTCCCCTACCAGCATCTGCCCTCCGAATGGCGCGGCCCCGTTCTGGCCCTCGAAGCGGCGGCGATCTCGCTTTCGCACCTGCGGTTGCGGATCAACATCCTGAGCCATTTCGGAGCCGGTTTCCTGCTGCTGGCTCAGGCCGTGGGTTTCGCCATGGCGCATTCTCACGCCGACGCCTCCCCGCTCTGGAGCCCGATCGTCACCGCGGGCATTTCACTCGCGATGCTGGCCTGGTGGCAACGCCAACAAACGCTGCCGATGGACCAGGACTGGCGGAAGGCCCTGAGCGGTCTGGGCGCAATCGGCGTGGTCGGCCTCATCCATGTCGCGCTTGCGAATCAATGCCTCCCCGAAGCCTGGCTCGCGATCTCGGCCTTGCTGGCCGTGCTGTTCGCCGTGGGCGGCGGCGTCCTGCGCATGTGGCCGCTGGCGATCGTCGGGCAGTTCTTCCTGGCGGTCAGCGTATTGGAATTCCATCGACAGATCTTCGACGGACATCCCGCCGGGTGGGCGGCGATTGTTCCCATCCTCGTGCTCGGCGGCAATGCGATCGCCGGCAGCGAGTGGATTCACCGGTTCGGGAAGGACAACCACAAGCTCGCCGACAATCTGACAGCCGCGGTCGTAATTGCCCGCGTCGGACTCGTGCTGATGTCCACGATCTACGCGGTCGAACACTTCGCGCCGGAACTGCGCTTCCTCGCGCTGGCGTTGATCGGGACGGTCATCTTCCTTCGCGGGGCCCACGACCAGGTCATCGGCCGCATCGAAACGGGATCCGCCTTCATCGGCGCGGGCTACCTGTTGTTCTGGTTCCATGGATTCGACAAGGACCACACCCACGCCGCCGACCTGATTGCGATCCTCATTCTCATGGGCCGGCATATTGCGGCGTCGCAGATGAAGGAATTGTTCCATCTCACGCGCCGGCATCACACCTTCATCATCCTCGCCGGCGGAACGACGCTGTGGTTGTGGGTGACGCGCGCCTCGCTGAACGCTCACGAGAACGGCTTCGTCATGACCCTCGCCTGGGGCCTGCTGGCCTTCGCGCTGACCGGCATCGGCTTCTGGCTCAAGGAACGCGAATACCGGCGACTGGGGATCGGCATCCTCATCCTCGCCATCGCCCGCATCTTCATGATTGACGTCTGGGAACTCTCGCTCGGTTTCCGCGTCCTCAGCTTCATGGGGCTGGGCCTCGTGCTCATCGGCCTGGGCTACATCTACAACCGCTTCCAGGAGCAGGTCCGGGAGTGGATTTGAGGCCCATACCCCCGTAGCCGAGACCTTCAGGTCGCGCCTCGAGTCCCATAACCCCGTAGCCGAGACCTTTAGGTCGCGCCTCGAGTCCGTATGGACGAGAAGTGAGCATTCGGACGTTCCCACTTCTCGCGCGAGACGCGCTCGGTGCGCAACCTGAAGGTTGCGGCTACGATATTGCGATTACCCCGCCAGTATGGCACGCTACCCTCATGGCTCGAATCAGGGAGAAGCGCCATCGATTGCCGGCAATGTGTTATCGCGGTCAGGTGAAGGCCGCCTTTACGATCAACACAGCCCCGCCGTGTTCGCCCTTCTTCACCGACAACGAGATCGTGAGCATTGCGGTGGATGCGTTGTCGGAAGCGTTTGCCAATCACGACGGCCACGTCGCGGTCATTGTCTTCATGCCGGATCACGCTCACCTCATCGCCTCGGGCGCCCATCGCGAATCCGATCTGTTGGCCATGGTGAAGGAGTTCAAACAGAAGACGACTTTCCGCGCGCGCGGGACATTGCCTTCATTCTCGTGGCAGAAGGATTTCTGGGACCACCTCATCCGCGACGAAACAGACTATGCGAATCAGACGCGCTACATTCTGCGGAATCCCGTTCGAGCGGGACTGTGCGAACGCTGGCAGGACTGGCCGCATCGGTTTGTGCTCGGGCAGACATGGGAGGATCTGGCGTTGAATATCGCAACGCATTGAATGCGCCTCGAGTCCGAAACCCCGTAGCCGAGACCTTTAGGTCGCGCCTCGAGTCCGTATGGACGAGAAGTAAGCATTCGGACGTTCCCACTTCTCGCGCGAGACGCGCTCGGTGCGCAACCTGAAGGTTGCGGCTACGGAACTGTCTCAATCGCCAACCAATTGACGCAGGTATTTGACGACGGCTTGCGGGATCCGATCTCCACCGTCAACCGACCGTCCTTCACCTCGACTTCGACCGACTTCTCCGCGAATTGCCCGTCGGCTGTCGTGACTTCATTGAGCGCGACCACCCCCTCGATGCTCACCCACTGGTTCAATTGCTCGTGGCCGGAATCGCCGACGCAGATCGTCACGCGATAACGCCCGTTCTCCAACGCGCATTCCCAGGTGTCGCGTTGGCGGGTGAAGATAAAACTGTCGCGCGGGCCGCTGAGCGCATTGCGTCTGCGGTCGTTCTTGGAGAGATCGCCCAGCCAGCCGTGGCCGCGTTTGGCGTCAAAACGCGCTCCGTGATCGGCCATCTCTCCTTTCGCCAGTTTCACGCCCTTCCCGCAAAAGTTGAAGAAGCGCGCAATACCCGATTTCAATCCCGTGTCGGGCGCCCCGTCCGACTCCGGCGTCAATTCCGCCTTCGTGATCGCCCAGACGATCGGTTCGTTCGGCGTGAGATAAAGCGCGTCGTCGCGGTCGGGAATGCCGTCGCCATCGGCGTCAGTCGCACCGGCCCTGACAAACTTTGACGGAAGACCTGGAAACTGCTTTGTGGCCGACGCGAGATTGTGAAGCTCGCGGCATACCGTTGCGCGCGTCGCGCAGGATGCCAACCAAGCTTCGATCCATTTGGGCCCCATGCTGCTTCGCAAGCCTGTAACAAGCCAAGCCCGCGTCGTAGGCGCGTCAGGCTTGAAATCCACTGCCTGAGCGTCGAATTGAAGCGAACGTCGCGCGGCAACCCGGTTGATCGCCACGAAATCCGGCCGATCCGCCGGCAAATCCCTGAAAGGCCAAAGCTGCAACGGAACCGCCCCCTTCGTCCCGCCGCACAGCGCATGACGCACAGCCTCCAACAACCCAAAATCATACGGCATCACCCGCGGCTTCACCTTCTTTTCCAACGCCACCGCGGCCACGGCGCCCGCCGCCTGTCCGATGTGCACACGTTGATCGTGCAACCTCACCGCCGCGCTGACGATGCTGCTGAATCCGACATTCCCCTGCGCGCCCAACAGTCCATCCATCTTCTCGGGCACGAGACTCCGTAAAGGAAACACGCAGCGATCGCTGATGAATTTCGTATGCCGGTTCGGCTTATGGTAATCGATCCACGGCCCGCTCGCCCCCTCGTCCTCGAGGTAGGTCCGTCCGGTGCGATGGAAGTCGTAGTGAAACTGCCAGGGGAAAAGGCCGTCCGGATACATGACCGCGGAGAAGCGCGGTTTGGCGCGGGTCTTGTCCTTTCCATCGCGATTCCGGCCATCCTGTTCGCGCATCATGTACATCGCCTTCAGGCGGAGACTCTCCCGGATATAGGGCTTGGGCGGCAGGTTGTCCGGCGTGCCGAACTCCGGGCTCAAACGAAAATTCCTAAGGCTGTTCTGCTTATGCTTCGCGCGCTCATGCACGAAGTTCTGCATGTGGTAGAGCACGCGTCTTGAATGCCGCTTGGCGTCGTCGAAAATGATCTGCCGCTGCTCGCGGGTCATCACCACGATATTCTTCTTCGACGCGCCCGGCTCCGTCGCCTCCAGGGCATCCACCACATGCTGCGGCAGACGCTCCAAGGGATAATCCTGCCCGTTCATGTAGTTCAAGAGGATCGAGGTCTTCCCGTCCTTGCTCGAATAGCCATCCACGATGCGCCGCACAGAGTAGACGCTGAGTTGACGCTTGGAGGCCTCGCCATCGGGCGGCCAATGCAGGATGGAGCCTCCGCCCGGATTGGGGACATCCCATTGCAGCTTGCCGAATTCCGCCCGGCTGAAGTGCGTGGCGCGAGGGAAGTATCGATCATCGAATCGCGCCGGCTTTGCAATCGGCGTTTCGCCATCGGATTCCGCAACAATCATCGCCCAGGTGATGGGGTTCATCTCGTTCTCCGGAAAGGTTCCCGCCTTGGGCGCGCTGGGCTCGCCATAGCGAGATTGCGGATCGGGCCCGCATTCGAAGGCTGTCCCCGACACCTGGATGGCGTCGCCCCAGTCCGAGGCGTCGATGGTCAGCTTCGCTGACACCTTCAGATCCGCTTCGCCAACCCAGCCCGTCTGCAGATCCACCGGCGCGAAGGTCAGCCCCTTGAGGCGCGGATGCTCAGGATCGGATTCGTCCACATCGGCCGCGACGGCGCAGCGTTTCCACACGATCCTGATCTGACCGGAATCGACGTAGGGCTGAATCATTCCCCGAAAGGCCGCTTCGGCTTCGACCGGGCGAAAGGTCGAGGGGCCATGGTGCGGCTTGCCCGGCATGGGAGAGCCATATTTCTCCGTATTCTGCGCTTCGATCTGATCCATCAACTCCTTGAACAATCCGCTGCGATGAAAGGCGCGTTTCATGGGATGCCAGTCCACGCCCCAGCCGACCTTGTCCATCCCCTTGTTCTCATCCACGCAGGCGAGGGCCTGCTCCGTGTATTGCCCGCCATACCAGACGCCGTCGTGGACAAGCGTGATCGACTTCACGCCCTGCCGCGCCGCCTGGATCGCGGCAGCCCAACCCGATTCTGTCGCGCCGACGATGAGGAGGTCGGTTTGAACGGAATCCATGGCCCGAACACTCACCGTGGGCGACATCAGCAATGCCATCGCCATTGCGCCACCTGACAACCAACTGCTTGTCCGGACGCGCCATTCTTGGGGCACGGAGGACACGGAGAAAAGGAGGACCACGAAGGAAAAGCCCAAACCCATCTCTGTGGTTCTCTTTTCCTCGGTGCCCTGTGTGTTGAAGATGTTCGCCCGCATTGCCCCACCTTCACACCGATTCGGCGCCGCGCGCCACACCAAAGTGGCCGATCAATGAAAGATCACGAAATCGCCGTCCGGCATGGCAACCGCGGAAAGGATCCCCCAGACCGGGACCGCGCCTTTGATTCTCCGGGTCTCGGTCGAGGTTAGCCAGTCACTCTGGGTCACCTGCCACGCGAGCGTCCCGCCGCGGTTCCATCCCGTGCCTTCGGTCCAGGCGATCAGCGTTCCCCCTTTGCGGTTGTTTGCGACCACCGGAAGCCGGGCATCCTTGGATGCCAGCATGTTGATCGGAGCGAAGCCGACCTTCCACGGATTCGGGACGCCGCTCAACTTGATGCGGCCTTTTTTCCCCGTGACCACCAGCAGTCGATCATCCGATTCCGCGAGGCCCGGGTCGCTCATCGGACAGGTGTCGATCTCCCAGCGGCTTACAATCTTGGAATCGAACGACTTTCCCTTGTCGGCGGAGATGAGCAGTCTCATGTCGCGGGACTTCCCGTTGGCGGTCCGATAAAGCAGCGCCAACCGACCGGACTCACCGGCGAACGCCCGCATCCCGCAGCATCCACACGCTCCCATTTTCTGTTCATCCACCCTCCGCTCGCGGGCGAAGGTCTTTCCGCCATCGCGGGAGGTCGCCATGAAAACGCCCCGGGCCTGCTCGCCGGCGTCATGCCCCTCCGGCCCGGCATGCCAGGCCACATACACGTTTCCGTCGCGATCCGCGGCCAACGTGCCGCCCCCGTCCAGTCCGGTCGCCCAGGTCACCAGGTTGCGCTGCGGTTCGAAGGCATCGCCAGCGTCATTCAACCGCGCATACAACATCGGCGCGCCAGACTTCGGCCTCGGCTGAGCCTGGTCCGATCCCATCCACGCCACGTGAGGCCGCCCTTGGCCGTCCACCGCCAAGTGCGCGCCCCGGATCGCCCCCGTGGCGATGACGCTGTTTGGATGACTGTTGACGCGAATGGGCTTGGAAAGGTTGTCGACCGAATCGCCGGCGGCATACCAGACATCGCCCCGCATCGGCTCGCCCTTGAAATAGATCAGGTGCAGTCTGCCGTTCCTGTCAATCGCCGCCTGCGGTTGAATGCCGCCATCCGGCGCGCGCACGAGTCGCACGTCCGCAGCCGAAGCCATCGTCGCGCCAAGAGCGAACACAAGCCAGGAACCGATCATTGCCTTGACACCGTTCCTCTTCAGATTCTCCAAACCTCTCATGCGGCATATGTCGCCGCGCGAATCGGCTTTGTCGAATCCAAATCACGGATCCGAGGACGCTTGCCATTCCGCTTTCCGCCTGCAAAATCACCACATCATGAAACCCTCCTTCGTTCTCCGCTGCGCGATCACCGCGACGACCGCCCTCGCCGCCATTGCCACCCAGGCCGCGTCCACGCCGGAAGATCTCTTCAACGCCCGCATCCTGCCGATCTTCCGATCGCCGAATCCGTCCAGTTGCGTGCAGTGCCATTTGTCGGCGGTCGATCTGAAGGACTACATCCTTCCCTCCAGCGAGGCCACCTTCGCGTCGCTCAAAGCGCAGGAACTGGTTAATGTCGACGCCCCGGAGAAATCCAAGATCCTCGAGTTCATCAGCATGGGCGAAAAGGATTACGACAAGGGCGCGAAGATGATTCACGCCGACATGCGCAAGGCGGAACTAGAGGCCTTCAGCGCCTGGATCAAGGCCTGTTGCAACGACCCCAGACTACGCAATCTCCCCGCGCCGAAACAGATGGCCAAGCCGGCCAGCCCCGACAAGGTCATCCGCCACGCGCGCAAGAGCCGCATCGTGGATTCCTTCAAGCGCAACATCTGGTCGCACCGCATGCGCTGCTTCCCCTGCCATACACCCTACGAGATCGATGACAACAATCCCAAGCACAAACAGGCCCGCGAACGCCTGAAGAAGATGGAGGAGAACAACGGCGTCAAATTCACCAGCCGCTTGAAGCTTTTCAAGAAGACGCCGGAGGCGACGATGGAGGCTTGGATCGAATCCAGCCGCGAACCGGAGCCGGATCGCCTGCCCTTGATCAACCTCGAGGCGCCCGTCAACAGCCTGATCGTGCTCAAACCCTCGGCGCGGCTGCCCAAGCAGATCAGCAAGGGAAAGTTCGAGAAGCCCTCGGCGGTCATCCCGGTCTCGCACCTCGGCGGAATCAAGATGCACAAGGACGACTTCTCGTACAAGTCCTTCATCGCCTGGATCCAGGACTACGCCAATGTCGTGAACGGCGAATACACCTCCATCGCCGACCTCCCAGCCGACAACTGGCATCCCTCCAAACACATGATCATGCTCAACCACGCGCCCAAGGACTGGCCCAACATGGCCCCCGTGCAGTTGTTCGTGCATCCGTGGGACGCGAAGGCAAAGGCCTGGGCCAAGGATCCGGTCGCTTTCACCCAGGGCAAGGTGACTCCCAAGAAGGCCGTCTTCGGCGCGCTCTCACTGCTGCGTTCCGAGACCACCGAGGAGGCCGCCGAATGGACCCCCGACGACCCGACGCTCAAGCCTGGCAGATACCTCATCAAGGCCTACCTCGATTCGGACGGCACGCTTCAGGAAAACCCCATCGCCTTCCTCGGCGACAAGCGCTTCCAGGGCCAGGTCGAAATCCAGGCGCATTGGGGCAAGACCTTCCCCAAACGTGAATTGGTGAACGGGGAGAAACTGCGAAGGTAGGATAGCAACCGCGGTCCCAAGACGCTGGGATCGCGCACCGA
>JAYPEY010000009.1:0-67110 GCA_038126035.1 Verrucomicrobiales bacterium | reverse complement strand
TCGCGCACCGAGTCCGTACGGACGAGAAGCGAGCGCTCGGAGGCTCCCACTTCCCGCGCGACGCGCTCGGTGCGCAACCTGAAGGTTGCGGCTACGAGGGCGCGGATACAGGACTGCGGCTACAACGCCGGGGCGTAATCCTCGTCAGTGGCGATATCCATTCCCATCAAGACGTAGTCGTGGTCCTTGCGATGGATGTCGCGGACGTAGTCGGGCAGACGTACCAGTTCGCTGAAGCCGATGTTGGCAAACTCGCGGATGGCGATGTCGCGTTCGCCATTGAACTCGGCCTCCAGCTTTGCCAATCCGGCGTGTCGGGCGCAATCCACCAGGGAGTCGATCAACAACTTGGACAGTCCGATTCCCCGGAAATCAGGATGCGTGAGCACGCTGATCAGGCCGATGTGGCATTTCCAACCGCCCTGCCGCTGGTGCAGCGTCCCTTCCGCGATCGCCCTGCCCTCGCTGATGGCCAGCAACGGCAGATTCGCCTCATAGTCGATGTTCTCACACCACTCATGGAAGAGGGAACGATCGGTCAGACGATGCTTGATGAAGGCCCGTTCGTGCTCGGGAACCGACAGATACAGTTCCCCGATCAATTCCTCGTCCTTGACGTTCAGAGGCCGCAGTTCGACCTTCAATCCATTCTCCAGTTCCGTGGATTTCGGATAGTCCTCAAGGATGTATTCCAATGACATGTCATTCACCTTTCTCCGGTTCGACCCCGGTCTTCAGCCCGCCTCATGGCCGGGCCGCCCAACCTCAATTTCCCCCTGAAACCGCGGTTGGGAAAGGACAAACAGCGCCCCTCTTTGATCCTTTGATGACCGGATTTTTCGTCCGGTTCACCTTCCACTCCCGAAGCTCCAGCGCGTCTGCATTTCCAGAAACAGGAACGACGCAGTCCAGGTGATCAGGACAAGACCGAGGAGGGACTCAACGCCGACGAGAATCCGCATCGGCCCGACCGCAACGAGATCCCCGTAGCCGACCGTGGAATACGTCGTGAAGGAGAAATAGATGTGGTCCCGGATTTCGTGATCCATCTCGCCGACGATGTGTCCCATGCCCTCCATGTGTGTCAGGATGAGATAGGCGACCGCGAAGAGGATGATCTCGAAGATATGAGCCAACAGGGCGCCGATCAGGCCCAGGGCCACTTTGAACCCGTCCCGCTTGGGAGCCAGACCACGCTTGCGGTCCAGATGGGACAGGACCTCGTGATGAATCAAGACGCAGATCAGCGTCAGGCCCACGGCGGAGAGTATCACGGTTGGCATGGCGTCATGTATTCTTCCCGGCCTGCGAGAACAAATCGCGTCCGTCCAAGACCGCGCACCAGATCACTGGCACGACGAAAAAGGACAGCGCCGAGATGGCCGATGCCGGACCGTAGCCGAGTCGCGACCGCAGCGCAAATTCCTTCACCACGCAATACAGCGTCGGGACCACGAACATGCTGATGATGACGACGGCCATGCCGCCAAAGGTCGGAATCGCCATCGGGACCATGATGTCGGAGCCGCGCCCCGACGAACACAGCACGGGAATCAGGGCGAGAATCGTCGTTGCCGAGGTCATAAGGCAGGGCCGCACACGCCGCAACCCCGCCTCAATCACCGCCGCGCGGATCTCGTTGACCGACTTCGGTTCCCTGCCGGCGAAAGACTGGTTCAGGAAGGTCGTCATGATCACGCCGTCGTCGCTGGCGATGCCAAACAGCGCGAGGAATCCCACCCAGACCGCCACGCTGAGATTGAACGGCCGCACCTGGAACAGTTCGCGCAGGTTCACGCCGAGAAGATCGACATCGAGAAAACCCGGCTGCCCGTAAAGCCACAGCAACAGGAACCCGCCCGCCCAGGCGACCGCGACCCCGGAAAACACCAACAGCGCGTTCGCCGTCGATCGAAACTGCAGATACAGGATTCCGAAGATCAGGAACAGCGCCAGCGGCAACACGACCATCAACCGCTTCTCCGAACGCGCCTGATTCTCGTAACTGCCCGCGAAGGAATAGCTCACACCCGCCGGGATCTCGAGTCCGCCCGATTCGATCTTCCGCTTCAACCAGGCGTCCACCGCCTCGACCACGTCCACCTCGGCAAGGCCCGCCTCCATGTCGAAGAGAACGTAGCCCACCAGGAAGGTGTCCTCGCTCTTGATCATCTGCGGGCCGCGCGCGTAGTTGATCGTCGCCAGTTGGGCCAGGGGGATCTGCGCCCCGGTCGGCGACGGGACAAGAATCCGCTCCAGGCTCTCAGCGCTGTCGCGAAGTTCGCGCAGGTAACGCACCCGCACCGGATAGCGCTCGCGCCCCTCGACCGTCGTGGTGACGCGCTTGCCGCCAATCGCCACCTCGATCACTTCCTGCACCTGCGCGAGCTTGATCCCGTAGCGCGCAATCGCCTGCCGATCGATGTCGATCTCGAGGTAAGGCTTGCCGACGATGCGATCCGCGATGACGGCCGACGCCTTGACCGAGGGGACCTCCTTCAACAAGCGTTCGATCTGCAGGCCGACAGATTCAATCGTTTCCAGATCCGGCCCCTTGATTTTCACGCCCATCGGCGCCCGCATGCCGCTTTGCAGCATGACCAGGCGCGCCGCGATCGGCTGCAGTTTCGGGGCCGAGGTGGTCCCGGGTATCTGCGCCGCCTTCACGATCTCATCCCAGATGTCGTCAGGTCGTTGAATGCCTTTCCAGGCGGCGCGGCCTTCGTTCAACCCGGGCTCCAGGGCCGGGCGCCACAAGCGGAAGGGAGCGCCTTTGTCATCCGGAATCAACGCGCCCCCGGCGTCGCGTTCGAACCTGCCGCGCACGACGTATGCCTCCCCGTCCGGAGCCGGCGCCGGATCGCCCGCCTCGTTGCGAAATTCATCCGTCGCCCCGGCGTCGAAGCGGAACGTCAGTCGATGCCCCCGCTCATCCAGCAGAAACTCGGGTCGGTAGTTGATGATGGTCTCGATCATCGAGATCGGCGCCGGGTCCAGCGGCGATTCGGCCCTTCCCAACTTCCCGACCGCGCTCTCGACCTCCGGGATCCTCGATATGGCGATGTCCTGTTTGCGAATGACATCCAGGGCCTCGCCGATCGAGGCGTGCGGCATGGTGGTGGGCATGTAGAGATAGGAGCCTTCGTCCAACGACGGCATGAACTCCTTGCCCAGGCCGGGAAAGACGTGCGCCGCCTTCACCGCCGGCCCGCTCCTGCGCAGCCCTGCCGGAAGCCAACCGAAGGTCCGCTCAAAGCCCAGCCAGATTGTCGCGCCCAAAGCCACGACCGACACCGGAACCATCAGGAACACAATCTTGAACCGCAGACAGACCGAAAGAATCCGGCGATAAGCGGACTGGAAACAGAAGACAAACAACAGCAGGCCCGCGATCAGCCCCGCGACAAAGATCACGTTGACCGACACGCCCCGCTCCGGCCCCAGCGGCAGCCAATGTCGGGCCAAAGCGACGATGACCGCAAATGCCGCCCCCGCATTCGCGATTCGCGGAGCCCACTGGGTGACGGTCAACGGCAGCCACTCGGCAGCCACCTGGTAGGCCGCGAATGCGGTCAGGATGATTCCAAGCAGCGTCCACCCGGTCAGCAGCGCGACCAGAACACCCGCCCCCGCCAGCGCGCCATAGACAATCCATCGCAGCTTTAGACCGCGAACCCCTCCCGCCAACAGGCAGCGCGCCAATGGCGGAACGACCGTCAGCGCCAGAAACGCGGATGCGAGCAACGACAGAATCGTCGTCCATGCCAGGGGTTTGAACAGTTTCCCTTCCGCCGCCTCCATCGTGAACACGGGAAGAAAACTCACGACCGTCGTCAGGACCGCCGCCAAGGCCGCTCCGCCGACCTCGCGTGAAGCGCTCAGGACGACTCGCAGTCTTCCTTCCCCCTGCGCCGGAGCGCCGGGCATTGCCCGGCCGGAATCTCCCGTCAGCGCCTCTGCCGAGCAATGCCCGGCGCTCCGTTCATCCGAGGCCGCCTCCTCCAACCGCTTCAGGATGTTCTCACACATCACGATGCCCATGTCGACCATGGTCCCGATCGCGATTGCGATGCCGGACAAGGCGACAATGTTGGCGTCGATGCCCAAGAGCTTCATGCCCCCGAAACACATCAACACGGCCAGCGGCACGAGACCGGTGATCAAGATCGAGCTGCGCAGATGCATGACCATGACCAGCACGACGATCGCCGCGATCATGATCTCCTCGGCCAGCGCCGTATTCAACGTGTCCAGGGTCTCATGGATCAGCCCCGAGCGATCGTAAAAGGGGATGATCGACAATTGGCTGACCGTCCCATCCGGCAGGGTCTTCGCCGGCATTCCCGGCGCGAGCTCCGCGACCTTCCTTTTCACGTTGTCGATCGCGGCCAGGGGATTGGAGCCGTGCCGCACGACGACCACGCCGCCGACCGCCTCGGCCCCCTCCTTGTCCAGCAACCCGCGACGCAACGCCGGTCCCATCGACACCTTCGCCACGTTCTTTACATAGATCGGGACGTTGTCGTTCACCTTGATGACGCTGTCCCCGATGTCCTCCAGGTTCTCGATGAAACCGAGGCCCCGGACGACGTACTCCGCGGAATTGATCTCGATCGTTCGCGCGCCCACATCCACGTTGGCCAGCTTCACCGCGGCGAACACCTCGTTCAGGCTCACGCCATGCGCGCGCATTGCATCGGGATCGACATCGATCTGGTATTCACGCACAAAACCGCCGACTGAAGCCACCTCGCTGACGCCCTCGGCTCCAAGCAATCCATAGCGCACGTACCAATCCTGCGCGCTGCGAAGCTCGTCGAGATCCCAGCCGCCGGTCGGATTGCCGGCCTTGTCCCGGCCTTCGATCGTGTACCAGAACACCTGCCCCAGGGCGGTGGCGTCCGGCCCCAACGCGGGTTGCACGCCCGCGGGCAATGTCCCGGATGGCAGGCTGCTCAACTTCTCCAGAATCCGCGAACGCGACCAGTAGAAATCCACGTCTTCCTTGAAGATCACGTAGATGGTCGAAAACCCGAACATGGATTGGCAACGCACGGTCTTCACGCCCGGGACTCCCAGCAGTGAGGACGTCAGCGGATAGGTGACCTGGTCCTCCACATCCTGCGGCGATCGTCCCGGCCATTCGGTGAAGACGATCTGCTGGTTCTCGCCAATGTCCGGAATGGCGTCGACCGGAATCGGACTGCGCTCCATGCCGCCCAGTTTCCAATCGAACGGCGCGACAAACAGACCGGCGCCGACCAGGAAGACAACGCCGAGAACGACGATCACCGGGTTGCGCAGGCAGAATTCGATGAGGAATGAAAGGGGCGTGGGGCCGGAAAGGGACGAGGGGCGTGGGGCGTAGGGCGTGGGGCCATCCGGCTTGCCGTGATTTTCGGAGTCACTCACGACAAACCTCCTTGCCGCGCACGAATACGGAATAAGGCCATCTTCGCCGAGTTGCAACACGTCCCACGTGGAAGCCATGTCAGGGCGGGAACATGGGGCAGCACGGGCTTTCGAAAGTCAAAGGCTGCCCACGGGCGAACCCACCCCGATTTCCCCTCTCCATTCCGACTGCGTCGGAGAGGCAAAATATCCCCTCCCGAGAGACCTACGCAATGAACCACCGAACGGCAGGTCCCCTCTCGGGAGGGGATATTCCATGCCGCGTCACAGCGGTATGGAATCGGGGTGGGTTCGCCCGGACTTGCCTCTGATTCTCGAATGGCAAACACCCCCTTCACTGCGCCTCCCCCTCGTGCCCCTCCAATTTCTCCTTCAACGTCCCACAGCGGAACATCTTCGCGCCGAAGTAGGGGTTCTCCAGTTCATCGGTCGACTGCAGCCAACTGCCCCCCTTGTTTCCGAACGCCATCGGACAATGAAAGACATTGGCCTTCGCTTCACCGCCAAGTCCGAACTGACGGACGGCAAGAATCATGGCGTCAGAAACCATTTCAAATCCCTTACGGGACTCATCGATCGACGAGGCCTTGGTCATGACGGCGGCTCCCTTGCCCAGTGAATCCAAACGCGCCAGCCAGGCTGCGTGCGCCTCTCCTTTCACCCGGGACATATCCACCGCTTTGAGTTGAGCGGCCAGTTGTCCCGCCGCCGCCTTCGCCTCATCGGGCTTGTCGCCGCTCAAGGCCTTTTGCGCTGTCAGGTAGGCTTCATAGACCGCGGAAAGTTGCTCAGCAAACACAGCCGGCGTTTCCAAGATGGACACAGCTTCACCATGAACGTGAGCATGCCCTTCCCCCCGTCCCTCGCCCCTCGCCTCTAGTCCCTCACTCGGATTCATCATGCTGGGCCGGGCCTGGATCTGGATGGCGCTGTCGATCTTGAACGCGCCCTTGGTCACGACCTTCTCACCCTCCTTCAATCCGCCCTTCACCAGATAGAAGTCCCCTGCCCGCCGCCCAAGCCCGATCTCGCGCCCTTCAAACAAACCGGGTGCCTTCTCGACGTAGACCACGGCGCGCTTGCCGGTCAACAAGGGCGCCGAAACCGGAATCACCAGCGGAGCCACGTCCTTTCCGGCCTTGGCGCTCACGTAGCCAAGTTCCTCCGCCTTCACCAGGGCCATGCCGCAGATGTCGCAGTCGCCGGGCTTGTCCTTGACGATCTCCGGGTGCATCGGGCTGATCCACTTGCCCGCCAATCCGGGGTCCATCACCTTGCCGCCCGAGGCCACGCGCGACCGGACGACCGCGCGCACGAACATCTCCGGCTTCAGCCGCCCATCCGCGTTCTCCACGTTCACCCGCACCTTGACCGTCCGCGTCTTCGGATTCAAAGCCGGGTCGATGAAGGCGATCTTCCCGGAAAAGGTCTCGCCCGGGTAGGCCTCGGTTTCAAACTCCACGGTCTGCCCGTAGTGCAGCCAGGCAAGATCGGATTCGTAGGCGTCCAGCTTCACCCAGACACGCGACAGGTCCGCAATCGTGTAAATGCGCGTCCCGGTCTGGACATACATGCCTTCGACCGCGTTCTTGTCCACAACGATGCCGCCCGCCGCCGCATGGATGGTCAGGTGTTCCTCGGGCTTCTCGCCGGCCTCAATCCGGGCAATCTGTTCCTTGTCGAGCCCCCAAAGGCGCAGTTTCTCACGGCTGGATTCGACGGTCGCCGCGGCGCGCTGCCGCGCCAGTGCGCTCTCGCTTTCCTTCAGACGCTCCGCCGTTCCCAAGGCCTGGATGAGCGTCTGCTGCGCCTCCAACAGTTCCGGACTGTAAAGCCGGACCATGTGATCGCCCTCCTTCACCGCGACGCCGGTGTAATCGACGTAAAGCCGGTCCAACCGCCCGGGCACCCGTGCCGTGATATGTCCCAGCCGCGTCTCATCGTAATCGATCTTGCCAACCAGGCGGATTGCGGCGTCCACGAACCGCCGCGCCACCGGCGTCGTCTGCACGCCGGCAAGCTTTTGAGCCGAAGGGGAAAGACTCAGATCGCGCGGCCCGCCGACATCGCCGGCTCCGGCCTTTACCGGTATCAGATCCATGTGACAGATCGGGCACTTCGCCTTGGGGTCCTTCAACTGGATGTGCGGATGCATGGAACAGGTCCAGAACCTGGCCCCGCCCGCTTCCACCGCGTTCGCGTGGTCGTGGTCGGCATGGTCGTGAGCGTCCTTCGAACCGCCGCCGCGGCCGACCAGGATTCCAATCGCAAACGCGGCAATGATGCCGCCCGCGGCCAGGAAGATGGGTTTGGGATTCTTCATGATGATGCCCGTCTGATGATTCGTGTTCATTCGTGTGAATTCGAGGTTTACCTCTTCTCCTCCGCCGGCAACTCCCGCCCGACGAGCATTTCAATCTCGGACAGGCATTGCTCCCGACTCGCGCGGGCGCGTTCGTATTGCAGCTGGAATTCCAATGCCTGCCGTTCGGCGTCGATGACACTCAGGAAGTCCGCCTTGCCCGCCTCCCAGGACTGCTGCGCGACACTCAGGGACTGCTCGGCAAGCGGGGTCAGCGTGTCGCGATACAGATCGATCTTCCGCCCGGCGTCGCGGAAGCGGTACAAGGCCATCTTGAGATCCGCACGGAGAAGGTTCTCCCGATCCGCGCGCGCCGCCAGTCCCGCTTCACGATTCGCCTGCGCCGCCTCGAGCGCGGCGTCCTGTTTCTTGCGCCACAACGGGATATTGAGGGAAAACATCGCCATGACCGGGTCCTTGCCGTCGCCGCGAAGCCCCGCGATGCCGCGGCGATCCGTCTGGGTGTAATCGACGCCGAAGGTCAGATCCGGGTTGTAGTTCTTTCGCGCCAATTCCACGGCCTTCTGACTGCCGACGATCTCCGATTCCAGGCCGCGCAATTCGGGATTGGAATCCGACAACCACTTCAGGAGCTGCGCCTCTTCGATCTTTCGGGCGGCCGACTCGCCGCCTTTCGGCCAGGGGACCTCCGCCTCGGTCGCGCGTCCCAATGCCGCATTCATTCGCGCCGCCAGCGGCTCGCGAAGATCCAGCAGGGTCAGTCGACGATCCTCCAATTTCCCCAGTTCCACCTGGGCCGAGGCCACCCCGGCCAAACCGGCGCCGCCCTGCACCTTGGTCTGGGCGACGCCCTCCAGATCCTTCAGCAACCGAATGTTGTTCCCGGTAATCTCAATCGCCCGGCGCAGATAGGCCAGCTCATGCCACGTGTGACGGACCCGATGAAACAGCTTCAGCTTCGCCGCTTCCGCCGCCTCATACAACGCCTGCGCCTCGCTGTCCGCAATCTCGCCGCGCAATCGGCGCTTGCCGAACCACGGCAGCGTCTGCGCGACGCCCAACTTGTGTCGCTGGGGGCCCACCCGCGTCTCCACCGACCGCGCAAAGTAGCCATAGCTCAACCTCGGGTCCGACAAGCCTCGCGCTTCCGGAACCCGCTCAACCGCGGCGCGCCAACGAGCGTGTGCGGCCTTGAGCCGCGTATTGTTGGCGGCGGCAAATTCCAGGCATTCCACCAGGGTGGAGGTTTCGCCGATGCCTCGTTCTCTTCCTTCCGCCGCGGCGGCCACGGACGACGCGGCGCTCATTCCGCTCAGGCCCAGCGCCAACAAGACACTCGCGGAGCAAATCCGTTTCTGTTTCTGATTCATGATGTCTGACAATTCTTCTGTTGCGATGGCTGCGGGGAAATCTCGATTCGAACCCGGGCCGCGACAACGAGAGTCCGCCCGTACGAATCGGATGACGAAGCGACGAGGGCGCAATGCTCCCGTCAAAGAAGAACCATCAGATCAGGTAGGCGCAGTTCCAGACGTAGAGCGGAGCTGCGGAAGACTTGAGGGAAGCAGAGAAGGCGGGACCGTGGGCAACGTTGCGTTCACCGGGAAGCGCCAGCCCGAGAGAGGCTGGTTGCTCCAAAGCCGGGGAAAGCTGACGCTTGCCGCCATTGAACGGCGCCGCGGGTTGTTCAGGAGATTCCGAATCCGAACTCTCGGCGCAACACGCCATCGCCTCGCACGCGCAGGACTCGCAGGCGTCCGGCGCATCGGCCGGGGAAACCGGAACCAACGCCAACGCCGGAGCCACGGCGATCAGGAGGCTGAAAAATATGGCGACGATGCGTTTCATCGGTTCCGCTCGATGCCCTCAGGTTATCAGACTTCCCCAAGGCTGCAACCGCTCAATTTTCACCACGTCACGCCCCTGCTGGATTGCGTTTCCAAGAAAGACGAACATTCAACGCCCAACTTTGAACGTTGGACGTTTGCCCGTCGGCCGGGCTACCTGGGCAAAGGGTCCCCGTCCTTCGGATCCACGGTCACGATATTGATCCCCCAGGAACGCAGGATATCCGCCTGCTTGCGGTAGGCGTCCGGGTCGAGGCCGCTGCTCATGATCCTGTGTTCCTCCCCGATGCGCGCGACCAGGGCATGCTTCACATATCGACGTTTCCAGATGACGTAATTGCCCCAGGTGTCGATCTCCGCGGCCGGCACACGCTTCTCGCGATGCGGAAATTCGTAGACGAAGGTCCAGACCCGGTCCGCTCCCTCCCCCTCCTTCTTCAGCGCAAAAAACTTCTCACCCAGGGTGGCGTTGTAGAACCAACCACAAAGCAACAACCAAGGCGGCACGATGAAGAACAACGCCTTCTTCTTCGGCAGCGGCTTCATTTCACGATCGACTGCCCCGCGAAGCTCCTTCCGAAAACCCGTGTCGAAGGCGAGGAAACGAAAGACCACCCCCGCAATGATCGTGAAGAACACGATCGTCAGCAGGCAATACATCGACTCCGCGCGCGCGTTGCCCAGCACGACGGTGTCAGGATCAGATACCAGAAAATCCACCGGCTTGAATTACGGGGCAAAGCGGAGCGGGTAAAGGGGAAATGCGTGGAAGACAGAAAGGCGAACGTTAAACGCCCAACGTCCAACTTCAAACTTCCAACGAAAGACATCGCGCCGCGCGCGCAAATCCCAGTTTAAAGTTCCGCGTTCAGAGTTGAGCGTTGGACGTTCGCCTTGAAGCCATCCAAGCCGCCTGCGCCATGAGGATCTGGAAGCAACCCACTCACCCAAACACCCCCATCGGATCCTCCCCGCTCCCCAGCGTCTTCCCACCTTCGAACGTCCGCCGCGCTTCGCTGTTCTCCCACTTCCTCAATCGATAACACGTAGCAAACACGAATTCCGGCGGCGTGCCGCCCTGCCCGCAGACCAGTTCCCCGCCGCGGCGCACATTGTCCTGCATCCAGGCCGGGGTGAGCAGGTGGTAGGGATTCCGTTTCACTTCGCCCACATGAAAGGTCAACGCTGCGATCAGGTCTCCCAAGTCCTCTGCGCTCACTTCCACCATCAAATTCGGATCGTCCATGGCGCCCCAGAATTCCGTCTCCACCAGGTTGCATTCAAAGTCCTCGCCGAGACTCTTGAGCGCGTCCATCACCAGGTAATGCACGCCGATGTGGGAGCTGTTCCAATCCGAGTCGTGCGGAAACAGGATCGTGTGGGGGCGGTGTTTGTCCAGGATGGCAGCAATGGCCCTGACCGATTCCGCCCAGAACTCCGGCTCCTTCTCGCGGGTCGAGGTCTTGACCTTCTCCAAACCGCATTCGCCGATCGTTTCCAGCTCAAAGCCGAGATAGTCGCAGGCCCCACGGAGTTCCTCGAGGCGCGGAGCCTGCCGCTCCTTGGCGCTGCCCTGGGTGACGGCGACATTGATCACGCGCGCGCCGCTCTCCTTCATCATCCGCAATGCCAAGCCGCCGATGATGCATTCATCATCCGGGTGCGGTGAAAAGATCAGAACCCTGGGAGCGTCGGCGGCGGGCGCGGGACGATCCGGCTTCTCAAAGGTCCCCAAGGGCAGCGATTTCCCGTCCTCAACCAGGCGGGCGAAGTCTTGAACGAGTTGGTGATAGGGCGTCATGAGTTTTCTTTCGCACGAAACCTCGCAATTCCAACACAGAGTTCAAGCAAAGAGAGAGCCCACGGAGCGCCGAGCATTGCCCGGCATGAACCCGGTTCGCCAGCCAATGCCGAGCAATGCTCGGCGCTCCGAACGTGAGCAAAACCACGTCCGTCCGATGAGGCCTCTTGCCGTCGTGCGCTTCCAGTGCTAACCATGGGCGCGTGTCCGACGAACAGTTCAATGACGCCGCCCTCGTCCTGGTGGGCCATGGCGCAACGCTGAATCCCGATTCCTCCGCGCCGACACACCTGCACGCGGATGAGATGAAGCGGCGCGACATCTTTGCGCAGGTCCTCCCCTGTTTCTGGAAGGAGGAGCCCTACATCTACGGCGCGCTTCGCGGCGTGTCCGCCCCCCGCGTTTTCATTGTCCCCATTTTCATCAGCGAGGGTTACTTCACCGAACAGGTGATCCCGCGGGAAATGGGTTTCTGCGGCAACGACGAGCCGGACTTCGACCGCAAACAAATCCGCGGCGACCAGACCTTTTACTACTGCGGCCCGGTCGGAACCCACGACAGCATGACCGACGTGATTGTCGGCCGCGCAGAGGAGATCGTGAAACAATACCCCTACCCGACCGCGCCCAAGGCGGCGGACACGACGCTCTTCATCGCCGGGCACGGAACGGGCAACAATGAGAATTCACGCAAGATCATCGAACGCCAGGCGCAGTTGATCGCCGACCGCGGCGACTACGCGGCCGTCCACGCCATCTTCATGGAGGAGGATCCCAGGATCGGGCAGTGCTACGAAATGTCCGAGACGAAGAACATCGTGATGGTCCCTTTCTTCATCAGCGACGGACTGCATTCCTACGAGGACATCCCCGAAATGCTGGGCGAACCGTCCCGATTGATCCAGAAACGCCTGGCAGAAGGCCAACCCACCTGGCGCAACCCCACCGAAAAGCGCGGCAAACGCGTGTGGTACACCAAGAGCGTCGGCAGCGAACCCCACATCCCCGATGTCATCATGGAACGCGTCCGCGAATTGGCGGATTGAGGCGCAAGAAGACGGATCGCGGGTCTGCGACCCGCAGCGACCTTCGGTTGAGCCAAGTTACGGTCCGAGATCAAGACGACCGGCCTTGCCAAGCTGCTGCGGGTCGCAGACCCGCGGTCCGGGAATGCCGCTGAAACCCGTTCCGACTCACGCACGATCCCACAAGTTGGTCTACTTATCCCGCTGATCGCGCACGGCCTGCTTGTAGCCGCTGATCTCGTTGTCCCCCAACGTCGCGGAACTGCCCTTCTGCAGGGCGATTCCCGTGCCCCGGTTTTCGCCGACGAAGGTATTTCCAGAGGCGTTCAACTCCCCGCCAACCAACACCCCCGCCACGCCGCCGCCGCGGATGTGATTACCCTTCAATGTCGCCTTGGCCTTCGTCGCGATCATGATGATCGGCGGCATGCCGCCCTCGCGCGAAAGCGTGTTGCCTTCGAGCGTCGCCACGCTCTCCCCGACGACGCCGACCGCGACCAGTCGATTGTTGAGGCATTTGTTGCGGGTGAGCCTGGCCTTTGAACGGCCGCTGACGCCGATCCCGGCCTTCTTGTTGGCTTCCAGGTGATTGCCCTCAATGACCAGTTCCGCGGTATCGCAGCCGATGCCGGCAAGTTTGTTCCGCAGGCAGCGATTGCCGCGCAGGGTCGGCCGGGCGTCTTCCTTCACGCCGATCCCCGCCATCTCGTTCTCCTCGCATTCATTGCCCTCGACGAGCGGGCGCGTATTTGCCCCCGTCCGGATCCCGATCCCGGCGCGACGATTGCGATGACAGCGATTGCCCCTCACCGTCGGGCAGGCCCCTTCGCTGATGCCGATGCCGCCGCGGATGTTGTCGTGGCAATGATTGTTGGTCACCAGCGGGCTGGCATTGTCGTGCCCGATGCCGGCGAAGAAATTCTCGAAGCAATGGTTGGAATCGATCGTCGCGGTCGACCCCATCATGGAGCCGATCCCGCCGCCCATGTTCCGAAACGAGGTGTTGTTGGAAATCTCGGGCGAACACGCCTTTCCCTCCACGCCGCGGATCGCGATGCCAATGTCCCCATTGTGATGGACAATGTTGTTCACGACGCGACAGGTCGTCCCGATCACCGCGACCGCCGGCACGCCGAAATTCCCAATGTGATCATGCGACTGGTCGTTGCCCTTGTTGTCCCAGCTCTTCTTCCAGCGCGCGTCGTCGTATTGCCCGACGCGGGTGACGGTGAAGCCATCCAGGGTCGCGCCCTCGGCCATCGTGACGCCCGGCGTCCTTGAGCCATCCGCGCCGCCGCCATCGATGATGGTCGCCTCGGCGCGTTTCAAGCCCAGCTCCCCTCTGGCGTCGTCGCCCGCGCTTTTCAGAGTGACGCCCGGTTTCAGGGCAATCCGCCCGCGATAGGTCCCGGCTGCGACGAGAACCACATCGCCGGAATTGGCGACGTCAACAGCAGCCTGAATCGTGGTGTGTTGGGCGGGGACGCGGAATTCGGCGGCCTGCGCGAACAGGGAGCCCGCCAGAAGAATGACGGTGGAGATCGAGGTCTTATCCATTAGAACCGGCAATACACCGAAATCAACGAGGCAAGTCAACTGCTGTCAGCGACGTCACAGTCGCCGCCCGGACCTGTTTTCCTTTTCATTCGCCCGGCTTCCCCGTTCAATCCGGCCGTGCAGTTTGAGCAGATCACATTGGTCGGTGTGGGCCTCCTCGGCGGCTCGCTGGGGCTGGCCGTGAAGAAACGCGGCCTGGCCGGGCGTGTCGTCGGGCTGGTGCGCCGCCCCGAAAGCGTGACGGAATGCGTCGAATTGGGCGTCGTGGACGAGGCGACGCTGGACGCGGAAGCCGCCATCAAGGACGCCGATCTGATCGTGCACTGCGCGCCGATTTCCCAGATGCGCGCTCTGACGGAGACGTTCCTGCAGCACATGAAACCGGGCGCCATCGTGACCGACGTGGGCAGCGTGAAGGAGTGCGTGGTGAACGATCTCGAACAACTGATCGCCGACGCCGACGGGCATTTCGTGGGATCGCACCCCATGGCCGGGGGCGAACAGACCGGGGTCGCGCACTCGCGGGAGGATTTGTTTGAGGGCGCAACCGTGGTGATTACGCAGACGGCAAACATCAATCCGGAGTCGGCGACCAAGATGGACGCGTTTTGGAGTGAATTGCGCGCCGCAGTCGTGAAAATGTCGCCAGCCGAACATGACAGAGTTGTCGCGATGTGCAGTCATATGCCGCACGTGGCGGCCGCTGCCGTCGTTGCCGTTGTTCTGTCTGATGCCGGAGAGTTGTCATCCATCCAACAAGTCTGCGGCTCAGGGTTCAGGGATACGACCCGCATCGCATCAGGTGATCCAGTCATGTGGAGAGACATTGTCCTGGAAAATCGAGGGAACGTCTCCTCGGCGATCGGAGAACTGATTGCGAAGCTTCAAGGAATCAAATCGCTGCTGGACGATGGCGATCTGGATCCGGATGTGATCGAAGCCATGTTGGCGGATGCAAAGAGAAGCAGAGACGCCTGGCTGGCGACAAGATCGACCTCAGTCGATTGATCCAACCATGGAGTCCCCCGCCCCCAACCGGAACACGCCGATCCACATGCAGCGGCTCATTGTGTCCGCCGTTCAGAATCCGGCGTTCACCTTCGACGAGGACTATGGCGGGGCCTTCGTCAACTGCTGGATCAAAGAACGGACAGAAGAAGACGCATTCACCGTAGCAAAGGAGTGGCTCGCGACCAGCGGGTGGATTGTAAAATCACTCGAAAACCAACGCTCCGTTTCAAGATTCGATTACCAGTGCGGCGAGGACGGCGGTGAACAATACCAACAGGCCCTGGTCGATGGAGAGGTCTACGTGTTCCACGTCTGGCCGAAGCCATCGGAATAGCAGCCCCTCCGAGGAGCCAAACACCGCTTTTATCGCACCCAACAAATGCCATTACCCGAACTCATAGAAATCGTCCCTCTGGAGAAACCGGTCTCCGCGTCCATCGCGATACCGGGTTCGAAGAGCATCACGAACCGCGCGTTGATCCTGGCGGCTTTGGCGGATGGCGAAGTGACGATCAAGGGTGCGCTGTGGAGCGAGGACACGCAGGCGATGGTGGAGTGCCTGCAACGGTTGGGCTTTGAGATCGCCGTGGAGGCAGACCCCGCCGAGACGTCAAATCGCCGGATCACGGTCGCTGGGCTCGGTGGAGAGATCCCCAAGGCGGGCACGGAGGCCGAACCGCTGGGGTTGTTCGTAGAAAACGCCGGCACGGCCGCGCGGTTCCTGGCGGCGTTTCTTTGCCTCGGCAAGGGCGTTTACCGCCTCAGCGGCATCGATCGCATGCACGAACGCCCGCAGGCCGAGCTGTTCGCCGCCCTGCGTGAGCTGGGCTATCGGCTGGATTCGGAGACAGACCGGCTGCCGGTGACCATTCACGGCGCCGGACCGCTGCCCGGCGAATGTCGCGTCAGCATCGAGAAAAGCTCGCAGTTCGCCTCGGCCCTGCTGCTTTGCGCCAAACAGGGCGAATGGCGGGTGGAAATTGACGAATACACCGACGACGGCGTCGACACGGCGGCCGGATCCAATTCGCCTTATGTCGCGATGACGGAGAAACTGATCGCGGCGTTTCCGAACACGGGCGGGACCTTCCACATCGAGCCGGACGCCTCGAGCGGAAGCTATTTTCAACTGGCGGCCTGGATTGCCAACTGCCTCCCCGGCGCCGGATTGGCGGAGGTGTTTCAATCGGCCAAAAGCGCCGCCTCCAAGGACGGCGTCTCCGACGAGGCCAGGCGCATGGCCTCCGATCGCGCGCGGCTCAAGGCCTCGGTGGCGGGTTGGCCGGAAAGCGACTGGCAGATCGACGCGCGCTTCACCGACTTCCGCCTCTACGGACTCGCGACGGACATCCATGAGATTTCCCGCCAGACCGACCTGGGCGACAGCATCCTGACCGCCATGATGATGGCCCCCTTTGCCAGTCACCCGATCCGCTTCACTCACCTCGGCCGTCTGCGCCTGCAGGAATGCGAACGCGTGGCCGCCATGCGGACGGAGTTGAGCAAATGCGGGGTCGAGGTGGTGGAGGACGGCGACTCCCTGATCGTGGAGCCTTCGGTGGCGCGAATCCACGGCGCGGAGATCGACACCTACAACGATCACCGGATTGCAATGTGTTTTGCGACTCTGGGGTTGAAAGTTCCGGGCATCAAAATCAAGAATCCCGCGTGCGTGAAAAAGACGTTCCCCAATTTCTTCCAGAAACTCGCCGCCCCGCCGCCGAACGGCCTGGGCGTCGGCATCCTCGATGCAACCGGCGAAACCGCGCGTTCGCTGCCGCCGGAGGACCTCTTCGCTGACTGAACTGAGGCCCGCAACCCATTCCGATTTCCGCATTCCGATTTCAGCACTCCCATGTCCCAACCCACAGTCATCGCCATCGACGGCACGAGCGCCAGCGGCAAGAGCACCAACGCCAGGCTCATCGCGAAGAAACTGGGCTACGCCTACGTGGACACCGGAGCCATGTATCGCACCCTCGCCTGGCACTGCCTCCAAAAGGGCACGGACATCCACAACGCCAAGGCCGTCGGATCGCTCGTCCGCCGTTGGAAAACCTCACTGGATTGCGTGGATGGGAATGTGCGTCTGACAGTCGAAGGCTACTTCCCGGAGAAGGAGATCCGCACGGCCGAAACCAGCGCCGCCGTGCCTCATGTGGCGGCCGTCCCGCCCGTGCGCAAGTGGATGAAGGAGAAACAACGCGAGTGCGTGAAGTTCGGCGATCTCGTGATGGAGGGTCGCGACATCGGCAGCAATGTCTTTCCCGAAACCGATTTCAAGTTCTACCTCGACGCTTCGTTGGATGAACGGAACCGTCGCCGGCAGGCCGACGGCGTGCAGGAGGATCTGGCCGCGCGCGACAAGCGCGACAGCCAGCGCAAGGCGGCGCCGCTGATGATCCCGCTCGGAGCCAAGGTGATCAACAATTCCGGCCAGACCCCGGACGAAACAAGCCAGTCGATCATCGACGAGGTGGAGCGCATCAAGACGGGGAAGGGCGACGCGTCATGAGCCAGCCCGGCGTCGCCAGAATGAAACTGATCTACCGGCTGGGCTGGCACGCCTGGCGGACCTTCTACTGGTATTTCTTCCGCTGGACGATCTACCATGTGGAGCGCGTCCCGGTGGATGGCGGCGTCATCCTGGCGTCGAATCACGCCAGCTTTTTCGACCCGCCCCTTGTCGGCACGGCCGTGCCGCGGGAGATCAATTACCTCGCCCGCGAGTCCCTCTTTCACTGGCCCATCTTCGGTTGGCTGATCCGCCAGTGGAATTCCGTTCCGGTCGATCGCGACGGCGGCGGCGCCGCGGGCCTGAAGGCGATCCTGAACCGGCTCAAGAAGGGCGGCGCCATCATTATGTTCCCGGAAGGAACCCGGACCCACGACGGCCAGCTGCAACCCGCCCGATCCGGCATCGGGCTCGCGGTGATCAAGTCCAAGGTTCCCGTCGTCCCGGCCCGCATCTTCGGCAGCTTCGAGGCCTACAGCCGCCACATGCTCATCCCTCGCTTCCTCATCCGCGAGATGGCCGTCAAATACGCCGAACCGATGGATTTCAAGGAACTTCGGGCCGAGGCAAAGACCTGTTCCAAGGAGCGCCTGAAGGAGATCTATCAGGAGGTCGCCGACCAGCTCATGGAGAAGATCGCGGCGCTGGAGCCCTGCTGGGACGACGGGCGAACGGAATAGGATTGGAAATCCGAAAACCGAAATCCGAAATTCGAAACAAATTCGAACGTCTGAATTCTTCAATTTCGAAACAGCTCCACCAGTCGCCATGACGCACATTGCCTGCGGCACGCCGTTTGAATCATTCTGATTTCGAATTTGTTTCGAATTTCGGATTTCGAGATTCGGATTTCCCCTCCCCTTCCTCCTCCGCCCGCCAGGAGAGGATGAAGAGCAGCCCCACCCCGACGCAGATGGCGGTGTCCGCGACATTGAAGGCCGGAAAGCCCGCCACATGCCCGTCGCGCCGCACCACGTGGAAATAGAGAAAATCGACCACCGCGTGCCCCCGACTCTCCATCAGGCGGTCGATCATGTTGCCCACGATGCCGCCGAACATGAGCCCGAGCGCGAACTGCCCGAGCCGCGTGTGCGCGTCAAAATGCCTGCGAAAGATGAACAGGGCCGCAAGCGCAAAGATCGACACAATCGCCAACAGGTGACTGTTCCCATGAAACATGCTCCAGGCCGCGCCGGTGTTCTTCCAATGCACCAGTGAGAAAAAGCCGGGAATGACGTTCCGCTCCACATCCATCGGCAGATGCCGCAACACCAGCCACTTGGTGAATTGATCCAAGGCAAGAATCCCGACCGCCAACGTCGCCATGATCCGATTCCCTTGCGCGTCGATATCGCTCATGACAGGTCGACGAACCCGGAACCGCGTTGGATGTGGATGCTCGGCATGCGCGGCAGGGTTTAAGGACGATTCAAGCGAAACACAATTTCTTTCGTGAGGTTTCATTCACGCCGGAGGCTTCAGAACACCCTCGCGTTTCAGCCGCTCAATCTCGGCCCCGTAACCTTCGCGAAAGGTCGGGAAACGAAACGCGCAATCCAGGTCCCGCTTCAGTTTCTCGTTGGAGACCCGCTTGTCGGTCAACGCGCGCTTGCGCCTCCGCAGTTCATTCCCGTCGCCGACCGGCGGCATGGGTCTGCCCAGGGCCCCGGAAAGCCAGCGAAAGAACGCCGCCTGCGAAACCGGCTCGTCATCGGCGACATTGTAGATCTCGCCCGGGCCGGCCTCCCGCAACGCGACGACAATCGCCGTCACAAGATCGTCCAGGTGAATCATGTTCAAGAAACGGCCGCCGTCCCCCGACAGCACGGCCTCGTCCCTGAGGTATTTCAGAAAAAGATGTCCCCGCCCCGGACCATAGATCCCCGCCGCCCGCAGAACCACGGCGGGAAAACCGCATTCCTTGGCGGCGTCCAACAACAGGCCTTCCGTTTCCACCAGGATGCGCGAGGTTTCCGTCGCCGGCTCGGTCGGCGCGTCCTCCGTTATCCAGGACCCGTCGGTCTGTCCGTAGACGCTCGTGCTGCTGGTGTGGATGTATTTCCGGGGCGGCGCAGATTCAAGCCATTCGAGGATCTTCCTTGTGCCTTCCAGATACACTTCGCGATAGACCTCGGCTCCGCCGCGGGAGGACGACACGAGATTCACCACCCAGTCGAACGGCCCCGGCAACGCGGCCAGGTCCGCGGGGTCGGTGATGTCGCCGGTCAACGGCTCGATTCCCGCGGCAATCAGATCCTCAGCGTCGCCCGAAGAACGTCGCAGGCCAAAGACCTCGTGGCCTTCAGCGACCAGGCGTCTCCCCAAGGGAAAGCCCACATAACCGCAGCCTATGATCAACACGCGCACGCGCAGAGTCTGCCAAATCGCCGCAATGCCGTATAGGTATTATAGGTCGCATCCGCCGTCCGCGACAGCTACATTCGACGGCATGACCGATACGGAACAGACCATCCTGGACAGCCTGATCGAACTGGAGGAGAAAATCGCCTCCATGGCCACCGCGGATCCAAAGCCCAACCTGATTCCGCTGTTCGATCGACTGGATGAGCTCACGCGCAGCCTGCCGCGCGACGCCTCGCCCGATCTGCTGCACTACCTGCACAAGAAAAGCTACCAGAAGGCGCGCCTGTTCCTCCAGGGGCGCGACGCCGAAAACGCAGCCGGCAACTGCCGCGGACATGTTTGACGACGCCATAGCGGCCATCGTCACCCCCATCGGCGAAGGCGGACTGGCAGTGGTGCGAATCTCCGGCGCGAACGCCATGGAGATCGCCGACGCCTGCTTCCGTCCCGGAGGCGCAACCTCGCCGAAACCGTCCGACGCCGATTCGCATACGGTTCACTACGGCCACGTCGTTCGCGAAGGCTGCGCCATCGATGAGGTTCTCCTGACCGTCCTCCGCGCCCCCCGGACCTTCACCCGCGAGGACACGGTCGAGATTTCCTGTCACGGCGGGCTGCTGGTCGCCAAAAGCGTGCTGGACGCGATTCTCGCCGCCGGAGCCCGGATGGCAGAACCCGGCGAATTCACCCGCCGCGCCTTTCTGAACGGCCGCATCGATCTCACCCAGGCCGAAGCCGTCGCCGATCTGATCCACTCCCGCACGGAACTGGCCTTGTCCGCCGCCAATGAACAGCTCGCCGGCAGACTCTCCCAACGCATCAACGCCCTGCGGGAGGATCTGATGCGCGTCCTCGCCCATGTCGAGGCCCATATCGATTTTCCGGACGAGGACATCGCGCCGGACACGCGCCAGCAACTGCTCGACAGCCTGAACGCCGGCATTGCCGGCATGGACGCCCTCCTCGCCACCGCCGACGAAGGGCGGATCCTCCGCCGCGGCATCCGGGCCGCCATCGTCGGACGTCCCAACGTCGGCAAGTCCAGCCTGCTCAACGAACTGCTGGGCCGCGACCGCGCCATCGTCTCCGCAACCGCCGGAACAACGCGCGACACGATCGAGGAAACCGCCAACATCCACGGCATCCCGGTCGTCTTCATCGACACCGCCGGATTGCGGGACGCCGGCGACGACATCGAGGCCGAGGGCATCCGCCGCAGCCGCGACGCCGTGGAAAAAGCGGACTTGATTCTCCACGTTCTGGACGGTTCCGCCGACTTGACGGACGCGGACCGCGATTTTCTCGCCGAGTTCACGGGCAAAAAACGGATTCTGATCGCCAACAAATCCGACCTCGCGCGAAGACTGGCGCTGCCGGAAACCGTCGATGAACCGCTGATTTTGGCCAACTGCAGGACTCCTGACGGCGCGGAGGCCCTGCGCGAAAGGATCAGGACAACCGTGTGGTCCGGCGAAATCCGGGCCGACATGCTGGAGGTCATGATCAACTCCCGGCACCAGGACGCGCTTCACCGGGCAAGAGACGCCGCGCAACGGACAATTGACGCCCTTAGGCAGGATCTGACCCTCGAATTGGTCGCCATGGACCTGCGTATCTGCGTGGCTTCCGCGGGCGAAATCGTGGGAAAAACGACGACCGAGGACCTGCTGGACTCCATTTTCTCCCAATTCTGCCTGGGGAAATAGTCTCCCCGCCGGAAACGCGCGATGGGGACCGGGATGTAGCAGGACTCCCCTACCCGCCTCGACACCCGCGGCGGAATCGAAATGTCCAGAAAGCATGGTTGCCTTGCCCGATTCGAGCCACTATTGTCCTCTTCGTTCCACCCATTGGGTGAGGAGCGGAGGGAGAACAAATTCCCCTCGGTCAACGCGCAGACGCAATCGAAAGCTAAGGCCATGCCCGAACAACTGACGGACAGCGAGAAAGCGCAACTGGCTCAGACGATTGAGATGTTCGAGGTGATCACTCAGTCGCAACCGACTGACTATCAATCCCTGGAGATTCTCAAGGAGGCCTACGTCAAGCTGGGCCGCGATGACGACGTCAAGGACTGCGCCAAGAAGATCGCCAAGGCCTATCAACTGATGGGGCAGATGTCCTCGGCGATTCTGGAGTGGGAAAGCATCGCCTCGCAATATCCCGACGATGCCGACGCCGCCAAGGCGCTCGAGGAAATCGAAAAGGGCATGGTGCCGGCCGAGGACGAGGCGCACGAGGAGGTTGCCACCGCCGCGCCCAAACCCGAGACCGCCGCCACCACTTCGGACGGCGTCCCCATCGGCCTCGACGAGGGAAAGGACGCTCTCAAGCGGATCTTTGTCGACAGTGGCATCATGCAGGAGGGCGACTTCAACGACTGCTGGCCGGACCCCGACGCCTACCCCCCGGGACAGGTGGTCCCTCCGTTCGTGCAGCTCCTTTCCGACCGCGGACTCATGGAGATCGAACCGGCCCTGAAACTCATCGCGGAAAAAACCAAGCTCGGCTACCTGCCCTTGGGCAAATACGACGTCGATATCGACCTCGCCCGGACCTTTGACCGCGACACCTGCAAGCGTTGGTGCGTCCTCCCTCTGGAACGCATGAGCAAGTCCATTCTCATCGCCACGGCCAACCCGTTCAACCAACAGGCGGCCGCCGAGCTCGAACACGGCAAGAAGGCCCGCCTGCAATTCTATCTCTCCCCTCCGGAACAACTGGTCAAGGCCATTGGCGCCATCTACCACTAAACCCGCTTAACCTATGGCCTCTTTTCAAGATCGTATCATCGACGCGATGATCCAGGACGGCCTGCTGACCAACGAGCAGCGCGATGAACTGGCGGCAAAGCAGCAGGAAAAAAACACCCGGATGCTGAAGCTCATCGTCGACGAGTCCTACGTCAACGAGCAGGACCTCGCCGTCTGCATGGGACGCGTCCTCAAGACCCCGCCGATCAATCTGCAACGCATCGGCATCGAGCCGGAGGTCGCCGAACTCCTCCCCAAGGACATATGCAAGAACCACAAGGTCCTGCCCGTGTCCCTGCTGGACAACAACCTGCTCTTCCTGGCAATGGCGGACCCCTTGAACGTGCTCGCGCTCGATGACATCAAGCGCATCACGAACATGGAAATCCAGCCCATGATCGCCACTGAAAAGACGATCCTCGACAAGCTGGACAACCTTGACTCCGGCGGCAAGGCGAGCATGGAAGACCTCATCAATGACGCCGAAAAACAGGCAGAATTGGAGGCCGAGGCGGAAAACGCCGAACATATCGACGAGGGGCTCGACGACCTGGAAAGCATGGACCTGGAGGGCGCCGGAGAAGAGGCCCCCGTCATCAAGATGGGCAATCTGATTCTCGTCCAGGCGATCAAGGAGAAGGCCAGCGACATCCATATCGAGCCCTTCGAGAAGCTCATCCGCCTTCGCTACCGCATCGACGGAGCGTTGATCGAGATGACGCCGCCCCCCAAGAAGATGCAGCAGGCGCTGACGTCCAGGCTCAAGATCATGAGCAACCTCGACATCGCCGAACGGCGACTGCCGCAGGACGGACGCATGCGCATGAAGGTCGGAGGCCGCGCCATCGATCTTCGCGTCTCATTCCTGCCCGTCGCCCATGGCGAAAAATGCGTGTTGCGTGTCCTGGACAAATCCAATCTTTCCGCGAGCATCGACAAACTGGGCATGGACGACGACACCGTCACCCGTTTCAAGGAGGCCGTGCGGGCCCCCTACGGGCTCCTGTTGGTGACCGGCCCGACCGGCTCCGGGAAGACCACGACGCTCTATTCAGCGCTGGCCGAGGTCAACAAGCCGGACGTGAATATTGTCACGGTTGAGGATCCGATCGAATTCCAGATTCCCGGAATCAACCAGGTCCCCGTGCGCAAGGAGATCGGCCTGACCTTCGCCGCGGCGCTTCGTTCCATTTTGCGACAGGACCCGGACATCTGCATGATCGGGGAGATCCGCGACACCGAGACGGCGGAAATTGCGGTCGAAGCGGCTCTCACCGGGCACCAGGTCTTGAGCACCATGCACTGCAATGACGCGCCGGGCGCGGTCACCCGACTCGACGACATGGGGGTCGCCCCCTTCCTGATCTCCTCCTCGGTGATCATGGCCTGCGCCCAACGCCTGCTCCGCCGCATCTGCAAGTCCTGCAAGGAGGAGGTGGAATACCCGAAGCAGATGTACGATGACCTTCACATCCCGGCCGACACCTTCGACGGCATCCAGCTCTATCGCGGACGCGGTTGCGACCGCTGCAACAAGGGCTACGCGGGACGTGTCGCGATCATCGAGGCCATGACCGTGACCGACGACATCAGGAAACTCGTGCTGAAACGCGCCAGCGGCATGGAACTCATGGAGCAGGCGTTGAGTGAAGGCATGAAGACCCTGCGCATGGTGGCGCTCGACAAGGTTCGCGAGGGCGTCTCCACCTTGGAACAGGCCCTGGCTCTGACCGCCCACTGAGGCCTCCCGATAATCCGGCCTTCCCCCTCGGGCTGCGCGCCCTGCCTCCCGCATTCCGCCCATTCCATGATCGAACTTGAAGCAGCGCTCGAGCGCGTTCTCTCCACCCTGCCGTCGCCCGTTTCGGAGCAGGTTCCACTGTCCGATTCCCTGGACCGCATCGCCGCCGCTCCGGTTGCAGCGCCCATTTCACTGCCCTGCTTCGACAATTCGGCCATGGACGGCTACGCCCTGCGCTCGACCGACACGGGAACAGCCACGCCGGAAAACCCTGTCGGACTTGCAAAGGTGGGACAGGTCCCAGCCGGCGCGATCTTCAGCGGCCCCGCCCTGGAATCCGGACAGTGCATCCGGATTTTCACCGGCTCCCCCCTGCCGGAGGGGGCCGACGCGGTGATCATGCAGGAGGACACAAGGGCCGACGGGGAGACCATTCTCTGCCTCGACACCGTCAAGCCTTGGGAGAACGTCCGTTTGGCCGGCGAAGATCTGAAACGGGGAACGGAACTTGTCGCCTCCGGCGACCGCCTGACCGCGGGCAGGATCGCCGTCATGGCCGCCTTCGGAATTCCGACCCTTGCGGTCGGACGCCGTCCCAAGGTCGGCCTTGTCGCCACCGGCGACGAACTCCGCGAACCCGGCGCCACGCTCAAGCCCGGCGAAATCTACGAGTCAAATCGCCGCGCCCTCGCGCAGTTCGTCGTCCGCGCCGGAGGCCTCCCGGTCGAGTATCCCCTCGTAAACGACCGGCTCGACGCCACCACTTCCGCCCTGCGGCGCGCATTCGACGAATGCGACATCGTGGCGACCTCCGGCGGCGTCTCCGTCGGCGAACACGATCATGTGAAGGCCGCATTCGAAGCGTTGGGCGGCTCCCTCGATTTCTGGAAGGTCCGGATCAAGCCGGGCAAGCCATTTGTGTTTGGCCGGGTCCGGGAGAAACTCCTGCTGGGACTTCCGGGGAATCCCATCTCGGCGTTGGTCACCTTTCTCCTGCTCGCCCGACCGGCCATCCTGAGGTTTCAGGGAGCCACGGAGACGGCGCTTGAACGCGCGCCAGGCGTCCTCACCGAGGACCTCCGCAATCATGGCGACCGCCGGCACTTCATGCGCGTGCATCTGGATGGGAGCGGTCAGGTTCGTTCGGCCGGCATGCAGGCCTCACATGCCCTGGGCGCGCTGCTCGACGCCAATGCCCTGCTCGATCTGCCGCCGAACTGCGCGCTGCACGCCGGGGACCCTGTGTCGGTCCTGCGGATCGATTGACCCGGCCGAAACTCAGAAGATATCGCGTTTGGACTTGCGGATGCGCACGGGCCCGGAACGTTCGCGCGATTCCGACTGCGGGTTCGACTCCGGCCGCGGCAACGGCGCCATGATCTGTGGCCCGCCGGCCGGTTTCGTCAGGTCCATCAACCCCAGCCCCTGCGATCCCGGATAGGCTCCAATGCTCTCCGGCCTGGGCGCGCCCCCGTCGGCAAAGGCCCTGCTCTCCGGCCCGGACGCAACGCCGGTCGTCGCCATCGAACCGCCAGGGCCGCCAAAGGGATCCACTCCCGGCGCCGCGGCAACCCCGAGGGACTGCTTCAGCCGGGTCACGTGATCGCGTTGAAACTCCATGCCGGTCGGCCCGCTCACCGCGACCGGGGCCCGGGCCTGGGGCGCAACTCCGATCGCCCCGGAAGTCTTCGATGCCGCCCCTCCAACGCCTCCAACACCGCCCGCGGGGGCTCCGACCGTTCCGACCGGACTGCCCAGCAGCGCGTTCTGAAGCTTTGAGAGTTCCACGTCCCTGTCCTGCCGCCGCCGCTCGCGCGAATCGGACCCTTTTCCTCGGTCCGCGCCGCCCCCGTCTTCCCTGCTCTTCCTTTCGCGGTCCAGAAAGCGCTCGACGCGGGAGCGCTTGATGCCGGCCTCGTCCAGGTCCTCATCCTCCCCCAGAATCTCCTTCTCCACACGCTCCGCGCCGGATTCCTCGGACGCTTGAAACGCCCAGTCCTTGTCGTCGTCGTCCTTGATCGGCCTTCGGGAAACGACGATCACGGGAACAGCATGGATTTCATCGGCTGCCGATCGTCCGTCGCCACTCTTCGGCGCCACGGCCTGGGGTTCGAACAACGACCGGGCATTCAGGCTCCCGTGATACTGGGCCTTCCGCCCATCGCGGCCCGAAAACAGGATCTTCTGCCCGGCCTGCGCCGCCAATGCGCCGGAAAACAACAAGGCGATCAGCGTCCACCGGAGCGACCGGGCAATCTGGAGGGACTTCATCATGCGACCCTCAATCCATAGTCGCGATCCGCCGCCCCGTCAAAAAACAATTCCGTTTCCCATTCTTGACGAGGCGGTCACTTCACCGACACGCGCTCCGGCCAGCCTACCGCCGTTGTGTATCAATTGGTCAACCGTCTCCATACCTGACTCACAGGTCCCCAACCACGGAGGTTCACAGACACGGGCGCGGGGCCGCACGGTCCCGCGCCTGCCCGCCCCCCTCACCGGTCGAACGGCGACCGCGGGACCTTCTTCGCGGCCTTGCGCGCATCCTTGAGGGAGGACACCTCGTCCTTGAGCTCCACGATCTTCCAATACCCGGGAAAGCGGAAAGCCTCGCCCGGCTTCAACTTCACCTCCGGGCTCAACAGTTGCAGCTCGGTGTGATTCCCGTTCCACGACGCCGCCACCGTGCAGCCCGCGTTCGAGTAGTCTCCGGTCCGGTAATGGGGGGAATACTTCACGAAAAGAAAGTGCCGCCACGCATAGGCGATCCAACCCTCGTCACTGTCGAGACCGATCTTCATCGGCTTGCCCGAGGCCTTGGCATAGAGAATTCCCCGGCTGATCTCCACGCGGTCCGACTCCGGCATCACGCCGTTGTAGGTGTATTCCCCCGGCCGCCCCTCACGCGCCGCCCACTTCTCCGCGAAGCGGCTCTTCTTGTTGATCGGCACGATCACATAACCATCCGGTTGGACCATCGTCCGGTCCCATTGGCAGAAGGACACCTCCCGCGGCGAGACATTGGTGATTGTCTGGCTCAACCCCAGATCGCCCGTCTCCGGGTCGATCACGATCTCCTTGATCAACTGCACGCCCAACAAGGGATCCGGCAGGCTGCGGACTTCGACCGAGAAATCACGCAGCATCCGGGACCGGTTCTGCCCGCGCGACAGGGTGGGACTCGGGGGAATGCTGCGCGTTTCCGGCCCCAGGGCCAACTGGTAGCCGCCCGTTTCCAAGGGCGCCGAAGGACTGTTCCGCGACGGCAGCCAAAGCAGGTTCTGCCCCTCGATGCCATAGAACAGGATCCGCCCGCCAAACCCCGGCGTCACCAACGCGCTCACGCCCGTGTCCTCGGAATACAGCCGCAGCGCGCCCGCCTCGCCCGCAAACGACCGCACCTCCACGCCTTCCGGGAGAATGACCGGCGTTTCCGCCGCACGCGCCGCCAACGGCGGCGCAGCCCACACTCCCAACATCGCAAACAACAGGAAACAACGTCGCATAGAGCCGCAGAGATAAACCCGACGCCTTGCTTTGCCAATGAAAGAAGTTGATATGCAATGCACGAAGCGCCCGAGCGCTGACAGAGCGCGACGCCCGCGACTTGAAAACTCAAGGCTCCAGCAACTCAAACTTGAGGCCATGCGGCACGAACGCTTCGAAGTCGCGATCGCGCGACACCCATTTGCAGGCGTGCTCGATGGCCACAGCGGCGTGCTGGGCATCCGCCACTTTCTTTCCGGCGCAACCACATTCGCGGCACAACCCGGCCAGTTCATTCCAATGTCGCTGCCCAGGCCCAACCCAGTGACAGTTGTTGAGAGCCGCCAAACCGTCGATCACCGCCAACGCGTGCGGCAGCGGAGTCGGGCCGTTGGGGAAATTCGGATGAGTGACAATGCGAACAAATCCGGCCGCAACCAAGGACGACAGCGCGAATGATTCCGTTCCGTTGACCAAGGTTTCCAACCAACCCCGGTAAAACGCATGATGGTCCTGATCCTCGCGATGCGCGTAGATGAGGACGTTGGTGTCGAACAAATTCATCCGCGAAGCGTCTCCAACTCGTCCTGCGAAACAAGAGCGTCAAACGCCGCCGGCGGCGTGTCGATAACATCGCCCGTTCCCCTGTACTTCGGCATTTGGAACTGAGGCGCATCGCCTCCCGATCGCTTCTCACCAAGCGTCGTTCGAAGCGCTTCGTTGACAATCGCGCTGACGCTGCATTTACGCTCAGCAGCCCTGTGTTTCGCCGCTTTGAGCAATTCGTCGTTGATGATCAATGTAGTGCGCATAATTATGCTGCATATGTATGCCATCATGCAAAACATGTCAATGGAAGGCATTTCGTTTGAACGCCGCATGCTGGGAACCTTCCCGCCTTCCTAAAGGCAAGCGATGAAACCACCCTCATCCGATCCCAAGTCAGGCTCCGAATCGTTCGCGATAGCCCGTTTCTTTCGCCCAATCCGTGGACAAAAGCAGACGCCTGAACTTCCTGAAACCGTGGTAAAGGAGACACATTTCCAAGATCAGCCATGCCACGACTGCGCAAGCGAGATTCATGCCTCCGACACTTGGCCACACCAGCAGGGGCAACAGCGGCAGCGCTGGGGCGATCCAAACCAAAGCGCCGTGCCGGCGCGACTCGCGTCGCAGATCTGTTTTCTCGCTTTCGGTCAGATGCGCCACGATGTCTTTCTTGACCGGTTTCGGCAGTAGCCACTCACTTCGAATCCAGGAAATCATCTTCTTCCTGTCTCGGTGTCCTTTCGAAAACTCCCGCTATGAATGCCGACAAATTGCTGGCAAATCCGGCGCCAATCGAGGGGGAAGAGCAACGTTCATCCCAGAAAAAACACTGCAACTTGCGATCGTCGTTATCGGAACGCGCCACTCCTTCATTCAACAGTCGGAAGCAGGTGAGACAACGTGCCAGCCCAACCTACCGCGCCCCGCTCACGATGAACTGGTCCGACTCCCAATCCAAGCCGGCCGCGACCGTCGCGGGATATTCCCATCCGATCAGGTCGTCCTGATACAGCCGGACCTTGGAATGCTCCGCGACCATGGCCGCGGCCATGGGAATGTCCAGGATACGCAGGACATTCAGGTAATCCGGACCTTCGCGATGCGACTTGGGCAACCGCCACAGATCGACGCGCTCGACATGCTTCTCAAAGATGGCGGCGTAGAGGGCGTTGACCGCCATGTCGCGCTTAGCCTGAACCCATAAGGGCAGCGTGGCGAAGCCGTCCAGTTTCCGCGTCGCCTGGATGCCGCGCCGGATGTCCCAGACCCGCATGCCGTCCAACGTCTGCCCGACCTGCATGTAACGACGGCGGATCTGGATCTCCTTCTTGGCAATGGTCTTGGCGTCGTCAAAACCACGCCGCCAGTCGGTCAATCCGATGCCGCGCGGCGCGAGAAACACCCAGACGTTGTTCCGCGCGAGCAACGATTTCTGCAACTGCTCGAACCCCGGGCCCTCGGGTTCGATCCCCGGCTTCAGCTCCTCGCCCAGTTCGTCCTTGAAGGCAAACGCCATGGCCGCGATCCAGCGATCCCAATCCTCGCGCCCCAGGGCGTTGAACATCGCCTTCTCCGGCGCCGCCAATCCGCCCGGACGAACCACATACAACCGCAGCGGCGCGTGTTCCTGGCTTTCAAAGTCGTAGGCCGTCAACTTCACGCCGGCGCTCACCGAGGAGAAGGCTTCCTTCAAATCGATCCCGCCCGCCTCCTCCGGCCAGCCACGGAAGGACTTCTGCTCCAGTTGAACCATGGCCCTGCGACTCATCTCATCCCAGGACGCGGTCGTGGATGGCGCGCGCGGAGCCGGAGCCTTCGGCGTGAAGGTCTCGTGGATCTTCGAGGTGATCTCGTCCTTCGGCAACTCCTCGAACACCCGCAACTGCTCCGGCTCGAAAAGCTTCTCGGCGGCCATCGTGATCGGCGGCTCGGCCTTCTTCAGCCAACGGTTGAACCAATGAAACGCCGGCACGCGCAACTGCTGCGTGTCCTTGTGCGGACCCTCCGTGATCAGGAGGCCCAGCTTGTCGCCGGCCTTGTGCAGATCGTAGATGCGCGCGACCTGCGAATGCACCCGAACCACGCCATCCAGGGGAAAGATGCGGTCCTTGTCCGTGTTCGAAAGCAGCAGCGGTCTCGGCGCGACCAGGGCGGCCACCTGCGCGTAGTCCCAACGGTAGGTGTTCACCATGAACATGCAGTCGCAGTGCCCCTCCACGCAGCCGTCGATCACGTGGTTGCGCATGTCGGCGATGCCCGCGACCGGCACGGCCGCCTTGATGCGCTCATCCAACGCGGCAATCCACCAGCTGTAGGCGCCGCCGCCGGAACGTCCGGTCACACCGAGCCTCTCGCCGTCCACCTCGGGCCTCGACTGGAGATAATCCAGCGCGCGGATGCAGTTCCACGCCTCCGCGCCCGCCGAACTGTAGCCCCGCGAATTCCACCACCACATGCCTTCGCGATAGGTGCCGTGATGAATCCCCTCGATCTCGCCAAGTTGCACGGTGTCGATCGTCAGGCAGACATAGCCGTTGCGCGCGAACCACGCTCCATGATGTTGATAGGTCGCCTTGTTGCCGTAACTGATCCCGTCCTTTTTCACCCGCCCGTGGCCGCAGACATACAGAATCGCCGGCGCGGGCTCCGTCAATCCCCGGGGCACATACAGGTTGCCGGTGACATAGAATCCCGGCGACGACTGATAGTGCAGGTTTTCAACGGTGAAGAGCTTGCCCTCCGTTTTGCGGGTGATCGTCGCGTCGAGCGGCGTCCGTTCACGGTCCGGCGAAAGCCCCAGCATCTCGAACAGCTGCGCGCGATAAAGCGCCTTGCGTTCATTCCAGTCCTCCAGTGTTTTGATTTCCGACAACGAGGCCTTCTCCACCCTCGCCGTCTCCGCCGCGAAATAGGCCTCCAGACTCAATGAACCCAGGGAACGCCACTGCGGCGCCGGCCCGGCGGTCGCGGCGGCGCCGAACTGCAGAACAATGAGGGAAATGACGAGAGGAACCGGGGAAGCCTGCAGGCGGAAATGAAATATCTTCATGCGATCCTGATCTTGCGAATGCCGGCGCCTCCGTTCAAGGGGATTGTTCAATCACGCCCCAACGCATCTTCAATCGCCTCGCGCAACGCCGCGACCATCTGCCCCGTCTGCTTCATCGTCATGCAGTAGGGCGGCATGAGCAGGACCACGTTCCCGATCGGCCGCGTCAGGACCCCGCGCTTCGCCATGGCCTCGCACACGCGGATCCCCGCCTGCGCCCCCGGATCGAACGGCTCCTTCGTACGCCAGTCCTTCACCAGTTCAATCCCTGCAATCAGTCCGATGCGACGCACATCGCCGACGCGGTCCGATTCCCAAAGCGATTCCAACTCCCTGGCGAACCGCGCCTCCAACCGCCGCCGGGCATCGATCGACGTCCGGCTTCCCAGGATATCCAGGCTCGCGTTCGCCGCGGCGGCGCCCACCTGGTTGCCGGTGAAACTGTGTCCGTGGAAGAAGGACTTGAATTCGGAATACTCGCCGAGAAAGGCGTCAAAGACCTCGCGCGAGGTCAGCGTCGCCGCCATGGGCGTATAGCCGCCGGTCAATCCCTTGGCCACGCAGAGGTAATCCGGCTGCACGCCCTCGGCGTGCGAGGCAAACAACGCGGGCGCGGCGTCCTTCCGGCCGGACACGACCCCGCCCGTCCGACCAAATCCGGTCATCACCTCGTCCGCAATCAACTGCGCTCCGTGACCGCGCACGATCTCGGCGACGCGCTTCAACCAGCCCTCCGGCTGCGGGATCACGCCCGCCGCGCCCTGCACGCGCGGCTCCACGATCATCGCCGTGACCGGCCGCTTCGTCTTCGCGCGCTTCTCAAACTGCTTCTCCACCTTGTCGACGCACTCCCAGTTGCAGCGACGACAGTCCCGCGCATCGCCCCGCTCCGGTTTCGCACGGTTGAACGGACAGCGGTAGCAATACGGCGCCATCACCTTGTCGGTCTTGAACAAGAGATGCGAGTAGGCCCGATGAAACAGGTCAATGTGCCCGGCGCTGACCGCGCCGACCGTGTCGCCGTGATAGGCGCCTTCCAATGACAGGAACCTCGGCTGCCCGCTGCGTCCGCTGCGTCCGCTGCGTCTCGCGAACTCGTAGGACAACTTCATCGCCGCCTCCAGGGCCGTGGAGCCATCGTCGGAGAAGAACACCCTGCTCAACCGGGGCTGCTTGAACGACGCGCGCGGCAGGCGCGGATTCGCGATCCCGACCAGCTTTCCTGCCAGGACCGAAGCCGGCTCATTGGCGAAGCCGAGGGCCGACGAATGCGCAATCTTTCCAAGCTGTCTCCTGATGGCGGCGTTGATCTTTGGGTGATTGTGCCCGTGAAGATTCGTCCAGATCGAGGCATTGGCGTCGAGATACCCGCGCCCATGGACATCCGTCAGGACCGCCCCCCTGCCCCGCTCGATGACGATCGGCTCCCGCTTCAGCCAGTCACGCATCTGCGTGAATGGATGCCAGACATGCTCGTGATCCAGTTTCGCCAAGGGGTGCATGCCGCGAGGCTAACGACGCCGGCAGTTGCCGGCACGGAAAAAGACACCGCGCGACACTCAACCGCCATCCGCAGGGCCCAACAACTCCGGAGCCCTGCGAAAGTTGTCCGATTCTTCGATCACGTGGAACCGCAACCTCTTCAACAGGCCGCGGGCGTCGAGAAAAATGTCAGCCTCTCCATTGAACCAGACCCCTTCCCCGCTCCGACGCCGCTTGAGCGAGTAACTGAAGTCATCCAACGCGCCGAGCAACCCGCCCCACAGCTTCACCTTCTTTTGCAGATCGACGTCAATCCGCGCGATCTCGTGCTCGGCGACATCGATCCACAGCCGGCCGTGCATCTGATTGGCGACCTTGTCCGCCATGGTCGTCGCCCTCGGAGCCGGCGACCTGGGAGCGAAGGAAATCACATGCGCCGCCCGCCCCCCGACCATTTCAACGCCGATGTAGGACAGATCAAATCGTCGCGCCAGATCTTCCGGCACAAAGGTCCCACGCTTCGAAGAACCCGATTTCTCATCCTGCCCCAGGAAGATCCGTCGATGGCGACGCATCTTCTCATCCTCTTCACGCAACTGCCTTGGGCTGAGTCGTCGCCCTTCGATGCCGACCAGGCGCGCATCCGGCACGCCGCCCCGCAAAATCACCTCAAACAGCTTGATCTTGGTCTTCGAGACCCTGCCGTCCGAATCGATCGTCTCGATGATCGTCCGCTTGTCATAGAGATGAACCGCCTTGGGCGGCGCCTCCGCCAGTTTGGCGGCGCGGCGGACAGCCTGCCCGACGATCGCTCCCGGATCCGGGTCCGGCGTCGCATCGGCGGCGGTCGCCATTCCCGCCGCCAGACAATACGCCATGATCGGAATGATCGATCTCATCATGAATTGAATAGAAGCGCGCCCGGAGTCACTCGTTTCAACATTTTCCGCGGATGAGGCCACAAGAACGCCGCGCCTGACAAGCCCCCGCGCGCCTTGATGGTCTTGTTTCACCCAACCGTCATCCATCCGACGCAGGATTGTCAAACCGCGCGACGGCCCCGATCAGAGGTAATCGACCAGATGACGCGTTTCGACAAGGAACATGAACAACCAGACAGCCAACGCGCCGCCCCTCAGATACAGCGTCAACGACACCGTCGCCTGTCCGGCGAACACGACCGCCAGGAGAGCCGCGGTGGACACGCTACGATCGTCCGCGGTCGCCAGATAGCGCAACAACATCACCGCCGTCGCGCCGAGAACGGTCGCCACGCTCGAAACGCGAGCATTGCGCGTCAGGCGGATATAGAAGGCGAACGGCGCGAAGATCAGGAACAACGCCCCGAAGAAAACCGCAAACAGAACAACGGCCGTCCACTCCATGCCCGATTCCGGATAATTCCAGGGCGCCACACCACGCAACCACGGATCCAACGCCAACCTCAGCAATACGGCCGCCCCAAACCCCGCCGCGCCAATCGACGCCCAGAATCTGACGGGGAGATCCTGCCGAATCGGAGCCTGCCCGAAATACTCCTTGTGCCAGGCAAACACGAACGCCCACAGCACAAAGATGCACCACATCAGCACCAGCAGATTGGCGAACACATGCCCCTCCAAACGATCCCAGATTGACAATCGCGGATAACAGGCGGAGCCCGTCAGCAGGGTCGCAATGCCCGCCGCTCGAAGAACCTCGCTCCTGCCCAAATGCCGCATGCGCAGATCCTACGAAACGACGCCGCCGCGTTCGAGCAAAGACACGCGCGCCGGAGACCATTCGTGATTGCCCCACGCAGAACGACCGCGATACTCCCGCCCCGAAGGGGCCGAAGCCACGGTAGCCGGGGGTAAGTCCGCACGGCGGACGCCACCCCCGGTCGACAAACCAAACAAGGAATGCTCCCTGAAGGGGAGCCAGTCACTGCCTCCCACGCATCCCAACGGCCACGCCATTTCCCGTGCCGTTCTCGTCAGATTTCGACAAGCCGCCATCCCGCGTCGCACGGAGCATCGACGCTCAAACACCTTTTCATCGCCGTTGTCGAATTGAAGACCGGTGACTAGTGTGAAGTCCATATCACGATGCATTTGAATCTGTTCAAATCAACGCTGACCTTCTCGGCCACGGTCGTTGTCCTGGCCGTCGGATTGCCCGGAAAAGCCCACGCGGCCGAGACTGTCGATTTCAACCGCGACATCCGCCCCCTGCTTTCCGATCACTGCTACGCCTGCCACGGCCCCTCCGAAAAGAGCCGCAAGGCCGAACTCCGCTTCGACACCAACGAAGGCGCGCAGAAACTGGCGGACAGCGGCCTCCGCGTCGTGGAACCCGGCAACGCCGAGCGCAGCGAGTTGTTCCAGAGAATCGCGTCGAGCGATCACGCCGACCTCATGCCGCCTCCGGAGTTCAACCTTCCCCTGACTCGGACGCAGATCAACCTGGTCAAACGTTGGATCGAGGAGGGCGGCGAATGGGGCGAGCACTGGGCCTTTGCTCCACTGGTCTCGCCCGAACCGCCCAAGACCCTCGACGCCGACTGGCCCAGAAACGAGATCGACCAGTTCATTCTCGCGCGCCTGGAAAGCGAGGGGCTGCGCCCCGCCGCCGAAGCGCGCAAGGAACGCCTCCTCCGCCGCGCTGCCATGGACCTGACCGGCCTGCCGCCGACGTTGGAGGAGATCGATGTCTTCCTCGCCGACAACTCACCCGGAGCTTACGAACAGGCGGTGAATCGGCTGCTCGCCTCGCCCGCCTACGGCGAACGCATGGCGCTGGAGTGGCTGGACGTCGCGCGCTACGCCGACACCTACGGCTACCAGGCCGATCGCTTCAACCACCTATGGCCCTGGCGCGACTGGGTCGTGCGCGCCTTCAACGACAATCTCTCCTACGACAAGTTCATCACCTGGCAACTCGCCGGCGACCTTCTGCCCAACGCGACCCGCGATCAGCGCCTCGCCACCGCCTTCAACCGCAATCACCGTCAGACCAACGAGGGAGGCAGCATCAACGAGGAGTTCCGCGTCGAATACAACGCCGACCGGGTCAAGACCATGGGCATGGCCTTCCTCGGAATGTCAATGGATTGCGCCCGCTGCCACGAGCACAAGTACGACCCCATTTCGCAGGAGGACTACTACCGCCTCTTCGCCTTCTTCAATTCGACCGACGAGTCCGGACTCTACTCGCACTTCACCGATTCCATTCCGAATCCCACGTTGCTTCTCTACCCCGACGACGCCACCGAGGCGCGGCACAAGGCCCTGAAGAAACAGATCGCAACCGAGGCCCCGAAGCTCCAGGCCTCGGGCGCGAAGCAAACCAAGGCGTTCAAGGATTGGCTGGCATCAAAGCCGGAACTCGACGACGCCATTCCCGGCCTCGTCGGCGACTTTTCATTCGATGCAATCGAGAAGAACCAGGTCGCCAACGCCGCCAATGCGAAGGCCCCGGGCGCGTTGAAGGAATCGCCAAAGCTCGTCGCTGGAAAATCCGGCAGGGCCCTGGAGTTCACCGGGGAGAATTCGGTCGACATCGCGGACATCGCGAACTTCGACCGGGACGATCCCTTCTCGCTGAGCCTGTGGATCAGGACTGTGGAGAAACTGGACCAGATCATCGTCCTGCACCATTGCAAGGCCGGATCGGACGCCGGCAGCCGCGGCTACGAACTCCTGCTCGAGAATGGCAGGGCCGCCTTCGGACTCACCCACTTCTGGCCCGGCAACGCGTTAAAAATCGCGACGAAAGACGAGCTGCCCCTGAACCAATGGATCCATGTCGGCGTGACCTATGACGGCTCCAGCCGCGCCGCGGGACTTCGGATCTTCCTGAACGGAAGCCCCGCTGCAACCGACATCCAGAAGGACACGCTCTTCAAGACCATCGCCTACGACAAGGAGAAGATGAAGGTCCCGCTGCAGTTGGCGGCCCGCTTTCGCGGACGCGGCTTCAAGGACGGCATGATCGACGAGTTGAAGATCTTCGACCGGGAACTCTCCGCCCTCGAAATGCAGACCTTGGGATCCGGCGTTTCCTTGAGTGAATCCGCGAAGCGCGCCGCACCGGAACAACTTCGGGAACTGCATCGCCTGCGCTTCGATCAGGACTACGCCAAACAGGCCGCCGCGCTGAGAAGACTGCGCACACAAGAGAACGACCTGATCAACAACGTGCCCGAAATCATGTCCATGGGCGACCTGCCCAAACGGAGGCCCACCTACGTCCTTGCCCGCGGCGTCTACGACGCGCGCGGCGAACAGGTGGAGCCCGGCGTTCCGGAGAGCTTCCTCAAGTTCGACGACAAGCTGCCGCGCAACCGGCTCGGCCTGGCCGGATGGCTGACCGATCCCCGACACCCGCTCACAGCGCGCGTCACAGTAAACCGCTATTGGCAGTTGTTCTTTGGTCGCGGCATCTGCGCCACCACCGAGGATGTCGGCAGCCAGGGCGAACGACCCACCCATCCCGATCTGATCACCTGGCTCGCGCGCGACTTCGTCGACAGCGGCTGGAACACCAAGGGCCTGCACAAGAAGATCGTCATGTCAGCGACCTATCGACAGTCGGCGTCCGGCTCATTGGAGGCGATTCAACGCGACCCCGAAAACAAGCTGCTGGCGCGCGGGCCTGGACACCGCTGGTCGGCGGAGACGATCCGCAACAACGCCCTCGCCGCCAGCGGCATGTTGAGTCGTTCCATGGGCGGCCCCAGCGATCAATCCCACGATCAGGCGGAGCATCGCGGCTCCGCCAAGAAGGATGTCGTCGGCAGGAACTTCCGCCGCAGCCTCTACCTCTATGTCAAGCGCACGGCTCCGTCGCCCTTCCTGATCACCTTCGACGGCACGAGCCGCGAGGACTGCATCGCGCGCCGGCAACGCACCAACACCCCCCTGCAGGCCCTGGTGACCCTGAACGACGAGTTGTTCGCCGAGGCTTCCAGGCGACTCGCTGTCCGCATGGCGGAGGAAGGCGGCGACCAACTGGACGGGCGCATCCAGCTGGCTTTCCGCTCGCTGACCGGCCGCCGCGCGAACGAACGCGAACTCAAAGTTCTCAAGCAGTTGCATGCCGAGCAGTTCAGCCTGTTTCAGAAGGATGCGAAGGCGGCAAACGAGTTTTTCAACGCCGGCAGGAAGGGAGCCAGGGCGGATCAGCGCACGATCGAGCTGGCCTCCCTCGCCATCGTCGCCAATGCGATCATGAACTTCGACGAAACCCTGATGAAGCGATGAGGGCGCGAAGTGAAATGCATCCCCAAGGAGCGGCGACATTCCTGTCGCCGTGGCCGCGCAGCGGCCAGAGAAGGCGTGTGCAAGACCATGGTTTGTTGGTTGCCAAAGGCCGTGGTCGCAATCGGACGCGCAGTTGTGCCGGCTGCCCCGGCAGGGCGACAGGAATGTCGCCCCTCCTTGGGCCGCCCGATACGCCATGCCCGCAGGAAGAGGAACGAATGCTGCTATGAACCAATCACCTCCCGGACATTTCAACCGCCGCGAGATGCTCACCCGATCCGGGATGGGTCTGGGCGGACTGGCCCTGGCGCATCTGCTGAACCCGACGCCATCCAAGGCCGCAGCCGTCGCCGGCTCGAATGGCCTGCTTGGCGCGCCGCATCACGCGCCCAAGGCCAAACGCGTCATCTACCTGTTCCAAAGCGGCGGCCCTTCGCAAATGGATTTGTTCGACCATAAGCCGATGCTGAACAAGATGAACGGCGAGGATCTGCCGGCGTCTGTCCGCATGGGGCAGCGGCTCACGGGCATGTCCTCAAACCAGGCTCGACTGCCCCTGGCCGGATCCATCTTCGAATTCAAGCAGCATGGCCAAAGCGGCGCCTGGATCAGTGACCGCATGCCGCACCTGGCGAAAGTCGCGGACGACCTCTGCTTCATCAAGACCCTGCACACCGAGGCCATCAACCACGACCCGGCCATCACCTTCTTCCAGACCGGCTCCCAACTCGCCGGCCGCCCCAGCGTCGGAGCGTGGTTGAACTACGGCCTGGGCACGGACAACGAAAACCTTCCCGCGTTCTGCGTGCTGATCTCCCAGAACCGCGGCGGGCAGCCGATCTATTCGCGCCTCTGGGGCAGCGGTTTCCTGCCCTCCGAACATCAGGGGGTGAAGTTCCTGCCCGGGAAGAACCCGGTGAATGCATTGCAGTCGCCTCCCGGCATTTCGCGCGACGGGCGACGACTGATGCTGGATCGCCTGCGCGAACTGAACGAAGGGCAGTTCGACGCGATCGGCGATGCCGAGATCAATTCGCGCATCGCACAATACGAGATGGCCTTCCGCATGCAGACCTCGGTGCCGGACGCCATGGACGTGAAGTCCGAACCGGAATCCACCTTCAACCTCTACGGCCCGGAATCCAAGACGCCCGGAACCTACGCAGCCAACTGCATCCTCGCCCGTCGCCTGGCCGAACGCGGCGTGAAATTCATCCAGCTCTACCACCAGGGCTGGGACCAGCACGGCGGCCTGCCCGGCGGTTTGAGCCGGCAATCGAAGGACACCGACCAGCCATCCGCCGCCTTGGTCGCCGACCTCAAGGCGCGAGGCCTGCTCGATGACACCCTCATCGTCTGGGGCGGCGAGTTCGGCCGGACGAACTACTCACAGGGCAAGCTGACCAAGACAAACTACGGCCGCGATCACCACCCCCGTTGCTTCACCATGTGGATGGCCGGCGGCGGCGTGAAACCCGGCTTCAGTTACGGCGAGACCGACGACTTCTGCTACAACATCGCCAAGGACCCCGTCCACGTGCACGACTTCCACGCGACCATGATGCATCTCCTCGGCATTGACCACCTCCGCCTGACCTTCAAATACCAGGGCCGCCGATTCCGCCTGACCGACATTCATGGAAATGTCGTGGAGCCGGTTTTGGGGTAGGACTCAAGGAGCGGCGACATTCCTGTCGCCGTGGACGCGCAGCGGCCAGAATTGCGCGTGAACTACAGACCCGTGGTATGGGGGCCGACCGCCATCTGGCATGCCTGAGGTCTCCGTGCCGGCTTCGCCGACAGGGCGACAGGAATGTCGCCCCTCCTTGACGATGCGCCCTTTTTGTTTGAACTCCCCCACCAACATCCGTGACATTCATGACTCATTGCAGCGAAAAGAAATCCGACCATGAAACTGTTCAAGACCACTCTCGCCCTTCTCACCTTCTCCCTTCTCGCCTCCTCCGCCTCCGCCCAGGACAAGGACGGCAGGCTCCGGATCATCTGCTTCGGCGCGCATCCGGATGACTGCGAACTCCAGGCCGGCGGCGTCGGCGCCATGTGGGCGAAGCGGGGACACAAGGTGAAGTTCGTCGCGATGACCAACGGCGACATCGGCCACTGGCGCGAAGCGGGCGGCCCCCTGGCGAAACGTCGCACGGCCGAGGTGAAGAAGGCGTCGGAGATTCTCGGCACGAATGTGGAGGTCATGGACATCCACGACGGCGAACTCATGCCGACCCTGGAGAACCGCCTGAAGGTCACGCGACTCATCCGCGAATGGAAGGCCGACCTGGTGCTCGCCCCGCGCCCGAACGATTATCACCCGGATCACCGCTACACCGGCGTGTTGGTGCAGGACGCCGCCTTCATGGTGGCCGTGCCGTTCATCTGCCCCGATGTGGAACCGCTGCGCCGCAATCCGGTGTTCATGTATTATTCCGACCGCTTCCAGAAGCCGAATCCTTCGGCCCCGGACATCGCCATTTCCATCGATTCGGTCATCGAGCAAAAACTCGACGCCCTCGCCGTGATGGAGTCTCAGTTTCTCGAAGGGGGAGCCTTGGGCGGACCACATCTGATGCCCCGCTCGGACGAGCATCGCGCGAAACGCATCGCCCAGGTCCGGGCGGGCCAGCGCGCGCGCTTCATGCGCATTGCCGACAAGTATCGCGACCTCCTCAAGGAATGGTACGGCGAGGAGAAGGGAGCCCAGGTAAAGACCGCGGCCGCCTATGAAATCTGCGAATACGGCCGCCGCCCCAGCAAGACGGAACTGAAGAAGCTGTTTCCGTTCTACGGCGAGTGAGGGGCAATGTTCGACGCCCCGAGCGGACTTGCCACCCTGTAGCGTAGGCGCCATCGCCCGGTCGTGTTCATCTCGCGGCGGGACGCCGCCCGAACCCGCAGCCGGGACGGCCGCGCTACAATCGCTGTTTCACGAGAACGAGAAGCTGCTCCCGAGCTTCCCGATCGCGCGGCCAGGATGCTTCATCCGTGGGTCGGCTTTGCCATCCGTGGGGAATCCCGGACGTTTGAAAGCGAACGCCCGGATCAGCGCCCTTCACCCAGCCGGTGAATGGTATTGAAGATCTCCCCGCGCAGGGGTTCGCCGGCCTTCGTCTCCAGATTGAAGCGGATCTGCATCTGCATCACGGGCCGGATGCCCGGCAATTCCAGATGAACGATCTTCCCATCCTCTGAAAGGCTCACCGACTTGACGGCCAGCGCTGCGCGATTCTGCGCGCTCTTCTGATCGGCCGTCCATTCCAAGCCGGCCTCGCCCGGTTTGGCCTCCCCTTCCTTTCCGGGCGCGACCTCCGGAGAACCGTAGGCCTTGGACCAGATGTAATTCCAGTGGCTCACCGCGTAGCTCTCGGGATCGGTCGCGAGTTCACGGTCCAAGGGCGCCCCGAACCCGATCGTCACGCCCGTCTTCGTCGCGCGCAACGACTGCGGCATTCTGACGGGCAGCCCGGTGTAACGCACCCGTTGCAGGCAGCCGTCCATCACCGCGCTGGTCTGCCAACCCTTCATGCCGACAACGTAGAGCTGGCCATCCCTCGGATTGAATCGCGCGCGCATGATCCCGCTGGGGAAGGTCAGCGGAAAGCGCGTGACGCCGCCCTGGACCGCCCCACCGACCTCCTCCTTCAACACGGAATACAGCGAACAGGTCCCATAGGACAAATGCAGCAGGCGGCCTTTGAACGGGCCCCACCGATCGTCCGGAACCCAGACCTGCCCTCCGCTCGAATTGTCCACCTCCTTCGGCAGCCAGCACAGCGGCCGATCGTGCTCCGTCGGCGCCGGTTCACGATGCGCCAGGTCGACAACGCCGTAGAAGCCGCCGGGCTTGATCCAGTTGAGGCGACACCGCGGCGTCCAGGTGCCCTCGTTGTCGCCGCTGGTCAACTCGCCGTCCGGCCCGACGCCGATGCCGTTCGGCGCGCGAAAGCCCGTGGCCACCGTCTCCAGCTTTGAACCGTCCCTGGAGACCTTCAGCAGGGTTCCGTGATGTTCGACAATGTGACCGAACCCGCGTCCGCCATTCTGCACGGGGCCCGCCTTGGCAAAATAGAAGTTCCCCGCCGCATCGGTCTGCAGATCCATGGCAAACTCATGGAAGTTGGTCGTGATCTGGCAGTCGTTGTTGAAGTTCTCGTAGAAGTCGGCCTCGCCGTCCTTGTTCAGGTCGCGCAGACGCGTGATCTGGTCGCGCCCGGTCACGTAGACCTCGTCATTCACGATCTTGAGCCCCAGCGCATGGAACAGCCCCGACGCATGACGCTCCCAGATGATCTTGCTGAAATCGTCGTTCATTCCGGCGATGGTCCAGACGTCGCCGTGGAAGGTGGAAACCGCCGCGCGGCCGTCGGAAAAGAAGTCCAGTCCCGTCAGATACATCGGCGCGCCGTAGGGATTGGCGTTCGGCAGCCCCAGCGTATCGACGGCGTGGGAGCCGTTGTTCTCGCCGATCTGGAACTCCGCCAACACGGCGTTGGTCCACTGAAGAGCCCCCCCCTTGGTGAAGCTGATGGGATTCAGAAAGGGCGGGTGCTGATGGAAGTTCTCAACGAAGCGGTCCAGGTTGACGTCATTGGGCGCCCCCCGCCAGATCTGGATCTGAAAGGTGACCGGCTGCGCCATCGCCGGAAGCCGGAGATACAGATGCCCCTCGCGCGCCTCAAGCTTCCCTTCTTTCGGCGCATCCAACACGCCGACCGCAATCGCCTCGGGATCGCCGTTCAGCAGGGCGTATCCGTGCGAACCATTGCCGACGCTTTCCACGATATCGCGCCCGCCCCGCTTCGGCGGCAGCTTGCAGATCAACAGCATCCACGGCTCCGTCGTCGCCCCGACGTGAAAACTGCGGGTGAAGAAACGATCGAGCGAATCGTACCAGGGCATTTCCAGCACGGGCGTCGTTCCCACCGTGTAGGACAGGACCGCCCGGTTCTCAAAGCGATAGACGCCGCGGTACTTCGCATGATCGGCGGGCAGCGGACCAAAGGGCTCCAACCGCAGGTCCGCCAGAAGGTTCGTCTTCGCCCAGCCCGGCCGGCTGCCCGCCTCCACCCGGATGTCTCCCAAGGCCGCCGGATACTCCCCTCGCGACATCAACTTGATGGGCTCAATGAAGTCTCCCTCCCACATGGCCGACATTCGCAGCAACTCGGTGTCGAAACAGACGGCGGCCTCAGCTCGATCGCCCACCTGGATGGCCAGCCCCTTCAACGTCGTGTTCGTCCCCGTCCGAACCGTCGCCGCCTGCATGAACTTCGGCTGCTGATCGGCGGAACGCACCTTCAATGCCACCCCAAATACACAGGCTGCAAGCAGCCACAACCGGACGTGGACGAGCAAGAATCGAGCCCCCATAGGCGACGCGCAGCGCCGCACGGGCAATCTGTGTTCATCCGTGTTCATTTTAACGCGTCGTAGCCATGCGAAGCCGGTCTCTGGTTCAGTCCGAGATCAATCCGCCGGGTCGAAGTTCATGTCCGGTCAGAAACTCCTGGGCGCTCATCCGGCGTTTGCCTTCCGGCTGAAGGACCTCCACCCGCAACGCCCGGTTCCCGCAGGCGATCACGACCCCGTCCTTGTCCGCCTTGAGGATCTCGCCCGGCCGCGTCTCCCCGGCTTCCGCATCCACAACCTCGCACTTCCAGATCTTCAGCATTCTTCGCGCCTCGCCCTCGCCCCGCCAGACATACGCTCCGGGCCACGGCGTGAACGCGCGAACCCGACACCAGATGCCCCGCGCCGGCTGCGTCCAATCGATCTCCCCTTCCTGCTTCCGGATCTTGCCGACGTGCGAAACGCCCTCATCCGGCTGGCGGCTCGGCGTCAAACGCCCCGCCGCATAATCCGGAATCGTCCGGACCAGCAGGCCTCCGCCGATCCTGGCCAGACGGTCGTGCAGGGTTTGCGCGTCGTCCTCGGGCGCGATGGGCGTCGCTTCCATCGAGACGATGTCGCCGGTGTCGAGGCCCTCGTCCATTTTCATGATGGTGACGCCGGATTCCGCGTCGTCGTTGAGAATGGCCGCCTGGATCGGCGAGGCCCCGCGGTATGCGGGCAGGAGCGAGGCGTGAACATTCAGGCACCCGTGCTGCGGGAGTTCCAGGATCGCCTTCGGCAGGATCTGTCCGTAGGCGGCGACGACAATCAGGTCGGGCTTCAGCGCCCTCAATTCCGCGATGAAGGCCTCGTCCCGCGCCCGCTCCGGCTGCAGGACGGGCAGCCCCAGTTCCAACGCCAGCGCCTTGACCGGCGACGGTTGCAGCTTGAGCTTGCGCCCACTGGGACGGTCCGGCTGGGTGACCACGGCGGCAAGGTCGAACAAACCGGCGTCCACCAGCGCTCGCAGGCTTTCGCGCGCCAGCTCAGCCGTCCCCATGAACACCAGCCTCAGCGGCTTGTCGGAAGAAGTCTCGTTCACATCGCGGTCTCAAAAACAAAGGACGCCGTTCCAGGGAAGCGGCGTCCTTTTCAAAATGCAGCCCGTTGTCCCTCCGGCTCAGTCCGGGGCGTCCTTGTGCTTGAGCGTCAGGCACAAGAGGTCGTTGAGCGGGATCACCTTGTCGATGGTCGCCGCGGAACCCTCGTCTCCCTTGGGCACGGAGAAGGTGACCTCGGTGTTGGTGGCCTTCAGGATGCGGTTCGAGATGAATTCGCCCTGCGAGGCGCGCACAACTATGATCATGTCCTTCTCGTTCTCGCCGGGCACGGCCCGGAAGAAGCCCGCAAACTTGGATTCAATGAAACGCCGGTTCAGGTTGAATTTGCCGCGTTCGAACACCTTGGTCTCCGGAAGCTGGACCGGCTCGGGCTCCGGCTCCTGATAGGGAACCGCATAACCGCCCGCGGCCGGATCGGCGGCGATCGGGTTGCCGTGCTCGTCATAGGCGACGGCGGCCTCAACCCCGTATTCGCCCTCCGCATACTCGCCCTCGGCATATTCCTCGTCATACTCCTCCTCGGGCTCCTCGATCACGACCTTCTTCTTCTTCTTCAGCGGCATGCAGAGAAAGACGATCGGGGTGATGAACGGGGCCGCCGCGGAAATGCCGGTCACCATGGGCATCGGGTAGCGTCGGAAAAACGAAATCTCATACGCCGCATAGACGTTGGCCGCGTAGAGAAACAGGAGAAGCAACAGGCCGCCGCCCTTGAAGAAGGAACCGATCAATCCCGGGATCTTTTCCGGCCGACCATGGCTCACGATATCGACACTGCCCACGGCCGCCGCGGACGCCGCATTCTCGGACGCGGCCATCTCCTCCGCCATTTCCTCCTCCGGGGTCGCAATCAACAGGCTGACAAACGGCCGCGCATCCAGGTCCGTGTTGAAAAAATTCAGGGTCTCCGCGGTGAAACGGCGCCACGGGATCGGCCCCTCGAAGCCGCCCTTGTTCGGCCCCGCCGTCAGACGGAAGGTCGCGCCCTCGGGCTTATAGGTGACCGTACGCCCTTCAAAGGTCTGGCCGTCGATCGTCTTGAAAACGCCTTCCAGATTCCGCGCCATCAAAGGCAGGGAGCACAGAAGAAACAGCGAAAAAATGATGACTCTCTTCATGTTCGAGCGCGGAATCTAGCAGAGGGCAACAGGGCTGTGAACCGAAATCAATCGCCGGTTTCGCGCTCAACGACAGGCTGTTCACTCGTCCTCCACTCCAGGGTCCGGCCAGACCTGCCAGTCGTGCGTTACCGAAAGCTGCGCCGGGAACTCATCAATTGAGATACTCGGCCACCCCGTCGCCTCCCGCGGCTCCGCAAGATCCGCGACAAAACCATGTTTCCAGACTGCGTAGCGGACGGTTCCGACGACATCCCCAGCCAACTCCGGTTGCGCCAGGAGTCCCCCCAGAAAGCCAGCCAGCACATCGCCGCTCCCTCCGCGCGCCAACCACGGATTGCCCGTCGAATTGACGCTGATCTCCCCCTTGCTCCGGCCGACCAGAGTCTGATGCCCTTTCAGGGCCACCCAGCAGTCCCCGAATCTCGCCGACAATTCACGGAGAGCCGCCGCCCGATCCGACTGCACCGCCGCCGTCGTCTGACCCAGCATGCGGGCCGCCTCGCCCGGGTGCGGCGTGATGACGCGCAGCGCGCCGTCGGGCGTCGCGCCTTCCGGCAGCCAATCCAAGGCGCTGGCGTCCGCAATCACGGCCATTTCCTCCTCGCACCACAGCTTCCGCACAGATTCCTTCAGCCTGTCCGGCAGGTCCGTCGACGCCAGCCCTGGGCCGACCAGGACGGCCGTGCAATTCTCCGGGAGTTCGATCCGATCCGCCCAAGGACGAACCATCGCGGACTTCAATTGGGAGGCAACGGGGACGTAGCAGTCTGGTTGTGTCAGGACTGTCACCAAACCCGGCGCGGCGGCCAACGCCCCTTCCGCCGCCAGCACGGCCGCGCCGTGATAGCCAAGGCTGCCGGCGATCACCGCGAGATGCCCGTAGGTTCCCTTGTGGGACGCAACCGCGCGTTTGGGCGGCATGCCACGGAAATCAGCCGGCACAACCCACTGCAGATCCCCGGTCAATGATCGCTCGACCAACCCGATGTCCGGCTCCAAATCCAGTTTCCCCACGTATTCCACCGCCGCCTGCGTCAGCAATCCCCGCTTGGGAGCTCCCAGGGTCAGCGTGCGATCGGCGCGAATCGCAGCCCCCATGACCTCGCCGCTGTCCGCATCCAATCCCGATGGACAATCCACCGACAAGACCTCCGCTCCGGAACGATTGACGCATTCCACCACCCTGATCCAGTCGTCGCCCAACGGTCGATTCAGCCCGATGCCGAACAGCGCGTCCAAAACGACGCCGTCCCGGACTTCCGCGAGCGCCTGTTCCAAGGCGGGCAGATCGGCGACCGGATCACGAACATCGACCATTCGAACACCCGAAGTCCCATTGCGTTCGAATACCGCGGCGCACTGCCGGGCGTCCTCTCCGTTGTTGCCCTTGCCGGCGACGATCAGGAGACTGCCGCAGCGCGCCGCCAGACTTCGTTGCAGCCACGCGTGCAGGCGCTCGCCCACCAGACGGATGACATCCTCCTCCCTGACGCCGGCGTCCCAGGTCGCCTGCTCCCACTCACGCATCTGCGCAACACTGATGACTGGAACGGGCATGATTCTGGAAACTTCAGTCGGCGCAGTCAGGAACGGATCGACGCATGGCTCCTCTGGAGGCTCGGCTCCGTCTTCGCACAGCTTCGCCGCGACAAGTCAGCGGGAGCTTCGCCCCACCGGGCGCCCCCCCCCATTCCGCATTCCGCATTCCCCGTTCCGCATTCCGCATTCCCCGTTCCGCATTCCGCATTCGAATCACGCTTTCTTGTAAAGGCCGCCGACCTGATCCGCGTAGCCGTTGAGATACTCCGTGCGGACGCGGCGCTGGGTGTCGATCATCTTGTGCGTGGCCTGCGACCAACGCGGATGCGGAACCTCGGGCTCGACATTGGACTCGAAGGGATACTCCCGCGGCGCCATGGTGTTCCACAGGGTGGCAGGCTGCTCGTCCACCAGTTCGATCTTGTTGATCGATTTGATGCTCTTGTAGCCATACTTCCACGGGACCACCAGACGGATGGGCGCCCCGTTCTGAACCTTGAGGGAGCGTCCATAGAGTCCTGTGCCGACCAATGTGAGATCGTGCATTGCCTCATCGATTCGCAGCCCCTCGGTGTAGGGAAGCGAGTAGCCCTGCAGGACGAGCCCGCTCCAGTTGGGATACTCCTTCGGGGCGCCGCCCGTATAGAATTTCACGAACTTCGCCGACGATTTGGGCTGAGCCTTCTCCAGCAGCGCCCGCAAAGGAAAGCCCTGCCATGGCACGATCATGCCCCATGCCTCCACGCAGCGAAACCTGTAGACCCGCTCCTCAATCGGAAACTGCTTGAGAATGTCGGCCACATCCAGGGTCAACGGCTTCTCCACCAGGCCGGAAACCTCGACCTGCCACGGGCTCGTCGAAAAACCCGCCACCTTCTTGTGCACCTGGTCCTTGACCGTCGAGAACTCGTAGAAATTGTTGTAGGTCAGAACCTTCTGCTCATTGCTCAGGGCCCACCCCGGATCGAAGGCCGCATTGCGCCGGATCGGACCGTTGGCCTTGGCGAGTTCGTCATACCTCGCGGCGGCGTCCGCAGCCGATTCGGCCGGGGCGTCTGCAGCGCCCGCCTCCCCCGACGGCGCGGACGGCGCGGACGAATCCGAGCCCCCCGAACAACCGATCATCTGCGTGGAAAGCGCCCCCGCGCCCGCAATGCCAAGCTGCTTCAGGAAACGTCGACGATTCCTGTAGACGTCCTCGGGAGTGACCTCCCGCTCCGGAATATGCCAGTCAGGCCGAATAATGATGTTCGCCATACGCAGAAACAAGATGCCTCAAAACACATTGGTTTCCATGTTTTTTTGGGGATCGCCGGATCCTCGTCCGCCTTCCCGTCCTCGGATGGCGATCGACCCGCGCGCGATGCAAGGCGGGTGCGATCGAAAATGAAGTTGCGTCCGATTCGCCCCAATGTCGAAAGAACCACCAGTCACGCCAAAGCGGCGCGAAGGCCTACCTCACATACGGCCGGATCACCGAAGTCCAGAGCTCATACCCTTCGCGGCTCAGGTGAAGTCCGTCCTCAATGAACAGTTCCGGCCTCGGTTTCCCGTCCTCGCCCAACATCGGCTTCCAGATGTCCAGATAGACGACGCCCCGATGCCAGCGGCAGTAATTGCGGATCTTCCCGTTTGCCTCCTTCATCTCGGGCGCGAGATTCCAACGCTTAAGGCTCGGCTTGATGGCGATGAACGCGACACGCACTCCGGGCAGTTCCTTGCGGACCTTCTTCACAAAGGTCCGGAAATCACGGGCGACCTCCTCGGCCGACTTGCCCTTGGACACGTCATTGTCGCCGGCATACATCACGATCTGCCGCGGCTTGTAGGGAAAAACGATGCGATCGGCGAAGTGGATGGAATCCGAGATCTCCGAACCGCCGAAACCGCGGTTGAGCGTCGGAGTTCCCGGAAAATCCTCCGCCAGGGTCTTCCACATCCGGATGCTGGAACTGCCAATGAACAACACCCCGCCCGGCTTGATCGGCGCGGCGCGGTCGCTTTCCTCGAACTTGGCGATGGCCGATTCCCAACGCTCCGCCCCCTGCTTTTTCGCCTCCGCAGCGCCGACCACGGACAAGCAGGCCAGCGTCGCGACGAAGGCCAGCGTTGAAATCGACTTCGTGACTCTCCCATTCAGTATCGTCTTGCGCATGAGGGAGGAAAACCTGTCACGCCCCGCCTCCGGTTGCAAAGAGTTTCGCCATCCATCCGGCCGCGAATGCAGATTGACTTGCCCCCCCGATTCCGCCACTTTCCCGCCACCATGAAGATCAACAAAATCAAATTCGTTTTCGGTCTGGCCGCGATGGTCGCTTTCCTCGCGGTCGGATGCCAGCAGGAACAAGACCCCACCGCCAATCTGAGCGAAGAACAAAAAGCGTCGCTCTCCGATGAGGAAAAGTCCTCCCAACAGGACATGGAGAACTACGACAGCGGCAGCAGTCCGGACGACCGCAAGGAATAAGCGGCCCGAACATCATTCCCCCCGCAAACGCCGCCCTCAGGGACGGCGTTTTTTTGTGTCCGGATGAGGCCTCGGGAATTCTTCCGAATTTTCGTTGCAATTCAAATCCGGCTGCGCAACTTTACCCGCCTCTTGTTCGGAGTGTAGCGTAGCCTGGCTAGCGCGCCGCGTTCGGGTCGCGGAGGTCGTGGGTTCGAATCCCACCACTCCGACCATTCTATTCAATGGTCACCCGAGATGCCCTTCTCTCATCGTTTCCCATCGTCCCTGGCGCTTCTGCTTGGTCTCGCTTCCACGCTGAACGCCGCCAATCTCCTCCCCCCCGGCCATCGCCCCCTGCCCCATGACGCGCACGCGCTCGTCGGCGGCACGGTCGTCGTCAAACCGGGGACCACACTCGACAACGCCACAGTCGTCATCCGCAACGGCCTTATCGAAGCCGTCGGGACCAAGGTCAAACCGCCCAGGGACGCGCGGGTCTGGGACGCCAAGGGCGCCACGATCTACGCGGGCCTGATCGAGCCCTACCACCTCGCCGGCGCCGCGGGGCATTCGTTGAACGATTCGTCGGCCGACGCCTTGAGCGATTCCTTGACCGCCGGCGGCATCAACTTTCTCGGCGTCAAGGGCGATGAAGCCGACCAAGGCAACAAAGGCCCCGGCTACCAACTCAATTCCATCGCGCCGGAACGACAGGTCGCCCAAGGCTACCGCCCAAACGCCTCCTCGCTGAAGTCGATGCGCGAACTGGGTTTCACCGCCGCCAACCTGGCCCCGGACAAGGGAATCTTCCGCGGTTGGGGCGCCTTCATCAATCTTGCCGACGGCGACCCCAACGCGGCCGTCATCCGCGCCCGCACGACCCAGCACATCGCCTTCGAAAAGCAGGGCGGCGAGGACCGCGCCTACCCCGCATCGCTCATGGGCGTCATCGCCAGCATCCGTCAGACCTTCCTCGATACAGATCACCATTCACTGACCACGGCAGCCTACGAAAAGAGCGCCGCCGGGGCCCGCCGCCCCGAATTCAATCCCGCGCTCGACAACCTCGCCCTGGCCCGAGCGGAAAGGCGCCCCTTCATCATCGAGCCGCGCGACTCCCTGATGATCGACCGCGCCGGTCGCCTCGCCCGGGAATTCAAGATCAATCCCATCCTCGTCGCCACCGGCCAGGAATGGCGCCGCCCCAATCTCGCCAAACAGGCCGCCAAACGCTTCGTCGTCCCCATCGACCTGCCCGCGATTCACAAGATGCCGACGGACGAGGCCTGGGACGGCGTCGCCCTCGACACCCTTCGCCGCTGGGATTGGGCCGCGGAAAACCCGGCGCTGCTGAAACACAATGGAGCCGAGATCGCGCTGACCACCTTCGGATTACCCAACAGGAAGTCCTTCCGTAAGAACCTCGCGCAGGCCGTCGAACGCGGCCTTTCCGAAACCGACGCCCTCGCCGCGCTCACCACAGTCCCTGCCGAGTTCTTCAACGTCTCCGACCAGCTCGGCACGATCGAGAAGGGCAAGGTCGCCAACCTCACTGTCGTCAACGGCGACAGCTACTTCGATCCCGACAACAAGATCCGCGAGGTGTGGATCGACGGACGCATCCACCCCATCGAAACGCCGAAACTTGCCGCCGAGACCAAGGCGGAAAAGCAGACCAAACCCACGCCCGGAAAAGACGACAAGACCACGGACAGGAATGGCTCCGACGACAAGTCAAAGTCAGACGCTGCGAAAAAGAAGGCGGACCTCGCCAAGCTCCGCAAGAAGCGCGTCGCCAAACCGCCCCTGAGCGGCCGCGGCGTGTTGGCTTCCCCCAAGGCGATCCTCGTCAAGAACGCCACCCTCTGGACCTCCGGCCTGGATGGCAGACTGATCAACGGCTCGATTCTCATCCGCAACGGCCGCATCGAACAGGTCGGCCGCTTCAAGACCGAGATTGACGAGAACACACTGGTCATCGACGCCCAGGGCAAACACGTCACCCCCGGACTGATCGACTGCCACAGCCACAGCATGATCATGGGCGGCACGAACGAGGGCACGCTTCCCTCCACCTCCATGGTTCGCATCGCCGATGTCGTCAACGCCGACAGCTCCAACATCTACAAACAACTTGCGGGCGGCCTGACCGTGGCCAATCTCCTCCACGGCTCCGCCAATCCCATCGGCGGCCAGAACGCCGTCATCAAGCTTCGCGACGGCGAGAGCCCCGAAGGCTTGAAATTCAAGGAGGCCCCGGCCGGCATCAAGTTCGCCCTCGGCGAGAATGTGAAACAATCCAACTGGGGCGATGAGTATACGACCCGTTTTCCCCAGACCCGCATGGGCGTGCGCACCTTCTTAGCCAATCGCTTCACCGCCGCAAGGCAATACCTCCAGGCCTGGGCCGATCACAAGAAGAACGGCGGCGTTCCGCCCCGGCGCGACCTCGAACTCGAAGCCCTCGGCGAGATCATCGAGGGCAGACGTTGGATCCACTGTCACTCCTACCGCCAGGATGAGATCCTCGTCTTCCTCCGCACCATGGAGGAATTCGGCGTCACCGTCGGCTCCCTCCAACACGTGCTTGAAGGCTACAAGGTCGCCGACGAGATCGCCAAGCACGGCGCCGGAGCCTCGGCCTTCTCCGACTGGTGGGCCTACAAGTTCGAGGTCTACGACGCCATCCCCTACGCCGGAACGCTCATGCACAACCGCGGCGCCCTGGTCTCCTTCAACTCCGATTCCTCCGACCTCGCCCGCCGCATGAACCTCGAAGCCGCCAAGGCCGTGAAATATGGCGGCCTTTCCGAAGCCGAGGCGCTCAAGTTCGTCACCCTCAATCCGGCCAAACAACTCCGCATCGACCAATACGTCGGCTCGCTGGAGAAAGGCAAGCACGCCGACTTCGTCATCTGGTCCGACAACCCGCTCTCCACCCGCGCCGTCTGCGAACAGACCTGGATCGATGGAAAGAAATACTTCGATCGCGCGCTCGACGCCAAGCGCACCGCCGCCCTGGAGAAGGAAAGGAAAGCCCTGATTGCCAAGGCCAGGCAGATCGCCGACGGCGGCAGGAAAAAGGATGAAAAATCCAAGGCCGACGACGCCCGCGCCTCATTCTTTCAACGCGCCCTGAAGACCATGCACAGCATCGACACCGACGGCAGCTATTCCTGCTGCGACCGCCACCGCTTCGGAGGAGTCCTGCAATGAGCCAACTCCCCGTAGCCGCGAGCGTAAGCTCACTCACTTCTGCATCGTTCCGAAGCTGCAGACCGACATCTTCGGAGCGCGGAATTCATTCCGCTTCAACCACCGACAACCCATGACTTCCGGCAACGACAACGCGCCCGAACAACCGACGCTGAAGCGGAATAAATTCCGCGCTCCGAACACATCCCCTTCCCCTCTGCGGCCCTCTGTGTTCTCCGTGTCCTCTGTGTTAAACCTGCGCGTCGCCGTCCTCGCCCTCCTGCTCCTGGCGTTCCAAACCCACGCCGAAACCATCCTGTTCCGCAACGCCACGATTCACACCGTGACGGACGGCGTCATCCCCAACGCCTCCATCCTCGTCAAGAACGGTAGGATTGCAGAGATCGGTCAGAACCTTAAGAACGCCCGCAAACAGGCCGACAAAGTCGTCCGTCTCAATGGCTCCCACCTCTACCCCGGCCTGATCGCATCCACCTCATCGCTCGGCCTCGTCGAGATCAACGCCCTGCGCCAGACCCGCGACTACCGCGAAGTCGGCAGCTACACGCCCGATGTCTTCTCCTGGGTTTCGGTGAATCCCGATTCGGAACTCATCCCGGTCGCCCGAGCCAACGGCATCACCCATTTCCTCGCCGTTCCCGAAGGCGGAACTGTCCCCGGCGTCTCCGGACTCATGGCGACCGCCGGTTGGACCGTCGAAAGCATGGCCGTGAAACCCCTCGCCGCGCTGCACGTCGCCTGGCCCGGCATGTCACTGAGCGCCACCGGCAACCGCAAGCCGGCCGACCAGGCAAAGCAGGCCAGGGAGCGCGTGCAAAAGATCGACGAGTTCTTCAACCAGGCCGAGGCCTACGCCAAGGCGAAGAAGGCCGCGCCCAAGGACAAATTCAAGCCCGTGCCCGCCTGGGAACCGATGATCCCGTTTCTCAACGGCGACGCCCCCATCATCATCCACGCCGCCCAGGCCCCGACCGTCAAGTCCGCCGCCGAATGGGCCGCCGGTCGCGGCTACAGGAACGCCGTCATCGCCGGAGGACGCGACGCCTGGCGCGTCGCCAAGACCCTCGCCAAACACAAGACCCCGGTGATCTACGAATCCACCTTCGACCAACCCGCCCGCGACTTCGATCCCTACGACATCCAGTTCAAGGCGCCGGAGATTCTTCGGAAGACGGGCGTCACCGTCGCCATCAGCATGGGGGCCGGCAGCTTCGCCACCAGCAACGTCCGCAACCTCCCCTACGCCGCCGCCCAATCCATCGCCTTCGGCATGCCCGAAGCCGAGGCCCTCAAGGCCATCACCCTGACCCCCGCAACGATCCTCGGCGTCGGCGATCGTCTCGGCTCCATCGAGAAGGGCAAGGAAGCCACCTTCATCGCCGTCGATGGCGATATCTTCGACATCCGCTCCAACGTCCAACGCATGTGGATCGCCGGCCAGGAAGTCAGCCTCGAATCCCGCCACACGCGGCTCTACGAGAAATACAAGGCGAGGCCGAAAGACGAAAACCAATGAACACCGACCTCGTTGGACACGAATTGGAAGAAACTCTGATACACTTGCGTGACCTTGTTTCTGATCTGTCGCAGAAGGAATTCGAACGTCTCTCCAAAACCGTCCCGAATTTCTTGGGCAGGAGAACGCTCGATTTTTTGGCTATGGGGTGATTCGAACGCCGCGCCAGCGCGAATGCCCTCCGCCCCGAAGGGGCCCAAGCCACGGTAGCCGGGGGTAAGGCCGCAACGCGGAAGCCACCCCCGGTTCGAGACATGATTCCATTCGACCCCGAACGGGGTCGCAGCGGACAGCTGGCTCCCCTTCAGGGAGCGTTCCTTTGTTGATTGCATTCCGGGGGTGGCGACCGCTGCGCGTTCTTACCCCCGGCTACTGTGGCCATGAACCCTTCAGGTTCGAATGGACCGACCGACGTGGGGTTTTCCAAGTCCAGCGATCCTCGTTGAGAACGAACGTGCGCCAACGACCACCCGCCAGCCATACGCCTTGTCGGATCTCCACGTGTCTCGCCACATTGATTCGGAGATTGCCAACTACGGAATACGCGGAACACACGGAAGGCCCGAAACCAAGACAATTGAGTTCCGTGTATTCCGCGTATTCCGTAGTTCCCCTCATCGCATTTTAAGGTCGTGTATTTCCGTCGGCCGGTATTTCGTCATTTCCAATCATGGAACACCTGCTTGCCATATGGCATTACCTGGCCGCGGCGCTGACATTGGTCATCGCCGTGCTGGCCTCGGCGCACGCGGTGATCTACAAGCGCGACTCGCGCTCTGCCGTGTTCTGGGTCGCAGTCAGCTGGATGGTCCCGGTCTTCGGCGCGGTGTTCTACCTCACCTTCGGCGTGAACCGCATCCGCCGCCGCGCCCGCTCTCTGCTCGGCGACATCGATCGCGCCAGGTCCTGCTCCCACGATGCCACGCTCAGCCCGGCCACCTTGGAGAAACGTCTGCCCGAGGAGGCCAAACGCCTCGCGCAGCTCGCGCGCCTCACCGGCAGCGTCGTCGAACGCCCGCTGCTCCCCGGCAACCGGATCGTGCCCCTCATCAACGGCGACGAGGCCTATCCCGCGATGCTGCAGGCCATCCGCGAGGCGAAGGTCTCCATCGCCCTCTGCACCTACATCTTCGACAGAAGGTCCATCGGCAGGGAGTTCGTCGAGGCCCTCAAGGAGGCGGTCGAACGCGGCGTCGAAGTCCGCGTGATCGTGGACGCGACCGGCGCGCGCTATTCCTGGCCCAGCGTCGTCCCGCAACTCAAGCGCGCCCACATCCGCACGGCCCGCTTTTTCCCCGTGTTCCCGCCGGTCAGTCCGATGGGCGTCAACCTGCGCAACCACCGGAAGATCCTCGTCATCGACGGCCGACTCGGCTTCACCGGCGGCATGAACATACGCCCCGGAAACCTCGTGAAGGCCGCGCCGAAAAAGCCCACCCAGGACACCCACTTCCGTGTCGAAGGTCCGGTCGTCGCGCACCTGATGGAGGCCTTCGCCGACGACTGGACCTTCTGCGCCAGGGAAACATTGCAGGGCGAAACCTGGTTCCCGCCCCTGGAAGCCATCGGCGACATGCCCGCCCGCGGCATCTCCGACGGCCCCGACGAGGACTTCGAGAAGCTGGCGCGCACAATCCACGGGGCTCTTTCCTGCGCGCGCCGCTCCATCCGGATTGTAACGCCGTATTTCCTGCCGGACGCCGCCTTGATCTCGGCGTTGAAGACCGCGGCCCTGCGAGGCGTGGAAATCGACATCATCCTGCCGGCGAAGGGCAACCTTCCCTTCGTGCAATGGGCGACCACCGCGCAACTCTGGCAGGTTCTGGAATCCGGCTGCCGCGTCTGGCTCACGCCGCCGCCCTTCGATCACTCCAAGCTGATGGTCGTGGACAACCATTGGTCCCTGATCGGCTCCGCCAACTGGGACCCGCGCAGCCTGCAGCTCAACTTTGAGTTCAACGTGGAATGCTACGACCAGAGCTTCGCCGGAACGGTGTCCGGCCTGATTGAGACGAAGCGCGCGAACGCACGCAGAATCACCTTGAAGGAGGTCGATTCCCGCTCCCTGCCCATCAAGCTGCGCGACGGCATCGCCAGGTTGTTCCACCCGTTTCTGTAGGCTTGCAACAAGTCCGTTGACGGGCATTACGCCGTGTCGCCGGATTCGGGGCGCCGCGCACTGCCCGGCTCTCCATCAACAAGACTCCGAACAGGCGACAATGCGGGACCAGATCACGGAACCGCAAACCGGAAGCCGTTCGTCGACGCCAATCCCCGCCGCCCCGGCCGCTGGACGTGAGGCGCGAGATAGGCGTCGCCCCCATTCCTCCCCGAAGTCCCGGCGATCGACTTCGAAGTCTGGTTGGTCTGCGCGGAATCGGTCGGCGCGTTCGTCGCCTGATTGACCGCATTGGTCGACCGGTTGGTCGCAACGATCCCGCCCCGCGTCTGCGGCAAGCTGAGCAGCCCAGGCGACTCGGAACCGCCCCCCTGATTAGGCGACGCCGGAACCGCGGGATCTTGACGGGGAGCCTGCGGCGGCGCGCCCGGACGCCCCGGAGCCCTCATCGCCGGCCGCCGACCGCCGCCTCCAGGCTGCGCCGGAAGCGCGGGCGCCATCGCCGGAGGAGCCTCCGACTGTGGATTCCCGCCCGGAGGGGCCTGCCGCCACGCTTCCCCGACGCCCGTCGAGTCCGCCACATAGAGCTCCGGATGATCGTGCGCGTGCTTGTAGGTCAACAACAACTCGATCGCGACCAGGACCAGCAGGACCGCCAGCGCGACCAGGATCGTCCGCAAGAACCCCTTCCAGAATTTCGTGGTCGATTCACTCATGTCGTCGTTGCGCCTCCGGCTCAGTTCGTTTGACGATGCTGCCGAATCGCCTGCGCCAGTTTTCGGTCGTCAGCGAACTCGACCCGGCCGTCGGCAAACAGGAGGTTGCCCTCCCTGCCATGGAGCGCCGGCGTCCATTCCACCCGTGATTCGGCCGCAACCTGCATGACCGGCTTCGTCCGTCCAACCCGGTTGGTGATGTTCCGATCGGCCGCAAGGATGTGAAACTGATTGTTGGGCTGCGCGTCCATCCCAACCAGATAACTGACGTTCTCGTCGGTCAACGCCGCCCAGTTCGTCGAATGCCGCAACCGATCCGTCGGGCAGAGCAGAAGCCAGGGCGAATCAAGCGAACCCGCAAGCGCCTGAAAATGACGATAGGCTCCCCCGCTCCCCGCGCTTTCCACGACGCCGCCATAGCGGGCCCTGACAGCGGCGGGATAACGCCCCTCATGCTCCCCGGCAAACATCCTGAATGCGACCCCGATCTGATGCAGGTTGCTGACGCATTGCACGTGCTTCGCCTTGGACTTCGCACGCGCCATCACGGGCAGGTACAACGAAGCCAGAATGCCGATCACGGCGACAACGACGAGCAATTCGATCAAGGTGAACCCCGAGCTCCCTCTTGGTTGTTGTGTGTGTTTCATGGGCAAATCGGTCAGGAAACCACTGCCTTCCCCTCAAGTAAGGCCCATGCCAGCCGGCCACAATCACCCAAACGGCCCATATATGAAGGAACCCTCCGCCGGATGCGTGAGATGCACGCGTTTCGCGCGAGTCTGCCTCCGCTGGGAAGCGCGGACACTCCTGTCCGCGTAATTCGTCATTTCCACGCGCGGGCGAGGCTGTCCGCGCTCTCCCTCCGGTATCGGAGCGCCGGGCATTGCCAGGCAGTGGCTGTCGATCTGCGCCCCAGCCAAGCAATGCCCGGCGCTCCAGCGACTACTTCTTCTTCCGCCCCTTGGGATTCTTCTTCGGGTCGCCGACGAGGTATTCCAATCGGCGGCCGACCTCGCCCTTGAGCGGCTTCATCTGCAGGCCGCCCATGTCGAAGGGATATCTGGGTTCGAAGTCGTTGAACAAGACCACCGCTTGAAAGGCCAGCAGAGCCTCGTCGGCGGATTCTGTTTCCTCCAGGATGCCCTTCAGCGTCGGCCGAGGATCCTCGGCACCGACCAGACCAAGGAATTCCGCCGCGCGCAAGCGGACCATGCGGTTGTCATGGGTCAGGCTCTTGCGGGCATCGGCCGCCAGCGACTGCGCCTCCCTGCCCAGGGTCGCGCAGGAGGTCAGCGCCCAATAACGGTCCCACTCATTCTTCGAGTTCAACGCCTTCTTCAACTGCAGTCGCGCCTGCTTGAACGGAAGGCACGCCGCGTCCGCGATGTCGGCCACCCGGGCGATCTCCTTCGAATGCTTCTTCCCGTAGGCGATCGGATCGCCGAGCGATTCATCCACCTGGACGCTCTCCGGATAAAAGCTCAGGTCGTTCAACGACGTCACCTTCGCATTCAACCTCGCGCGCAGCTCCCTGAGCTTGTCCGCATGCTTCGGATCGCCGGAAAGGTCGTTCACCTCGTGCGGGTCAGTCTCCACATCGAACAACTGCTCGGGCGGACGGGCATTGAAGAACCGGCTCTGCGCGGCGTTCAGCCTCCCCTGTTTCCACAACTGCCGCCACTCCTCGAAGGCCAGCATCTTGTAGCGGTAGTTGTTCTGCAGGCCGTCCGGATAGAAACCGGTGTAATTCCGGATGTAGTGGTATCGGCCAACGCGCAGGGAGCGGACGTGATCGTATTTCTCGTCCATGCGGTCCGCATAACCGAAGGCCTCATTGCGCCCGGCCAGGTCGGCCGACGAGATGTCCGCCCCGAGGAACGGCCTGCCGTCGATGAGCTTCGGAATCTTCACCCCGGCGAGATTCAGGACCGTCGGACCGAAATCCACAAATTCGACAAAGCCCTTCGCGCGCGAGCCTCTCTTCAGGTTGACCAGGTGTCTGTAGTTCTCCGGGACCCGCACCACCAACGGTATGTGCAGGCCTGATTCGTAGACGTAGCCCTTCCCGCGCGGCAACACGCCGCCATGGTCGCCAAAGTAGAAAATGAAGGTGTCTTCCAGCAGGCCGTCCTGCTCCAGACGATCCACCAGGTCCCCAATCTGCTGATCGACCATCTTGTGACGATCGTGATAGCGCGCGTAGGTGTAGCGAAAGGTCGGGGTGTCCGGATGATAGGGTGCCACCCAGACCTCCTCAGGCGAGGTCCCGGTCTTCTCGTTCTTCAGCGTGTTCTCATTGAAATGCAGCGAGCTCTCGTGCGTCGTCGTGAAGGTCTGCATGTGGAAGAAGGGCGTGTCCTTCGACGGACGATTGCGCCATGACGCCTTGCGCGAGGACTCGTTCCACGCCTCCTTCACCGGCGTGGTGATGTTGTAGTCGGTCTTGCTGTTGTTGCTCGTGTAGTAGCCGGCCGCCTGCAGGTTCTGCGTCCAGGGCGTGAACCCCTTGGGCAGGTTCGCCGGCTTCGACTTGCGGTGATACTGAAATCCGCCCCTCGGCGCGTAGACTCCCGTCGCCAACGTCGTCCGCGCCACCGAGCAGACCGGCGCGCAGGAGAAGGCGTTGTCAAACACGATGCCTTTCGCGGCCAACTTCTCGACCGCCGGCATCTCACCCAGCCGGTCGCCGTAGAGGTTGAGGTAGTGAACCGAATTGTCCTCGGAGAGAATCCAGAGGAAATTGGGACGTCCCGCGGCGGCGGAAACCGAAACGACGCCGACAAACAGCGCCACCCCGAGAAGGCGCGAGAGGTTGGGGAAATGACGTGACTGCATCCGGGAAGTGAACGGCGCTGCGACGGCTTTCGCAACGGGAATCACGCTCCGGCGGTTGCCGCAACCCGCCGTCTCGCCTATCGTTTCGTCAATGTCTCTCATTGCAACTCTCCCACGTGGCGGCGGCCGCAGGACAGGCCTCCTGCCGGCCCTTCTCCTTTGCTTCGTTGCGCAGGCGTCCGCCCAGCCGGCCAACTTCGCGATCGAAGCCCCGTCCCCTCCCGCCGGCGCCAAACCCTACGTCGCCGATTCACGCCCGGAGGACGGCCGCCACCTTGCCCTGAACTTCGAGAAACTGGACGCCGATCTCGATCCGCCGCGCCCCCTGCTCATCTGGGCCCTCGGCTCCAGCTATACCGCGCGGCTCGGCATGGGCGAAGAATTGATCGGCCTGCTGCAGAAACGCTTTGGGGAAACCAAACCGATCCTCTACCGCCGCATGGTCGGCAACTCCGTCCCCTGGCAATACCTGCGCGGCTGGGCCCGTCACCTCGTCATACCCGATCAACCCGATGTCGTGATCATCTACACCGTCGGCAGGCCCGACGACCTCGACAAACTCCTCACCGAACTGCGCGAGAACGCCACCGCGGACATCATCGTCCCCAGCATCCACTGGCGCGAACGCGGCAAGCCCAACTGGGGCAGATCCGAGGACGCTCCCGACCAGAAGGTCGCCGATGTCCGCAGGGTCTGCGAAAAACACGGGGCCCAGTTCGTGGAGAACCGCGCCGAATGGGCGGAATACCTGAAGGCCAACCAGCTGAAGATCGAGGATCTCCTTTCCGACGCCGTCCACCAGAGCCCCTTCGGCGCGCACATCGTGAACCAGAACATCGCCCGCCACTTCAACGCCGCCGACGAGTTCAGCTACGATCCGCTCGACCGCGAACGACGTCTCACCGAGGAGGCCGGAGAATTCGAACGCCTCGGCAACGGCTTCAATGTCCAATTTGTCGGCTCCCGCATCGACATCATCGCCTGGACACGACCGGACGGCGGCAAGCTGGAGGTGACCATCGACGGCGAACCCGCCTCCAAGGCCGACGCGTTCTTCATGACCTATATCGAACCGGCACGGACCAATTTTCAGGAGCGCCGAAGCCCCGCACGAGATCAATCCCCCCACGGCGTCACGCTGGGAACCGGCATCGTCCCGCAGACCTGGACCATCACCATGCTCGACGACAAGGGAACCTTCGAACTCACCGGAAGCGTCACCGGCAGGGACGGCCAGGGCAACGCCTTCAAGGAGTTCGTCAGCGACTCCGGTCAGATCCTCATGGACCCCGCCGAATGGCGCCGCGCCGAACGCAACCGGAAGGGCGACAGGTGGACCTGGAATGTCGTCCGCTCCGCGCTCGCTGAGGTCGACCTCCTCGGCGGCCGCGCAGAAAAGGTCCGCATCACCATCGCGGCCAATCTGCCCAACGGCGAACACCACCTCGAACTCGCCCCCATCGGATCAGGCGAAATACAAGTCGAGGGTTTCGACGTCTTCACCCCGCCGCTGAAGTAGGAACTGCTTCACAGCGAGGCCGACCACCCCGGAGCGCCGAGCATTGCTCGGCATCGACTGCCAATCCACGCGCCATCCGAGCAATGCTCAGCGCTCCGGCACAAAGGAAAGATCCAGCATCCCGTGTTTTCAGCAAACGCTGACACTGCCCCCTGCCCCCTGCCCCCTGCCCCCTGACAACTGACAACTGACAACTGACCACTGACCACTGACCACTGACTACCGAGATCACTGAACACCCGGTCCTCCCGTCGCCATCCCCCGTCAAACACCCCTGCGAACAAACCATTGCCGCCGTCCGTCAACTTCTGCAAGCTCACGCGCCGTGAACGCGGAACCGCCATATTCCCATGCCAAAGACCCGGGAGAAATCTCCCCGGGGCGCGCGTTCGTCATTTCGATCCTCATCCATGCGCTGCTGTTCCTCATCGGCGACAACATGCCCAAGAAGAAGTCCGAGGAGGCGGACAAGGCCAAGGCGGCGGAACTGAAGGAGCCCAAGCTGGTCAACATCGAGTTCGAGATTGAGGACGCCCGGCCGCCTGAACCTGAAGCCCCGGATGTGCCGCTTGAGTTCGTCTGGGTGGATCCGACCGCCGCGACCAAGACGGAGCCTCCGAAGGACACGAAACGCTTCTCCTTCGCGAGCACGGTCGCGTCGGACGATTCGCCGGAAATCGACAAGGGCGAAGCCAGGATCGACGGGATCCAGGACAAGGTGTTGCAGACCTACAACGCGCCCAAGGACAAGCCGATGCCGCTGCAACCGCTGCTCAAGGAACCGGAGGCCGCGCCGGAACAGCCCCGGGAACAACCCAAGGATTTCGCCAAGGCCCCCGAACAACCCAAACCAGAGCCCAAGTCCACGCCCAAACCAAAGGACAAGCCCTTCACCGTCGCCAAGAAAGCCGACCCGGGAAACACCGCGCCCAAGCTGACGGCCAGCCCGCCTCGCCCGCAAACAACCGCGCCCAAGCCCGAACCCAAGCCGGCCGAGCCCCGGCCCCGCCGCCTGGACCAGGTCAAGAATCAGGCTTCAAATCTGAATCCGGGACAATTGATGAAACAGGACGGCGGCGCGAAGCGCAAACGCGCCAAGGTCTCCATCGACGCCAAGGGCAGCGAACTGGGCGTCTACAGCAGCAAGCTCATCGAAGCCATCACCCAATGCTGGTATGCCAAGCTCGACGCCTATCCGGGCAACATCCCCCCCGGCGGCAAGGTCGTCGTGCAGTTCCGGGTCCACCTCGACGGCCGCGTCACCGACACCCGGACCGCCTCCTCGTCCGTCGGCGCGCTGCAATCCTACTTCTGCGTCCAGTCCATCACCGAGCCCGCGCCCTTCGATGAATGGCCGGAGTCCATGCACCGAATGCTGGGCAAGGACTATCACGACGTCCAATTCACCTTTCACTACTGAACCATGCCCACAGGTCATTCCAAGCTTGCCTGAAGATTCAATCTCTGTGAGGAACAGCCCCCTGCAACCGTGACAACGCCCATGATACTGGCCCTCTTGCCCGATTTCCTGAACGTCGAGACCGCGATTCTCGGCATGCTCGCCGTGACCTCGGTCTGCGCGCTCACCTTCATCATCGAGCGCGGCTTCGCCCTGCAGTGGCCGCGCGTCGCGCCCGGACGCGTCGAGGCCGCCGTGGAGAACTGCCGCTCGCTCGAGGACCTCCCCAAGCTCAAGCAGATCTGCCAGCAGAACATCTCCCCGCTCGGACGCCTCGTGCTCACCGCGGCCAACCATCTCGACTGGCCCAAGGAGGAGAACATCGACATCGTCCAGACCCGCGCTCGACAGGAGATCAACCAGCTGGAACGCGGGCTCATCGTGCTGGAGATCTGCACCGGCGTCGCGCCGCTCATGGGCCTGGTCGGCACCATCTACGGCATGATCACCCTCTTCAGCAGCCTGGGCGAATCCGGACTGGGAGACTACGCGGCCTTCGCGGCCGGCATCTCGCTGGCCCTGAGGGCCACCATGTTCGGCCTGCTCATCGCCATCCCAGCGATCATCTCCTGGAGCTACTACACCCGGAAGCTCGAGTCGCTCACCGTGACCATGGAGAATGTCTGCGATGAATTCATCCGCCGCTGCTACCGGCTGCAGGCCAAATCCAACCCCCAGGTCCCGGCGCGCACTTCCAAGGCCCCCGCCTCCCAGGCCCTCTCCGAGGCTCTTGACTCCGCCCGTTCCGGCTCGAAACGCAGCTGAGCTGATCCGACCACGCACGCCATGCAGTTCCGGGAGAAAAAACGACGTCAACCGCCCGCGGTGATCATCATCGCGCTTATTGACGTGCTGATCGTGGTTCTCATCTTCCTCATGGTGACCACAACCTTCAAGAGCCAGATCCCCGCGCTCAAGCTCGCGCTGCCCGAGTCCAAGCAATCCAAGCCCGGCGAGGCGCAGGAGGACCTGATCGTGCTGACGCTGGCCCAGTCGCCGCCCTACTTCTACCTGGGCAACCAGGCTGTGACCACCAACGCCCTGCGCGCCGCCCTCGCGGAGAAATCGAAGGCCAACCCCCAGGTGCATCTTTCCATCCGCGGCGACAAACACACACCCTGGGGCCTCATCGTCAACGTGATGGACATGGCCAAGGAGGCCAACATCAAGTCGGTGAATGCAGTGACCCAGATGCCGGCGCAGCAGTGAGGCCTGGCGGCGAAATCGAGGTGGGATGTGAATGGCGCTTTCATGCCCTCCAAGGCGAACGCTCAACGTCCAACTTTAGACTTTCAACTTCCAACAAGGTAATCCGCGCCTGGCGCGCAAACCCCACCTCGAAGTTCAACGTTTGAAGTTGGACGTTTGAAGTTCGTCTTTCCCGACGTCGCCGCCCCGTTCACCACGCCGGGAACACCCTACTTCTTGCCCCAGCCAAACAGACTCCAACCCTTCTTCTTGCCGGATTCCTGAAGCTGCACCTTCAACTGGCCCAGCACGGCCTGAAAGCCGATGAAGATCTGGTGCCATTTGCTCTCGGTGTTCTTCAACGCAGCCCCGCCCTTGGCGTCGCCCAACCGCGCCAATGAGATCGCCCCGATCACGATGCCATGAACGTCCTCCCTCGTCGGCGAGGTCAGCTCGGACACGGCGCAGATCGACTCCATCTCCTGCACGATGACGCTCTTTGTCTCCAGGAACTGCGACTCGTCCTCTTCGTCGAACTTGCCTGACTTGGCCAACCCGAGGAAGTGATTGAACTGCTTCCAGGTCTCGACGTAGTTCTCCATCTGCGCGACGCGCTCCTCCATGGTCGGTTCGGCGCTCTTCTTGTCCGCCAGCTTGAGCTGCGCCTTGATCGCCCCCGCCAGAGACTGGAACCCGATGAACACCTTGTGCCACTTGTCCGCCAAGGTCCGCTGCGTGTTCTCATTCTGCTGGGACAGGGCCGCCAGGGAGACGGCGTTGGACAGGATGTCGATGATCTCCGCCTTGGAGGGCGATTCGAATTCCATCATCGAGTAGATCAACTCAAGCTCCTGCAGGGCCACGCTCTTGATCTCCAGAAACTCCGTCTCGTCCTCCTCGTCGAACTTCCCGGTGTTGGCCGTGTTCAGATAATGCAGCGTCTGTTTCCAGGTCTCGACATAGCTTTCGACGCGATCCAGCACGGGGCGAAAATCCCCCTCGTCCTTCCCCTTCTTCTTGTCCAGCTCCCGAATCTGCGCCTTCACCATGCCCTGCAGGACCTGCAGGGCGACGAAGTTGCGGTGCCACTGGGTGTCGATGCTCTTGATGACGTTCTCATTCTGCTCGCTCAGCGACTGCAGCGTGGGAATCTTGCCGATGAGATCATGCACGTCGGCGCGCGACGGGGAATCGATCTCCACCGTGGCCATGATCAGCTCCAGTTCCTGCGTGATCACACTCTTGATCTCCAGAAACTCGTTCTCGTCCTCCTCGTCGAATTTCTTCGTCTTCGCCAGCGCGATGTAGTGATGCAGCTGCTTCCACGTCTCCGTGTAGCTCTCCACCATGGAAATCAGTTTCTCGAATGTCTCTTTCTCGGTAGCCATGCCTGTGGAAACGATACAACTCTTGCAAACCGAAGACGATCTCCGGAACGGGGATCAGAACTTCCGCGGCGTCAGGAAGATCACCGCGCCGCCCCTGGCCTCGCGCCCCGCGATCTTGGCGCCGGCGTAATCGAGATTCAACTCTTTCAAGGGCAGCCCCTGATCCGCCGCGGTCTTGAACGTCTCGACCACGATTCCGCCAATCTCACGCATCAACTCCTCGGGGAATGAGCCGGGGAGCGTGGACGCGCTGATCTGCCCCGACGAATCGATGCGAAAACTCCCCGAAGGCAGCTTCTCCACCTTGTCGGGCTTCTTCTTGGAAAACAGATCTAGGAGCCCCATTTGACAGAAATCTCCTTCAGGGTTTCACGCACCTCGCTCTGGCTGAACGAGCGCTGGATGCCAACGCACAGGGTCGCTTCCGATCCTGGCAACAACGCCACGTGACGCTTGAGCCCCACGCCCGATGCCTGTTTCAACTGGCCGAGATTCAACTTGTCGCCCAACGCCCGGAAGCGCTCCATCCGTTCGCGCGTCCAAGCCCCCAGCGACGCCTCGTTCTCCACAGCCCAGGCCTTGGTCGCATGCGGTTCCGCGGAATCGACGCTCAAGGCCAGCTCAACGCCGTTGCACCGCGAAATGGGGCCGAGCCGGCCCAGATTCTCTCCTCCCTCCATGGCATCGCCCTCGCCATCGAGACCCATGTCGCCGGCTTCGGCCATGTCCAACGTCTGGACGCTGTCCAACAACAGCCCCTGGTAGGAATTGAAAATGGCCCGGGCCCTTCCGGGGTCCGCCGGCAGCTTTTCAAAACTGCCGCCGCGCCATTCAAGAATCTTGCGGAACCCGTCCTCCGCGCCGAGTCCCTGCGCCTCCGCGTCAACCACATCCCCATCCTGCAGCCAGATGCGGCCAACCATCGGGCCATTCGTGATCTTGAGAACACTGGACGTGCCCGCCATGCACTCGGATTGGATCAGGTCCACCAGCGACATGCTCTGCACGCCGCGAAAACCGCCGGCCGCCTCACGCAACAGCACGCCCTCGACACAGTCGCAAAAAGTCCCCATCTCATCGTCCGTCCCGGGCTTCTCCAGAAACAGATCGATGCCCATCCCGTAGGCCCGGGCGCGATATTGATCATCACTCACCCCGGACATCACCACCGTCCGCGTGTCGGAATACTTGCCCCGCACGATCGTGAGCAGCTGAAACCCATCCATGCCCGGCATGTTCAGGTCCGTGATCAGCAGATTGAACGGCTCCGAGGCCAGCAACGCGAGCGCGCGCCTGCCCGAATCCGCCGTCATCACACGGGGTTTCGAGTCAAGCCTGGACAAACGCGCCTGGTACAACTCCAGCACGTCCTGTTCGTCGTCCACTATCAATATGTTGCGTTGCTGCGACACCGGCGAGA
>JAYPEY010000008.1:47719-111199 GCA_038126035.1 Verrucomicrobiales bacterium | reverse complement strand
TAGAATGGAGCAGTTGGAGGTAGTCAATGACAAACAATTTGACCCCGAATTGCTGACACATTCGGCGCGCCTTGGCTCGGAGTTGCAGGATGGAAAGACCCGGCGTGTCGTCGATGTAGAGGGGGGAATTGGAGAGTTGTCCGGCGGCCTTGGTGAGGCGCGGGAAGTCGCGATCGACGATGAAGCCTTCGCGAATATTGCGCAGATTGACCCGGGCCCGGGAGCACATCATGCGGAGAATGAGCGATTCCGAAGTCATTTCCAGGCTGAACACGCCCACGGGGAGGTTCTGTTCCAGGATGACGTGCTCGGCGATGTTCATGGCGAGTGAGGTTTTGCCCATTGAGGGGCGCGCCGCGATGACGACCATTTCCCCCCCGTGCAGTCCGGTGGTCATCTTGTCGAGTTCGGGGAACCCGGTGGAGACGCCGGTCAGGGCGCCCTGCTTGGAGTAGTATTCCTCGATGGTGTTGATGGCGGTATGCACGAGGTCCTTGACCGGGCGCAGTCCCTCATTCTCCACGCGTTCCTCGCTGATGGCCATGACCTCCCGCTCGATCTCGTCGAGCAGGGCGTCGACCTCGCCCTGATGCTCGTAGACCTGCTTCACGACGTCGTTGCAGGTCTTGATGGCCTTGCGGAGCAGGTGCTTCTCCCGGACGATCTCAATGTAGTAGGAGAGATTGGCGGCGGAGGGGACGGAGTCCTGCAGCGCGTTGAGGTAGGCGAGTCCGCCGATCGAATCCAGAAAGTTGGCGTCCTTCAGCTTCTGCCGCAGGGTGATGATGTCGATCGCGTCCTTCTCGTCGTACATCTTGGCCAGGACATTGAAGATCGTCTTGTGGCGCAGGTCGTAGAACACATCGGCCTGCGGTGTGGCGATCTTCTCAAGCGGGTCGTCCTTCTTGAAGCGCTTGGGCTTGTCGTCCTTGGAGGAAATGGTGGGGAACTTCTCCAGGCACTCGCCCATGCAATCGACGGGGGAGAGCAGGATGCAGCCGAGGACGCCCTGCTCGGCTTCCACGGAGTGCGGCGGCAGGCGATCGACGCCGTCCAGTGAAATGGTTTCCGGGTTCTGCTTGGCGGTCTTTCTGCCCCGCGGTTTGGAGGACTGCAGGTCCGGTTCCACCGGGCCGCCGGCTGCGTCATCGAAGGAATCAATCATGGGAGGGGCATGACACCAGCAATCCGGGCGATTGGAAACACAACATTGCGGACATGTTGTTGTCGCGGCAGTTGGCAGACAATTCACAGGTTGTTCGCCGTCGTCTGGCGGTCGATTCTGCAGGCTGAAATCATGCCCGGCCTCAAGGGGGGGCACGATAGAATATCGCTCGCATTCCTTCCTCAAACCGACCGGATGCGGTCCTCCAGATCCTGGGCGGCAAGATCGAATTCTGTGAACTCGAAGCCCAGCCCGGATCCAGCAAGCCTGTCTGGCACGACCCGGCGGCTCTTGATGACAAGCTCGGTCTCGGTGCGAAGCAGGAAGGCGCCGATTTCGAGCAGCCATTCCGGCGCGGGCAGTCCGATTCCGAATGGCGCGCCGCACACTCGGCGCAGGATGCGCATCATTTCCCGGTTTGTGAGCGGATTCGGGGCGGCGAGATTCACAGGTCCGGCGATTGCGGCGTGGCCGATCAGCCATTCGACCGCTCGACAGAAATCGAGTTCGTGAATCCACGACACATACTGCCGGCCGGAGCCCATGCGACCGCCAAGTCCGCAGCGCGTCAATCTGCGCAACACGGGAAAAACGCTGTTTCGGCCTGTCCCAAGGACCATGGCCGAGCGCAGGGCGATCTTTCGGACGCCCGGTGTGTCAGCTGCGAGGAAGACCCGTTCCCAGGCTTGGGCCACATCGACGGAGAAGGCGTCCTTGGCTTCCGGAGTTGCGCCGGTTTCGCCGTCCTCGTCCCACGCTTCGGCGAAGGTGTGTCGGTAGATGGTTCCCGTGCTGGAATTCAGCCAGACAGGCGGCGGCTTGCGGCATTGCGAGACGGCCTGTTCGAGGACCCGCGTTGAATCGATCCGCGAGTCCATGATCAACCGGCGGTTGCGCGCGTGATAACGGCAATCGACGCTGCGTCCCGCGAGATTGATCAAGGCCGCGGCGCCTTCCAGTTGATCGGTCCACAGGGCCGGCGTTCGACCGTCCCATTGAATGAACTCAACGCCGGATTCAAGTCGAGGCGCGCCACGCGTCAGGACGGTCACGGCCCGTCCCTGTTTGAGAAAGAAGCGGGCAAGGAGTTTGCCGAGGAAACCACTTCCGCCGGCGAGAACGACGCGCTGTTTCGATGTTGAGTCCATTGGGCGCTCAGGGGAGTTCGAGGAAGGCGCCGTGCCGGTGTCTGCGATCGGGCATGGCGTTTGTCGTCGGGACCCGATGAGGCCGCCCCATCCAGACGTCGCGCATGCCGGGCGAGTATTGCGCGCTGACGAAGCGGGCGCCCTTCAACCAGTCTCCCGAGGTTTCCAGCAGGTCGTGGTCTTCGATGGCGACGGTGGCATCGTGCAGTTTCCATGGTTTGTGCCAGATGCGAAACAGTCGCTGGTCCCCACGATGGCAGGTGTAGGCGGTGTATTGCTCGGTGAGGAATTCGGCCGCGAGGCCCTCATCGTATGCGGTGGAGCGATTGGCGGCCGGAGCGTCCGGTTTGAAGCTTGCGTGGAATCGAAGTCTTCGTTCGTGACCTTCGGTTCGCCTGATCCGGCCGTCGAAGGCAAACCCATTGTCGCGGCAGTCGTAGTCGAGACGGGCGAGATGATAGGGCAGCCCGTAGGTCAAGGGGCCCAGCGGCGCGCTGAGGCGGCTCGACATGAATTCCTTGATGAAATAGATCCCGGCCTCCTGGTTGTGGCGCACATAGGTCCGGACATTGAGGAAACGCGTCTCGCCGACGATCTTGAAAGGCAGGGCGGTCAGGGCTCCGCCGAAGGCCGGTCGAAGCCGGCGCATCGAAAAGGCGACCAGACTCACGAAGGCGCGTCCGTCGAGCAGATCCAGTTCGAACGGCACGGAGGCCTGAAGGCGCGTTGGATCGACTTCGTAGTGGATGAACAGGACATCCATCCAATCGGCCAGAAACAATGGCGTCGATTCGTGATGTTCGAACCGGTGTCTGGCAAGGGCGCTGAGATCTGGGGCTCGCGTGACATTGGCGTCAGCAACCATGGTCGGGGCATTCATGACGGCGCTCCATTTCTTGTTCTTGGGGAATGAGGTCAGGTTTTCGTGAGTAGATCTGCGGTTGATTGGGTGGCGGAGGAGGAGGAAAGGGGCGGGAGAACCCGCCATTCGTGATCGATGTCCCGCATCAGCGTGGCTGAATCCAGGTGAATGGAACCCTGCGGAAACACGACGCTGTTTTCGAAGAACGGCGCGTTGATGTATTCGATGTGGAGGGGGCTCGCGTTCCAGGCGAAAGGACTCAATTGCAGGCCTTCATGGACTGAGGCGTCGCGGGTTGCCGAGTAGCCGACGCAGCTGTTGCGAAAGAACCAGGACGCTTTCCGAGGCGACGCGAAAACCGAATCCTGCGGCCATTCGTTTGTCTCCCTGCACAGAAGTTTGAGATCCTGCGCTTGGTTGGCCGTGCGCAGTTCAATTTTGAAGAGCTTGTCCGCTTCCCGGACCAGGAACTGCGACAACGCATGAACGCCGGGAAAGACCCGGCCGCCGGCGAGGGCGTTGATCCGTGAGTTCGTATGGCGCAGGGGTATGTAGACGCCTTCTTTCGTCCGGCCGGCTTCGTCCCATTCGGCCGCAATTCGGTAGGCGGCGTTCTCAGAAGTCTGTCCGAGCGCCGCGGGGAAGCCTCTGGGGCGCGATCGGCGCAGGCGGACGAGGCAGATGCCGGCGACACCCCAGCAGTGAATCCGCTTCACGCGGAATGGTCTGGGAACAAGGCGCGCCAGAACCTGCGGATCGACGCGGTAGTTGACGAGGATCCGCCGGGCCATGAGGGCGCGGATGGCTGGCATTTGGAGTTTCATTTTGAAGGGTGTGGTCGCGGATTGAGTTCTGCGCCGGGCAGGCCGAAGATTGCCCGGCAACAACGGAGATCGGAGACGCCGAACGGCCCAGGGGCGGGCAATCCTTGTCTGATTTGATGGGGAGTGAACCGAGTCGAAGGACGCAGCCCGATCGGGAGCTCATCGGCCGCGAACGCCGGCTCCACGACCCCCTCAGATAGAATTCGAATCTGGGCGGACGAAACCATCGGGACTCGCATCACACGTTCGCAGCCCCAGGCCAGGATGCGATGAAAGGCCAGTGGCAGCCGTATCATTGCGGGCGCGCGTCCGGTGACAGCCGCCACCCGGCGGACCGCGTCGGCGAGGCTCATCTCCTCGGGGCCGGTGACCGGGATGGTCTTGTTCCGCATCGAATCGTCCGTCAGGGCCGCCTTGAGGATGGGGACGAAATCTTCGATTGCCAGGGGACGCACGGGGCGATCCCGGAATCCCACCAGACCGAAAATGGGGAAGGTGTGGAACGCATGACTCAGATGGTCGAGCGATGTGATCGCCTCTTCCATAGACGACTCCTGGTTTCAGAATGGTGTATTCCAGCCCGCTCGATCGGATGATCTCTTCCGCCTCCCACTTCGATTCGTGATATCGTGAACCGCAGTCGGGGCGGGCGCGGAGAAAGCTGACGAACACAATTCGTCGGACGCCGGCTTTTCTGGCGGCGGTCACGATGTGGCGGGCGCCGTCACCATGAACGCGCTCGTAGGTCTGGTCGCCGATCTCCCGATTGATCCCGGCCAGGTGAGCGATGGCGTCGACTCCGGCGAAGGCTTTCGCGAGTTGTCTGGGGTCGGCCAGGCCGATTGGAAACACCTTTGTGTCCGGCATCGACTCCGCGAGGTTGGCGGAGGCTGCGTGCCGGGTGACCAGATTCAACTGGCGGCCATCCTGCTGGAGCGCTTCGGCAAGCCGCGCGCCCATGAAACCGTTTGCCCCGGTGATGGCGATCTTCATCACGCCCCCCCTTTCCAAGCTGCCCACGCGTAGATCAGAGGGAGGGCGGCGAAGACGACATTGGTCGCCGCGTAGCCGATTTTCAGCCACGCATTCGTCAGATAGGGGCGGACATCGAAGACGAATGCGGCAACGATGAGTCGGATTGTCCAGAAGCCCGACAGGAATGCGCAGACGGCCCGGGCCAGAGGCGCGCCCGAGGCGAGCGGTTCGGCGAGAAAGAAGGAGACGCCGCCGAAGCCGACCAGGCAGAAGGCGATGAAGGCATAGGAGCCCCAGAACAGCAGCCCTACTAAGGGGGGCAGGGAAGCGGTGTGGGCGCGATGTCGGACGACCTTGGGCATGGTGGCTCCGGCCCAGAGCAGCCCCAGGTGGCTGATGCCGGCGAATTGGATGAGTGTGGGTAGTGGCATGTTCATGTCAGATGGCGTTGAGGGTTTGGAGAAAGGGAACCATCACTGTTTCGCGAAAAGGCGTGTGAAACAGAAGCGGCGCGGGAATTGCGGTGATGAGGAGCGTCGTCAGCCAGCCGGTGAATCCCCGGTTGAGTCCCACGCGGCGGCCGGGCGCGCTTCGCACAAGAAGGACGCCAAGTCCCTGAATGAGGAAATAGAGTGTCGGCAGGCCGTATCCGGCGCGGGCGGGGACGGAGATCACCAGGTCGTGGACCAGTCCTGAGAGAAGGAAGGTCGCCAAGGTGGCCGCGATCATGCCATGACGTCGCAGCAAAGGACGAAAGACCGTTGGCCGGACCAGATCGTTGAATGCCCGATTCCAGCGTTCGCCCCAGAACTCGTGCAGTGAAGCCGCCATGAGCGGGGCGCGCATGATGGGGAAGGCATCCACGCCGGCGCGACGCCACGCCAGCGCCATCAGGTGGAACAGCCCGAAGTGCAACGCCATGACCACACCGGCCATTCCAATCCAGGTTCCGATCATTTGATTGTGGGGAAAGACAAGAGACGCGGCACCCCAGAGGAGCAGCGCGCCGGTTCCGCACTTGAGCGCTGCGGCTGCCCATTCCGTTCTGACCGGGACGGGGGGATTCGGTCGCGTTTCGAAAAAGGGGCGAGGATCCATGCCGACCCAGAGGAAAAGATAGCCAAGTGAACGCGGGACGCCCGGATCGCCCGACGTGCGTCCAGCCCGCAGCCAGGTGGCCAACTTGCAACCGGCGAAGAGGGCGAACGCGAGCGTCCACATGAACGCCCATGGCGGCAGGGGGCATACCCGGCAAACGCCGCTCCAGAAAGGCTGACGAGGGGAACCCAGTCCCAGGCAGGGGACGCCGCTGTCTCGGTTGAGGGTTTGAAATGCGCCGGGCAGGAGCCGGTGAGACAATGACGCCTGGCGGCAACCCAACGGTAGACGCCCCACATGATGTCGCGGATCAGCGGGACCTTCGCGACAAGCCAGAACGGCCGCGCCCACCAGATTTGACGCATGAGGTGCGCAATCGCATCCACGCCGCCCAAGAGGACGCCGTCGGGCTTGAGAACAACGAACTCCCGGCGGGGATCGGTCGCGCGTAGACCCATGCGTTCAATGACCCACGGGGTCTGCAGATGCGCCATGGCCACGCCGCGGCGGGAAAGCGGCTTACGGCTCCAATGCGCCAGTTGGGCGCAGAGCGGACAATCGCCGTCATAAAACGCCCAGGTTTCCGGAACGGTTGACTTGTTGATTCTGTTTACTGTTGTTTCTGTATTCTCAGAAATTAAGGGGTAAAAATTTTTGGATTGGGGTTTATGAACCGAGTCCGAGGAGTTTGGCGGCCTTGTCGCCGAGTTTGACAAAACGGACGATGGCCTTGGTGGGCCACCTGCGGAGCTGGGAGTACCAGGCGGTGGTCGTTTCAAAGAAGGACTCCATTTCCTTCAGGCGTTCGATGGAGTAGTCGTCCTTAACCTTTGCCGACTCCGCCTCGGCGCGACACTCCTGAAGCAGGGCGAGGGTGGGGTCCATTTCCCGGCGTTTGCGTTCGTCCATGATGACGCGGAACATATCCCAGACGTCTTTCATGGATTCAAAATGATCGCGCCGGTCGCCGAGCACATGGACCACCTTGACGATGCCCCAGCTTTGGAGCTCGCGGAGACTGTTGCTGACGTTGGAGCGGGCGACAGAGAGGGCCTCGGTGATCTCTTCCGCGTTGAGCGCCCGGGGGGTGATGTACAGCAGGGCGTGGATTTGTGCGACGGTGCGGTTGATGCCCCAGCGCGTTCCCATCTCACCCCAGTGCAGGATGAACTTCTGTTGAACTTCAGTCAGGGCAATCATTGTTTCCCTAATTTCTGTACTTACAGAAATTTATGACCGTTAAAAGGAGGAGGCAAGCGGAAAAATCGGCTCGAAAAGAAACCGGAAGGGCGGTAACTATTCCGGGAATTGCGAATTTGATGAATGCCATGAATCAGGTCACCCGACGCGATGCACTGAGGGCCGCAGGCTGCGGATTCGGATATCTGGCTTTCGCCGGCATGGCGGGCCGTGAGGCCGCGGCAGCGCCGGTCAATCCTCTTGCCGCCAAGCGACCGATGTTTGCGCCCAAGGCCAAGCGGGTGATTTTCATCTTCATGCAGGGCGGGCCGAGTCATGTCGATTCCTTCGACCCCAAGCCGCAGCTCGACAAGTATGACGGGCAGAAGGTTGAGTTTTACAACGCGCGCCATCGCGAGGTGCGGCAGGAGCCCGTGATGAAGGCCCTCTGGGATTTCAAGCGATACGGTCAATGTGGCCAGCCCGTCTCGGAGTTGTTTCCGCACATCGCGAAGCATGTGGATGATCTCTGTTTCATCAAGAGCATGCATACGGAAGGCGTGGCGCATGGTCCGGCGACGCTGTTTCTCCACACCGGCGCCACCAACCTGATCCGGCCGTCGGTCGGGGCCTGGGTCAACTACGGTCTCGGGACGGAGAACGAGAGTCTGCCCGGATTCATCTCAATCAATCCCACGGCGGCCAAGGGCGGCCCGCGCAATTACTCCAACGCCTTTCTGCCCGCGGTGTATCAGGGCACGACGATCGGGCGGGCCGGACTGCCGATGAAGGAGGCGGGGATCAAACACCTGGCCAACGATTTCGCCACCGGTTCGCAGCAGCGGAAGCAGTTTGAGTTTCTGCAATCATTGAACAGGCTTCAGGCGGACCGCCATGAGGAGGACGCCAATGTCGAGGCGGCAATCAGTTCCTTTGAGCTGGCCTACCGCATGCAGTCCACGGCGCCTGCGGTCATGAACCTCGACGGCGAAACCGCGGCGACCAAGGCGATGTATGGGATCGATGAGAATCCGACGGACAATTTCGGCCGGCAATGCCTGATGGCGCGGCGGTTTGCGGAGCAGGGCGTGCGCTACATCCAGGTGAGCTACTCGGACAACAAGGCCACCCCGATGTGGGATCAGCACAGCAACATGCCCAAGCATGCGGATCACGCGCTGGCCACGGACAAGCCGGTCGCCGGTCTGTTGCAGGACCTCAAGCAACGCGGGTTGCTGGAGGACACCCTGGTCTGGTGGGGCGGGGAATTCGGCCGCACGCCTTTCACCCAGAACAACAACGGCCGGGATCACAACCCCAAGGGGTTCTCGGTCTTCCTGGCCGGCGGCGGCGTGAAACCCGGTCTCTCGTATGGCAACACTGACGAGTGGGGGCACGAGGCCGTTGAGAACAAGGTTCACATGCACGACCTGCATGCGACGATTCTTCACCTGCTCGGCGTCAACCACGAGAAGCTGACCTATCGCATCGGCGGCCGCGACTTCCGCCTGACCGACATCTACGGTCACGTCGTGAAGGACATTATTGCGTGAAGACGTCATCCCCACGGCGGACCTGGACAGTGCGCCGACGGCAAGGCGTGCACGGGCAACGAATCCATGGGCGGAGTTCGCGTGAGGCGGCGCAACGGCCGGTCAGAGATGGTCGGACGGTTCAAGTGCGAGCACGCGTTGCGCTCATTCGCATTGGGTGGGCCGGGCGGCTTGAAGGGGCATTGACCGTGGAGGATGGGCCATGCATCGTCGCGTGCTTCGGATGTCCCGGGCGGCGGCGGCGTCTTGCTTCAGGGCTGCGCCTTCAATGAACAGATCGATTCCAAAAACTCAGAAGTCCTTTTTTCTTTCGCGCCTGGCAAGGTTTGCAATCATCAGCGCCGTTGGCGGGGGGGCGCTTTGGATCGCATTTGTTTTTCACGGACTGCAGCGTTCACTTTATCGGGGGAGACCCGCGATCGCGCCGATGCGGAATTGGCGACGCTACAGACGCATATTGAGGGACTCATCAACCGACGTCTTCGTCTGGTGGAGGGGTTGGTTGCGTTCCGCAGATCTCGGGGAGAGTTCACCATGCAGGAGTTTCTGGATTTTGCGTATGCGCTGGAAGGCGACAAGAAGGGCATCCGCAGTTTGCAACTTGCGCCGGATGGGATTGTCACTTACGTCAGCCATCCGGAAGAGAATGCGGCGGCGATCGGGCATGATCTGATGGGAGATCTGGAGCGCGTCGAAGTGGCGCGTAGATCCATTGAAGAACGCCGCTACATCATCGCGGGTCCGCTGAATCTTATCCAAGGGGGGCGGGCGATCATTGCGCGTTATCCGATATTCGTTCCAACCGAGGGGGAAGAGGACCGGTTTTGGGGATTTGCCACCATCCTGCTTGATTTTGATCAGTTGGTGGAGGAAATGGATATCACGCGATTTGCGGCAGATTACCATGTGGCTATTCGCGGCAAGGATGGCAAGGGGGCCGAGGGTGAGATCTTCTTGGGAGACGAGAGTGTGTTTGCGGCGGCTCCGTCGTTGGCCACCGTCAATCTTGCCGCCGGCGAATGGCAGATTGCCGCTGTTCCCAAAGCGGGTTGGCCGCTAAGCTGGCCGCACTCCGGATATTTTTGGGCCGCAGCCATCTTTTCCGTCATTTTCGCATCCTGCGCCGTCCACATCTTGTTGCGTCGTCCGGAAGAATTGCGCAGGGCCGTGGATGAAGCGACGGAGGCTTTGCGGGCGAGCGAGGAAAAGCTTCGTCGCACACAGCGTCTTGACGCTATCGGACAGCTTACCGGCGGTGTGGCGCACGATTTCAACAATCTTCTGCAGACCATCCTTTGTTCGACCGAGTTTTTGGAGGATTCCGAGCATGCGGACAAGGAGATCCTGACGGAAATACACCGGGCCGCGACGCGCGGGGCGGAGTTGACCAAGCGGTTGTTGGCCTATTCACGCAAGCAAGCCCTGCAGACGACGGCCTTCGATCTGGAGTCGTTGGTGAGAGACATGACCGATCTGCTCGGTCGAACCTTTGGGGAGACAATTGTGATCGAAACATCCGCGGAGGTCGGGCTTTGGCGTGCGGTTGCCGATCCCGGGCAGGTTGAGGATGCATTGTTGAATCTGGCCATCAACAGCCGGGACGCCATGCCGGAAGGCGGCAACCTTTCCATTCGTTGCCGCAACGCCAGGTTTGATGGCTCCACCGACAAGGCGGACATCGAGATTCAACCGGGGGACTACGTCTTGCTGGAAGTTTCCGACACTGGCGAGGGAATCCCAGAGGAGATCCAGGGGCGGGTCTTTGAGCCCTTCTTTACCACCAAGGATGTTGGCAGAGGCAGTGGCTTGGGGCTTTCCATGGTCTATGGTTTCGCCGCCCAGTCAGGGGGGCAGTCCGGCTCAGGAGCGCTGTAGGTCGAGGAACAACAGTGCAACTTTACCTGCCGCGCGCCGCCAGCCCGGATGATCCGGTCGCACGACCCGATTCCGAATTGACGGTGCGTGGCAACGGAGAACGGGTGTTGCTGATCGAGGATGAGGCGGCTGTGCGAGAAATGACCCTGAAGACACTCAGGTTGCTCGGGTATCAGGCGACCGGGGCCCGCGATGCCGCCGAAGCTAGGACGATTATGGGCTCGGGCGAAGCGATCGATCTGGCGCTCTCGGATGTCGTGCTTCCGGGAGGAGTCAGCGGGATTCAACTGGCAGACGAATTGAAGAAGCGGCGTCCTGATCTGCCGGTTGTGCTGATGTCCGGTTACCCGGCGGAGGCATTTGTCGGAAATGAGTCTGCAGCAGGCGGGTTCATTCTCCTGCGAAAGCCCGTTCGACGCGCAGAATTGGCAAAGGCGTTGAGCAGCGCCTTGAGGTGACGGAGGAGGCCACAATGATGAGGGCAAAGGCAGGTTGATTTTTTTGGGGGTGTGTTCGCGTCGCGCTATTGCTAAGGATGCGTTCGTGAAATCCCTTTCCCGCGTCGGTCTCATCCTGTGCCTTGTCCTGTCATGCTGCGCGGCGTTCGCCGCCCCGATTCCACGTCCGCTGCAGGTCGTCTCAGATCCGGCGCCCATCCAGATGCTGGTTCCCGGCTTCGAGGTTCGGGGATTTCCGATCCGCCTGCGCAACATCAACAACCTGGTGTTCGCGCCGGATGGGCGGTTGTTTGCCCTGGGTTACGATGGGAATGTTCATCAACTGCACGACCGCGATGGCGACGGGATGCCTGAGGCATCGACGCTCTTTCATGACAACAAGCGCAATGAGATTCCCGAGAGCATCGGCATGGCCTGGGGGCCTGCGAGAAAGGGCGGGCCGCATGAATCGGGCGGCGGCTTGTACATCGCAAGTCGGGGGAAGGTCCTGTTCCTTCTGGACAAGGGCGATGGGACGAGCGAGTTGCAATATGTCACGGGCGGTTGGGATCCGCCGACGATCAAGGGCGGCTCCAGCCTCGATGCGGTCGGCGTCGCGGTGGCCTCGGACGGCGACATCTATTTCGCGCTCAGCGTCGATGCCTGGCGGGCGCCGTATCGGGTGAATGCGGAGACGGGCAGGTCGGAGTACAACCAGTTCAGCGAGCGCGGAACGATCCTGAGACTGTCGCCCGATTGGAAACAGCGGAAGATTGTCTGCACGGGCATGCGATTTCCGGTGTCGTTGGATATCAATGCGGAGGGCGATCTGTTTGCCAGCGAGCAGGAGGGGGCGACCTGGCTGGGCAACGGGAATCCCTTCGACGAATTGCTGCATATCCGCAAAGGGCGGCATTATGGGTTTCCGCCGCGGCATCCCAGTCATCTCCCGGGCGTGATCGATGAACCGAGCGTCTTCGATTACGCGCCACAGCATCAATCCACCTGCGGTCTGCATTTCAATGAGCCGGTTGCGGGCGGCGGGAGGGTCTTTGGTCCCGATTGGTGGCGGGGCGACGCCCTTGTCTCGGGCGAGTCGCGCGGCAAGATCTTCCGCACGAAACTGGTCAAGACCGACGCGGGCTACGTCGCGCAGAATACATTGATCGCGTGTTTGTCCCATCTGACGATCGACGCCGTTCCGACGCCGAAGGGGGATCTTTTTGTCGCCTGTCATACCGGCGCGCCTGATTGGGGCACGGGGCCCAAGGGCGAGGGAAGGCTCTACCGGATTCGCTACAAGAACACGGCAGCCCCGCAACCGACGTTGGCCTATGCTGCCGGCCCGACGGAGACGAGGATCGTCTTCGATCGACCGCTGGATCTCTCCCAGGTGAGAAACCTGGCCAAACGAAGCGATGTGTCGATGGGAGCCTATGTTGCGGCCGGCGATCGTTTTGAGACCATGCGTCCCGGGTATCAGGTCGTGAAGGATCAGATGAAGGTGGGACGGTATCAGTTGCCCGTCCTTTCGGCGGCGATCACGCAGGATCGACGAGAGATGATTATCGTCACCGAGTCCCGGACGGAGGACTACAACTACGCCGTCGCCGTGGCCAAGGGGGAGGGGTGGTCCGGTTTCGGGGTGGACGCGCTCAGCGACCTGAACGGAGTGGAGGCGGAACGCGGGGGGGAGAAGATCTGGTTTCCGCATCTGGATTTCAAGGTGGCGCGTGAATTGACCAAGGCAAGCGCCCGACATGCGGCGTTCCTCGAAAATGAGGATGGCGGCGAGATCGTGATCCGGACGCAGTTGGATCTGCATCGGATGCTTCGGCCGGCGATACAACCGGGTTCCACCTTGGATTTCACCTATGCGCCGGAGCGGGTGACCGTGGTCTTTGAATCGGATTCGGCGCTCGAGGTGAGGTCGAAAGCCGGCGTGGAGAAGTCCGGTCCGAGCCGGAGCTCCATCACTGTGACGCCATCGGCGGGAGCCTGGATTCCGGTGGAGGTGAAAGTGAAGCCCGGCGCGAGGTTGAGCGTCGCGTGGTTCACCGCGGAGGACGCCAGGCTGCGGGCGATCCCGCTGCGTCGCTTCAAGCTTCCCTGGGCGCATCCGCGTTCGGACGCCCCCCTGGCGCCGCGCGCGCAACGGATTCCCGAGATCGCCGGCGGCGATGCCGCCAAGGGTAGGGACCTGTTCTTCAGCGAAAGGTTGGCCTGCGCCAAATGTCACAAGATCGGCGATGAGGGCGGCGCGATCGGACCGGATTTGAGCAATCTGGTCCATCGCGATTACGAGTCGGTGATGAAGGACATCGTCCGGCCGAGCGCGGCGATCAATCCCGATCACATCTCCCAGAATTTTCTGTTGAGAGACGGCGAGGAGATCTCCGGGGTGGTGGTGAAGGAGACGACGTCGGAGCTGGGCGTCGCGTTGGCGTCGGGCGAGACGCTGGCGGTGCCGCGCTCCAAGATTGTCCGATACGACGCGTCGAGTCTTTCGCTGATGCCGGAGGGATTGCTCGATGCGGCCACGAAGGAGGAGAAGCGGGATCTGATGACGTTCCTGCTGTTGGGGAAATAGGAGAGCCCCTGCGCCGGGACAGGCAGTTCCGCCCATTTCCATCTCCCGGCGGCCGGAGCAAGACGAGGATTGCCAAGGCCGGGGCGAGGGGGTTCAATCCCGCCTTTCCCGAAGCAGTTCATGGCCTACATCGATTTCATCTCGCCCCTGCACAAGAAGACCGAGCGCGATTACGTCGCGCGGGTGACGGAGTTTCCCAAGGCGGAGGCGGCGACGATCGCCAAGCGTTTCGACAAGGATTACTGGGATGGTGACCGCAGGGTCGGCTATGGCGGCATGCGTTATGACGGACGCTGGCGCGTGGTGGCCGAGAACATGGTCGAACACTACGGTTTGAAGGCCGGCGACCGGATTCTCGACATCGGCTGCGGCAAGGCCTTCCTGCTTTACGAGTTCACCCAGGTTGTTCCCGGGATCGAGATTGCCGGCATCGACATCTCGGAGTACGGCGTCGGGAACGCGAAGGAGGAGACGCGGGAATTTCTCAAGGTCGGCAACGCCACGGAACTGCCCTACGAGGACGATTCCTTCGATTTTGTGTTGTCGATCAACACCTTTCACAATCTGCACTGTTACGATCTCGACAAGGCCTTGCGCGAGATGAACCGGGTCGCGAAGAAGGACCAGTATCTGGTGGTGGAGTCGTATCGGAACGAGTCCGAGAAGGCGAACCTGCTTTATTGGCAGTTGACCTGCGAATCCTTCTGCACGCCGGAGGAGTGGGAATGGTGGTTTCGTCAGACCGGCTACGACGGCGATCATTCCTTCATCTATTTTGAGTAGGAATGGCGGCCCGGCGCGCATTCAACGAGACTTCAGCCATGGAATCAGAAACAAAGGAACCGCAATACCAGGTCTGTCTTGATCTGGTGAAGGACAAGCCGGCCACGTCGCTGGGCTTGATGACCAACCAGGTCTGGCATGACGATCCGAAGCGGCTCGTGTTCGTGCTGTCGCGCTACAAGTTTGTCGCGAAGATGTTGAGCGGCGTGGAGAGCGCGCTGGAGGTCGGGTGCGCGGACGCCTGGGGCTCGCGGATCGTGCAGCAGGAGGTCGGCGCGTTGACGGTCAGCGATTTTGATCCGGTGTTCATCAAGGACGTGGAGGCGCGGATGGAGGAGGATTGGAAGCTGGACACTCTCGTCCACGACATGCTGGCCGGGCCGGTGGAGAAGAAGTTCGACGCCGCCTACCTCGTGGATGTCATCGAGCACATCGAGGAAAAGGATGAGGAGCAATTCGTCGGCAACATCGTGGGTTCGCTCAATGAGAACGGCGTGTGCATTGTGGGAACGCCGTCGATCGAGTCGCAGGCCTACGCCTCGCCGCCGAGCAGGGCGGGGCATGTGAACTGCAAGACCGGCCCTGATCTGAAGGCCCTGATGCAGAAGTTTTTCCACAATGTCTTCCTGTTTTCGATGAACGACGAGGTGATTCACACGGGGTTCCATCCGATGGCGCATTATCTGTGGACGGTCTGCGCGAATCGGAAATGATCTTCCCATGAGCGATCCGATCCTCGTAGTTGGCGGTGATGGATTGATCGGTCGGGCGTTGTGTCTTGAGTTTGCGGAGAGAGGGGAGGGATTTGTCGCGACGTCCCGCAGGGGCGGGGGGCGTGAGGGGGGCGCCCACAGACTGGATCTCGCGCGGCCGGAGGAGTGGGAACTGCCGGAGTCATGCCGGGCGGCCGTTCTCTGCGCGGCGGCGACCCGTCTCGATTTCTGTCGCGATCATCCCGGCGAGGCGCGGCGCATCAACGTGGAGAATACGCTGAAGCTCTCTCGCGCGCTGTCCGACCGCGGCGCGTTGGTGGTCTTTCTCTCGACCAACCTCGTATTCAATGGCGACACGCCCCACACCCCGGCGGACGCGCCGCAGGATCCCCGCACGGTCTACGGGGAGATGAAGGCCGAGGTGGAGCAGCGGCTTTCCGAACACGCGGAACGATCGGCCATCGTCCGGTTGTCCAAGGTGTTCAGTCCGGAGATGCCGTTGTTGACGGACTGGCGAAATGCGTTGGCGACCGGGGGGAGGATTGACGCCTTCACGGACTACCGTTGCGCGCCGATCGATCTCGCGACCACAGTTCGCGCGATCGCCGATGTGGCTGTCGGGGAACGGGAGGGCGTCTGGCAATTGTCGCCGGCGGAGGATGTCAGTTATGCGGAGGTGGCCGCAGAGGTTGCGCGACGCCTGGGGGCGGATCCGGGGCAGGTTCATGCAATCCCGAGTTCCGACAAGACGACATTGGAGCATGTTCCCGAGCACACGACCCTGGACGCGTCGCGCGCACGCCGGGAGTTGGGGCTGGAATTTCCGGACATGCCCGCGGTTCTTGACCGGGTATTGGAATCATGAGAACCAAACCGCCCGTGTCTGATCCTCGATCCCATCGTTGTCATGCGTGCCACTCCGGAAATCTGGAGACGGTTCCCGGGTCGGCGTCGCTTCACCGGGTGACCTCGGACGCGAAGGCCTGGCCGCCGGGAAGCCTGATCGGACGTTGCGCGGATTGCGGACTCGTTCAGACATCGACCACCGAGGAATGGCTGGCCGACATCGAACGGATCTATGAGGGCTACACCATCTACCATCAGGGGGCGGGCGCGGAGCAGAGCGTGTTCAAGCAGCAGGACGGGCGGGGAAGCCTGCGTTCGGAGGTCCTGATCGAGGCGTTGAAATCCCGACACGAAATCGCGGGTAAAGGGCGCCTGCTCGATGTCGGCTGCGGCAACGGTTCCTTCCTCCGCGCCTGCAGCGGGGCCCTGCCGGAGTGGGAACTGCAGGGCACGGAGTTCGATGAAAAGTACAAGGCGGAGGTGGAGTCGATCCCCGGTGTGACAGCCATGCACGGCGGCCGATTGGAGGATGTTCCAGGAACCTTTGATGTGGTGTCCATGATCCATGTGCTGGAGCACATCCCGGATCCGGTCCCTGTCTTGAAGGGGATTCAGCGGCGTCTGGCTCCGGGGGGATTGTTGTTCGTGGAGGTGCCGGATTGTGTGGCGAATCCCGTCATGATGTTGGTCGCGGATCATTGCTCGCATTTCTCGGAGGCATCGTTGGCGGGGTTGGTTGAAAGCGCGGGGTTTGCTGATGTCGTCGTCTCGGACGACTGGACGCCGCGCGAGTTGTCGTTGGTAGCCGGGTCCGATGTTGGCAGCGGTTCTTTCGAGCGGAGTTCCGTGCATGGCTCGACATTGGAATCCAACCCGGACGCGCGCGATGTCCTTGCCGGTCTCGGATGGCTGAAAGCCTGTGCGGAGGAGGCGATGAGGCTTGCCGATGAGGGCGGGTTCGGAATCTTTGGAACATCAATCGGCGCGACCTGGCTGGAGGCGCAGATCGGAGACCGGGCGTCGTTCTTTGTCGATGAGGATCCTGCGCGTGTGGGGCGTCGACACCTGGGCAAGCCCATCCTGGCGCCGGCCGATGTCGAGGACGGAGCTGCCATCTATGTCGCGTTGCCGCATCCGTTGGCGGGAGCCATCGCGGAGCGGCTCAATGGCATGGGGAAGAATCTCAGGGTGATTGCGCCGCCGGAACGCTCATGACCGAAATGCTTCGCAAAGCGGTGTTTCTCGATCGGGACGGCGTCTTGAACGAGGACGTCCATCTGATCACGACTCCGGGGCAGTTGCGTGTGCTGGACGGCGTTCCGCAGGCGTTGAGCGCGCTCAAGGACGCCGGTTTTCAGTTGATTGTGATTTCGAATCAACCGGTTGTGGCGCGGGGGCTCATCGACATGGGCGGTGTGGCGCGCTTGAATCAGGCATTGGAGGCGATGATCCAGGACGCGGGCGGGCCGGCTCTTGACGGGTTCTACTTCTGTCCGCATCACCCCCATGCGGATGTGGAAGAATTTCGCATGGAATGTGACTGCCGGAAGCCCAAGCCTGGAATGATCGAGAGGGCCTGCGCCGATCATGGGCTCGATGCATCGCAGGGCTTCATGGTGGGTGATCGGATCACTGACATCGCCGCCGGTCGAAACGCGGGGTGCCTGACGATCCAGGCGGCGACCGGCAGGGAGAACGACGCGCCGATCGAAGGAGCGACGGCCGCCGATCTCGCCGTCCGTCCGGATCATGTCTGCTCCGGATTGCCTGAGGCGGCGAGGTGGATTCTTGCGCTATGAAGGCGATGATTCTCAGCGCAGGGATGGGCTCCCGGCTTGGCGGGCTGACCTCCGACACGCCGAAGGGCATGCTGCTGATCGACGGCTACCCGATTCTTGCATGGGTCGTCGCCAACCTGGTCCGCCAAGGCATCACGGAACTGGTGATGAACCTGCACTATTTCCCCGAAGCGATCGTTGATCATTTTGGCGACGGTTCCCGGTATGGGGCGCGGATTGAGTATTCACGTGAGGCCGCCCTTCAGGGGACCGCTGGAGGTTTGAGGGACGCCCGGGCGTTGCTCGCGGGAGGTTCGGAGGTCCTGGTTCACTACGGCGACATCGTGACGGACCAGGACTTTGGGACGATGTTGGCGGCCCATCGGCGGACCGACGCCATGGCGACCCTGTTGTTGCACGAGCGCGCTTCGTCGAACAGCATCGTGGCCATGGATGCTGAACGGCGGATTGTCGGTTTCCTGGAGCGTCCTTCGGAAGCGGAGCGTCAGGGTCTGGCCTCGCCCTGGGTGAATTCGGGCGTCTGCATCTGCTCAGAGGAGATCTTTGACGCCATTCCGGCGGAAGGATTGGCCGACATGCCGCGGGATGTGTTCGTGGGCCAGGTGAGCTCGAATCGTCTCTACGGCTTTCCGTTGGGCGGCTACCGGTGCGCGATCGATTCCCCTGAACGGTTGGAGGCGACGCGCGCCGCGGTTGCGGAGGGACGGCTTGCGTTTCATCCGGCGCAGGTGGATCGGGGGAGGGGCAGATGAGCGGTGGCCCGCGCCAGCAGGGCGAGCGACCGACGCTCTCCGTCGTGTTGCCGCATTACAACCATGCGAAGCTGATCACGCGCGCGCTCGACGCCTTTCTGGCGCAGTCCGTTCAGGCGGATGAGATCCTGATTCTGGATGACTGCTCGACCGACAACAGCGTCGAGGTGATCCGGGAATACACGGAGAAGCATCCGCACATCCGATTGTACGAGGCTCCGGAGAACGGGGGGGTCTGCGTCAATGCGAACCGTGGGCTCGAGATGGTGTCGGGAGAGTTCGTCTACTGGGCGGCGTCGGACGATTTCATCCTGCCGGGATTCTTTGAGAAGTCGTTGAACCTGCTGGCTGAACATCCGGAAGCGAGGATGAGCTGCACGATCGGGGATTGGCGCGACGAGGCGACCGGCCTGGCTTCACACGTCGGCGGCGGGATGGGGGACAAGCCCGCCTGCTATCCGCCGGCGGAGGTCGTTCGGCTGGAGAAGCAGGGGCGGCTGTTGATTCCGAGCAACACGATTCTCTGGCATCGCGAGAGCCTGATCGCCCTGGGCGGGTTGGACGCCGAGCTTAAGTGGCACAGCGACTGGTTCCTCTACATGACTTTTGCCTTCCGGCATGGGTTTTGTTTTGTCCCGGAGCCGCTGGCGGTCTTCTCGTTGCATCCCGGCGGTTTGTCGGCGCGGACCCCCGACAAGGAGGAGGCGCATCGCGAGGTGTTGGCCGGGATTCTCAAGCGGTTGGACTCCGAGGAATTTCGGGACATCCGCCGGCCGATCCAGGAGAGCGGAGCCTTGTTTGTGTTTGGCTCGCCGATGCGGAGGCTGCTGGAAAGCGATCCGGCATTTCGGGGATACCTGACGCCGCTGTTTCTCAGGAAATGCCGCTGGCACGCCTTCAAGATGTGGCTCAAACCGAAGCTGCCCAGGTGGCTTGGCGAAGTCCTTCTGCGTCTGGTTGGCGCAAAACGCGGCTGAGTTGTCCGGGGGCGCCTGCCGGCGGTCATCCGGTCTTGCCCCCGCGCTGGCGTCGGTCGATGATTGCCGCCGCATGGAAAACAGGACACTGAAGGTCACGATCAACGGAACGGGGTTTGCGGCGGATTACTCGGCGCAGTGTTACGGGATGGTCCCGCACAAGAATGGCGTCGCCATCGAACTGGCCGGCGTCACCTCGGGGCGGATCGCCAACGCCGAGGCCTTTGCCGGGAAGCACAACGTCACCCAGGCTTTTGCCAGCCATGCGGAGATGCTGGAGACGGTCCGGCCGGATATCGACAACATCGCCTGCGCCAATTATGCGCATGGCCCCTACGCGATGGAGGCGGCAAGGGCGGGCGTGCCGGTGATCGTGCTGGAGAAGCCTCCGGTCATCTGGCCGGGCTACCCCGAGGGGCGCGAGGCGGATGCCGAGACAAGGAAGAACGAATCCATGGCGTTTCTGGGGGAGGTTCTGGATGAGGTCCGGAAGAATGGCTCCAAGCTCCTGTATGCCGAGGATTTCGTCTACTTCGACGGCGTCAAGGCGCTGGTCGAACTTCTGGCGGAGGCGCAGAAGACGGACAAGGGCAGGGTGCTGCATCAGTTTGGCGTCTGCGCGCATCAGGGCTCGCATGCGCCGGCCTACGACACGCCTTCGCTGTCCGGGGGCGGAGCCCTGTTCAACAAAGGGTGTCATCCGCTCGGCCCGTGCCTCTTTCTCAAGCAGGTGGAGGGCATCCTTCGCGACGGGCGTCCGATCCGGCCGGCCAGGGTGTCGGCGATCTCGCTGCAGGTTCTCAAGCATCTGCCGGAATCGGCGGGCGAGCATTTCCGCGTCATGCAGAATGTGGATGACTTTGCGCGGATCACGGTGGTGTTCGAGGACCAGACCGTGGCCGAGGCGCTGGGGCATGACCTGAGCATCACCGGCATCCGCAATGAACTCTCGGTCATCACCGACTTCGCGAAATACGACATCCGGGTGAACCCGAACAACGAGAACGAGCTGTTCCTTCCCTCAGCGGAACCGGCGGGGAATCTCCTGTTCCGGGAGAAGCTGCCGACGCCGGCCGGCACCAGCTTCCCGCGTCCGAACCAGTTTTATTCGCATGGCTATGTCAGCGAGATGAGCGACGCGATCGATTGCGCGCTGGATCCGGATCGGCATCCGCAATCCGGCCCGTTGATGGCCTGGGACACCATGGCCGTCCTGATGGCGGGTTACGAATCGGCGGAGAAGGAGGGGCGGTTCATTGATGTGAGCGGGTTGGTCAACAGTCGCGAATTCACGGCGGATGAGATGCCTGATCCGGCGAGATTCGGTGCGGTGTTGCAGCGGAAGTAGACGACACGTGAGATTGACCGCGGTCGCGTTGCCGGCGGGGCCGCTTGCCAATCGCCCCGCTTCCTGAAATTCTCCCGAGTCATGTCGGATACACCATTTCGTTATGTCATCGTCGGTTCGGGGAACATCAGCCGCACCTATCTGAAGGCCGTCGAACGCTCGCCGGGGTTGGAACTCGTCGGCGTGGTTTCGCGCAGCGGGCGGCGGATTGAGAACTCGCCGGCGGAACTGCCGGTCTTTGCCTCGCTTGGGGAGGTGGACGTTGAATTCGACGCGGTCATTCTCTGCACGCCGAACGGTTTGCATCATGTCGGCGCACGGGAGGCCGCGAAGCTGGGCAAACACGTGTTGACCGAGAAGGTTCTGGAGATCAATCGCGAGAACATGGACGCCATGATCGCGGACTGCGAAGCCGCTGGCGTGAAGCTGGCGGTGAGCTATCAGCGGCGCATGAGCCCTGAGAATCAACTGCTGAAGAAGTTGCTGGACGGCGGGACGTTGGGCCGTGTCTTTGCCGCCGACATGCGGGTGAAGTTCTGGCGGGATGAAGCCTACTACAACTCGGGAGCCTATCGGGGCGGCTATGAAATCGATGGGGGCGGACCCTTCATTCAACAGGCGGCGCACAACGTGGATCTGTTCTGCTGGTTCTTTGGCATGCCGCAAAAGGTCGTCAGCATGCTCGGAACGCAGGTGCACGACATCGAGGTCGAGGATCACGGCACGGCGTTGCTGCGTTACGCGAACGGCATGCTCGGCAGCATCACCGCCTCATCCGCGGCCAAACCGGGCTTCCCGCCCGTTCTCGAGATTCACACCGACAAGGGGACCGTCGTGCTGATCAATGACGAGATCGCAACCTGGGAGATCGAGGGCGTGGGAAACCCGGCGGGAGAAAAGGATTTCGAAGTGCACAGCGGGGCCGACAGCGCGGCGGTCGAGGACACCGCCGGTCACGAGGCGATTCTCCAGGATTTTGCCGCCGCCGTCCGGGAGGATCGTGAACCGGCGGTCCCGGCCGGTTCCGGAAGATTGGCCACGGATCTCGTGCTGGAGATCTACGCGGCGAATGTGACCCGTTGAGGGCAGGGAGGGCAATCTTCGCATTGGAATGAGCCGGAGAATCAACCGTATCGCGCTGATTGCCTTGTGGTTGGCGTGCGTGAATACCGTCGGCGCGCAAAGCGTGGGGCAGGCGGCATCCGGCGGATCGGTCTCCATTGGGGGCGAAACCAACAGGGTAACGGCCGGGAAACTGATGTTCGATCCGGCCAAGCTCACGCATGCGAATCAAATCACCAACATTATCCGGTTGCAATTGAAGGCTTATCTGGGGGACCTCGACCTGAAGGGGATACCGTTGCTGGATCTCTCCAAAGATTGGCGGGAGATGCAGCATTGGCCGGATGAAATAGAATTCCTGGGGCATTCCGCAAGACTGAAGCTGTTGGAGCTCAAGGGTGATTACGGAGTCCTGACGACAAAGGAGGGCATCGTTCCCGGAGCGTGGATCAATGCGCGCTACTCGGGGGAGAAGGGGGACGGGAAGCACTATTTCAACCTGACCGCATACAGCCTTGATCGCAAGCTTCCCCCTTTCGAATACGGACTATCCGCGGGGCCGGGATATGTGTTCTATGTTGCTTTTGTAGGATCCCATGCCGCCAGAATTCGCTTTACCGAGTTTTCTACGAAGAAGCGCTGGGAATTGTTCTTTGAAAAGGACCAATCCTATTTTGGACGAACGGGTTGGAAACGGGGGGAGGAAACGCTGTATGAAATCAAGGGGAAGCGTGTGGACAAGGCGACCTGGGGGCGCGAAATTGCCGCGCATCGAAAACGTTGGGATTCCCCTTGATGCAGCCTAAGAGCCTGCCTGAAAAAGGAATCGACCCATCTTTGGGCGGGGCTGGGTTGTCTCCCGCGTTGCTCCTCAGTCACGTATCGCAACGGATATGCTCCTTCGTTGCGCCTTGGAGCCAACCCCGCCGCGCTCCAAATCTGTGCCGCTCCCTTTTTCAGACAGGCTCTAATGCGTCAACGCGTAGGTGATGGCGTTGATGCCGAAGGGGTAGGACCACTTTTCTGAGAAGCGCTGGAAGTATTCGACCTCGTGGCCCTCGCGTTCCCAACCGTCGCCGAGGTCGTTGTTGTGGCAGAGCAGCGCCATGAGGTGGCCCTTTTCGTTGAAGTAGCCGAGGAAGTGGGGCGCATGGTCCTCCTCGATCCCGGGATGGCGGGCCTCGTAATCGTAGCCGCGACGCCAGGCGAGGATGTCGGGCACCTGGGGCAGGGCGGCGAGCGGCATGACGAGTTGGAAGAGCGAATGGTCGAGCGGCAGTTCGCGCGGCTCCACCTCGGGCAGGACCCGCCTCATCTCGGCGAGGATGTTTGCCTTGTGAAAGGTTCCCCAAAAGTCGTCCATCATGAGGAAACCGCCATTGAGGAGGAAGCGTCGCAGGTTTCCCACCTCTTCGTCGCTCAGGACGATCAGGCCCGGCGCGACCATGTAGGCGAAAGGGCTGTCGAAGAGATTGGGGTCGGTCAGGTCGATGGCCTCGGGATTGGGTTCGACCTCGATGGCGGTGAGTTCCTGGAGGCGGTAGGAGAAGTTGAGGTCGCTGTCGGGGTAGTCGTTGTCCCAGCGGGTGTTCTGCCCGTAGCCGCGGCCGGAGGCGTATTTGATGCGGGTGAATTGGAAGGTGTCGCGCGAGAAGCCCTCCTTGATCTCCCAGGTGGGGAAATCGCTGCGGGACTTGCGGCGTTCGCGGCCGCCCCAACCGCCGCCCCAGCCGCCGCGGTTCCAGGGTTGGGCGAATCCGAGGCTGGTCAGCAGGAGCGCCAGCAGCGCGCCGGGGAGCCAACGCCCCCGCGCCAGACGCTTGCGCGGCCGCTGCGGGGCTATGGGGGATTCCGGACTCATGACTGTTGTTCTCGCAGGGACAACGTGGAACGCTACGGCAAAGTTGCCGGTCTGGACAGTGAAGTTTGGCGGTAATAAACATTGTATTCCCGCGGGTCTGTGAGATGTTGCGCGCCCGTTTTGTCCTTCGACAACACGGATCACCCTTATGGAAAAACGTCCCTTTAGTGAACTGGGCATTGCGCCCGAATTGTTGAAAGCCATCGAATCCCTCGGATTTGAGCTGCCTTCGCCCATTCAATCCGAGGCCATTCCGCCGGCCCTGGAGGGGCGTGACGTGGTCGGGCAGTCGCAGACCGGGTCCGGCAAGACCATGGCCTTTGCGGTGCCGGCGCTGCAGGCGATCGATCCGGGCGCGCATGCCGTGCAGGCCCTCGTGCTTTGTCCCACGCGGGAACTGGCCATGCAGGTCTGCGCTGAGGTGCACAAGCTCCTCCCCTTCAAGCCGGGCATCAACGCCGTGCCGGTCTATGGCGGCTCGTCCTACGGCCGGCAGATCCGCGCCCTGAAACAGGGCGCTCAGATGGTGGTGGGCACCCCGGGACGCGTGCTCGATCTGATCAGCCGCAAGGACCTCAGGCTTGAGGCGCTGAAGACGCTGGTCTTTGACGAGGCGGACAAGATGCTCGACATGGGCTTCCGCGAGGACATCGACAAGGTCATGTCCTCGGCCCCCGAGGAGCGGCAGACCATCTGTTTCTCGGCCACCTTCTCCAGACAGATCCGCAACCTGATTGAATCCTATACGAAAGACCCGGCAACGATCACGATCGAGCACAAGGCGTTGACCGTGCCTACGATCGAGCAGCGGTTCTACGAGGTGCGCGGGAGGTCGAAGCTGGAGACCTTGTGCCGGGTGTTGGACATCGAGGACGCGCAGAAGGCGATCGTGTTCACCAACACGAAGAAGGCCGCCGACGAGATCACGGACGCCCTGGTCGCGCGCGGTTACACGGCCGACCGACTTCACGGCGACCTGACCCAGATGATGCGCGACCGCGTGATGAAGAATTTCCGGCAGGGAGCCCTGGACGTGCTGGTCGCCACGGATGTTGCCGGCCGGGGATTGGATGTCGACGATGTGGACATCATCTTCAATTTCGATCTGCCCTACGACGAGGAGGATTACGTTCACCGGATTGGTCGGACGGGCCGGGCAGGCCGTTCGGGCAAGGCGATCAACCTGGTGGCGGGGAAGGAGATCTTCCTGCTGCAGCGCATCCAGCGGTATATCAAGACCAAGATTGCCCGGGCCAAGGTCCCCTCGCAGGAGGAGGTCGCCAATGTGCGCGTCGATCAGCAGTTCGAGAAGTTGAAGGCGTTGTTGGAGGCGGGTGAATTCAAGAGTCACGACGCCACGGTGGAGCGGTTGCTGGATGCGGGGTTCACCAGCACGGATATTTCCAGCGCCCTGCTGCACATGTTGCTTCAGGAATCGGAGCGCGAGGGCGAGGAGATAGCCGAGGATCGCGGACCCCAGAGGGGCGAACGTCGGGAGCGGTTCGATCGGGGTGACGACGGCCCCGGGGGCGGGGGACGGCGGCCGGCGCGGCCGGATCGAGGCCCCGCGCGTGAGGGCGCGCATGGGCCGATGGTGCGGATGTTCATCAATGTCGGCGCGGTGGACAACGTCAACCCCGGTCAGATCGCCGGCGCGATCTACAACACCGCCAAGCTGCCGACCGGGTCATTGGGCGGGATCGAGATCTTTGAGCGCAGCAGTTATTTCGAATTGCCGGAATCGCTGGCCGACCAGGCGATTCGCGGCGTGCGGGACGCCAAGTTGCGGGGACGCAAGCTGCGGGTGGATTACGCGGATGGCTTTTCGAGCCGGCCGCCCAAGCCGCAATTCCGGAAGCCGGGCGAGAAGCGGACCAAGAAGCTGAAGTCGGGCGATCCGACGAAGGAGCCGTTCTTCAAGCAGTTCATGGGGGCGAAGGGCGCGGGCAAGGGCGGTCCGAAGGCGAAGCCGGGAGTCAAGCGGCGGAAGAAGTAGATGAACTTGGGCCGGAGGGTTCTGCGGCCTGTTCACGTGGCAATTGCTGTTCAAGAGACGATGCTGGAGCAAATCAAAACCATCGCCCGGGATGCCGGGGGTGAGATTCTGAATTACTACGAGGGGGACGCCGGAGTTCGGTTGAAGCAGGACGAGTCACCCCTCACCTTGGCGGACCTGGCCGCGCACCGTTTCATCTGCGCCCGGCTGCGGGAATTGGACGCCTCGATTCCGGTCCTGTCCGAGGAGTCGGATGAGGAGTCGGGAGCCGGCCGAAAGAGTTGGTCGCGTTTCTGGTTGGTGGACCCCTTGGACGGAACGAAGGAGTTCATCAAGAAATCGGGGGAATTCACGGTGAATATCGCCCTGATCGAGGATGGCGAAAGCGTCATGGGAGTCGTGCGCGCGCCGGTGCTGAAGACGACCTGGTTTGCGGAAGCCGGAAGCGGCGCCTGGAAACAGACCGATGGAGATGAGGCGGCGGCGTTGAGCGTGTCGCGACCGAACGCGGCAAGGCTGGGCATTGTGGCCAGTCGTGATCATGCCGGGCCGTTGGTAAGCGAACTGCTGGAGCGGTTTCCGGGAGCCGAGACGAAGAGCATGGGGAGTTCCCTGAAGTTTTGTCTCGTGGCCGAGGGCAGGGCGGATATCTACCTGCGCGATGTGCCGACGATGGAATGGGACACCGGCGCCGCGCAATGTGTCGTCGAGGCGGCCGGCGGCGTGGTGCAGACCCTGGAGGGTGAACGACTGACCTACAACAAGGACGATCTGCGCAATCCTTCGTTGGTCACACTCGGCGACAAGGACTTTGACTGGCGCGGCTGAACGAAGGAATCACGCATGGTTTATCAGGAAAACAAGAACCGGCTCATCTGGATCGACCTGGAAATGACGGGCTTATGCCCCACCACCGATGTCATCATCGAGTCCGCGGTCATCGTCACCGACACGCACCTGAACATTGTCGCGGAAGGACCGGTGATCGCGGTGCATCAACCGGAATCGATCCTGGAACAGATGGATGACTGGAACGTGCGCACGCACACGGCGTCGGGGCTGATCGACCGGGTCCGCGCCAGCGGGATCGACACGCGGGAGGCGGAGCGTCAGACCCTGGAATTCGTGAAGCAGCACACGCCGCGGAACACCTCGCCGATGTGCGGCAACAGCATCTGTCAGGATCGCAGGTTCCTTGCGCGTCATATGTCGGAGTTGGAGGGCTGGTTTCACTATCGCAACCTGGACGTCAGCACGATCAAGGAACTGGCGCGCCGCTGGGCGCCGGCGATTTATGGGGGCGTGAAGAAGAAGGAGACCCACCAGGCGCTGGATGACATCCGCGAGTCCATCGAGGAACTGCGGCACTACCGGGAACATTTCTTCAGGCTGCCCGGGGAATAGGCGGGGCAGGACGGAGGCGGCTTGCGCGGGCCCTTTCGTTTCGCCTCAGTCGTTGCTCCGCCCACGAATCGGCCGGTTCAATCGATAGAATTTTCACCTCCTTTACGGGGTGGTCCGCCCACCAATAGATGGCGATATTGCCGAATATTCTGCAGGCAATAGGACGGCCGACTGCGTCGGATTCTGGAAAGTCAGAGGCCTGAAACGGATCTTTGGCAAGGGAGTCAAAGATGTTCAGGAAGCGCTCCTGACGTTTGCGGGAGCTTCTCCGGAAAAACTCCAAGGCTTCTTCGGCGACGTACAGCCTGTATGGTTCAAGCGGCATCGGACGACTCGGGACTCGCCTTGAATTTCTCGTGAAGCGTTTCCAGCGAAGTCCAATGGGCCGGGTCGCGATCATCGATCCTGTCCGCCATGCTTGATTTCCATTGCGGGTCGCGCTGATGGCGAAGTTGGAGAAGGTATCCCATCAACTGACTTTGCTCCACGTCAGACCAGCCGGAAACTTCCTTCATGATCTCAGCCATATTCATAAAGGCAGTCTCGACGCGAAAGCAGCTGGTTTCAACTCCGAATTGGGGAGTTACAAGGCCGAGCCTACTTCCGGATCGACCCACTTCACGCTGTGGTCGCCGGTCACGGCGATGGTCTCGGGCGGATTGTCGAGGCGGAAGAAGGACCAGGGGCCGGGGATGAACGGGTATTTTTCGATGACGCTTTCGTCGATCTCCACGCCCAGCCCATGCCCGTCAGGCATCTGGAGGTGGCCGTCGCGGACGTCCAAAGGCGCGGCGAGGATCTCGTCGGAGATCGGGAAGGGATACATGCCCGGCCTGCCGTTGTTGGCGTAGCAGGGATACTCCAGCCACTCGACGACGCTTTCCGGCCAACAGACGCCGATGTGAGCGGCGGCGAGGACCTCCAGGGTCGAGCCCCAGCTGTGGAAGGCGAAGCGCAGGTTGGCTTCGGCGCATTTGTCGAAGATGCGTCGGCCCATTTCGAAACCGCCCTGACAGCAGACATCCATCTGGATGAAGTCGGCGCAGCGGCGGTCGATCAGGTCCATGAAGCCGGCCTCCTCCTGCTCGTGTTCGCCGGTGGCGATGGACACGTGGCCGAGCCCGGTGAGCTTGATGTAGTCATCATGGTCGTCTGGCGGAAGCGGCTCCTCCAGCCAATAGGGATTGTAGGCGGCCATGTCCCTGGCGAGTTGGGCGACGGTGTCGAAGGAATAACTCTTGTCGCCCATGCGCCACCAGGAGTGGGCGTCGATCATCAGTCCAACCTCCGGTCCGACGGCGTTGCGCATGAGTTCGACCGTGCGGAGGTCGTCGTCGGGGCCCTGCGAGGGCCGCATCTTGTAGGCGGGGAAACCCATTTCGGCGATGGCTGCCGCTTCCTCGGCAAAGCCCTCGGGCTTCATATACATGCCGGCGCTGCCATAGAGCTTGATGGCAGCGCGCTTGCGTCCGCCGAGCAGATCGGACATGGGGCATTCCTCGTATTTGGCCGCGGCGTCGATGACGGCGACCTCGACGGCGTAGTAAGTCTTCTGGATCTCGAGATCGGCGGTGAAACCGAAGTCGCGCCAGTTGCGGGGATCCTTGCCGAGGAGGAAGGGGCGGATCGTGTCGGCGATCTCGCGGCAGGCGCGTTCGTGAGCCGGCCCGGGCGCGTAGCCCTTGAGGCCGTTGTCGGTCGTCACGCGGATCAACATGGCGTCGCGCTTGACGATGGTGCGTTCGCCCCCGAAGAACGGCAGACGCACGGTCTCCGGCATCGGGTAGGACATGAGGAAGGAATCGACCTGGGTGATTTTCATGGCGCGTGGGGGTGAGGAGCGGTTCGGGGCGAGGGAAGGCGAACGTTCAACGTCCATCATTCAACCTCAATGAGATTTGATCTTGGCGCGGGATTGGAAACAGGCAGGGCATGTTCAGGCTGTTTTGCGCGCCAATTTGGCGAGATAAATCGCGACGCCGATCATTGCGGCCAGTCCGAGCCAGGGACCGATTGAGTGACTCCAACCGGGCAGCGGGGCCTTGGCGACGATCAGGCCGGCGATCAGGATGCCCATCAGGGCCTCGCCGGTGATCAGGCCGCTGGCGATGAGGACGCCGTTGTCGGTCTCGAGCCCCTCGCTCTTCGGTTTGGCGGATCTGGATTTGACGAAGTGGTTCAGGCAGCCGCCAGCGAAGATGGGCACGGCCAGTTCGATGGGGAGGTAGATGCCGACAGCGACCGCCAGGACCGGCGCGCGGAAGGCGCTCTTTCTCGCTTCCAGAATCTTGTCGGCGACGATGATGACGACGGCGATGAGGGCTCCGAGTCCGACGAGGTTCCAGGGCAATGCGGCGGCGTTGGGATCGAGAATGCCCCGGGTGACGGAGGCCATGAGACTGGCCTGGGGGGCGGCGAGGGGCTGCCCTTTCAATTCGTCCGGCAGATGCGCATCGGTCCCGATCCCGTAGGAGTCGTGCAGCAGTTTCAGCACGAGCGGTATGCAGGCGGCCCCGATGATGACACCGAGAAATTCCATGACCTGTTGTTTCCAGGGGGTGGCATTGACGAGGTTGCCGCACTTGAGGTCCTGCAGGGTGTCGCCGGCGATGGCGGCGGCGCAACAGACGACGCCGCCGACGAAGATGGCCGCAGCCGGCGCGAGTTCGCTCTTGCCCATGAGGAACAGCAGGACAAAGGAGGTGAAGAGCAGCGTGGCGATCGTGACGCCGCTGATGGGGTTGTTCGTTGAGCCGACCAGCCCCGCCATGTAGGCCGCCACCGAAGAGAAGATGAATCCGGCGGCGAGCATGATCGCCGTCATTGCCAGGGCGGTTCCTGGTCGGTCGATGATCTCCCAATAGTAGAAGAACAGGGGCAGCGTCAGGACGCCGATGCCGCCGAGGACCCAGGGCATGGGGATGTCCCGTTGCTGCCGGTCGATTTCATTGTTGTCGCCGCCCATGGACTTGTAGACGGCGAAGCCGGACTTGACGCCGTTGACGACGGGTTTCCAGAGGTTCAACAAGGCAAACAACCCGCCGGTCGCCATCGCGCCGACACCGAGATAGCGTATCTTTTTGCTCCAGATGGTCCAGGCGGCCCCGGCGGGATCGTCCGCCAGCATGGCGGCGATGGTCTGTTCGCCGATGACCAGGTCCGGATTCATCAAGGCGTAGATCGGGATGCCGACGGTCCAGGAAATGACGCCGCCGATGAGGACGAGCGCGCCGATGTTGAGGCCGACGATGTAACCGACGCCGATGAGGGCGGGTGAGAGGTTCGTGCCAGCGTAGCCCAGCCACTTGCCGGCGATGGCCCTGGCTCCTTCGAGCGCCTCCCCCCAGACGTGCAGCGCGGATTGCAGGAACTTGAACGCGGCGCCGATCGCCGCGCCGACGGCGATGGTTTTCGCGCCGGCTCCGCCCTTCTCGCCCTCGGTCAGGACCTCGGCTGTCGCAAGCCCCTCGGGAAACTTCAGTTCCTTGCTTTCGACAATGAAGGCGCGCCGCAAGGGAATGCAGAACAGAACGCCGAGCAGCCCGCCCAGGCCGGAGATCAGGGCGACCTGCCCATAGTTGAACTTCTCCCAATGTCCGAGCAGGATCAGGGCGGGGATGGTGAAGATGACGCCGGCGGCGAGTGATTCGCCGGCGCTGGCCGCGGTCTGCACCATGTTGTTTTCGTGGATGTTTGTGCCCTTTTCACCGCTTCGCCGGAGCAGGGTGAGAATGCCCATGGAGATGACGGCGGCCGGAATGCTCGCGCTGACGGTCATGCCAACCTTCAGGCCAAGATAGGCGTTGGCTCCAGCCAGCGCGGCCGTGACGGCCACGCTGATGACAATGGAGCGGATCGTGATCTCTCTCATGGGGGGAGGCAGGGTGACTGCGCCGGGAATCCGGGTCAATCAAGTTGTCCTCGGAACGCCGCTCCCGTCTCTGAGCGGATTGCCCGCCGGTAAACCGGTCAGCCCATCTTGAGAAAGGCCTTGGCTTTGGACATGAGGGAGCTCTTGCGCTTGCAGGTCTGCTGGCAATCGATCGAGCACCGGACCATGTATTTGCGTTGCCGGTCCGCCATTTCGCCGCGGAAGATCTCCCTGAGGCTGTCTTGATGGATGTTGCCGATCGGCTTCTTGAGAAAATCGCAGAAATGAACGTCCCCGTTGGGGTAGATGAACATGGACCGGAGGCCAATGTCGCAGTTCCGCTTCTTTCCTCCCAGATCGAGGTGCGGAAGTTCCCCCTCGGGCGGCGGGTTCTCAAAGTAGTGGACGAAGCCGTCGAGGGTTTCGTCGTCGCCGATGATGGGATAGCCCTGCGATCGGAGGGCTTTCAGTTCATCGACGACCCCGCTGAACTTTGCCAGGTCGCGCACCCAGTGTGGATCGTCCTTCGTTCCCACAAAGGGTTGGAAGTTGACCTGCACGGGGCCCTCCTTGCCGAAATGGCGGACCAGGTCCGGCAGGGTGAGATAATTGATGTCCGTGATGGTTGGTTTGACGATGACGCTGACGCGGGCTCCGGTCCGCTTCTTCTCCTCCAAGAGGTTGGCGATGCCCTGCAGGGTTCGCTGGGTGCTGAATCTGCCGGGCCTGAGCTTCTCGTTGGTCTCCGGATCCACGGATTCAAGCGAGACATTGATGTTGAACGGGTCGTGTCCGAGGATTCGTTTGACGTTGTCCTTGGTCAGGGCGAGACCGTTGGTCGTCATGCCGAAGTTCACGCCAAGTTCGCGAGCCAGGGCCATGGACGAATAGGTCGGCTTGTAGATCGTCGGCTCCCCGCCGCTCAAGGAGATGTTGAAGCCCGAGCCGGAGAGTTCCTTCGCCTCGCGCACAAGGCGGAGCATGGTCTCCTCGGTGAGGATGGGGTCAGGCTCCTTGTAGATGGTGCAGAAGGAACAGGCCAGGTTGCACTTCCCGCTGAAGATGATGTAGTACGTCATCGGGGCGGTCAGGACGAGCCCGGTGCGAAGCGAAAGGTCGCGCGCCAGCTCCTTCTTCAGGTAGGGGAGCCCCTTGATGATCTGTCGCGGAATTCGAGTGATTTTTCCCATGTGCGCAACCGGGAAGGACGCCGCCTTTACCGGGGGCTCGACGATAGAAAGGGGCCAGATGGCGATCAAGCCAATTCAGCCGCCGCGCGCCGCGCCGATTCAGTCGCGGCGATTGACGAAGAGAAAGATCCCCAATTTGGAGGCGGAGAGGACATCGGTCCGGCCGTCGCCGGTCAGGTCGGCTGCGCAGATCTGGACCCCGACGCCGGAGTTGTCATCGATCATTCGGGGTGTGAAGGAGGCGGTTCCGTCGGCGTTTCGCCGAAGCTGGAACCAATAGACGACCGGGGCGGCGTCAGGCTCGACATCGCCGGTCGGACCGTGCGCCCAACGGCGCTTGCCGATGACGATGTCCTTCAACCCGTCGCCGTCGATGTCCGCGAGATCCAATGCGTGAGGCTGGGAGAAAGCGACGCCGTATCTGGTTTCCTCGGCGCGGCTTCCCATGAGTTGATGCATGCGGAAATTGATTCTGCCGTCGGCGGTCTGGATCTGCTCCCACCAGGCGAGTCCCCATTCATGTCCGTGGAGGCTGGTGATGATGTCGTTGTCGTTGTCGCCATCCACGTCGTAGGCAAACATCTGCGCGCCGCCGCGTTCCGGGGAGAACTGGAACTCGTGTCTGGTCCACGTGGCGGTCGAGGCGTTTTCGGCCGGTTGCTCGTACCAACCCTCGGTGAGGATCAGATCGAGGTGCCCGTCTCCATTCACGTCGCCGACGCCGGTCCCGTGATAGAACTGGGGCCATTCACCGACTTCGGAGAGCGGGTGGAACTTCCAAGGTCCGGTGGGATCCGACTTGTCGGGCGCGACGCGGCCCCACTGTTTCTCGTTGTGGGTGAGCAACTCGGGCGTTCCGTCGCGGTCGATGTCGAGGAACGGCGGCGACTCTCCCTTGATGCGTTCAAAGGCGAAATGCCTTTTCCAGGGGCGGTTCTCTCCGGCGGGGTTCTGATACCAGGCGGCCTGGTGCTTGTGGACGCGGCCGAGCACGAGAATGTCGTCCCATCCGTCGCCGTTGAAGTCCCAGACGTAGCTGAACATGCTGTTCGACGGGCTGGCTGCGGGCGGCAGCGCCACGGGCGGGTAGATGGGATGCCTTGTCGTGAATGCGGGGCCCTGCCACCAGAACGGGCCGGCGACGATGTCCGGGCGGCCATCCCGGTTGAAGTCGCCGTGGTGGATGCCGTCGGCAAAGTAGCGGTCGATGAGGACGCGTTTTTCGAAGTCGGCCCCGTTGGCGGCGTTCGCGGCATGCAGCTGCGGCAGGACGCCAAAGACAAGGAAGATGAATGTTGAACGGTGAATGGTCATGGTGACTTTGTGCCCGCGCAGCCGAGGACATGCCTGTGCTGAAGCGTGGACTATGGATTCCAGGCAGTTGGCTGTCGAGAACGGGACATGCGCACGAGCGCGGTTTTCGTGGGGCGCATCTTCTGGTCGTTGAGTTGCTGGCGCCCTTGCAGGGATTTGAAATGGGCTCGACGGAGTCTCTCCCCACCGGCGAACGATCCATCCTGTTGATTGAAGCCCCGGACAAGCGACGAGACATGCGGGCTCGAAATCCGACAAGAGGCGCTGCACACTCCGCGCGTCATGATATTCAGATCGATCCATCGGATTTCCTTGTTGCTTGGTCTGCTTGCAGGGGCGGCGACGGCGCACGCGGCCGCGAAACTTCCCAACGTCGTCATCATCTATGCCGACGATCTCGGTTACGGCGATTTGTCCTGCTACAATCCCAAGGCGGCCTACCAGACACCGAGGTTGGATCGCATGGCCGCGGAGGGGATTCGTTTCACGGACTCGCACAGTCCCTCGACGATCTGCTCGCCTTCCCGTTACGGACTCTACTCAGGCAACCTGGTCTGCCGATCGGGCAGGGGATCCCGGGCGTTCGAAGGGCCGGGCGGTCCGAGCTACATCAAGCCGGGCGAATTGACGATCGGCGACATGCTGAAGGCGAAGGGCTATCGCACCGGCGTGTTCGGCAAGTGGCATGTCGGCCTGACCTGGTATGACAAGGATGGGAAGAAGCTCGGCGGCGGCTTCGAGAATTCATTGCTGATCGATTACGGGAAGAGCTGTCCGCTGGAGGACGGTCCGAATGCGCGCGGCTTTGATGAATCCTTCGTCACACCGAACTGCCCGACGACCGACCCGCTATACGTCTACATTGAGAACGGAACCGTGGTGACGCCGGCGAGCCAACGACACAAGCGGGACAACCTGCCCAATCACGGAGGCAAATGGCGCTGGGACAACGACGAGGGCTGGATGGCCCCGGACTACAAGTTCATCGAGGCGGATCAGCTCTTCTTTCACAAGACAATGGAGTTCATTTCCGGTCATCGGTTGAAGCACAAGGACCGGCCCTTCTTCGCCGTGTTTTCGACGCAGATTGCGCACGCGCCGGTGCTGCTCCCCGATGAGTTCAACGGGAAGACCAAGGGCGGTCCGCGCGGGGATTTTGTCTATCAGTTGGATGTGCTGGTGGGACGTGTGCTGGATCTTCTGAAGAAGGTGGGGATTGAGGAAGAGACACTGGTGATCTTCAATGCGGACAACGGCCCGGAGACACTGCACACGGTCTGGATGCGGGAGGATCACGATCACGACGCCGCGGGCGGATGGCGCGGCATGAAGCGCGACGGCTGGGAAGGCGGGCATCGCGTGCCGTTCATCGCCCGTTGGCCGGGGCGGATTCCGGCGGGACAAGTTTCGGATCAGCTGATCAACACGACCGACATCTTTGCCACGCTGGCGTCGTTGGTTGGCTATGAGCTTCCGGATGACGCGGCGCTGGACAGCTTCGACATGCTGCCTGCGTTGTTGGGCAGGGCGAAGCTGCCGATCCGGCCGCACATGATGACGCAGAGTTTTCGCGGGGAGTTTCAGCTGCGCGTGGGCAATTGGAAATACCTGGCGCACATGGGGTCCGGCGGAAACAACTACACCAGCGGCAATATGATGAAATACGCGCTGCCCGAAACAGCTCCGAAGGCGGTCGGACAGTTGTTCGACCTGTCCAAAGATCCGGGGGAGACGACCAATCTCTTTTTCAAGGCCGCCGGCAAGCGCGACGAAATGCAGTCGCTGTTGAAGAAGTTGAGCCAACGAGACGGGGGACGCACGGCTCCGCGGAACCGGAAGCCGCTGGGGTTGAAGTCTGTTCCCAAGCCGGCCCGTTGAATCGCGCGGTCCTGATGAAAGGCTTGTCGTCAACGTGGGGCATTCCGGGCTGTTCAATTGCGCGACGAGTCGGAATGCTGCCGCTGATGCGACGACACTGTGCGATTGCGTTCCTGCTTGCCGCCCTTGCAAAACCGGCGTCTCAAGCCGCGGTGGGTTCCCCGCTCGATGTGGCGCGCGCGCATGTCGCGGCCGCCGCGATACGCCAGGCGGAGTCGCACGACCTGTCTGAATATCAAAGCCGGATCGATGAGGCTCTCCAAGGCCGCGATCCTGAGACCTCGGCGACGAGCTTCCTGCACGGGATCAAACGACACGCCGACCGGTTGCTGACGAAGGCGCAGGCGGCGCGTTGGAACGAGTTGCTCGACGCCCGCCAGCCGGAATTGAAGCGCCTGCACGACGAGCGGAACGTCCTGCGCGGCTTCTTCTTCGCCAAGGCCTGGGAACTGCCGATGCTTGCCGGTGGGGAGCGCGCGCGGGTTGAAGCCGAACTCAAGGCGTGGCTCGAAGTCTGGCTGGACTTCACGCTGCGGGAGCGGATCACGCAACACCGCCTTTGCCGCGCCGCCTGGGAGATCCTGGACACCGGGCAGCGCGCCGCGTTGATCCGGGGCGACTGGGACGGCAGCGTGAGGAAGTCCACCGGGCACAAGCGCGCGTATTTCGGGGATCGCATCGTCTCGCGCGCGCTGGGGAGGCCGTCCAACTCCGCCGCATTTGAAACGCTTTCAGCGACCTTGACCAAGGAGCACGCGGCGATCCAAGAACGTCTGCTCGAAGCCGAACGCCGATGGCGGATTCTCACATTCGCCCAGCCGCCGGTTTCCGACGATCTGCTTGCCGCCGAATGGAGTCGGACCTCCGCAGCGCTTGGAGCCTTCTTCCTCACCCAGGCCGATCATCAGGATCGGCTCGCTCGCGCGGGCTACGACCTGGCCGATCCCGCCGTTCATGCCCGCGTCGCCGCCCGACCCGCCGCCGAATTGGAGGCGTTGGTTGAAAACGTCCGCAAGAAACTGACCGCCGGGAAGAAGTTTCACGCGGAGTTGGTCGGGGCGATGAAGGACACGGCGACTCCCAAACGAAGGTAGCCGCAGCCTTCAGGCTGCGTTTCGAGTCCAGATGGACGAGAAGCGGGTTTCCACGGCCTGCCACCTCTCGCCCTTGCAGGACTCGCGGCGCAACCTGAAGGTCGCGGCTACGAAGTCATCGGGCACGCCCCTTGGACAACCCTTCAGACAATCTCGCGGATGACCTCGCCTTCGAGGAAGGTCAGCCGCTCGTCGCGACCGAGGTGGGGGTAGGTGAGGCGGTTCTGATCCAGGCCGAGTTGGTGGAGGATGGTCGTGTGGACGTCGCGGAGATGGTGCGGGCTTTCCACCGCGCGCAGGCCGATGGCGTCGGTGGCGCCGACGACCGTGCCGCCTTTCACGCCCCCGCCTGCCATCCACATGCTGAAGCCGAGATTGTGGTGGTCCCGCCCGACGCCGCCCTGCGCCTCGGGTGAACGGCCGAACTCGCCGCCCCAGACCACCAACGTTGAATCGAGCAAACCGCGCTGCTTGAGATCCTTCAACAGGGCCGCGACCGGTTGGTCCGTCTCCGCCGCCTTGCGCAGATGGTTTTCCTCGATGTCCTTGTGGGCGTCCCATTGCATGTTGCCGGGGCCGCCGCCGGAAACGACGCAGACAAAGCGCACGCCGTTTTCGACCAGTTTGCGCGCAAGGAGACAGCGACGGCCGTAGTCGTTCGTGGGCTCCCTGCCAACGCCGTACATCTCCAGCGTGCGCGGCGATTCGTGCGAAAGGTCGAGAATCTCGGGCGCCTCGGTCTGCATCTTGAAGGCGAGATCGCTGGCGTTGATGCGGGCGGCGAACTCCTGGTCCGCCGGATCGATGTTGGCCTGGTTCAGGGAACGGATGAGGTCCAGTGTGCGACGCCGTTGCGCGAGGGAGACGCCCTTCGGCAGATCCAGGTTCAGCACCGGACGATCCCCGGGTCGGAACATGGTGGGCTGGTAGACTGCGGGGAGGAAGCCGTGCATGTACATCGGCTGGCCCGCCTCCAATGCGCCCTTGGGATCCGGCATCACCACGTACGCCGGCAATGAGCTGCTCTCCGAGCCGAGGCCGTGCAGGATCCAGGACCCCATGCTGGGGAAACCGGGCACGATGCGTCCGGTGAGAAGCTCATACTGCGCCGCCGAATGCACAACCATGTCGCCGTGACAGGAGCGAAGCACGGCGATGTCGTCGATGCATTGGGCGGTGTGGGGAAGCAGGTCGGAGACCTCGACGCCGCTTTGGCCGTATTTGCGGAATTTCCGTTGCGTGCCGAGGAGTCGCGCGTCCTTGGAGATGAACTGGTATTTCGCGTCGCCGAATTCCGCCGGACGGCGTTGGCCGCTGAGCTGGTTCAACAGCGGCTTGGGATCGAAGGTCTCCAGGTGGCTGGGGCCTCCGGCCATGAAGAGGAAGATCACCGACTTTGCCTTCGCCGGAAGGTGAGGCTGTCGCGCGGCCAGAGGATGGCCGACGTCGGCGCGCGCCTGGTCCCCGGCCATCAACGAAGCCAGCGCCAGTCCGCCAAAACCACAGCAGGCGTCGCGGAAAAACTCGCGACGATTGCGGGTCACTCGGACGTGCTGGGGCTGTTCACTCGACATAGAGAAAGGCGTTGAGGTTGAACATCGCGAGGGCGAATTCCTTCAGGGAACCGTCTCGCAGGTAGGTTTGCGCGATCCGGGATTCCTCCCTGGTTGGGGGGCGTCCGAAGGCGAGCCGGCAGGCGCGTTCCACCAAGAGTCCGGCGTTGCCGCCGGTTTCCCGCGTGAGGCGTCCAGCGAAGGCTTCCGCCAGGTCGTTGGAAAGGGGGCCGTTCAACATTTCCAGCGACTGCGGCGCGTGCGTGCTGGTTTCCCGCCGCGCGCAACTGCTTTGCAGGGCCGGCGCGTCGAAGGTCTCCATGAACGGCAGCCTCAGGTTGCGCTTGGCGATCAGGTAGATCGAGCGACGGTCGTGCTCCGAGGCGTCCTCCGTCACCCGCCATTGCTCGGGCTTGTAGAGCAGTTTGATCAAACCCTCGTCCACAGGAACCATGACGCTGGGGCCGCCCTGGCGCAGGTTCAGATGACCGGACACGGCCAGCATCGCGTCACGCGCCTCCTCGGCCGACAGGCGTCGACGGTTGAAACGCCAGAGCAGTCGGTTGTCGGGATCGGCGGTCTCCATCTTGTCGGCGTCGGACGCGCGGCTGGACTGACGATAGGTCGCGCTGAGAACCATCATCCGGTGGAGCGGTTTCAGCCGCCAGCCGTTCTCGATCAGAGCTGTCGCCAACCAGTCGAGCAATTCGGGATGGCTGGGAACGCCGCCGTGGGAGCCGAAATCGTTCACCGTCGCGACGAGCCCGGCGCCGAAGTGATGCTGCCAGAGTCGGTTGACGATCACGCGCGCAGTGAGCGGATTCCCCGGATCCGCGATCCAGTCGGCCAGTCGCAGGCGCGGGCGGGCAATGTCGGCCGGCAATTCCTCCAGGTCATCATCCACCAGCGCGCCGGGTGGACGCGGCCCGACGGGCTCTCCCTTCTTCTCCCAGATGCCGCGCCGCAACACATGAATCGCGGTGCGTTTCTCGAAGTCGTCCGCCGTCGCGGGGATCGTCGGCAACGGCTCGGGCATCGTCATTTCCAGGTCCTTCAGCTCCGCCGCCAGCTTCGCCTTCTCCACGCCGGACGCTTTGGCGAGGCGCTTCTTGATCCTGGCCATCGCCTCCTTGATCCGCTTCGTCCGAGCTTCCCAGGCGTTCCGATCGGCTTTGGGGACGAGCGCGATGTTGTGTTCGGCCGTCGCGGCGAGGTAGGCCTGCAGGCGGTAGTAGTCCTTCTGCGTGATGGGATCGAGTTTGTGGTCGTGGCAGCGGGCGCAGCCGACGGTCAACCCCAGGAAGGCCACGCCAATGATGTCCGTTCGCTCGGTGAGAACTTCGTTGCGGCTGAGGGCGATGTCCGGATTGCCGGCATTGCGACGCACCGGACCGAGTCGGTGGAAGATGGAGGCGGACAACAGTTCCGCGGATTGCGGCTTGGCGAGGCAGTCCTCGTCCTCCGCCAGGGGAACCGTCCCGGCCAGTTCATCGCCGGCGAGTTGCTCGCGGATGAACCGGTCGAACGGCTTGTCCCGGTTCAGTGAATCGATGACGTAGTCGCGGAAACGCCAGGCATCGGGTACGTGCCGGTCGTATTCGTAGCCCTCGGACTCCGCATAGCGCACGACATCGAGCCAATGTTGCGCCCAGCGCTCGCCGTAATGACGGCTGTCGAGCAGGCGGTCCACGACGCGTTCATGAGCGCCGGGCTCGAGGTCGGTCTCGAACGCGGCAATCTCTTCGGGCGTCGGCGGCAGGCCGTTGAGATCGAAAGAGACCCGGCGGATCCACTGAGAGCGCGACGCTGCGGGAGCCTGTCTCCAACCGCGCCGATCCAGTTTGGCGAGAACAAAGGCGTCCACCGGAGTGAGAGCCTGACGGTTGCGGGATACGGCGGGGATTGCGGGTCTGTCGATCGGTTGAAAAGCCCAGTGTTTGCGGGGGGCGTCGGTTTCAAGATCGCCGCCGTGCAAGGCCGAAGGCAAAGTCGCAACAGCGGCGACGCAGCCAAACCAATGACGGATGAATTGCGGGATCTTCAAGGGCGGTCGCATGGGAGTATGCCGGAGGCCAAACCTGGCCGGAAGCCGGAACCTGCGGCTCTCAGACGAACGTGTAGATCAGGATCTGCGCGGCCAAGGCCAGGCCTGCCCAGAGTCTCAGATCTTCGGTGGGGCTTCCCGATCCGTCGGTCGGCGTGGTTTCCGTCTTGGGCAAGCGCAGGACCCAGATCAGCAATCCCGCCAACAGAGCCAGGAAGATCAGGCGCACGACGTCGAGCGGGATGGCGACGGTGAGGTTGCGGAAGAGTTCGCCGATGTGGTGCAGGGGAGTCATGAACAATGCGGAATGGGGAATCCGGAATGGGGAACGGAAAATGGCGAATCTGGAATCACTCGTTTGCGCCTTTCTTGAAATGCCAGACAACGTTTCTGAGCTTCTCGTCAGACTCGGGCGGGGTGGCGAGGCTGACGACGACAATGAGAGCCAGCGAGACCACAAACGCCCAGATTGAGTAGAAAAGGAAAGGATCGGGGACCTTGAAGAGCGGTTCAATGCCCAGGGCGGTCTGGACGCCTTCCTGGCCGAGGGCATAGAGCAGGATCGAGAAACCGACGCCGCCGATGAAGCCGACAAAGGCGCCTTTGGCGTTGGCGCGCCTCCACAGCAGGCCCGTGAGCAACAGGGCCAGGGCCGGACCTTGAAAGAAGGCCATCAGGGTCTGGAAGATGGCGTAGATGCCCATGTTCTCGATTCTGGCAATGACAAAGGCGAACACGACGGCCCAGAGCAGCAGGGCGCCGGTGACGATGCGCCCAACGAACAGAATGCGGCCCTCGGAGGCTTCAGCATTGTAGAGCCGTTTGTAGAAGTCGTTGGTCACGATGGTGGCCGAGGCGTTGAGGTAGGAATCAACGCTGGACATGAGCGCGGCGATAAAGGCGGCCAGAAAGAGTCCGCGGAGTCCGGCAGGGAACAACTCGGCCACCAGCGTGGGGAACGCGTTGTCTCCATCGGCCAGATCGGGGAACTTGGCGAGGGCGATGAGTCCGGGAACGGCGACGATGAGGGGGATGAGATTCTTCAACAGCGCGCCCCAGATGTAGGAGGCCTTGGCGGCAAACTCGCTCTTCGCTCCCAGCGACCGTTGAACGATGGCCTGGTTGCCGATCCAGTAGGCGGGGCTGAGAATCAGCGCGAGACCAAAGAGGATGCCCGTCCACGGGAATGGCGTGTCGGCGTCGGCGGGGAGGATCAGGTCGGTCATTCTGCCTTCGGGAAGATCCCGGGCGGCCTCGATTGCGCGAACGCTCTCCAACATGCCGCCGACGCCGCCCAGATCGGCGACGCCGATGCCCAGGGCCAGCAGGCAGCCGCCGATCATGACGGCGCACTGGATGACGTCGGTGTAGACAACGGCCGCCAAGCCGCCGGCGAGGGTGTAAACGCCGACCAGCGCGGCGGTGAGAAAGACACAGGCGGTTACATTCCAGCCGAGCAGGACGTTCATCATCTTGGCGGAGGCGAAGAGCATGATCCCGAGGTTGCAGGCCATGAAGATGAGCCAGGTGATCGCCAGCGCGCTGCGCACGCCGACGTCGAAACGCTTCTCCATGTATTCCGGAATCGTGTAGATCCCGAGTTTCCAGAAAATGGGAATGAACACAAAGGCTCCGACAATCATTGCGGGCACACAGCCGATCCATTCAAAGTTGGCGACCGCCAGACCGTGGGAATAGGCCGCGCCGCCGACGCCGATGATGTCCGTGCCGCCGATGTCCGTCGCGACGAGCGACATGCCGATGGCCCACCAGGGAAGCGATCGGCCGGCGAGGAAGTAGTCTTTCCCGGTCTTGACGCGACGGCCGATGGTCACGCCGAGCGCGACCGTGCCGATCAGATACACGGCGAGGATCGCGTAGTCGATGATGGCAAGCTTGCCGGCCATGGGAGCCCGCATACTGCCGTCGATCCCGGTCGCAGATCAAGCGGGGAAGCGCCGCCGGCGATTCAATCACGCGGGGGCGGCGATGGATGCCGGCCATCGGAAGCGGAAGGTCGTGCGCTTGCCGGGGATGGAATCGAGCAGGATGTCGCCGCCGAAGCGTTCGACGGTCTTTTTTACCGTGGCCAGGCCGAGGCCGCTGATCTCCTCAGCGCCCGGTTCGCCTCCGACGCCGAAGGGCTGGAAGACATGGCTGCGACGTTCCGGGGCGATTCCCGGACCGTCGTCGGTGACGGAAAAGGTGAAGAACTCATCCTCACGCGCGCTGGCGACGCTGATGCGGCCTCCGGGACGATCGTGATGCTTGATGGCGTTGTCGATCAGGTTGCGGAAGACGAGTTCCAGAGGCGTTCGCAGGGTGACGAAGCGGGGCATTTCAAGAGAGACGTCGAAGCGGAACTCCCTGTCGGGGTTGAGGAGTTCGTAGACGTCGTGAGCGAGGGCCGCGGTATCGACCTCGATCGGCTCCTCCCTGTGGCGTCCGGCCCGGGCGAAACGGAGGATGCCATCCACCATGGATTCGAGGCGGGCGACCCTCTGTTTCATGAGGGCAAGGTCCTGTAGCGCGCTTTCGGGCGCGATGTCGGCGAGGTCTTCTGAGAGCCAGTCGGCAAGATTGGAAACGGCCCGGAGCGGGGCGCGCAGATCATGGGAGGCGACGTGGGCGAAGTTGTCGAGATCCTCGTTGCTCTGCTTGAGTTCCGCCATGTAGCGGTTGAGCTCCTCGTTCTTGTCCTCGAGTTCCTGGGCGTACTCCTGGACCTTTTGCTCGGCCTGTTTGGCCCGGTCCCGGGCGTTGCGGTAGCCGGCCACCTTGTCCGCCTGATCCGAGAGATCGGTGAGGGTGATCAGCGCCAGCGGATTGTCGGGCGCGGAGTCCGGCAGGCGGCAGACGAGGGTCTGCTGCGTGCGCAGGCTTCCGTCGGCGCGACGACAGGGAATGAAGTGAGGGGTGATCAGGGAGGAGAAGAGTGCGGGCGCCCCGGAATTCAGGGTGGTCTAGATCCGGTTGAGGTTCTTGCTCGCGCCCAGTTCCGGGTAAAGGGTGACAAGGGATCGTCCGACGATCTCCTCGTGCAGCAGACCGGTCCAGTTCTCCAGGATGGTGTTCCAGAAGGCGATGCGGAGATCCCGGTCGACGACACAACAGCCGACCGGGGCGCTGTTGAGAATGGCGAATCCGGGATTCATCCGTGCGTTCACGGGATGGCGTCGATCATCCGCCCCATGGTGGCAAACAACTCGTTGGCGCCCTGGGCTTTGAACAGAAGCATCAGGTTGCCGATGATGCGGCCCTCCTCGATGTTGAATTCAACCTCGATGAGGATCAATCGGCTGTGTTCCGAGACGCAACTGTCCTCGATCTCCGCGAGGGAGGTTTCCTTGAAGCGGGGGAGATGAAAGCTGAAATCGACGTCGGTCATGTTGGCGATGGAGCCCATGACGCTGTTGATCATGATGTTCCCGACCTCGGTCAGGGTGGCGGCGCGTTCGCAGTCGAGAGCCTCCTCATCGACCTCCTCGCCCAACAGCAGGCAGACCAGTCGGTTGGCGCTGGGCGTCGGGAAGAGGATCATGGCCGATCCCTCCACCACGCCGTCGAAATCCTGCTGCACGGCCGCCAGATGATCCCGTTCGCCAATGGACTGCAGAACTTCATGGTTCGCCCGCCCGATGACGACCACATTGGGCGCGTGCAGCGCCACGCGCGTTTCGACCATCTCGCTGAGCGTGGCCGCGGCTCGACCGACCCCGACGTTGACGACCTCGCGGAGGGCGTCGAGCTCTAGTTCGTTTCGGAGCATGCCAAGGTCCTTTGAAGCAGGGTTTCAACGGCCTCAACCAATTTGTCTGGATCGGCGGGTTTGTTCAGGAAGCCTTTGGCGCCGAGTTCCTTGACGCGTGTCACGGTGGTGTTCTGCACGTCGGCTGACACCACGATGACGGGGAGGCTTGAGCCTGCGCCTTGGTGCCGTTCGAGCACGCCGAAGCCGTCCAGGGTGGGCATGAGCAGGTCGCAGAGGAGGAGGTCCGGGGAGACTGCCTCGACCTGCCGAAGGGCGTCCTCGCCATCTTCGGCGAGCGTCACTTCATGGCCTCGTTCCTCAAACAGGTGTTTCAGCTTACGGCGTTGAAACAGGGAGTCGTCGCAGATGAGCAGTTTGGCCATAGGATTGGGCGGTTTGTCGGACTGTTTGTGCGGCTGCCGGGGCGCGCCGCGGAATGGGGATCGAACGAAAGACGCCATCTTTTCGATTCCTTGGATCTCAATCGGCGCCGCCGACCTGGCGCGTGAGGGGAAATTTCGACATTTTTTCAACGCATCGCTGAAGGGAAGCGGCGGGCGCGCGTTCATTGGAGCATGGCGACCAATGCCGGGCATGGTTTCGGTCATCGCCCCGGCGCCACCTCGGCGGCCGGAGCCGGGCCCCGGCGGTTCAGGGAGTGGCTGGTCGACAGCAGGCTGTTGGATGCGCGTTGAATCGATCGGGGCCGCCGCGGACGGATTGAATTTTTTTGGCAAACCGGGCAGTGAGCGGAAAGGATTCGCCCATGGGGTCTGGAATGCAACTGGCCGAAGTGTCTGAGCTGGAGCGTCTGCTCGAGCGGAGGAATCGTGAACCCGAGCGCCGGGACAAGGTGGATTGCGAGATACGACGGCGCTTCGAACGCACTCGCGCAACCTTCGTGCTCGATATGGCGGGGTTCTCCACCTCGGTCCAACGGCACGGGATCATCCACCATCTGGCGAAAATTCATCGTATGAGGGTGGCGGTGGACGAAGTGACGCGGGCCTGCCGGGGACGCGTGGTGAAGTTTGAGGCGGACAACGCCTTTGTCACCTTTGCCTCGGTGGATGCGGCGGTGCGGGCGGCCGTCCGCGTGAATCAATTGGTCTCGGAACGCAACCTGGACGCTTCAGAAGACGATCGGATCGAGGTGGCGGTCGGAATCGGTCATGGTCCGATCCTGCTCGCGGATCACGATTTCTTTGGGGACGAGGTGAATCTGGCGTCCAAGCTGGGGGAGGACATCGCAGGTCATGGGGAGATTCTGCTGACGGAAGCGGCGCGCAAGGCGTTGACGGGGAAATCGCACAGGTTTCGGCCCCATGAGATGAAGATCAGCGGCGTGTCATTGCGCGCATCCCGGTTGGTATATTGAGATGCCGCCGACGCCTCAAAATCCATGGTCCTGCGTGGGCCGGGGGCGCGTCATCGCATCTTGAAATCTGCGCGGATTTCAGGCGTGCTGTGGCCCCATGAGAAACTCCGGTCTGCCCGCGCTTGTTTTTGTCCTGGTCTCGTCGCTGCTCTCTTTCCCTGCGATGCGCTTGAACGCCGCGAGCGCCCGACCCAACTTCGTCCTGATCTTCATCGACGACATGGGCTACGGCGATATCGGGGCCTACGGCTCGAAGCTGAACCGAACGCCGCATCTGGATCGCATGGCGGAGGAGGGGATGCTGTTGACGAGCTTCTATGCGGCCCCGGTATGTTCGGCGTCGCGGGCGCAGGTGATGACCGGGAGTTATGCGCCGAGGGTTTCCGTGCCGGGCGTGTTCTTTCCGCAGGGGGCGAAGGGATTGAATCCCAAGGAGAACACCGTGGCCGAACTGCTGCGGAAGGAAGGCTACGCCACGATGTGCATAGGCAAATGGCACCTGGGCGACCAGCCGGAGTTTCTGCCGACGAACCACGGATTCGACCATTACTACGGCATTCCGTATTCCAATGACATGAACCGGAAGTCGCTGAAGGACGGGCGCAATGTCTGTCCGCTGCTGCGTGACGACAAGGTCGAGGAATTGTTGGACGGCGAGGGACAGACACGGGTGACGGAGCAGTATACGAAGGAGGCGGTCAGGTTCATCAAGGCGGCGCGCGACAAACCCTTCTTTCTCTACTTCGCCCACACGGCTGTGCATGTGCCGATCTTTCCGGGGAAACGATTCCAGGGAAAATCGAAGAATGGACGCTATGGCGACTGGGTGGAGGAAATCGACTGGAGCGTCGGCGAGGTGATGAAGGCCTTGAAGGATGCCGGCGCGGACGACGACACCCTGGTTGTGTTCACCAGCGACAACGGCCCATGGGCGTCGAAGGGATCGGACGGCGGCGTCGCCACTCCCTTGCGTGGAAGCAAGGGGGGCACGCTTGAGGGTGGTGTGCGCGAACCGACCATCGCGCGTTGGCCCGGCAAGATCGCCAAAGGCAGCCGCTGCGACGCGGTCGCCGGCAATATCGATCTTCTGCCGACGTTTGTTTCCCTGGCCGGCGGCAGGGTTCCAGCGCAGCCGAAAATCGACGGAAGGGACATCTCCGGATTGCTGTTGGGGAAGACGAGGAAGTCGCCGCATGAAGCATGGTTCTACTACAAGGGGACGCAGTTGAAGGCGGTGCGCCAAGGGGCATGGAAGCTGGCGTTGTCGGCGCAGAGCCTGGGCATGGGCGTCAAGGAGCGGCCGGAGGATCTCTTGGTGAAGGATGTCCGCCTGTACAATCTGGACGAGGAGATCGGTGAGCTGACGAATGTGGCGGACAGGCATCCGGATGTCGTGAAGCGTCTGCGGAAGATGGCCGAACGCATGCGGGCGGACATCGGCGACGGCAAGGCCGGACCGGGCGTTCGTCCGGCCGGAGAGGTGGAGAATCCGGTGATGCTGTATCCGGCTGAGGAAAGGAGACGCTCGAAAAAGGTGACAAAAGCGCCGGCGGGAAAGCCGGTGAATTGGGGGGCGCTCAAGGTGGGTGATGTTGTTGCGCCGGCTTCGGCTCCAAAGATTTCCGGGCAGGCGATTTCGATCCGATGCACGGTTTCTGCAGCCGCTCCCGATGGCGTGCTGCTGGCGCATGGCGGATCGGCGGTTGGATACGTGATCTATCTGAAGGACGGGGAACTGGTCTTCGCCGTGCGGACAGGCGCTTCCGAGATCAAACGCGTGCGGACCAAGGTTCAGTTGGGTCGGACGATGTTGGTTTGGGCGGATCTTTCCAACAAGGGCTCCATGATGGTTTCCACCACCCATGTGGGAGAGGAGGAGATGATTCACGGCGTCAAACTCATCGACCGCCATCCCCAGGAGGATTTCTGTGTCGGGCACGACAACAAGAACCCGGTCGATCCCGAAGCGCCGCACGGCACGTGGAAGGGTGTGATTAAGGATTTGAAGGTGACCGTGGGGAACGCGGCGAAGAAGTGAGGTCGGGGAGAACTGGGGCGCTTCTGTCGCCCTTGCAGGGCTTTGAAGTGGGCTCGACGGAGTCTCGCCCCACCGGTTCTACGAGCCATCCGGTTGCGCAGGGCGTCGAAGGTGTTGAGTTGGGAGCGGCTCCGGCATGAAATGAAGCGGCATGAGAACAGCGGAAGCGAATCCAGGAAACGGTGGGGCGAGACTCCGTCGAGCCCAAATCAAAACCCCGAAGGGGTGAAAGAGACACTGATGAAGCACAAGCCTGATCGAGTCCGAACGCCTTATACGGAACCCGGCCGCAAGAATCCGTCACAGGGAGTGCATATCTACTCCGGCCAACCGACGGTTGTTTTCCTCACGGTTCGCACGCTGAAGCAAGGCCGTTGGCTGGCAAACGAAACGGCGCATGAACTGCTTCATCGAACGTGGCTCGATGCCTCGGGTTGGCGGGTTGGCGACTACCTGCTGATGACGGATCATCTGCACCTGTTCTGCGCTCCGGGTGACATGGAAATCGGAATCGAGGATTGGATCCAATACTGGAAGCGGGGTTTCAAACGTCTGCACGGTCATGCGGATTGGAAGTTTCAAAGTCGCGGGTGGCATCATCGGTTGAGGAGTGAGGAGGACTACTCTGAGAAATGGCTCTACATGATGGAGAACCCGGTGAGGAGGGGGCTGGTGGAGAAGATCGAAGACTGGCCGTATCGGGGGAAGGTGTTTGAGGTGGAGCGGTAGCGTTGGTGCGTTGTTAGGTTTTTAGGGGCGTGACCGGGCTTGTGTCGCCCTTGCAGGGCTTTGAAGTGGGCTCGACGGAGTCTCGCCCCACCAGTTCTACGAGCCATCCGGTTGGCGGGAACGTTGGCGTAGTTTTGCGCCGGCATGAATTGAAGAGGTATGAGGACAGCAGTAGCGAATGGACAAGCCGGTGGGGAGAGACTCCGTCGAGCCCATATCAAAACCCCGAAGGGGTGAACGAGACGTTGCTGAAGGGGAAGCCTGATCGGGGCCGGGCGCCTTTCGAGGGAGGCGGTGTTGCGTGGTGCGGCCTTTTGGGGTGTCGTTGCGCTTATGTCGCCCTTATAGGGCTCTGAAGTGGGCTCGACGGAGTCTCGCCCCACCGGCTTTACGAACTCAACAATTCCTTCACAACATGGCCATGGACATTGGTCAGGCGCCGTTGGATGCCATTGTGGAGGAAGGTGAGGCGTTCGTGGTCCATCCCCAACAGGTGGAGCATCGTGGCGTGGATGTCGTAGAACTCGAGTGGTTTGTCGGCGACGTGGAATCCGATGTCGTCGCTGGCGCCGTAGGCCTGTCCGGGTTTCACGCCGGCCCCGGCCATCCAGATGGTGAAGGCGTTGGGATGGTGGTCGCGTCCGGTGCTTTCCAATCCCTGCGTCACCGGCGTGCGACCGAACTCCGTGGTCCAGAGCACGAGCGTGTCCTTGAGCATGCCGCGTGATTTGAGGTCCTTGATGAGGCCGGCGACGGGTTTGTCCATGACCGCGGCCTGGTTGCCGTGGTTTTGCTCAATGCCCTCATGGGCGTCCCAGTTGATGCGGGGGCGACCGCCGAAGGCCCCGCCATTGAACAACTGAACGAAGCGGACGCCGCGCTCGCAGAGGCGTCGGGCACGGAGGCAGTTGGTCGCGAAGTCGCGGGTGACAGGTTGGTCGAGTCCGTAGAGTTTCTGCGTCGCATCGGATTCGCCGGAGAGATCGGTGATCCCGGGGACGCTGAGCTGCATCTGGGCGGCGAGTTCATAGGCCCTGATGCGGGCGTGCAGTTCGTCGTTGCCGGGATTCGCGGCCGCGTCATCCCGGTTCATCGTTTGCAGGAGGTCCGATTCCGCGAGTCGCCTGGACGAAGATGTGGACCCGGGCGTGAAGAGGTCGGGGATTGGTTCGCCCCTGGCGTTGAAGGCGACGCCCTGATGCGCGGCGGCAAGGAATCCCTGCGTCCAGTTGATGGCGCTGCCGGCGGGGAGTCCGCGGGCGTCAGGCAACACGATGTAGGCGGGCAGGTCCTGATTTTCGGAGCCAAGGCCGTAGGACACCCAGGACCCGAGGCTGGGAAAGCCGTTCATCGTGAAGCCGGTGTTCTCCAGGAAGGTGGCTGGCGTGTGGTTTGATGAGCGGCTGTGCATCGAATTGATGAAGCAGAGGTCATCGACGCAGGTCGCCAGATTGGGGAAGAGGCTGCTGGTCCAGAGTCCGGCCTGGCCGTGGCGCTTGAATTCCCAGGGGCTCTTCATCAACCGCCCCGGGCGCCCGAAGAAAGGATCGTAGTTCTCGTCCTTGTAATCTTGCCCGTGGCGATTGGCCAGGCCCGGTTTGTGATCCCAGGTGTCCACATGACTCACGCCGCCCAGGGAGCAGATGTGAATGACGCGTTTGGCGATGGGCGGGAAGTGGGTGGGCTTGGGCGCGTAAGGGGAAGCAGGGGTATGGGCGGATGGGGGTGTGGGGGTATTGGCCTCGGCAGCCTCGCGGTTCAACAACCATGCCAATGCGACGGAGCCGAAACCGTTGGCCGAGCGCCAGAGGAATGAACGGCGGTTGTCGTGGAGGGCGTGATTTGGAGTAGGGCAGGCATCCTGCCTGTCTTTGGCGCTGCCTTTGGCCTTCAATTCTGATCGGGCGACAACCGGCGAGCTGGTTCGCGAACAATGACATGCAGACGCGGGGGATATCACAGGCTTCGAGGACATGCTTGAGACAGGCAGGATGCCTGTCCTACGAGGAGCAGCAGCAGCATTCATCGTAGATACACCAGTTCGTTGGAATTGAAGATGGCCCAGCAGACGGCGTTCAGGCCGTGGTTCCTCGCGATGGTCCGGGCGCGGTCCGCCTCCGCCCTGGTCGGTTTGCGGGCGTAGGCGGCTTGGTAGGCGAGTTCGATCTGTCTGGCCGGGTTGTCCGGATGCGTTGCCTGCAGGCGCTCGGCGAAGTGGGCGACCTGTCTTTGGACGAAGGGGTTATTCATCAGCGCCAGGGCCTGAATCGGCGTGGTCGTGCTGGCGCGGGTGGGCGTCCGGGTGGAAAGGGTGGGACAGTCGAGGGCGTCGAGCAGAGAGTCCCGGGCCGACAGGACGCCAAGACGGTAGACCGTGCGGCGGTTGTAATCCGCGCCGAGCTTGTCCTGCCAGGTGTAGAAGTGGGTGTTGTCGATGTGCAGGTTCCAAGGCATGTAGCCGGGGCCTCCCATCCGGAAATTGATCTGGCCGCTGAGCGAAAGCAACGCGTCGCGCACGGCTTCGGCTTCAAGACGACGGGGCGAAAAACGCCAGAGCAGGCGGTTGTCGGCGTCGACCTTGGCGGCGATCGGATTGTGGGCGGAGGACTGTTGATAGGTCCGGGAAAGCAGGATCTGTTTGTGCAGCCGCTTGAGGCTCCAGCCGTTGGTCATGAAATCGACGGCGAGCCGGTCGAGCAACCCGGGATGGGTCGGCCTGCCGCCCATGGCGCCGAAATCGTTGGGCGTGTCCACGATGCCCCTGCCGAAATGCCATTGCCAGACCCGGTTGACAATGACGCGGGCGGTGAGCGGATTGTCGGGGCGCGTGATCCAGTTCGCCAGGGCAACGCGGCGTTCGCCTTCAGGGGAATCGGGTTTGAGTCCCAGACTGCCCCCCGGTCCGGCGATGGCGGCAAGTGTTCCCGGTGTGATGAGTTCACGGGGCTTGGCGGCGTCGCCTCGGGCAAGCCGATGCGTTGGACCGGGGCGGCGCGGAACGGCGGCGAAGACCTTGATGCGGCGCGATTCGGCCTTCGAGAGCGCATTCTTCGCGCTCGCAAGGTCGGCGTCGATCCGGTCCAACCGGGCTTGGATGCGTTCCGCCTCCGGGTCTTGAAGTCCGCCGTCCTTGAGTTGTTTGCCCAAGGCCGGACGCTCTTCGGTCAGTTCCTTCGCCCGGGCCCTGAGACGATTGATCTCATCGACGATCGCCTTGAGTTCCTGCGGGGGCAGGAGGTCCCGGTCTCCTGCGTTGATTCCTTCAAACACGGCCTTGAGCCGGTAATAGTCCTCCTGCGAGATGGGGTCGCTCTTGTGGCTGTGGCAGCGACCGCAGTTGACAGTGAGTCCAAGAAAGGTCTGACCGACCGTGCCGACCACGTCCTCCAGGGCCTCTTCGCGTGTCCGGGCCCGCATGATCCTGCTCTGCTGATTCAGCCCGACTTCGTCATAGGCCCCGGCAACGAGGAATCCGGTGGCGATGATCCCTTCGGTGGCGGGGCCGGGCAACAGATCGCCGGCGATCTGCTCGCGGACAAACCGGTCATAGGGTTTGTCGTCATTGAAGCTGTCGATGACATAGTCGCGATAACGCCAGGCGTGGGGTTTGATCTTGTCACGTTCGAAGCCCTGGCTTTCGGTGAAACGGGCGACGTCGAGCCAATGCCGCGCCCACCGTTCGCCGTATCGGGGCGAATCGAGAAGACGATCGGCCAGCCTGCTGACGGCATGGTCGGATGTGTCGCTCAGAAAGGAGTCAACTTCTTCGGGGGAGGGGGGCAGCCCCGTGACGTCAAAGGTCATGCGCCGGATCAGGACAGCGCGGGCGGCGGGCGGCGAAGGGCTGAGATTCTTGTCGGCGAGCCTGCTCAGCACGAATGCATCAATGGGATTCCCGCGCCAACCGGCGTCGGCGACTTCCGGCGCGGGATGGCGCAGCGGAGGGACGAGCCACCATTGCTTGTCGCCTGCGGCGGCGTTCGCGGTCGCATCCTCCGGCCAATCGGCCCCCTGGTCGATCCATGATTTCAGCAAGGCGATCTCTTTCGACGAGAGAGCCTTTCCCTTTGGCGGCATGAGTCTGTCGGGATCGGAGCCTGAGACCAGTTTGATCAGGAGGCTGTCGGCGCCCTTGCCGGGGACGATTGCGGGACCTTCGTCGCCGCCGCGAAGCGCGAGCCGGCGATTATCCAGGCGCAGACCGGATTTCTCCTTGTCCGAGCCGTGGCAGGAGACACAGGCGCGTTCGAAGATCGGGGCGACGTCGCGGTTGAAGTCGATCTTGTCGGAAGCGGCGGCTGCGCGTGGCGTCGGGGATGCGGCAAGGATCAAGAAGAGGAGCGCGGACATCCCTGTCCGCGGGCCGGCGTTCGAGTTTGAACAGGCGTGCGCTTTCATCCGTTGCGAGGCGACCCGAATCTAGAAAGCGCGGGTGGGGAGAACCAGACTTTTCAACGACGCAATTGTCCGGGCCCGCCCGGCGGGGCTGCTGTGGCCGGCTCCGAAGACGGGACACACCCGCGCTCAGCGCGTTGTGTTCAGCCGCCGAAGCAGGTCAGCGTTCCGTCCCGGCCGCTGAGGAAGATCCTGCCGGGAACGATGGAGAGTCCGTCGAAGGCCGGGTAGTCGTCGATCTTCAGCTCGAAGGTCTTGCGTCCGTCCTGTTTGTCGATCAGTTGGAGAAAGATGTCCTCGTTGCCCTTGAAGGCGGCCTCGGCCTTGCCGGGGTTGATGAAGCTGAGGTGCGCGCCTTTCCTGCCGATATCGGCCGGACCGGCGACGACAATCCTGTCCCTGCCGGCGGCCATGGCCCGGACGGTGATGGGATTCTTCTTGCTCCAGAATCTTGCCGGCGGAACAGGCTTGGGCTTCGGTTGCTTCTTGCCGCGACGTTTGGCCTTTTGCTGCTGCGGCGTGGGAGGCGGTGGCGGAGCCGGCTTCTTGTCGCAGCTGTAGAGATGATAGGTGTCGGTCTGGTGTCCCGTCCTGCCGCCTTCAACGCTCTCTCGTCCGTAGGCGAAGATGCGGTCCTCATCGACGCACATGATCCGGCCGAAGGGGAGATGTCCGCCCGCCTGCGCCCAGCCGGCGCCGTGGTTTTCGCCGTAGCGCCAGTATGCCCGCACGAACCACTCCTCGTCCAACATTCCCGTCACCGAGTAGAGATGCGGGCTGGTGGTCGCGGATTCCTCGCCATTCCGGTTGAAGGCGAGGTGCTTCAGGAAGACCCGTTCGCCATCCCCGCACAGGATGTCCGAGCTGCAGCCGACCATGTCGAAGGTGCCGCGCTTCTCCTTGAACAGTTCCTTGTCGGTGTCGGGATCCAGGTGATGGAGCACGTTGCGGTTGAGCTGTTCGCCGGTGAGCGGATCGAGTTGATAGAAGATGATGCCGCCGTCCATGTAGGTCGAACGTCCGGCGGTAAGCCAGAGCCGGTCGTTCTACACGATCACGGAACCGTGGACGGGCCAGAGGGATTCGAGATGGCCGTAGACATTGACCATGCGCTCCTCCGGCGCGGCGCGGAACTTCCAGGCGAGTTCGCCGGTGGCGGCGTCGAGATTGTAGACCCAGCCGTCGGCGGAACCAAAAATGATCCGTCCCCGATGATACGTGGGGGCGCTGTCGACTCTAGAACTGGCGGTGAACCTCCACCGGATGGAGCCGTCGTCCAGGGAGAGGCTGTAGACGGTGTATTGGTTGACTGAAGCGAGGTGGACCGAATCGCCGACGGCGATCGCCTGTGTCAGTTTGCCGCCGATCTTCGTTGTCCATTTCTTCGTCACCTTCGCGGCGACATCGATCTGCGAGGAGCCGGATCGGGCGTTGTCGTGGCGATACATCGGCCAGGCGGCCGCATCGGTCGTCTGATGGCGCGGCGTCGCATTGTATGCCGGGCCTTTGACGAGGACGGGTTTGTCGGGGAAGCGGATGTGTCCGTCAGGGGTGTGCCGAGCTCGCGCGGCGAAGAGTCCGGGGACCTTGACCGTCGGGTTGCAGCCGCAGGCGTCCGGCGGCACATAGACCATGCCGTTTGCGGGCATGACGCCGTATTGGCAGGTTCCCCGCAACCAGCTGTTGTTGCCCACCCAGGCCCCCTGGTTGAGGTCGATGAATTCGACGCCCGAGCGCCCGGTGATGATGAAGTCCTCCGTCGCCTTGTAGCGGTGGCAGCGCGGATGGGGCATGCTGACCGGATCGGCGGTGGTGTCGACCTCCTTGACCACCCTGCCGGTCGCGACGTCGTAGCCTTTGAACTTCGCTCCGATGTAGGCGACGTCCCTGATGACAAAGACATCCACCGGGGAATTGTAGCCCTCGGTCGCGTCGGCCTGCCAAAGTTGTTTGCCGGTCTTGAGTGAATAGGCGCGCACGATGTTGGGAGCCTTGCGGGACCAGCCATCCTCGTTCCAGCCGTTGACGCCCCATTCGATTGTGGCTCCGGCGGTCTCTCCGGGGCTTTTCGGTTCGCGGTCGGAGCAGATGACGACGTCGTCCGTCATGACCAGGGTGGGCGAGGAATACCCCATGCGCCGGACGGGCGATGGACGAGGCTTGCGCCATAGGACCTTGCCGGTGGCGACATCGACGCAGCCCATGCCCCGGGTGCTCTGGTAGCAGAGAAAATCTCCCTTGGTTCCGATCGTCTGCGGCAGCAGGAAGTCGCCATGTTCGAAGGAGAGTTTCCAGAGTTGTTTTCCGGACACCGGATCGTAGGCCGCGATGAAGCGGAAATCGGCGGCCTTGGGTTCGCCGCGGGTGAACAGTCCTCCGCCTTCGCGGAACACCTCCGAAGAGCCGACCACCATGAACAGCCGGCCGTTGTCGTGAAGGATCTCCTCGGCGTATTCGGTGTCCTCGAAGGTCTTGACCGTCTTCCCGGTGGCCGCGTCCAGGTGACTGACGGGGGCGCCGAGTCCGAGGGTGACAAAAACGTTGTCGCCGACGGCGATCAAACGGCGGGGCAGATGGACGGGGCCGGAACGAAAGTGGCGCAGGTGATCATTCCAGACCGGAATCTGCCGTTCCCAAAGGAGGGTTCCGTTGAAGGCGTCGCGACCCTGCAGTTTCCAGCTCGCGTTGAAACGGATCGACGCGAGCGGGGCGGAATCCAGGATGGCGAACATCCTGCCCTTGGCGGTCACCATGGAGCTGAGGCTGGCCATCTCCTCGTGGCTGCGGCTCCACTTGGGTTCGGACACTCATTGCAGGGAGCGCGGCTGGTTCACCCGTTTGTCGCGGGCCACCGCGTTGTTGTCGGGGCCATGCAGGAAGTGGTTCCACTCGTCGATGTCCTTCGGCCACGGTTTGACGATGGTCTTGCCGTCGATGAACGCCGTGCCGAGCGGGCGCAGGGCCCGCAGCAGTTCCTCTTCCGGGACGGTTGTCTCGGTCTCGCAGACGATCATGTTGACGAGGTTGTCCGCGTAGGGAAGGGCCTTGCCATCGTAGGGTATGGCCGATTTCTGTCCGTAGGAAAGTTCGGTGAACAACAGTTCGCGGGTGGCCGCCAAGGCGGCGGCGTCGGATTCGAGGGCGTGAAACAGGACGTTGTCCCCCTTGGCGAGATCGATGGAGAGCCGGGAGGCGTTGGAGTCCAGGTGGACGATGATGTCGCCGGCAAACCCGCTCCGGGCGCGAAAGTCGTCGGCCTTGTCGGGCGGCGTGGCCGCGAAGGCCCCGACGGCCAGCAGCCAGGCCAGTGGGAGGATGCGATTGATCATGACGGCGGTTGAATCTGCGGCGCTTAATGCCGGAAGTGTCGCGCTCCGGTGAAGGCCATGGCGATGCCGCGTTCGTTGGCCGCGGCGATGACCTCCTCGTCGCGCACGGAGCCGCCTGGTTGGATGGCGGCGGTGGCGCCCGCTTCGGCGGCGGCGATGAGACCGTCGGGGAAGGGGAAGAAGGCGTCGCTGCAGACCACGCTGCCCTGGAGCGGCAAACCGGCTTCGCCCGCCTTCCAGACGGCGATCTGACTGGAATCCACGCGGCTCATCTGCCCGGCTCCGACGCCCAGGGTCCGGCCGGGGCCGGCGTAGACGATGGCGTTGGACTTCACGTGTTTCACGACCTTCCAGCCAAAAAGCATGGTGGCGATCTCCTCGTCGGTCGGTTGGCGTTCGGTGACAATCTTCAGGTCTTCGGCTGTGGTCTGCTTGCGGTCGCTTTCCTGCATCAGGAAGGATTCCGCGCCGACGCTGCGGATGTCCCAGGCAGGGGCTTCGGACAGGTCCTTGAGAACCTTGATCAGGCGGAGGTTCTTCTTCTTCTGCAGGATCTCCAAGGCCTCGGGAGTGAAATCCGGGGCCACGATGACCTCGCTGAAGATGCCGGCGATGGCCTCGGCGCAACCCTGATCGAGCGGTTGGTTGACCGCGATGATGCCGCCGAAGGGGGCCTGGTTGTCGGTGGCAAAGGCCTTGTCCCAGGCCTCCTTCAATTCGCCGCCCTGGCCGACACCGCAGGGGTTGGTGTGCTTGAGAATGGCGAGGGTCGGCGCGTCGGCGCTGAATTCGCCGATGAGATTGGCGGCGGCGGTGAGATCCAGGATGTTGTTGTAGGAGAGCGCCTTGCCATGGAGTTGTTCGAAGTAGCGGCTGAAGTTTCCGTAGAGCGCGGCCTGCTGGAACGGGTTCTCGCCGTAGCGCAGGACCTGCGCCTGCGGGGAGTGGATGTTCAGACCCGCGGGCAGTTGTTCGGAATCCTCCCCGCTGAAGGCTTTGCCCAGGTGCGCGGCGATCGCGGTGTCGTAGGCGGCTGTGCGTGCGTAGACCTTGGCCGCGAGCCGGCGGCGCGTTTCCAGCGAGGTTTCGCCGTCGGCCTTGATCTGCCCGGCGACTTCGGCGTAGTCGGCCGGATCGGTGATGACGGTGACGCTGTCGTGGTTCTTGGCGGCGCTGCGCAGCATGGAGGGGCCGCCGATGTCGATGTTCTCGATGGCCTCGGGCAGGGTGACGTCGGGTTTGGCGACGGTGGCCTCGAAGGGATAGAGGTTCACCACGACGAGATCGATCGGCTTGATGTCGTGCTCGGCGACGGCGGCCTCGTGCTCGTCGTTGCCGCGGATGTACAGCAGTCCGCCGTGAACGAGGGGATGCAGCGTTTTGACGCGTCCATCGAGCATTTCGGGAAAGCCGGTGTGGTCGCTGAGATCCTTGACGGTGAGGCCCGCCTCGCGGAGGACGCGGGCGGTGCCGCCGGTGGACAGCAGTTCGACGTCGGCGTCAGCCAGGGTCTGGGCGAAGGGGACGAGGTCGGTCTTGTCGGAAACGGAGAGGAGGGCGCGTTGTATTTTGGACATAAGAGACGGGTAAAATCCAATGCCGCGGAGGGGGAGTCAATGCGGAAGCGATTTCTGGGGTCGGGGGGCGATGGTCGGCGCCGATTTTAAGAAATGGATTCGCCGCCCCTCTTCAGGTTAGCCTGTGGCGGTTTGATGAGCGAAGAACAGCAACTGGAATTGTCGGTCGTGATGCCCTGCCTCAACGAGGCGGAGACCCTGGAGGCCTGCATCCGCAAGGCGCAGGCGTCGCTGGAGGAGAATGACATCCGCGGCGAGGTGGTGATTGCGGACAACGGGAGCACGGACGGCTCGCAGGCGTTGGCGGAGAAGCTGGGCGCCCGGGTGGTCCCGGTGAAGGACAAGGGTTATGGGGCGGCGTTGCAGGGCGGCATCGCGGCGGCCAGAGGCCGGTTTGTCATCATGGGCGACGCCGACGACAGTTACGATTTCTCGAATCTGACGCCGTTCGTGGAGAAACTGCGCGAGGGATACGAACTGGTGATGGGCAACCGTTTCAAGGGCGGGATCGCGCCGGGAGCGATGCCTCCATTGCACAAATACCTTGGCAATCCGGTTCTTACGGGCATCGGGCGACTGTTCTTTGCCAGCCCATCCGGCGACTTTCATTGCGGACTGCGCGGTTTCAGCAAGGCCGCCTACGCGAAGATGGATCTGCAGACAACGGGTATGGAGTTCGCCAGCGAGATGGTGGTGAAGTCGACCTTGCTGAAGCTGAAGATCGCGGAGGTTCCCACGACGCTCTCTCCGGACGGGCGCAGCCGGCCGCCGCATCTGCGGAGTTGGCGGGACGGCTGGCGGCACCTGCGCTTCATGTTGGTCTACAGTCCCAGATGGCTGTTCCTCTATCCAGGCTTGGCGGCAATGCTGACCGGCCTCATTGTCGGCGGATGGCTCCTGTCCGGGCCGCGGACGGTCAATGGCGTGACTTTCGATGTGCACACGATGCTGTACGTCTCCGGTCTGGCGCTGATCGGATTTCAGGCGGTATTGTTTGCCATGTTCACCAAGGTGTTTGCGATCACGGAAGGATTGCTGCCGGAGGAGCCGGGACTGACGCGGGCCTTCAAATACATCACTCTGGAAACCGGCCTGGTCGCGGGGGGCTGTCTTTGTCTGGCGGGATTGGTCGGGACGGGCATCGCGGTCGCGCATTGGCGGGGCGTGGATTTCGGCGATCTGGCGCCGGCGAACGAGTTGCGGATCATCATTCCCTCGATTCTGGGTCTGGCATTGGGGTGTCAGGTGATGCTGGCGAGTTTCTTTTTCAGTGTGCTCGGGCTCAAACGCCGATGAATCCCATCGAGCGCATCCATGGGGGCTATGTCTTCGATCGTCGGGTCCGGGTATTGGCGGGGCATCTGGCGGAGGCTCTCCCCCGGGACGTCTGCGTATTGGATGTGGGCTGCGGCGATGGAGCCATGGCCATGGCCCTTCTGCAGAAACGGCCGGACCTGACAATCGAGGGCATCGATGTGCTGCTGCGCGATGAGACCCATGTCCCGGTGACGAAGTTTGACGGCGTTTCGATCCCCCGGGAGGATCAAAGTGTGGACGTGGTCCTGTTTGTGGATGTGCTGCATCACACGGCGGATCCGACCGTTCTCCTGCGTGAGGCCAAACGCGTTGCGAGCAAGGCGGTTGTCATCAAGGACCATGCGCGCGATGGATTCCTGGCGGGGGCGACGCTGCGGTTCATGGACTGGGTCGGCAATGCGCGACACGGCGTGGCGCTCCCCTACAATTACTGGCCGGAGAGACGATGGCGGGAGGCGTTCGCCGAACTGGGATTGGAAGTGGATTCATGGACGGCGAAACTCGGCCTGTATCCTGGGCCGGCGGGATGGTTGATGGATCGCTCCCTGCATTTTGTCGCGCGGTTGAAGCGCAGTGACGCTTCATGAATGCGGTTGATGGCAAGGCGGGAGAGGGATCCAAGGCTGCCGTGGTTTCATGGCATCCCGTGGAACGGGCCGCCCTCGTCGTCCAGGCGGCGCTGTTGGTCCTCGTCGCAGCGCGTAATCTCCATGCGCTGAACACGGACGCCATCGCCTACATCCGCATTGCCGGCTACTGGGCCGAAGGGAACACGGAGTTGATGGTCTCCGGCTACTGGGGGCCATTGTTGAGCTGGTTGATGGTCCCGTTCCGGTGGTCGGGCATGGATGGCATGGTCGCCGCGCGGGCTTCGATGGCGATCTCGGGCGTGGTCTTCCTGCTTGGGTGCCGGGCGGTGTTCCGCGTCCTGGAGATTGAGCGCCCGTTCCGGATCGCAGGTGTCTGGATCGCAGCCTTGCTCAGCGTCTTCTGGTCGGCGCGGCATATCACGCCTGATCTCTTGTTGGCGGGGTTGATGGCCTTGGCGATGGCGGCGCTGATGGATCGCTCATGGCCGGGCTCCCGACGTCGGGCGGTGATGGCGGGGTTGGCCTGGGGGATTTCCTACTACGCCAAAGCCATCGCGTTTCCCCTGGCGATCCTGGTCACGGCGGCGACCGCGGGCCTCGCCTGGCTTTGCGGAGAGGGCAGGGGCAAGGATTGTCTGAGGCGGTCGGTTGTCACCTTCGCGGCGTTTGCCCTGGTCGCCGCTCCGTGGATGTTGACGCTGTCCCTCAAATACAAGGGGCCCACCTTTTCGACCAGCGGCCGGATCAATCATGCCATTGCAGGGCCGCCTGATGTGGAGCGTTATCATCCCTTCGCCAAGGTTCTCCATCGCCCCGATCCCGGACGGGTGACGCAGTGGGAGGATCCTTCGGCGATGGATTACAGGTTCTGGTCGCCGTTTGATGATGCCGCCGCGGCGCGGCATCAACTGGGAATCGTCGCGGAGAACGTTCCGAAGATCGTGAATTATTTCAGCGGGTTCAATGTCGCCCATTTATTGCGGTCCAACTTCGTTGTGGCGGCGCGCGATCTGTTCACGCTCATTCCCGGATTTGATCTGTTCTATCTGCCGCTGGTCGGGTTTGTCGGATGCCTGGCGATGCGTGGCGGCATTCGCGCGCGGTTGCAGTCGGAGCGTTGGCGTTGGGGCGTGGTTCCGGTGATCCTGATGGCCGGCCTCTATCTGCCGGTCTATCTGCGATCCGATGACCTGCGCTATTTCTATCCGGCCTTCCCGTTCGTCTGGGCGGCGGTTGCGGGGACAGCGGGGCTGCTTGCCGGGCGTTTCGGGGAAGGGGCAGGCAATGCAAGAGCCTGGGCGTTGCGGGTCTCAGCCGCGTCGTTTGCCCTGCCCGCGATGATCTGGCTGCTGGCGGCCCTGGTGGGCATTCCCAATGCGGGTAATGCGTTCGCCATGGAGTTGGCGGATCGCATGGAAAAGGCGGGAATGTCGGGGCCGATTGCGGGAAGCGCAACGTTGCAGGGGGGCAGAGCGGGGCTCTACACGGCCTTCCACCTGGGGGAGCCTTGGCTGGGCGATGATGTGGAAGCAGGGCCCCGCGAATTTGCCGAAACTTCGGCCGACGTTGTGATCCTGACCGTTTTCGATTCGAGAATTGAGGAATTGAAGCGGATCGGGCTGTTTGTGGATGCGACTCCGGAGTTGTTTTCAGCTGAAGAGATTGAGCAGTTCCCGTTGCGGGTGTTTCGAAGGAGCGCCCGGACGGAGTGAAGTGTTGCGCGATGGGCGCGCACGGAATTCATCAAAATCAATCCTTGCCAAAGCCGCATGTCTTACGCCATGTTCCTCGGCCTTCCGAGCGGATGCGCGGTTAGCTCAGTGGTAGAGCATCACCTTGACACGGTGGAGGTCACAGGTTCAAATCCTGTATCGCGCACCATTTTCCCTCTTTTTTCCCCCGTTGAAGGCTAGTTCAGGGTCTTGATGTGTCCGACTTTGATAAGTTCGACCAGGGTGCGGGCGGCGTCCGCGGCGACGGCGGCGAAGTGATCGAAGATATTCGCCAGGGTTGTGGGGGCGTGGGTCAGTTTCAGAACCTCTGCCGCCTGCGAGCCTTCCTCGGCCTCGTCGATGGCGCCCTCCGAGTGTTTGACGAAACTGTCGATGGAGGGGATGAGGGATTCGAGTTCCAGGAAGATCTCGGGCAGTTCGACGGCGGCCTTCTGGAGTTCCTCGGGATCGATGGCGATGGCGTTCTCAAGCCCGTTGAACTCGCCGGCGCAGAATTCAAATTCGCCCTTGGTGGCGACGATCAGGCGGGCGATGGCGTCGAGCGTCGGGGCGGATTCGCGGGTGGGCAGTCCGGCGGAGCACATGGTTCCGTCGCGGAAGGCGATCTCGCCCAGGCCCCAGACGGTGTCGAGGACGAGGACGCCGGTCTTGTTTGTGGATTGCAGGAGTTTGAGCAGGTCGGCAATGGGAAAGGAACGCAGGTTGCCGGCGAGGACGTTGTCCATGGTGGGAGCCTCCGAAGTGGGGCTTCCTTCGCGGGCCTGTTGAAGTTTCCGCTGGTCGCGCCACCACTTCCAGCTTGCCTCGCTGATGCGCTGGCGGTTCTCCAGTCGCATTCGAACGCCGGAGATCTCCACCTGGTCGCCGGGATAGAGGGGCTTGAACTCGATCTTGTCCCCATTGACGAGGGTGCCGTTGACGGAGCCGAGATCGCGGATGAAAAGCTGGTTGTCGTTGTAGTAAAGGCGGGCGTGCTGTCGCGAGGCCTTGCGTTCCTCGATGAGAATGTCGGCGTCGCTTCCTCTGCCGAGGATCGCTTCATTGCCCTCTTTGAGCGGGGCTTCGGACCCGGTGTTGGGTCCGGAGAGGAACTTCAACGCGAGGTAGGGACGACCGTGGGTTTCACAGAATTGGCGCCATTGAGACATGGTACGAATTGTAGACGAGCGGCGGGGGAGGTCAATGCCGGTGGAGATTGAGATCGAGGAGAATGGCGGCATGGGAGCGAACTGACCTAACGGCTACGGCTGGTCCCGAAGGCAGGGCTCTGCCTTGCTCCGATGGGCATGCAGGCCAAGCGATGCGGATTTTGCCATTGGCGGAACGGGGCGCTTGATGGATGTTCTGACGAGATGGGGATCCGAAGGGCCATTTGTATCGGCGCTGTCGGGGGCATGCTTTTGGCGTGGAATGGCGTTGAGGCGTGTCGGGCAGGGGTCTTTTCCCTGAGCGCCGAGGAATTCGCCGCCGAGGCGGAGGCGTTGGATCGGGAGGTCGAACGGTTGTCATCGGAATTGCGCGGACTGCCTCGGCCGACAGGTTCGGCGGCGGGGGACCGGATTGGATGGCGCGGTCTGGCGCTGGGTTCGAGAGGGAACGAGCCTGTGACGGTGGACATTGATCTGGGAGAGGAGGTCGGCATCGACGGGGTCGCGTTGGTTCCGGTATTCGGCGGACAGTTGCGGGGAGCGTCCGCGATTGCGTTCCCCGGTCGCTTTACGGTGGAGTTGTCAAACGATCCCGGATTCCGGGGGGCGAGGTTGATGGCGGATCGATTCCCGGACGGATTTCCGGATCCGGGAGCCTATCCCGTCCATTTTGAGTGGCGTCCGATTACGGCGCGCCATGTGCGGGTGACGATGTGGCGCGCGGGCGGGGAGGCGTGCGGGTTGAGCGAGGTGTTCGTCCTCTCGGGAAACCGGGTGGCCTCAGTTGGAATGAAAGCGACGGCTTCGGAGGACGATCGCGAAGCTCCGGCATGGGGGGTGGAGAACCTGGTCGATGGGTTCAGTCATCTTGGCCCGCCGATCGGCGGCGAGCCGAGCCGGGCCAACGGGTATCGTTCCGCGGGGGAGTTGCACCGGGATGAGGTGGTGAAGTGGGTGCAGGTGTTTCTTCAGGAATCCGCGCCCATCGACGAGGTTCGGATTTTTCCAGCGGCACCCGCCGATTCGGCCGATGCCGCGGGCGCAATGTTTCCCTTGAGGTTTCTGGTGCAGTCCGCGCCCAACCCGGAGTTTGCGAATCCAACGCTGCTGGCCGACCACTCAGGGGAGGATTTTCCGGATCCGGGGGCGAATCCGGTGATCGTGCAGGGACGTCAAACCACGGGCGCCTGGGTGCGGGTTACGGCGACGAGGCTCCGCGGTGAGGAACGGGCTGCGATGGAATTGGCGGAGATTCAGGTCTACTCCGGCGGGGAGAACGTCGTGCGGGGAAACCACGTGGGCGC
>JAYPEY010000008.1:14695-47619 GCA_038126035.1 Verrucomicrobiales bacterium | reverse complement strand
GCCATTCTGGAATGAATGGGCGTTGACCGACGGTTTCACCAGCCAACGGGAGATCTTGGAGTATCCCGTCTGGCTCCGGGCGCTGAGCCGGCGGCATGCGTTGGAACGGCGCATTCGGAATTTGCGTGAGGAAAAGGCGACGCTCGCGCGCGCGCAGGCGTCGGGAATTGCTGTCACGACGACAATCTGGACGGTGGTCGCGCTGGTTTCGGCGGTGTTCGTCGGCGGGTATTACAGCTGGCGGATGCGCGGATTTGAGAGAGCCAGGGCGATGGCCTGGACCGGGGCCGTTCCCGGTGATCTGGGGGAGCAATTCGACGCCATTTCCCGGATGGCGGAAGAAGTGCGGGATGAAGTTCGCGACACGGAACTTGGCCGCGACCGACTGCTGGAACTTGGCCGGCTCGCAGCGGAGACCGCCGATTCCATGCGCGATATTGTCTGGCTGCTGAAGACGGGCAATACAGGGCTTTATCACGTGTCGGAGAAGATGCGGGAAACGACGCTGGAGGTTTGCGGGCGCAGTGTCGGGCACTTCCGGGTGTCGGGAAGTTTTCGGCCGAACCCGCTCCCATTGATGTTTGTGCGTCGCGTGTATCTGATCTTTCGGGAGGCTTTGGGCAACGCGGCGCGTCATGCCAAAGCTTCGACGATCTAGGTCTTCGTGACATCGCACGAAGGCGAACTGACCTTGCGCGTGCGCGACGATGGCAAGGGGTTTGAACCGAAACGCAGGACGAAAGGCGCCGGGATCTCTGGCATGCGGAGGCGGGCGGCGGAAATGGACGGCAGGCTGGAGATTCATAGTTCGGAGGGCAGGGGGACGGTGGTGACCCTCAAGGCAAAGCTGCCCTGATCGGCGGCTTGCCAATCCCATCGGGCTGCACTACAACATCCGCTCCATTCTGAAAAATATCGAATTTATGAAGAAAAACACGTGGATTCCTGTTGTGGCAGCAGCCGGTCTGTTGGCCGGGGCGGCTGGATTGAATGCGGACGACTGGACGCAATATCGCGGCCCGAAGCTGGACGGATCCAGCTCCGAGAAGCTGGCCATGAAGAAGTGGCCGAAGCAGGGCCCCCGTGTCCTCTGGCGGCAGAAGACTCCCAACGGGTTCAGTTCCTTCACGACCGGCGGAGGCAACGCCTACACGGTGGAGGGGCCGGTGATCGGCGGCGAGCGGCGCGAAGTGGCCGTGGCCTACGATGCCAGGACGGGAAAGCAGAAGTGGCGCGTCGTGCTGGGCAGCGGCGACTATGAGCATGACGGAGGCAACGCCGGAGCGCGGGACAACAACGGCGGCGACGGTCCGCGTTCGACGCCGACCTACGACAGCGGCAAAGTCTACGTTCTCTCGGCGCACCTGCAACTGGTCTGCCTCGACGCGGACTCGGGCAGGAAGGTCTGGGGTCGCGACATCATGAAGCAGAACGCCGGCGTGCAGATCAAATGGAAGAACGCCGCCTCGCCGGTCATTGATGGGAACCTGTTGTTTGTCGCGGGCGGAGGTCCGGGGCAGGCGCTTCTGGCGCTGGACAAGAGCGACGGCAAGGTCGTGTGGAAGGGGCAGGACGATCTGATGACGCATTCCACACCGACCGTCGCCGATATTCACGGCGTCCGGCAGGTGATCTTCTTCACGCAGAAGGGCCTGGTCGGGCTGGAGTCGAAGAGCGGCAAGGCTTTGTGGCGCTACGAATTTCCGTTCAAGGTCTCGACGGCCATCTCGCCGGTCGTGGCGGGGGACATCGTATATTGTTCGGCGGGTTACGGCGTGGGCGGCGGCGCCTGCAAGGTGTCGAAGAAGGGCGCGAAGTTTTCCGCCGAGGAGATTTATCGTCGTCCGGGCGACAAGTTCATCGCCAACCATTGGAGCACGCCGGTCCTGCACGAGGGGCATCTCTACGGGATGTTTCAGTTCAAGAAATATGGCAACGGCCCGATCAAGTGCGTGGATGTGAAGACCGGCGAGGTCAAGTGGGAGCAGCCGGGATTCGGACCGGGCAATGTGGTCCTGGTGGACGGTCATCTGCTGGCGCTCAGTGACACCGGTGAGATCTTCCTGATCAAGGCCGACCCCAGCGGCTACAAGGAAGTCGACAAGGCGAAGGTCCTCAGCGGCAAGTGCTGGTCGACCCCGGTCATCAGCAATGGACGCATCTACGCCCGCAGCACGACTGAGGCGGTCTGCCTGGACGTTTCCGCCGGCGCCGTCGCTGCCCGTTGAGCGGTTGATTGAGGTTTTGGATCCGGTCGCCGGGCATTTACCGGGCGGCCGGATTTTTCTTTTGACGCGGGCAATGGATGGGTAGGTTGCGCTCCCGAAGCCCAAACAGCGGATAGATTCATGGCGAAACAGCATACAGAGATGGTCGTTGAGCGGGTGGTGATGGAGTTGCAGGACACCAAGACGGTGCGCCTCGCATGGCCCGAAGGATATCCATCCGAGTTCAAGACCGGGCAGTTCATCACGCTGGCTTTTCCGGACAGGCCGAAGTATCGGCGAGCCTACTCACTGTCGTCGTGTGAATTGGACAAAGGCCACTTCGAAGTCACGATCAAGCGCGACGGCAAGATGGGCACGCGGATCGTGGACTGGACGGAGGAGGGCGATGTGATTCACGTGCTGCCGCCGGTGGGCAAATTTCAGCCGGTGTTTGAGCCGGAGGGGATACATTTGATCTGCATTGCCGGAGGATCGGGAGTGACGCCCTATCGCGGGTTTGCCCGCGAGGCAACCCAGCTCGGCAAGAACACGAAGATCACCATTCTCTACAGCTGCCGGACCACTGAGGACATCATCTTCAACGAAGAGTTTCGCGAGCTGGAGAACCGGAATCCAAACCTGGAATTCAAGGTCACCTGCACCCGGCTGAAGGACGACGATCCCTGGACCGGGCGGCGCGGCCGGATCGACGCAGACTGGATCAAGGAGCAGATCGGCGACCTGGACAAGACTGTGTTTTATGCCTGCGGGCCGACCGGGTTGGTCGAGGGCACGGAGAAGCTTGTGAAGGGGGAACTGGGCGTGCCCAAGTCGCAGATCAAGTTGGAGAAATGGGGATGATTTGAATGCGGAACGGGGAATGCGGAGTGCGGATTTGGGAGCGGGGGGGTGAAAGTGGATTGCGGAATTGGGCGGGTTCGTTAACGTCGTCCGTCGGCAAGATTCAATTCCAATCCTGACCTCATGCTCAAACGGACGCCGCTATTCGAAGCTCACCAGAAACTCGGCGCGAAGTTGATCGACTTCGGCGGCTGGGAGATGCCGGTCCAATACACGAGCATCATCGAGGAGCACAAGGCGGTGCGGGAGACGGCCGGGCTTTTCGATATTTCTCATATGGGAGAGTTCGAGATTGGCGGCCCGTTTTCAGGAGAGTTCGTGAATCAAGCGCTGACGAACGACGCATCGCGTCTGGAGATCGGGGAAGGCCACTACACGCAGATCTGTAACGAACGCGGGGGGATCATCGACGATCTCTACTGCTTCCGGACCGCGGTGAAGAGTTTCCTGTTGGTGGTCAACGCGTCGAGGATCGCGGAGGATTGGGGCGCTCTGGTCGCCCGCCGGGACGCATTTCTGGCGACCGAGGAATGTTCGATGCACGACCAGTCGGGGGACGCGGGGGCGATCGCTTTGCAGGGGCCGGAGGCGGCGACAATGATGCGGAAACTTTCGGGAGACGCCTGCGACCTGGCGAAGAACCGGATTGGTTCGTTTCAGGTGGCGGGACTTGAAAAGCCGGTCTGGATTTCCCGGACAGGCTACACCGGGGAGGACGGTTTCGAGATTATCTGCGCAAATGACGAGGTTCGTGCGCTCTGGGACCGGTTGATCGAAGTCGGAGCAAGACCCTGCGGCCTCGGCGCCCGCGACACCCTGCGCACGGAGGTCTGTTATCCGCTCTACGGTCACGAGTTGGACGAAGACACCACGCCGATTGAGGCCGGCATCGGTTGGTCTGTTGCGTTGGACAAGGGGGATTTCATCGGACGCGATGCCCTGGTTGCGCAGAAGGAGGCCGGCGTGGATCGGCGTTTGATTGCCTTCAAGATGACCGGCCGATCTGCGCCGCCGCGGCAGGGGTATCCGATCTGGAGCGTGGGCGACGACGCGAAAAGGATTGGCGAAGTGACCAGCGGCACGCAAAGTCCCTCTCTTGGGATCGGGATCGGCCTGGGCCATGTGTCGCGGGAGCATGCCCGTCGCGACACGCCGATCGAGATCGAGATTCGCGGAAGGCGGACGCCGGCGGCGATCTGCGCGAAACCGATTTACAGCAAGAACCAATCTGACACCTGAGAACAAGCCATGAGCGCCAATGTCCCTTCCGATCTGAAATATGCCGCGTCGCACGAATGGGTCCGTGTGGCGGACGGCGTCGCCACCGTGGGCATCAGCGACCACGCGCAGGCGGAGTTGACCGAACTGGTCTTCGTCGAACTGCCCGAAGTCGGCCGACAGTTGAAGGCAAGCGATCAATGCGCGGTGGTCGAGTCGGTCAAGACCGCCAGCGATGTCTATTCCCCGGTCAGCGGCGAGGTGGTGGAGGTCAACAAGGCCTTGGAGGACAATCCCGGGCTGGCGAATGACGATCCCTTTGGGGAAGGCTGGTTTTTCCGGATCCGACTGGACTCCCCGACGGAGGTTGACGCGTTGCTGTCGCCGGAGGATTACGCGGCTCAGATCGGCTGATTCGTGTCGAGGCGGCCGCCCGCGACGACCGGCCTGGCGGCGCCGCACTATTTTTTCAGTTTGCCGAGGAGTCCCCTGAGACCTGCCTTGGGCGTTGCCTCCACAATCTTCGAATCGTCGCTCGAACCAAACTCATTGGCTGCGCGGACGATGTAGCGATGGGGGATCGCCTCCTGCAGGTCCTTGTCGGTGAATTCCCCCTCGCGTCGCACGACCGCGATCCGGGTGAAGGGGCCGTCGGGGGCATCCGATCGAAGCACGACAAAGTCGAGATCGGGATCGTCGCGCTCCCAGGTCAGCTTGACGCAGCCGGAACCGGGGGTGGCTCGCAGATCGGAGGGCGGGGCCGGTCGCGCGTTCGGGGTGGCCTCGACCAAAGCTGAACGTTCGCCGTCCCTGTCGTGGAAGCGGGCTTCCACGGCATAGAGATAGGCTTCCCCGTTGATGAGTCCCGAGTCGTTGAATTCCGTTCCCTGATGGTTCTCCGCCACGCGCTCCAACTCGGGTTCGAAGGACATCTTTCTCCAGACATCATAGCCGGCGGCGCCTTTGACGTTATTCCAGGAGAGTTTCACTTTCCGGCTTCCGTTTGAGGCGGTGACACGGAACGGGGTCGGCTCCGATGCGGCCGGAGGGGCGGCCTCGGTTTCCGAAGGAAGCTCCGGCTCGTCAACGACCGGAGGAGTCGCGGTCGAGGCTTCCGGGGTCGCGTTGCCTTCGGCGGCTCGTTGACTCTGACCGGCGCTGTTGGCGGCGAAAAGCTGGTAGTAATAGGTGACGCCGTTCTCGAGCCCCAGGTCTTCAAAATGATTGGCCACGGAAGTCTGGTTCTGCAGTTGAATGGTGTCGGTCCCCTCCGTCCACCGGCGAATGCGATATTCATCGGCTCCAGCGGCGTCATCCCACGAGAGAACAACGCGTCCATCGCCGGCGGTCAGCTTGAATGAGGAAGGGCGTTTGGGAATCTTGCCGGCTTCTGATTCGGGCTGAGGCTCGGATTCGGGCTGAGGCTCGGATTCGGGCTGAGGCTCGGGTTTGGGCTGCGGCTCGGGTTTGGGCTGAGGCTCGGGTTTGGGCTGAGGCTCGGGTTTGGGCTGCGGCTCGGGTTCAGGTTCGGGCTGCGGCTCGGGTTTGGGTTGAGGCTCAGGTTTGGGGTGAGGCTCAGGTTCAGGTTCGGGCTGAGGCTCGGAAGCGCTCAAGTAATCCGGGAGTTTGCTTGTCGATTCTGGTGGGCGATCCTCGTTGGTTGAGTCTGGAGGGAGATTCTGAGATTCGGTTTCCGATGGTTTGCCGGGGGATCTCTTCGGTTTACGCGGCGCCGGGTTTTTCAGCAGCCAGGTCTGATAACTTGTCTGGGAGGTGTCGCTCGGAGGCGCTTCGGTCGTCGTGTCCGCCGATGAAGAAGCGGGTGTGACCGGCGTCGGGGTTTCGGAAACGACCACGGGATCTTCCAACCAGGCGGGCTTGGTCATGACCTCCGTCCGGCCACCGGCTTCGATCGGCGTTCCGAAGACCGGTTGCGAGGCCGGCCCCGGACCGGCGGGATTCACCGCCGCGACCTGGTATTGATACTGCCGGCCGTTCCAGACATCGGTGTCGTCGAAGCGCGGATACAGCACGAGCTCGGCGATGGTATGGAATTGTCCGGTCTGCCCTTCAGCCCGGAGCACTGTATAGCTCGTGGCTCCGGACACGGGCTCCCATTCGAGGGTCACACGTTGATCGCGGCACACCGGCGTCTGCAGCGAGGGCGCGGCAGGCGGCTTGGGGAGGGTCAGACTGACAACCGGCGAATCGGGGCTTCTTCCCGCGAGGTTGACCGCGACGAGGACGTAGTGATAGGTGCCGCCATTCTCCAAACCCGAATCCTGAAAGGAGTCGCCTTCAACATCGGCGGCGACCTGCTCGAAGGGGCCCCAGACGAAGGTGGAGCGGGCGATGGCGTAGCGGTCCGCCCCGGGGGAAGGTTTCCAACGCAACTCCACGCCCTGAGGCCGCGGTTCGACGGTGATATTGGCCGGCGGCGAGGGCGCTCCCTGAGGCGTGACCCGGATCATGTTTGAGGCCGGACTTTCGCCGGCGTCATTTGTCGCCGTGACCGTGTAGATGTAGGGCTGTCCGTTGTCCAGATCGGCGTCCCTGAAGCGGCATTCATTCAGGCCGGTTGCGACGATTTCACTCCGGTCGTCGCCGTGTCTTGTTCTTCTGACCTCGTAGAAATCCGCGGCTGGATCGGATTCCCAGCGGAGTTCGATTTCGCGGTCGCCGGAGGAGGCCTTCAATCCAATCGGCGCGGACGGTTTGCCCATCGGCACGACGGATGCCGGATCGGACGTGCGTCCCTCGCCGACTTCGTTGACGCCGGCGATCTTGTAAAAATACAATTCGCCATTGCGCAGGCCGGAGTCGTGGAATTCGCTCAGGGTGACATCGGAAGCGATGGTTTCAAACGGGGATGATAATTCGACGCCGCGTTGCACGATGTAGTGATCCGCGCCAGGAACAGGTTCCCACGAGAGGTCTGCGCATTCGGAATCCGGCGTTGCCGTGAGGTTGCTCGGCGGTTTGGGCCGGGCCAGCGGACGAACGGACACCACGGTGGAGCGGGGCCCGGAACCGACCGCATTCAAGGCCTCAACCGCGTAGTAGTAGGTCTGGCCGCTCTCGACATTGGCGTCGACCAGTTCGCATTCCGTGACGTTTACGGCAATGGCTTCAAAGCCGTCCGTCTCGCTGGTCGAGCGGTAGACATCGTGGCGGTCGGCGTCGTCCGCCGCGCTCCAGTGGATTCGGACCGTGCCGTCATCAGGCGTGGCCTGCAATCCGGAGGGCTGGGCGGGCAATGGAACCGGGATGACCTTGACGGCCTCCGACGCCGTTCCCGCGCCGACAGCGTTCACGCCGGCGACCGTGTAGTAGCAGGCCTGGTGGTTCTCCAGGCCGTCGTCGGTGAATTCTGGAGCATCCAGTTCCGAGGCGACGGTCTCGAAGGGGCCTTCCTTTGTTGGCGCCCGTGCGACGAGATAGCTGTCCGCATCGTCCGAAATATCCCAGGTCAGGACGGCGGCGTTGGGTTTGGGGCGCGCGGTGAGTCCGGTGGGCTCGTCCGGACGGGCAAGCGGGGTGGCGGAGACAACTTCAGAGTCCGGGCCGGCCCCGGTGTCGTTGAACGCGCAGACCGCATAGTAGACCGGCGCTCCGTTGGTCAGATCAGTGTCGATCAGGGAAGGCTCGGCCCAGCCGGCGGCGATTGTCTGAAAAGGACCCTCAGGATCGTCGGCGCGTCGGACTTCATACACATCCGCATTCTCGTCGGCTTCCCAGGAAAGCTCGACCTGACGATCGTCCGGGCGGGCGACCAGGTTCAGCGGAGCCGCCGGGACGGGCATTGGAGTGACGCCGACGACCGCGGACGGTTCGCCCTCGCCGACGGGATTGACGGCATGAACGCGGTAGAACGCCCGCGAGTTGTTGGACAACCCATCATCGACGTGGCGTTCGGATTCGACGCCTTCGCAGACAATCTCGAAGGGGCCGTCCGCCTGTTCAGCGCGGCTGATGACGTAGCCTTTGGCGTTTTCTGCGGCGTCCCAGGTTAGGACGGCGGTCTCGGAACCCGGCTGGATCGAGAGGCCGGAAATCGGGGCCGGCTTCGGCATGGGCGAGGCGCCCACCGTTTCGGAATCGGGACTGCGGCCGGCATCGTTTACCGCGGTGACGATGTAGAACTGCTCCGCTCCGTTCTCAAGGCCGGCATCGGTCCAAACGCATTCCTGAATGTCCGCGTCAATGATCCGGAAATCCCCGTCGGCTCTGGAGGATCGTCGGACTTCATAGATATCCGCATTGTCGGCGGCATCCCACGAGAGTCTGACCTGACGATCGTCCGGGCGGGCGACAAGATTTGCCGGAGCCGCAGGGACCGGCATCGGAGTGACGCCGACGACCTCGGATGGTTCTCCTTCGCCTATGGGATTGCCGGCATGGACGCGGTAAAAGTGGCGCTGTCCATTGACCAGATCTGAATCTTGAAACTCTGTGGCCTCAACTTGTGTGGCAATCAATTCGAATGGACCTGTTTCGTTGCGGCCGCGAGCGACCGTGTAATGGGCGGCTCCCGCCGCGGCTTCCCAGGTCAACATTGCCGCTTTGGACATCGGTGTGGCGACCAGTCCGGTCGGAGCCAGCGGCCGAGCCATTGGAGTGACCGAAATGGTTTCCGACTCAGGCCCGTCGCCGACGTCATTGCCTGCGACGACGCGGTAGAAAAGTTCGACGCCGTTCTCCACGCCTTCGTCGTTGAAGGCGCAATCAGTCAGGCCGGCTGCGACCTCGATGAGTTTGCCGTCCGCGGCGACGGAGCGCAGGACCCGGTAATCGGCGGCATCCTCGGCGGCTTTCCAGGTCAGGGAGACGAGAGCATCGCCGGGTTGGGCGGCGAGGTTGGCGGGCGCGCCGGGCAGGGGCTGCGGCGTCGCGGAAACAACCGGGGACTCGGGACTCTCGCCGGCGGCATTGGCCGCGGTCACCCGATAGAAATAGCAGCGGCCATTCTGTAGCTCCTCATCAAGAAACTCGGAACTCGTGACCTCTGAAGCGATGCGTTCGAAAGGGCCGGCGGAATCCTGAGCTCGGAGAATGAGACAGCTTGCTGTGTCGAGAGCTGACTTCCAGGTCAGCTTTGCTGCTTCCGGCATCGGCTTGGCGGTCAGGCCGGCGGGCGCCAGAGGCTTGGCAATCGGCGTGACCGCAAGCGCATCGGATTCCGGGCCAAGCCCGACGGCGTTGCCTCCAATGACGCGATAGAACAGCTCCGCGCCGTTCTCGAGTCCTTCGTCAACAAAGGCGCAGTCGGTCAGTCCGGTCGCCACTTCGATGAATTCGCCATCTGCAGAATTGGATCGAAGGAGTTTGTATTGGGTCGCAGCGGAGGCAGCCTCCCACGAAATGGACGCTTTGCGATCGCCCGGAGTCGCCGTGACGGAGCCGGGGGAGGAAGGGAGAGGGATCGGAGTGACTTCGATCGGTTCGGTCGGCTCCCCGAGCCCCGCGATGTTTCTGCCGGAGACGGCGTAGAAACAGGCCTTCCCGTTCTCAAGTCCGGAATCCGTGAACGTGGGTTCCCGGAGATCGGTTGCAATCTCTTCGAAAGGCCCCGTTTTGTCTGAGGCGCGGCTGAGGACATAGCTTTCAGCGTCGTCTGACGCTTTCCATGAAAGGACGGCGCCTTCGGGGCGGGGGATGGCGGCGAGGTTCGCCGACGGCGCCGGTCTGGGCAAGGGCGCCGCTGTCACGGCATCCGAGGCCGGTCCGGCGCCGACTTCATTGCGCGCCTCGATGACATAGCGATAGGTCTGACCGTTGGTCAGATTGGCGTCGGTGTAATCGGGCGATTCGACGCCGGTCGCCACCGTTTCGAGTTTGCCCTTTCCGCCGGTCGCGCGCTTGACCTCGTAGGTTGTCGTGGCGTCGGAGGCGGGCGTCCAGCTCAGTTTGACCGATCCGTCGCCCGGAACCGCGGCGAGGTCGACCGGCTTTGCCGGCAGCGGTTTCGGGGTGACGTTCGTTGTCCCGGAAGCCTTGCCGGCTCCCACGGCGTTGACTGCAGCGACCTGATAAAAGTAGCGCCGGCCGTTGATCAGGTTGTCATCCTGGTGATTTGTTTCCGTCAGTCCATCGACAATCTGTTCGTAGGGGCCGGACTCATCTTGCGAGCGACTGAGCGTGTAACTTTCCGCCCCGTCAACGGAGCTCCAGGTCAGGCTTGCGGCGGCGGGTTGCGGGGTGGCCGTGAAGTCCCCTGGCGCGGCTGGGAGGGCGAGAGGCGTTTCACTGATCGGCTGTGATGCCGGGCCGTCGCCGGCGTCATTGACGGCCTGGATCCTGTAATGGCAGGTCCGGCCGTTCGCGACATCTTCATCGGAGTAACGACATTCTGTCAGCCCCGATGCCAAGGGTTCAAAGTCTCCATCGGCTTCGGAGGAGCGCAAGACATTGTAGGCAGCGGCATGTTGCGAGGCTTTCCAACGGATATCGACGCGTCCATCGCCCGGCGATGTTTCGATCCTGTCCGGAGCGGCCGGCAGTTCGACCGGGGTGACGCCGACCGCCGATGTGGGCTCGCCCGCTCCGGTGGCGTTGACGGCCTTGATCGTGTAGAACACGCGGACGCCGTTCTCCAGGCCCTCGTCGAGGCAACTCTCTTTCCCGACGTTCTCCGCGATCGGCTCAAACGGGCCGTCTTTCTCGAGCGAACGGCAGACAACGTAGCTCTCGGCGCCGTTCGAAGCCTCCCAGGACAACGCGGCGCCATTGGGACGACACTGAACGCTGAACTCGGCGGGCGAGTTCGGTCGGGGCAGGGGAGCGGCGGTGGCGGTTTCTGATTCCGGTCCGACCCCGGCTTCGTTGACGGCCGCGACCGTGTAACGGCAGTCGACGCCATTCTCCAGTCCGACGTCCGTGTAGCTGCAATCGGTCAGACCGGACGCAACGACCTCCAATCTGCCGTCGGGCCCTTTTGCGCGGCGCAGTTCGTAGGAATCGGCCAGTTCAACCGCATCCCACCGCAGCGCGACCTGCTCATTGCCCGGCGCGGCGGCGAGCGACACAGGCGCCTTTGGCCGGGCGAGCGGAACGGCCTCCACAATTTCCGAGGCGTCGCTGTCGCCGACGGGATTGGAGGCGATGACCGCATAGGCGAGGCGTTTCCCGTTCTCAAGTCCGGCATCCTCGAACGCCGGTTCCTGGATGCCGGCTTCGATCAGTTCAAACGGGCCCTCCGTCGAAAAGGCGCGATGGACGCTGTAGCTCTCGGCGTGTTCGACCGCCGTCCAATGCAACTCCACGGCTCCGTCGCTTGGGGCGCACTGCAGGTTCGTCGGAGCTTCCGGATGCGGCATTGGGGTGGCGGAGGCCTCCTCCGATTCGGGGCTGCTGCCGGCCTCGTTGTCCGCCGCGATGACGAAATGCCGGGTGACGCCGTTGGGCAATCCATCGATCTCACAATCGGTGATCCCTTCAGTCTGGCCGATCGCCGTGTAGGGGCCGCCGGTCTGGTCGGACGCCTTGATGGTGTAGTGGGTCGCGCCTTCGACAGCCTCCCAGATCAGTCGGATGCTCCCGTCTCCTGGGGTCGCCGTGAGATTCTCCGGTCGGGCAGGCGGCTGAACGGATTCAATTTCCGGCTCCGGTTCCATGGCCGGGGCGGGCTCCGGAGTCGGTTCCCCGGTCGGGGCGGAGGTTTCGATCGGGCGCTCGATGCTCTCCACAGCGGCGGACGCAAATGCCTTGGCGACGTCCTCCGCGGATGGGAGACGGTCGGATGGGTCGAACGCCAGACAGGAGGCGATCGCGTTTTCCCAGGCTTTTGGAATGGGCGGCGCGTCAGCGGCCAATTGCGCGCGGCGTTCGTTGATTGGGGGCGGGACGTTTCCGCGGGTGTGCGTCGTCGAAGTCTGCCTGGCCTCGTCGTAAAAGGGCGGAACGCCGGCAAGGAGGGCATACAGCGTGGCCCCCAGGGAATAGAGGTCGTCCAGCGTGGAGGGGGGGGAGCCATCGGAAACCTGCGGGCTGGCGTAGTCCGGCGTCGGGCCGACGGGCATTCTCGCGTCGCCCTCCAATCCGACGTTCACACTCGCCGCGAGCCCGAAATCGAGGATCTTCACGGAGGCGTCATCGCCAAGCATCAGGTTGGATGGCTTCAGATCGCCATGGGAGGCGCCCGATTCGTGGGCATGTCCCAGCGCGGCGCACAACGATTCGATCCAGCCGGCAATACCGCCCGGTGAAAGGACGCCGGTTGGAGCGCTTTCGCGCAGGGTTGCGGCGCTTTCTCCGGCGGCCAGTTCGGCGGCGATCCCGACGAACCTCGGCCCATGAACGAAATCGAACACGCGCGCGATGTTCGGGTGCGAAAGACCGGAGTATTTCCCAACGGCCTTGCGAAGATTGATCAGGGCCGCCTCGTTGGCATAGAAGTTGTTGCCCAGCGCACGAAGGGCCACGGGAGTGTCCGCTTCAAGGTCGTGCGCCTCCCAGACCACGCCCATGCCGCCCTGGCCGATCCGCTTCTCGAGGCGATAGCGATCCAGCAGCGTCTGGCCCTGGATCAGCGGCCGGAAGCTGACGCTCACTTTGAGACTTTCGTCGCGAATCGGATTCATTGCGGGTCAAGCGCATGACGCGACCGGCGCGCCATTTCGATGACAGTACGAATCGCCGGATTTGGGGAGCCCCATGATCGGTGGATATCCGCGCCAGGCAAGCCGATTTGACGGGGGAATGCCGTCGGGGGGACGCGATCGGGAGCGGATGGCGCATTTCCAATTCCCGGTGGGACCGAGGGAACCTGGAATGGGGACTGCGGAAGGCGGCGCCAATACCGATCCGAACTCCGCGTTGTAAAGTGGACGCGCGCCGCTACAGGAGTTGTGTTGGGATTTGGAGCTTTTCCGCGCGCTTCGTTTCCCTAGACTTTGGGCTCCATGAAACGAATTGCCCTGTTGTTCCTCCTCGTCTTCGCCGTTGCGGCGGGCGCCGCCTCCGGTCGCCCCAACATCGTCTTCATTTTCTCCGACGATCATGCCGTGCAGGCGATCAGCGCGTTGGGATCGAAGATCAACCAGACGCCGCATATTGACCGTTTGGCGAAGGAGGGGGCGATTTATCGAAATTCCTTCTGCGCGAACTCGATCTGCGGGCCGTCGCGCGCGTGCGTTCTTACCGGCAAGCACAGTCACATCAACGGCTTCCGGCGCAACGGCGATTTCTTTGACGGCTCGCAGGGGACCTTTCCCAAGATGGTGCAGAACGCGGGATACGAGACCGCGCTGGTCGGCAAGTGGCATTTGCGCAGCAACCCCACCGGCTTCAACTACTGGGAGATCCTTCCCGGGCAGGGCAACTACTACAACCCGGACTTCATCCAGATGGACAACAAGCGCAAGCGCTACGAGGGCTACTGCGCGGACATCATCACGGACCTCGCGTTGAACTGGCTGAAGAATGATCGCGACGCGGACAAGCCCTTCATTCTCATGTGCCAGCACAAGGCGCCGCATCGCAACTGGTCGCCGCATCCCCGGCATTTCGATCTGTTCAAGGGCAGGCCCGTGCCGGAGCCGGATTCGCTGTTCGACAACTATGGCGGCCGCAGCAGGTTGCTGAACGAGAATGAGATGTCGGTCAGGAACCACATGTATTGGGGGCACGACATGAAGTTCCATGGGAAGAGCCAGTTTCCGGAACATTTCGGCAACCTGCCCAATCGTGAATACGACCGCATGTCCGAGGCGCAGAAGAAGACCTGGGACGCCTGGTATGGTCCGCGCAATGAGGCGTTCATCAAGGACATGGAGGCCGGCAGGCTGTCCGAGAAGGAGGTCGTCCAGTGGAAGTATCAACGCTACATCACCGATTACCTGAAGAGCGTGCAGGCGGTGGACGATGGCGTGGGGCGCGTGCTGGATTACCTCGACGAATCCGGCCTCGCGAAGAACACGATCGTCATCTACTCGTCCGACCAGGGCTTCTACCTCGGCGAGCATGGCTGGTATGACAAGCGTTGGATGTATGAGGAGTCGCTGAAGATGCCCTTCCTGATCCGCTGGCCGGGCGTGATCAAGCCGGGCTCCGATTCGCCGGCCCTGATCCAGAACATTGACTACGCGCCGACCTTTCTCGAACTGGCCGGCGCTCCGGTTCCCGCGGACATCCAGGGCCGCAGCCTGGTTCCCCTGTTCCGCAATGGCGGGGCCAAGACGCCGGATTGGCGCGACGCGATCTACTACGCCTATTACGAGAACGCCGCGGTGCACAACGTGCCCGTCCACGACGGCGTCCGCACCGAGCGTTACAAGCTGATGTGGTTCCCGCGCACGCGCGAATGGCAGCTGCACGACCTGGAGAAGGATCCGCACGAGATGAACAGCGTGCACGACAACTCCGACTACGCGCCCGTCCTCGCGGCCATGCAGAAGCGTTATCGCGACCTGCGCAAACACTACGACGTGAACAGCGCCGTCATCCCCGCCACGCGCGGCAATGAGAAGCGTTGGAACGACCGCAACAGGCAGCTCACCGCCAATTCCCGCAAGGGACCGTTCGACGTGGTGTTTGTCGGGGACTCGATCACACAGGGCTGGGAAGGCCGCGGCAGGAAGACCTGGGAGAAATACTATGGCGACAAGAAGGCGTTGAATCTCGGCATCGGCGGTGACCGCACGGAGCACGTCGTCTGGCGTCTGACCAAGGACAACCAGATGAGCCGCAAGGCCAAGGTGGCCGTGGTCATGATCGGCACGAACAACACGGGGCACTTCGATCAGGATCCCGGCGAGGTTGCGGCGGGCGTCGAGCGCATCCTGGAGATCATCAGGGAGAAGCGGAAGGAGACGAAGATCCTGCTGCTGGGAATCTTCCCGCGCGGGCAGTCGCCGCACGATCTGAAGCGGTTGAACAACGTGATGATCAACCAGAAGATCCGCCGCCTGGCCGATGGCAAGCGCGTGCATTACATGGATCTGGGCAACGAATTCCTGAATGCTGACGGCACGATTTCGAAGGAGATCATGCCGGATTACCTGCACCTCAGCGCCGAAGGCTATGAACGCTGGGCCAAGGCGATCCAGCCGAAGCTGGAAGAATTGGGGATGTGATCAGATCGGACTTGCGTCCGATGCTACCGGGGCCGCGTTGAATCCGGCGAGGCAGGCGCCCGATTCCACCATTTGGAGCCGGGGCTCAAGTGCATTGCGCCAGGAGCGGGAAAAGGGGATGGTCATCGCAGGCGGCTGCGGATGCCCGAAAGGCGCCTGCCGAAAAACATTTTCTGAAAAAGATGTCACGGATCGCCCGCTCGCGGCCATGGATTGGCCAAAGTTGATTCATGAGCGATTTGAAGCACACCTGCGCCGGTTGCGGGCAGCACATCGGCTACGAAGCGGCGCACGCCGGTTTGGAGATTGAGTGTCCGAACTGCGGCGTGTCGATGCGGCTGCCTGAGGCTGCGGTCGATGGTCCCGGGAGGAAGCCGTTCGTTCCCAAGCCGGGACGCGAGGCGAAAGGCTTTGTCGGCGACCAGAGCATTCGACGTATGACGCCCAAGCCGCCGTCGCCTCGTTCGGTGGCGGGTCCCTATTTCAAGTGACTTTTGGCGTCCGCGGGGTGTTTCGCCGTTTTTGCCGGGCTGCTGATGTTTGGCGGCGGCGGAACGGCGGTTTTGGAAACAGGCGGCGTGCGCGGTGGGGGCTCACGGGATGTCCGGACGGCTCAGGATTCGGCCGGGCTGGAAATCGTCGCGGTATCGGAAACGACGCCTGACAGCGGCTTCGTGGTGAAACAAACGCGCAAGATCAAGGTTCTGGACGCTGTTTCCGAGAAAACGATCTCCGGCCGCTTGCGGCTCAACTGGTCCGGCGGAGGAGGAGCGAAGTTTCCATCATCGACCGTGGAGGTGGGCGCGGACGGGATCGGGACATTCGCCGTGCCGGCGGGGAGGATCAACATGCTGAGGGTGTATTCCTACTACGATGCTCATGTCCCCACGGTGTTGAGCTGGATCTTGGCGGACGGCGGGGAGATTCCGGAGGAATACACCCTTTACCTGGATCCTGGGACGAGGATCGGGGGGAAGGTTGTCGATGGAAACGGCAGGCCGCTTGTCGGCGCGTGGGTCACGCTGCATTTGCTGGAGCGGTTCGATTACGGGCGACGCGAACAACTTGGTTTTTCCGGGACGCGATTCAAACGGCCGACCAACGAGACGGGCGACTGGCATGAGAAGACGGCGCCAAAGGATCTGAGCCGGGTCAAACTGGTGGTGACGCACGAGGACATTCCGGACACGGAGTTTCAAATTCGCGTGGACGGGAAAGATGTCACATCGGATTCCGACGCGAGATGGATCGACGCCAAGGACCTGATCGCAACGAACGGCGTTTTGAAGGTGAAGCGTTATGAGAGTGTTCGTTTCAAGGCCTTTGATCTTGCGGGCAAGCCGGTTGAAGGCGCGAGTGTGATTGCCTGTCGGATGACGCGGCCAACGCGGGTTGGAGGGGCGGTGATTTTGGCGTCGAGGGAAGAGAAGGGGCGGATCTCCAAGACCGGCAAGGACGGCTCGGCTTCGATGAAGATTGGCGGGACGGACGAGGGCGTGGTCGCCGTCCATCCCGAGGCGGGGTTCGCCGCTGTCACGATGGAGGAGTTCAGACGCGAGGCGAAGCTGACGTTGAAGCCTTGGGCGAAGGTCTCAGGAACGGTGAAGAGCGACGGCGGCGCGCCGAAGAACGGGTTTCTCTCGGCGCATCTGGCCGCGCCCGGCGTTGGGAGGCTTGTTCAACTGGATCACTATCGCTATCGGGCCGTCGCCGGGGCTGAGGGGGACTTTGTTCTGCCTCCCGTTCCGGCGATGGAGGGCGGAACGATTCACCTCTTCTGGCAGACGCCGAACGAAGACGGCGGCTGGGCGGGGAGCGGAATCGGGGCCATCAGCGGCCTGAAGCCCGGGGCTGAGACCTGGGTGGATCTCAGCGGCAGGACGCTGAAGGGCAAACTGGATCTCTCCGGGTGGGACGAAACGATCGATTGGAGGAGGAGCACGGTTTCCCTGGAGCCGGTTGTGCAAGGTGGGCGAGCCCGCGAGTCTCGGGAGGGCGGTTTCGTGCGATCTCCTCCTACCGCGGGCTTCGGAGCCGACGGCGATTTCCTGCTCCCGTTTGTCCCGGTCGGGACCTCCCGTTTGTCCGTGTCGCTCCGGGCGATGGACAAAGACGGGACGACCCGATTGGCGATCATGGCGAAGGCGAGGAATGAGATCGTTGTCCCGGCAGCCTCGGCAGCCGGTGGAGCTTTGGACCTTGGCTCCGTGGAGCTGGACGGCGAGTCCAAGAAGTCCTATCCGGTGTCGGGTTACAGCATCCCCGCCGCCGCAATCGAAATTGAATGAAGTCGGTTATGACGGAGCAAACGACAGCATCGACACTTGAGAAGGCCGGGGACCATCAACTGACGCGTCAGTTTGTGGAGGACCGGTCGGAGGAGGCGTTTCGCGTCATCGTGAGCCGATATGTGAATCTCGTTTACTCGACGGGCCTGCGGATGGTGGGGGATTCCCACCTGGCGGACGACGTGACCCAGGCCGTGTTCATCGTGTTCGCCCGCAAGGCGGATTCCTTGAAGAAGAAGACTGTTTTCGCGAGTTGGTTTTATCGCACGACGCGATTTGTCGCGGCGGACCTGCTCAGGTCGGAGAACCGGCGACAGGACCGTGAAAGGAAGGCGGCTGAAATGAATGCAATCAATGAATCGGCGAACGATCCCGGGTGGAGCGATCTGGCGCCGGAACTGGATCGTCTGATGGGCAGACTTGGCGAGAAGGACCGGACGGCGGTGGTGCTGCGCTATTTTCAGCAGATGGAATCGGCGGAGGCGGCGAAGGTCATGGGCATTTCGGAGCCGGCGCTTCGCAAGCGATTGAGCCGGGCCGTCGAGAAGCTGCGCCTGCTTTTCAAACAACGAGGCATCGTGGCGCCGGCGGCGGCGTTGGCGGCCTTCCTCACGGCTGATGGCGCGCAGGCGGCTCCGGCGGTGGTGATCGAAGGCGTTGCCGGTTCCGTGACCGGAGGAGCGGCCACAGACGCCGGGCTCGGACTGGCCGACGCGGGGCTCAGGAGCCTCAAGTTGGCGAAGCTGAAACTGGTCGCGATGTGGGGGGCTTCCGCCGCGGCTTTGGCCGTTGTCGCCGCGCCCGCGATTGACGGCGCGTTGGATCGGATGCCGGTTGGTTCGGACGTGTTCGTTTATCCGGGCAGCGCGGATCGGTCGCAGCCCGTCGGGGCGCTGCATTACCTGGCGGCGTCATTGGCGGCCGGGGATTCAGACGCGTTCCTGGATGGATTTGTGTCCGTCGGCAGCGAATCGAATCTTACCTTGTTGTCCTTGAGATCGACGGGGGAGGAACTGGCCCGGCTTCGAACGGAGCTGGCTTCGCAGATTGTTGGCGGTCTCGAGCAGGAGTTGAAACACCCCCTGAAGATTTGGGAGGAAACCGCCCGGCGGATTGAAACACTGAAACCGACGATATCCGGGAAGCTGGCCCTCCTGTTGATGCCGGACGACGGCTATTCGCTGCCGATGCGGGAATCGGATGGCGTGTGGCGTGTGGCGGTGGGCAATCCGGGTGGAGGGGGCGGCGTTGTCGCTCCTGGAGGCGGTCCTGTCATGGGAGGTGTCGGGGCCGATCCGGCGTTGCTGGTCGGTGAGGTGCGCGGGGTTGCGCGCGCCATGCAAGACCGGCAGTCGGCGATCGCGGCGGCCGGGTTGGGGACCGGTTTTCCCGTGGTTCGGTGGTTCCGGCGGAAGACGGGCGAGGCTGCCGCGAGCCGGACGGTCTACCTGAACGATTCCTTTGCCGACGGGGATCGGGCCAGGGATGAGCCCGGCACGGCGAACTGGATCAAGACCGACTGGATCGATCGAATGGAGGTCGAGGAGGACGCCGGAGGGAATTGGCTTGGGTTCACTCCTTCGGATGAGGGCAGGTCCACTTTTCTCAGCGGGGTTGTGGGCGTTCTCGGCACGGGAGAAGGTCTTCGCCTGGGCGGCAATATCGGCGATTCGATCAGACTCTCGATGGAGGTGGAGGCGCGGGAAGCCCGGCCGAACACAGGCGTTCGGATCGGGTTGTATTCGCATGGCGGAACGCCGGTGGATATCGACGCGGTGAGCGGTCGCGCCATCGACGGCAGCGGGTCGGTCAGGGACGATCCGGGTTATCGTGTCGATCTTCGCGCGCACGGCGGTCCGCTCAGGATTCGAAAGGAGTTCGGCGGCAGCGGCAGCGTGGGATCGGGTTCGGATTCGTGCATCTTTGACGACATCGTGTCGGAGAGAGGGCCCTCACTCAGCGATCCGGTGAAGCTCGAATTTCTGCTGACGCGCGAAGCCGATGGTATCCGGTTGGAGGCGCGGATCAACGGGGAAACCTGCGGCGTGGCGATGGACACGCCGCAGCAGGACAACAGCCGGGATGCCGAGGGCTTGGTCGATGAGTTTCATGAAGTGGCCGTCGGGTTTGAGAAGGGCGTGGCGGGAGGTGTGAGAATTCGGAATGTGCGGGTGGAAACGGTTCAGGCTTCGGCCGGGAGGAGCCTGCTCGCGATTGGGGCCGGACTGAGTCTGATGGCGCTTGCCGGGGTCTTTGTCGCCGCTCCATTGCGTTACCTGGTCGTCCTTTAGGGATTCTGGAGGGAGCGGAGATGATTGCGGAGCGCCGAAAACGGAGAACGTGGTTTGCTGCGTCGCTGTCGTTGGCCCTGGCGTCGGCGGCAGCCTTGGGCGAGCCGTCGGAGTTGATCCACGATGATTTTTCGGACGGGCAGCTGTATGCCTCGAACGAGAAGGAGCTGCGGTGGACGGGGACGAGCGCGGCGAGCGGCATGGAGATCGTTGAGGAGGAAGGCGGGGGGCATGTTCTGGGATTTGGCGTAGAGAAGAGTTCGGCCGCCGTCGCCGGGTTGCTGCCGGAGGGAGAGGCGGTCAGGTTGGGTGAGGAGCCCAACGATTCGCTGACGCTGAGTTTTCGGTTTCGGCTGAGGGCCAAGGAGCAGGGCAAGGAGGCTGTGAGATTCGGCCTCTACGACGATAGGGGAACGCACCTGGAAGATGACGAAGAAGAAGGGGAGGTGCTCCGGGACGATCGCGGCTACCGTGTGGATTTCACACAGAACGGGAGTTCGCACAGGACGATCCTTGAAACGGGGGAGCACGGCAGTTTGGCGGGGGGCGCGGACAGCAGGAAATTGGAATCGGCGACGCGGGGCGGCATTCCGGCGTTGGGCGTGGACTGGCATGACGCCGAACTGTCGATCATGCGGATACCCGAGGGCATCGGTCTGATTGCGCGGCTCGATGGCAAGGAGGTTTCCCGGACGATCGATCGGGAAGCCTCGATTCAGGAGTTTCACCTGGTTGCGATCGCGACCACCACCCCGAACACCAACGGGATGGAAATCTCGAATGTCCGGTTGTCGGTCGAATCCGAGGACGGCGAGGCGGAGTTGGTGGAGTCGACGTCGGATTCGGACGGGGACGGTTTGACGGCGGGCAAGGTCATGGCCGTCCTGCTCGGCGCGCTGTTCCTGGGCGGCTGCGGTGTCTTCTGGGCGGTCGCGTTGTTTGGTCCGAAAGAGTGAGAGGATGGAGGAGTGGCATGGAAGCAGTGAGAAGCAACTCAGGAACGGAGCGAAAGCGAGGGGCCTTCACCTTGGTCGAGCTTCTGGTGGTGATTGGCGTGATCGGCATCCTGGCGGGCCTGTTGTTGACCGTGTTGTCGTCGGCGAAGAAGCGGGGACGTCAGGCGCAGTGCCTCAACAACGTGCGTCAGATCGGGCTGGCGCTGAACCTGTATCACGGGGACTTCGATGACCAGTTTCCCGCGCCGGACTCGGTGTCGCGATATGGCCCCCAACCGGAGGACTGGATTCATTGGCAGTATGGTCGCGGCGTCACGAACAGCACGATCGCGCCCTACGTTTCCGGGTTCAATGCGTCGCTGTTCACCTGTCCGTCGGACGAGGCGGCGCGTCGTCTGCAGGCGGAGGGGCAATTGTTCTGGGAGCCGTATCGTTACAGCTACGCCTTGACGAGCTACGATCTGGACGGGGGGCGTAATCCAGGGATGGCGAGCATCATCACGCGGGATCGCAAGGCGTATCCCTTCCGGATCACCCAGGTTCACAATCCGGTCGCGAAGCTGATGATCGTGGAGGAGGCGCGGGAGACGATCGACGATCCGCGGTGGGTGCCGCACGGATCCAAGCCGAACCTGGTCACGGATCGACATCACCATGAAGGGAACGTGTTGTTCGCCGACTTTCACGTGGAGACGGTCACGCCGAAATACGGTCAGAATCCGACCAACTCGCAGCCTTCGCTTTAGCTGAGATCGATCTTACCCGCCTTCCGGTCGCGTAAACACCCAGGTGTCCTCCTTGGATTGAGCCTTCTGGAATCGGTAGCCGAGGCCGTTGAAGTCCTTAAGATCTTCCGGCTTTGAAAGTCGGTTGCGGATGAGGAAGTCGGACATGGCTCCCCGGGCCTTTTTGGCAAAGAAGCTGATCACCTTGTAGGCGCCGTTTTTCTCGTCTTTGAAGACGGGGGTGACAATGCGGGCGTTGAGCCGCTTCTTGTCCACCGCGTCGAAGTATTCGTTGGACGCAAGATTGATCAACGTGTCGCCGCCGGATTCTTCAATCGCCGTGTTCAGCGTTCCGGCGATGATGGGTTTCCAGAATTTGTAGAGGTCCTTTCCGCCACGCGTGGACAGCCTGGTCCCCATTTCAAGGCGATAGGGCTGGATCAGATCCAGCGGACGCAGCACGCCGTAGAGACCGGAGAGTATCCGGAGCCTCTTCTGCGCGCGTTGGAAGTCGGCCTTTTTGAAGGAGTCGAGATCGAAGCCGGTGTAGACATCGCCCTTGAAGGCCATCAGGGCCGGCTTGGCGTTGGCCGGCGTGAAGGGGGGGCTCCAATCACGGTAACGCTCCTGATTGAGCTTCACCAAGGCGGGGCTGATGGACATCAGCGATCCGATTTCCCTGCCCGACAGGCGGCGGAGCTTGGCGATCAGGCGCTCGGATTGGTCGAGGAAATCGGGCGTCGTGTGGATGTCCGTCAACGGCGGCGTTTCGAAATCAAGGGTCTTCGCTGGAGAAATGACTGCAAGCATGGCTGGTGACACTCGGGAAAGGAGACGAAGGAATCAATCGAAGAATTTGCTTCCAAGAGAGGCGTTTGAGATTGTACTTGGAACGAACGGTTTCCGAGTTCTCGTATGGATGCAGACAACAGACACGATTCAGGCGCGCCGAGCCTGGGCGTCATCGGCGGCGGGCAGTTGGCGCGCATGACAGCGCTGGCGGCGGCGGACCTGGGCGTGGAGGTCCGGGTGATCGAACGGGCGGTTCCTTGTCCGGCGTCCTTCGTGGCGACCGAGGCGATCGAGGGCGATTGGAACGCCGCGGAGGATCTTCTGAAGCTGGCGGCCAAGGTCGATCTGCTGACTTTGGAGAACGAGTTCGTGGACGCCGATCAACTTGCGAAGGTGGAGGCGGCCGGGCATGTGGTCCATCCAACCTCGGCGACCATGCGACTGGTGCAGGATAAACTCGCCCAGAAGCGGACCCTGGAGGACGCGGGACTGCCGATCCCGGCCATGCGGCAGGTGGATTCCCTGGACGAGTTGAAGGCGGCGGCCGAGGCCCTTGGAATGCCGCTCGTGCTCAAGGCGCGACGCAACGGCTACGACGGCAAGGGCAATTTTACGGTGCGCGACGAGACGGACATGGAGGCGGGTTGGCAGGCTCTGGATGGGCCCCGGGGACGCGAATTGTATGCCGAGGCGTTCTGCCCGTTCGTCAAGGAACTGGCGACCATTGTCACGCGTTCTCGATCCGGCGAGTCCGTTCATTATCCGGTGGTGGAGACGGTGCAGAAGGATCACATCTGCCACATTGTGCGGGCTCCGGCCGTGATCGACGCAGGCGTTGCGGAGAACGCGGCGGACATCGCCGCCAAGGCAATCGACGCGATCGACGGCGTGGGCAGTTTTGGCGTCGAGATGTTCCTGCTCGAGGATGGCTCCATCGTGGTGAATGAACTGGCGCCGCGCGTCCACAACTCAGGCCACTACACGATCGAGGCCTGCGAGTGCTCCCAGTTTGAGAATCACGTTCGTGCGGTATTGGGCCTGCCGCATGGCTCGACGCGCATGGTCGCCCCTGCGGCGGTCATGATCAACACGCTGGGCGATGGGCACGGACCGGGACATCCCGGCGGGATGAGCGAGGCCCTGGCCGTGCCTGGCGCGCATATCCATACGTACGGCAAGGCGAAGAGCGTGCCGGGCCGCAAGATGGGGCACGTGACGGCATTGGGGGAAACCGTGACCGAAGCCGAGGAAAAGGCGCAGCGCGCCGCGGATGCGCTGGCGTATGGCTCGTCGGCGTGAGCGCACATCAGCATTGGATCGAAGATCATGAAGAAGAAGACAACCGCAGCGAAACCCCTGGTCGGGGTGATCATGGGCAGCGATTCCGACTGGCCGACCATGAAGGCCGCGTCCGAGGCTTTGGACGAATTCGGCATTGAGCATGAAGTGGCCGTGGTGTCCGCGCATCGCATGCCCACAGAAATGGTGCAATATGGTCAGACGGCTCACAAGCGAGGCATTCGTGTGGTGATTGCCGGGGCCGGGGGAGCCGCGCATCTCCCCGGCATGGTGGCGAGTCTGACGCCGCTGCCGGTTATCGGTGTGCCGGTGGAAAGCCGGGCTCTGAAGGGCATGGATTCGCTGCTGTCCATCGTGCAGATGCCGGGCGGCGTGCCGGTGGCCACCGTGGCCATCGGGGGGGGGCGCAATGCGGGGTTGCTCGCGGTCGAGATCCTGGGCGCATCCGATCCAAAACTCCAGGAGCGCATCCTTCAGTTCAAAAAGGAGCTGTGCGCCGCGGCAAAACAGCGCGGGAAGAATCTGCAAAAGACGCTGAAGGAGACCCAGGCGTAAGAAAGACCGCGCGGCTTGGCTGGGCGGGTCTGGGCAATTCAAAGCCCTTCAATGGGGAATCAGGAGTCATTGAACAGAGCTTCCCCGGCCGCTGCTTGATTCCTCATTGAAGCCGAGGTTCTCGGAGGGCGGCACATTGGCCTCGTGTTTCGACAGGAACTCGTGAATAACGGAGGGCATGAAAGCGCGACGAAATCTTGCTGTGGCCACATTGGTTGGCGCCTTTGGCATCACGCTGGCGCTGCCGGCTTTCTCGCAGCCCCGGTCGGGGCCAAGCGTCGAATCGCCCGAGGTGAACGACAGTCGCAAGGTGAGCCTGCGGATCCTGGCGCCGAAGGCGGAAAGCGTCTCGCTGATCCACAGCGGCGACATTCCGGGAATTGATTTCCGTCGGCAGCCGCCGCTGCAGAAGAAGGACAACGGCGTCTGGGAGATCACGGTGGGACCGCTGAAGCCCGGCGCGTATCGCTACCAGTTCAACGTAGATGGCGTTCCGACGCTCGACCCGCGCAACCGGCGGACCAGCGAGTCCAACTCGGTCACGTGGAGCCTGGTCGAGGTTTCGGGCGCGGACTGGATTGATACGCGCGATGTGCCGCACGGCGCGGTTGCGGAGGTGAAGTATCGGTCCGCCACGCTCAAGCAGTTTCGTCGGCTGCATGTCTACACGCCGCCGGGCTACGAGGCGGGCACGGGGAAATATCCGGTCTTCTATCTTTTGCATGGGGCCATGGACGGTGACGACTCCTGGAGCACGGTCGGGCGCGCGGGCGTCATCCTTGACAACCTCATCACCGACGGAAAGGCCCGGCCGATGGTCGTGGTCATGCCCAACGGTCACATCGGCCCCTTCAGCTTCGGCGGCGGAGCGCCCATGTTCGGTGACTTTGAGAAGGAGTTTGTCGCCGACATCATGCCGCTGGTGGAGAAGCGTTATCGCGTTCACACGGACCGGGCGAACCGCGCCATCGCCGGGCTGTCCATGGGCGGGGCGCATACCCTGCACATCGGCATTCCCAACCTGGACAAGTTCGCCCATCTCGGCGTCTGGAGTTCGGGGCTCTTTGGGATCCTTCCCGGCGGGCCGGGGGGCGACCAGGCGAAGGGCTTTTTGGAGAAGAACGAGGCCATCCTCGACGATCCGAAATTGAAGAAGGGGTTGAAGCTGTTTCTGTTCGAGATCGGGGATCAGGATTTCCTGTTGGAGACCGCCCGCGCGACGGTCAAGAAGCTCGAATCACACGGGTTCGACGTGACCTACAAGGAGACGGGTGGCGGCCACACCTGGGACAACTGGCGCGACTATCTGCGCGAGTTCGCCCCGAAGCTGTTCCGGTAGTTCCACCGTTCGTTGGCCCCAATCGCGCCCAAATGGCCGCGCCGGGCTCCGACCATTCGTTTCTGGCAGCGATGAACGCCTTGACCGGCATTCCGAATCGTCGGCGAAACGCGGCGTTGAGCCGACGGCTGTCGGTGAATCCGCTGACTTCCGCGAGCCTGCCCAACTGGAGGTGTGGTTCCGAATCCAACGTCGTCACCGCATGTTGGAGTCGGCGACGCTCGAGAAAGGCGCTGGGCGTGATGTTGAATCGCTGCCGAAACGCCTCCTCCAGCCAGCGTCTCGACATCCCGCATGCGTCGGCAATCTGATCGACTCCGATCGTGTCTCCGAAACGTCGTTCGACAAAGCGGATGGCGGCGGCGAGTTCGGGACGATCCACTGCGAGGGTGTCCGTGGATTCGCGCTCGCGAATCGGCCCCGGTTCGACGACGGTTTCGTCGGCGACGGGCCTGCGGCGTATCAGACGGTCCAGGGCGACGGCCGCCTGCCAGCCGACTTCGAATCCGTTCCGGTCGATGCTGCTCAAATGCGGGTGGGAGGTCTCACAGGTCACGGTGTCGTCGTTGACGCCGAGAACGGCGACGTCCTGGGGGACCTTCAATCCCATCCGCTCGCAGGCGCGGATGACGATGGCGGCTCGGGGATCGTGCGCGGCCATGATGGCGAAGGGAGGTTGGAGTTTGCGGATCCATCTCTCGAGTTGTTCCTGACCCCGGTTCCATCGCGGCGCGCCTTCAATCGGATTCGCGGCGTGAAGCGTCTTGACCGGGATTGACGATTCCCCGGCGAGTTCCAGGAACCCGAACTCCACTTCCTTGGAGTACCAGAGATCGGCGACTCCGTAGAAGCCGAACCGGCGAAATCCCCGGTCCCGAAGGAACGCCGCGCCGCGCCGGCCGATCTCCCGATAGTCATTCCTTACGCGGGGGAAGGGAGATTGTCCGCGCGCGCCCGAAATGTTGATGACGGGACATTTTAGTCCCCGGAGAGCTCGTTGATCCGCGAGGGTGTTGCACAGGGCGATGACGCCATCGCCCGTCCAGCCTTTCAGGGAAACCGGCGGCAGGTCGTGTGTTTCAGGGTTGACCAGAAAACGCCAACGGGCGCGCTTTGCGGCGTATTGGCGGATGCCCTGCGCGACCCGTTCCAGATGCGGCACGCCCATCCGGATCGCGAGCGCGATCTCGAGATGGCGGCGGTTTGAACTCCGGGAGGCCATTGCGCAAATATGCATGTTTATGCAAAAACTGTCCATTGCCCGCGATCGTGTCCTGATGTCTTCTGAGAGCATGTCAGTATTACATCGAACGATTCCGCTGCTGTTGCTGTGCGTAGGCGCGGCGATTTCCGCGGCGGCGGAGCGCGAATTCATCACCTATAGCAACCGGCCGTTCGGCGCGGCTGAAAAGCCGTTGGTTCTCCGGACATTCTTCCCGGATCCGGGCCTGGGACGCGAGGTTCTGACGAATCATGGGTTGGGGCATCGCGCCCGAAAGTATCGGCCCGGCAAGGGGGACGTTGACGGGTTCGACGATCCCATTCATGGAATTCCCGCGGCGATCGGGGTCAATTTCGGTCCGGCGCTTTCCTATTGTTGGGACACCACCGAGTGTCGTCTGCTCTACGCCTGGCAGGGTGGCTTTCTGAACATGCAGAACTACTGGGGCGACCCTCGATCGGGAGGCCGGAAGCGCTTTGGCTACGTGCCCGAGATTGATGGGCCGATGATCTACCTGGCGTCCGGTTCCCATCCCCTTGCGATTGTCGATGCCTTTGTGGAAGACCATCGTCCGCGTTTCCGGGCGATGCGGTTGGTGAAGAACATGCCTGAATTTGAGTATGAACTGGGCGCCGCGCGCGTCCGCGTCCGCATTGTCCCGGGCAAGATGCCCATGAGCATCGAGAAGCATTACACGATCACCGGAATCAGGAAGGCGGACTACGCCGAGGCGGGCTACAAGTTCACGCTCAAGCGGGAGAATGAGGTCAAATTCGTGGCGACGGTCCAGGGGCGTCCGGATGTCGGCTCCGGTCGGAGTGAAGCTGCGCCGGAGTACAAGACCGACAAACCCAACGCGGAATGGGGCGAGGCGCTTTATTCGGAACTGGGCTGCTTTGCCTGTCATTCCACCGACGGCACACGGGGGCACGGGCCGAGCTTTCTCAACGTGTATGGCGCCTCCAGAAAACTGACCGGGGTGAAGGCCCCGGTCACGGCCGACGACGCCTACCTGCTTGAATCGATTCTCAATCCGGGAGCCAAGGTCGTCGATGGATTCCCGCCGGGCTACATGCCGGTCTACCCGATCGAAGAGAAGCAGGCCCGGGCAATCATCCTGTATCTGCAGACCCTCAGCTTTGAATGATCATGCGCTTCGCGAAGTTTTTCCCATTGGCCTTGTGCGCGCTGTCAGTTGCGGCCGCGCCGCTGGAACGCAAGGATTCCTACACCATTGAGTCCGTCGCGTTTCCGAAGGATGTGCCGCCCGAGGTGGGAGCCCTGGGATTCAATGATGCGGGCGAACTCGTGGTCGCGCTTCGACGCAGCGACATCCTCGTCGCCAAACCCACGGCCGATGCGAGGAAGTTTTCCTGGCGACGGTTTGCCATGGGGCTTCACAACGCCTGCGGCATGCAGGTCGTCAGCGCGCGGGAAGTCGTTGTCAGCCAGATGGCGGAACTCACCCGCATCGTCGATACGGATGGGGACGGCGTCGCCGATCTCTATGAGAATCTCTGTTCCGACTGGGGGCTGAGCGGCAATTATCATGAGACCGCGCATCTTGCTCCGGACGGCCGGGGCGGTTGGTTCGTCGCGCCCGGCACCGCCTCCCACAACGGTCCGGTTTTCTACAACATCCGCGGGGAGTATTCGAAGATCGGCCGCCGGGGACGGAACTATTCCTCGGCCAGCTATCGGGGGTGGGTTGTTCATGTCGATGCCAAGGGGAAGATGACGCCGTGGTGCAGCGGGTTTCCCATGCACAACGGCATCCTGCTGGACAGCGCCGGCAATCTCTGGGCCGGAGATAACCAAGGGGACTGGAAGGCGGCCACGCCCTTCTACCACCTCAAGCGGGGCGGGTTCTACGGACATCCCAGCAGCCTCATCTGGGGCGACGACTGGCCAGTCGGTCAGGATCCGCTCCTGTTGCCGTTGCAGAAGATCAACGAAATGAAGACGCCGCCCGCGGTGCAACTGCCGCACGACATCATGTGCCGTTCCGCGGGGGAACCGATCGAGATTCCCCGGGACAGCTTTGGCCCGTATGGCGGACAGATTCTGGTTCCCGATGTCGCCGGGAAGCGCATCTGCCGACTCATGCTGGAAGAGGTTGACGGTCAATGGCAGGGGGGCGTCACCCAGTTCTTCGACGGCAACGGGCTGCGTTCCGGGAACAACCGGCTATGTTTCAGCCCTGACGGAGCGACGTTGTATGTCGGTCAGACGATGCGCGGATGGGGCAAGCTCGCCGAGGGGCTCCAACGAATCGCCTGGCGGGGGCAACCTCCTTTCGACGTCCACACCATGAGTCTCACCGGGAAGGGCTTTCGTCTGAAGTTTACCCGTCCGGTGTCCATGACCGACGCCCGTTTCGAGGCGCAGACCTATCACTACGAGGACACCAGCGCCTACGGCGGCCCCAAACTTGGAGTGACCACAATCACGCCCTCGGCGGTGAAATCAACCGCCCCCGACGTCATCGAACTGGAGATCCCCGGACTCAAGGCCGGCGGGCAGGTCTACGAACTCAAAATCGATCTCAAATCCGCCGACGGCGACGAGCTCTGGAACGACACCTTCTGCTACACCGTCAACCGTCTGCGCGCGCCTTGATTCCACAACCGGTTCAGCGGTGGGACGCGCGGTATTCGCTGGTCGGGCAGGCAATTCAAGATCGACGACGCGTTGGCATTCCTGCGCGCCGCCTACTCCAGCATTTCCAAGGCATTTTCGCCGCCTGTGATGAGCATGGGATCGATACGCCGCTCCAGGGTCAGGAAGCCGATTCCCTGGCGAACCGCCAGCGAGAGCAGGTGGAGGTCCGTCAACGAACTCGACGGGACGCTTTGGTCCTCGCTCAAGATCTCGCGGGTGGAATGGGTAAAAAAATGGGTGGTTATGCTGGCTGTCAAGTGGGCCGGTCGCTTTCACTTCGTATAGGCTTGCGCTCTCACGACAGAGAGGGCAGGTCAGGGGCATGCATTGTCGCAGGTTTGAAAGACGTTCGCTCAAAGGAAACGCAACCGGGCAGGAATCCCGGAGTTACAGCTTGTTGAAAATGTTCGTCCCGATCTGCGCGACGATCGCGGCGTTGCTCGCACCAATTGCAGAGTGGCGCGCCGGCGCCGCGCCCGACCCAAGGCCGCGTGTGTTGGTCACAACGGACGGCGAGGCGGATGACCGGTGTTCCATGGTGAGGTTTCTGCTGACTTCGAATGAGTTCGAGGTGGAGGGGATCGTCAACAGCAGTTCGCAGTTTCACTGGGAAGGGGGAGAAGGATGGCACGCCTTCCATCCGGTCGAATGGGTCCGGGAACAGATCGAGCTCTATGCGAAGGTCTACGACAAACTTGTTCTCCACGATCCGCGATACCCGACGCCGGCCCACCTGCTGAGTCGCTGGAAGGTCGGCAATATCGGAGGCGACGGCGAGGACGATCTGCGAACGGAGGGAGCCAAATGGATCGCGAGCATCCTGCTCGACGACAGCGACCCGAGGCCGGTCTGGGTTCAGGCCTGGGGGGGATGCAACACGATCTCGAGCGCGCTCAAGATCATTGAGCAGGATCACCCGGCGAGGATGAAGGAAGTTGCGGGCCGGTTGCGGCTCTTCCTCATCTGGGAACAGGACGTAAGCTATCAGGATTCGATTCGGCCGAAGTGGGAGCGGTTTGGGATCCCGACGATCATCTCGGACCAGTTCGACTGCATGGCCTACATCTGGCCCAAGGTTCTGCCCGGAAAGACCAGGGAGTATTTCGGCCGGGATTGGATGACTCGGCATATCCTCCAAGGGCATGGCCCCCTTTGCGACGCCTACGAGCACAAGGACGGCGCGTTCCACGCCGAGGGCGACACGCCGGCCTTTCTGCACGCGATACCGAACGGGTTGCGCAGTGTCGAGTCGCCCGGATGGGGAGGGTGGGGCGGCCGTTATGTGAAGGTGCGCGGGAATGTCTGGATGGACCCGCCCCCGGCGTCCGGGTGGATTCATCCCGACGGGCGCTGGACGATCGATCAGAGTTGGTCCAAGAAGCTGGAGAACGCGACGCGTCCCGAAGAAAAGGCGATGCGGACCCGCTACTTCAAGCCCATTTGGCGTTGGCTGGACGCCGTGCAGAACGACTTTGCGGCGCGGGCGGACTGGTGCGTGCGGGACTACGCCTCGGCGAATCATCATCCGGTGGTGAAGCTGCGAAACACCCCGTTGCAGATCGAGGCGGCGGCGGGCGATTCCGTGTCATTGGACGCCACGCCCACAACGGATCCGGACGGCGATCGTCTGGAGTTCCGCTGGTGGAACCACACCGAGGCGGGAACCTATTCCGGCGCTCCCATCCCTGACTCAGGAAAGGCGCGAACGACTGTCACCATTCCAAAGGACGCCCAACCTGGTGAAACCATCCATATGATCTGCGAAGTCACGGACGTCGGATCGCCGCCGCTGACGCGCTACCAGCGGGTTCTCGTCCGCGTGAAAAAGGAATAGCGGGGGAGGACGCACTTACGTTTTTGGAGACGGTTGTGATTCGCATGGTTCTTGTGTCGTCCCTTCGGGACATCGAAATGGGACGGCTCGGCGAGCCGTCCCTACCAACCAGGGTAGGGCCCTCTCGCTGAGAGGGCCCATTTCAAGACCCTGAAAGGGTCGCATAACCACGGCGAAAACATTTCGCCAACTGACTTGGAGATCGGACAGCCCTCTGGCTTCCCTTCGGGACCTGAAGTGGGACGCCTGCGGATGGTAGGGGCTGTTCTCCGACTTGTCGCGACGAAGCAATGCGACGCCGGAAATGTCCCAATTCAACGGTAGTAAGAATACGACTCAAGGCAGCGCCTGAGTGCGGACGCGATACCAGCGTTGGCCGCCGCCGGAAAGATTCGTGTTGTTGTCGATCACGCGGCCGTCGGGTTCGAGGGTCAGGTCGGCGCCGTTCATCAGCTGGATTCCGCCTGAGGGGCGTCCATCGGATCCGAGCGGGATGGTTGCGACGATTGTCCACATCTTCAGGTCGCTGGACGCTTCAATGATGAGCGTCCGGTCCGGATCTCCGGCGAGCTTGAATCCGAATTTCTGCTCTCCGCCCTGTTGTTTTGGAGCGAAACGCGGCCGGTTAATTTGGCGGACCTGAATTGTGATTGGGTCGGTTGTGATCGTTCCGGCGGGGTTGCTCATCTCCAGGACGTAGAGGCCCCGGTCGGTTGTCGCCACGGAGGCGATGGACAGCGTGGCGCTGTCGGCGCCGGCGACATCGCTGTATTGTTGGTCGTCCGGCAGACGGTGTTTCCATTGAAAGGTGATCGGTTGGTCGCCGCCCACTGAGGCGGGGATGCTCAAGGAATCGCCGAGCGTCGCGGTGACGAAGGTCGGCAACGGCGCAAGCAGGTGAGGAGGAACCTGGACCGTGAGCGGGGCAGCGGAGCTGGTCAGCGGACCGGCGGGGTTGGTCACGACGACGGAGTAGGAACCGGCTTGGGAGGTCTGAATATCGTCGAGGGTGAGGGTGTCGCCGGTCGCGCCGGGGATGTCGTCTTCGCCCTTCTTCCATTGGTAGGTGAGGGTCGGACTGCCGGTGGCGACGACGGTGAAGGTCGCGCTTTGGCCGACGTTGACGGTCTGGGGCTGCGGCTGTTGAGTGATCTCGACCGGGGCGTGGACGGTGATGGTTTGCATGACGTCCGGGGCGGGGAGATAGGCGGCGTCGCCGGCCTGGCTGGCGGTGATCGTGGCCGTTCCCGCGCCGTGGATGGTGACGATGGAGCCGCTGACGCTGGCGACGCCGGTGTCACTGCTGGCGTAGGTTACGGTCAATCCGCTGCCGGCTGTGGCCGAAAGCATGAAGGGCGCGTCGGTGGTGAGTTTGTTGGGGAGCGAGCCGAAGGTGATGGTCTGTTCCAGCTTGTTGACGGTCAACGTGGCAGCGTCGCTGGTCACGGGACCGGCGGGGTTGGTCACGACGACGGAGTAGGAACCGGCCTGGGAGGTCTGGACATTGTCGAGGGTCAGGGTGGCGCTGGTTGCGTCGGGAATGTCGTCCTCGCCCTTCTTCCATTGGTAGGTGAGGGTCGGACTGCCGGTGGCGACGACGGTGA
>JAYPEY010000008.1:0-14595 GCA_038126035.1 Verrucomicrobiales bacterium | reverse complement strand
AGGTCGCGCTTTGGCCGACGTTGACGGTCCGGGATTGCGGCTGCTGCGTGATTTCAACCGGGGCATGGACGGTGAGGGTCTGCATGACGTCCGGGGCGGGGAGATAGGTGGAGTCGCCGGTCTGGCTGGCGGTGATGGTCGTCGTGCCCGCGCCGTGGATGGTGACGGTATTTCCGCTGACGCTGGCGACGCCGGTGTCGCTGCTGGCGTAGGTTACGGTCAGGCCGCTGCTGGCTGTGGCCGAAAAAGTGAAGGGCGTGTCGGTGGTGAGTTTGTTGGGGAGGGAGCCGAAGGTGATGGTCTGTTCCAGTTTGTTGACGGTCAACGTGGCCGCGGAACTGGTGGCCTCTCCGGCCAGATTGCTTATGACCACCGAGTAGTCGTCGGATTGGGAGAGCTGGAGGTCGTTGAGTGTCAGACTGGCTCTGGTCGCGCCGGGGATGGCGACCCCGCCTTTTTTCCACTGGTAGAAGAGCGGGGGGCTGCCGGCCGGGCCGACCGTGAAGGTGGCGTTTTGGCCGATGGTGACTGTTTGGGCTTGCGGCTGTTGGGTGATTGTCGGGGCGACGATGCCTCCGGCGAGAACCTGCCCGATCTCGGCGGCGGTCAGTGCGTAGTTGAAGACGCGGAGATCGTCGAGTTTGCCATCGAGAAGAGGATCGGCGTCCCACTGGCTGTCGCCGAGCAGGTTGAGCGAGGGGTTGATGTCGGAGGGCTTGACCGGGAGCGCGGCCGTGGCGTGCGCGGCCACGCCGTCGATATAGAGCGCGGCCTCGGTGGAGCCGAGAACGACGGCGAAATGTGTCCACACGCCGGTAGGCAAGGCGGGGGCATCCAGAGTGGCGACTGTCGCGCCCTGCCTGATTTCGAAGCGTGTTCCTCCGCCTCCAGCCTTGGGGGTGAGATAGAAATATTCCCCCGTGCCGTTGCCGAAGTCGAAGATGCGCTGCCAGTCGTCCCCACCGTTCCACAAGACCCAGCCCGCGACGGTGAGTTCGTCATGATTCACGAATTCTCCCGGCAGGGTGACGTGGCTCGCGCCGCCCAAGGAAAGCGACTGGCTTCCGATTCTGCCGGCGTCGTAGCTCGATGTTCCGGAGAGTTCGCCATGGTTGGCGTTGCTGGAATCGTCGGCGAGGCCGCCCTCGAAATCGTAGCGCGCCACCATCGCGCGGACGCCAAGCGGTGTGGCGTTGACCTGCGCGGAGTAGGCGGAGCGGTTGAGGGACTTGTCCACCGCCTTGATCTGGTAGTAACAGGCGGTCGGTTGGTTGGCGGCGCCGTCGGTGTAGGCGGCGGAGGAAACGGAGCGGGCGATCAGTTCGAAAGGGCCTTCAGGGGCGGTGGCTCGGTAGACGTTGTAGCCGTCGAGATCGCCCTCCTGATTGGCGTCCCAGGTGAGTGTGACGGAGGCGGCGTTGGCCATGGCCGAGAGGCCGGTCGGTGCGGCGGGAGCGTCGAATTCGACCGCGGCCCCGACGGGGATGAACCGCCATTGCTGGTTGTGTCCGCCGTTGCCCGTCCACTGGTGGATGTTCGCGCCGTCGTCCACCGAGGGGCCGGCGACATCAAGGAATTTTCCGCTCCAGCGGCTGCGGATGTGGAACCAGCCGTCCTCGACGTATTCGAGGAAGAACTGCTGGTTCGCGCCGTTGGCGGCTCCCCATTGGTGGATGTTGCCGCCGTCGTCCAGAGACCAGTTCAGGATGTCCAGAGTCTTGCCGCTATGGACGGCGGATATCGTGAAGTAGCTAAAGTCCCCTCCGATCCGTGAATCGACCGGGACAACGTCCCAATGTTGGTTGTCGCCGCCGGTGTAGGTCCATTGTTGGACGTTATCGCCGTCGGCGGTCCCGGCGGCGGAAACGTCCATGACCTTGCCGCTGTGGCGGGCGACCAGGATGTAGCGGCCGTTGATGGCGGGCTGCACGTCCTCGCCCCAGGTGATGTTCACGAGTTTCTCCGCGTTGGACTGGTTCACCTGGTAGCCGTCGCCCCCGGGGATCTCGACGGTGTGGGCGCGTCGCGGGCCGTGGCCGTCGAAGAAGACATTCCGGTCCGTGGAGACAAAGCGGTAGCTGGTGGTGGCGGCCTGTCGTTCCGAGGCGCCGATGAAGGCCTGCACCTTGCCGGCGGGGGAGCGGTAGACAGAGGCGGCGGTCCAGTTCGGGCGATGTTCGGCGTAGCCCAGACGGACGCCGTCGCTGGCCTTCACGAATTCGCCCCGGGCGTACTCGGCGGTTCCCCACCAGATGCCGGTGTCCATGCCGTATTCGGCTCCGATCATCGCCTCGACGACGTTGTGGAGTTCGTCGTTGACGCCGTCGTCGCCGTTCGTCGCGACGTTCTGGAAGAAGGCGACGTAATTGTCGAAGCTGCCGGCCAGTTGGTGGGTGGAGCCCTGTTCCACGAAGCCCCAGCCGTTCAGCGTGTTGTACCAGGTGTTGGCCTGGTCGTTGTCGAGGGTTGTTCCGCCGTAGATGTCGATTCCAGTGAAGTTTGCGCCCAAGGTGTTCCGAAGCTGCCAGATGACGTCGCCGAGGCGGTTGATATCCCCCTGTTCAAAGCTGTTGTCCGGCTCGTTGTAGGGGGAGACGGACAGCACGGCGCGGCCTGCGGCAACGGCGCGCGCACGGGTCGCGTCGATCAACTGCGACCAGGCCACGGGTTCGACACGGCCGTCGCCGCCGATGAAGGAGGCGTCATAGGTCCCGGTGTCGTTGTTGAGGTAGAGGGCTGTGTTGGCGGCGGTGTGGGCGTCGACGATCGCCATGCGCGCGTCGAATTCGGCCGAGGCCTCCGTGCCGAGGTCGCCGGCGTTTAGTGGCCAGTCGCCGGTGAAGGAGAAGCGGATGACATCCACCTGGGACTGCCCCATGAACTGAACGCCGCGGCGGACATTGGCTTCCTCGAGCCAGGCGGTATCGAGTCCCCAATTGGCAATGGCCTTGCTTTCGCCGTCGGCGTCGGCGTCGAAGAAGACGTTCCGGTCCTGGGCGCCTGAAGGCGTCACCTGAACGCAGAGCGCGGCCAGACAGGTCATTCCAACGCACAATGGGATTCTGTAAAATGTCTTCATCATGACTGGGAGAGACGGAGGTTTATTCAAACGACAGATCCTGCACGGGTTTCAGGACAGTGCCGGGAGGCGGATCTTTTTTCAATGACTGCATGAAGGCGACGAGGTCGGCGATTTCCTGGGCGGGGAGGAGGACGCCGAAGGGCGGCATGGGGGAGACTTCGGCGGGCAAGCCCTCGGCGATCTTGGCCTGCGGGTCGATCAGGCTTTCGCGGAGGTAGGCGACGTCCTGGCGTTTGCCGATGCCGTCGAGGTAGGGGCCCACGAAGCCGCCCTTGCCGCCGACCTGATGGCAGCGGATGCAGGAGGCGATCGGGTGCTCGTGAAAGATCTTTTCGCCGCGCTTCGGATCGCCTTTCAGCTTGGTCGTGTCGGTGGATTCAACCTTTAGGGTGACCTCCTGGAGGGCGACATCGTCGTAGAAGGCGCCGCCGGTGGATACGCCCCAGCCGCCGAACAGGCAGAGGATGGTCAGTTCTTCCTGGTTCCCGGAATTGAAGAACAACTCGAGTTCGGTCCAGTCATTCATCTTCTGCAGGCTGCTGGTGATGCCGCCCTCGGGAATGCTGACTGTCAGGAGCGCGCCCTTGGCGTTGCTGACCCATTCGGTCTTCACCCAGCCGGAGAGACGGTATTCGGTGTTCGGCTTCACCTTCACGACCGTGCGCCAGCCGGCGTCGGCGCCATTGGCGGAGCCGATCTTCAATGACCGGCTTCCGCTGCGGACCTTGGACTTGTCGGAGACATGGACGAACTCGGTTCGTCCGAGGTCCTTCCAGGTCTGCGGGCTCCAGCCGACGGGCGCGTCATTCTCGACCAGTTCGAAGGAGGGATTGGGCAGCAGGTTGGAGCCGAGGGACGTGCTGAAGGCGTCGGCGCCCTGGTTGCGGGCGGCGGTCTTGAGCGCCAGCGCAAGCCAGGTGTCGCTGCGGTTCATGGGGTCGCGGAAGAGGTTGGGCAGGGCGGCCTTGAGCGCGGCGTGCTTGGGGAACTGCGCCATCCGGATGAAGGCGGCGCGGCGCACGTGCGGATCGGAATCGGCCACGACCGCAGTGTCGAAGAAAAGCTGGATCGCCTCCTCCGAATCGCTGAGGGCCGCGATGGCGTTCTGCTTGAGGGCGGGGGACTTGCTCAACAGGGCGGCCTGGTGGATGTCGCGGTCGAGCTGGCCCATGCCATGCAGGGTCCAGAGCGCGTGGATCGAGGCGCGGCCGGCTTCGGCGACCAGCTTGCGGAGCGGCTGTACGGCGTCGTCGCGCCTGGATTCCACGAGCAGGCGTTGGGCGGTCAGCCGCCAGAAGAGGTTGTGATGTCCGAGCGCGGCCAGCAGTTTGTCGGTGTTGGCGCCCGCGAGCGATTTGATGGAATCGGCGCCTTTGCCGCCTTCCCAGACGAGGCGGTAGATGCGGCCGTGCTGGCGGTCGCGGTTGGGGTTGACGTGGGCGTTGCCCTTGCCGGTCTCCGCGCGGTAGCCGCCGCGGTCGGGGCTGGGCGTGGGATTGTGCTGGATGATGAAGTTGTACCAGTCGGCGATCCAGAGGTTGCCGTCGGGGCCGACTTCGGCGGACACGGGAGAGAACCACTCATCCGCGCTGGCGATCAGGGACATGGCGTTCTTCGCTTCGTAGCCGGCTCCGTTCGGGGTGTTGCGATACATGCCCAGGAGGTTTCCGGTGGGTCCGGAAATGAAGGCCATCGAATCGCGCCAGGAATCCGGGAAGTTGTCCGACGTGGCAAAGGCGTAGCCGGCGCCGGCGGTGTAGGCGCCGAAGGCATCGACCTGCCGGATGTTCGGCGTGATTGGATGGAAGAAGCGATCGTCGGCGATCATGAGCGCCGACAGGCCGCGCGGCCCGCTTCCGTAGGCGGTGTTGGGAAATCCGCAGAAGAAGGCGGGGTTGTTGTTGGCCGTCGAGCCGAAGACATCCCCGCGTGAATTGAAACCCAGGCCCCAGGTGTTGTTGTTGAACTGGTGCAGGAAACGCACATCCGAGCCATCGGCGTCCATCTTGAAAACGCCCTGGCCGAAGCGCACGCTGCGGCCGTCGCTCCGTCCGGAGTAGCCGGAGTAACCCACCGTTCCCCAGACCCGGTTGTCGAAGCCATAGCGGAGATTGGACGGACCGGCGTGGGTGTCCTTGGTCCCCCAACCGGAGTTGAGAACTTCGCGCACGTCGGCCTTGTCGTCGCCGTCGGTGTCCTTGAAGAAGAGGAAGTCGGGGGCGTGGGCGACGATCACGCCGCCGTTGGCGAAGACGATGGAGGTCGGAACATTGAGGCCGGTGGCAAAGGTTTTGACCCGGTCGCAACGGCCGTCGCCGTCGGTGTCTTCGAGAATCTTGATGCTGTCGCGGCCTTTGCGGCCTTCGGCGATCTCGTTCGGGTAGTCCACGGTTTCAGCGACCCAGAGGCGGCCGCGTTCGTCCCAGGCCATGCAGATGGGATTGATGATCTGCGGCTCGCTGGCGAAGAGCTCAAGCCGCCAGCCGACGGGAACGCGCGTGTGGTCCATGCTGTCCGTGGCGGCGAGGGGGAGCTGGTATTTCAGCGGCTCGGGGCGCTTCTCGTAATTGGGGATGTTGTCGCGCTTTTCGTAGCGAAGCGGGGCGCGTCCGGCGATGAAGCGGTCGTAGGCGGCCTTGCGGTTGTCGCCGACGGCCCAGAGGATGCCGTTCTTCAGCAGGGTGTGAAACGCGGACTTGGTCCACACGCGTTCGTCGTGTCCGGAGGCCGTGTAGAAGACGCGCCCTTTGCCCTGGGTGCGGATCCAGGTCCAGGGTTCGAGTTGGCTGATGTTGTCGTCCGGCCCGGAAACCTCGCGCACCTGGAGGACCGTGCGGTTCTTTGGGTTGTGGTTCCGGTGTTTGTAGGTTTCGTCCCAGGCCTCCAGTGCAGGCGTGTCCTTGATTGCGGCATGCCCGTAGAGCAGGGTCTTGAGCTTGAAGACGCCGGTCTTGTGGCTCTCGAACCGCCCGCCCACCAGTTGATCGAAACCCGGCTCGTTGGCGAAGCACCAGCTGGCGCTGTGGAGGGGGACGAAGCCGCCGCCGGACTCGACGTAGTTCTTCAGGTTGGTCCACTGATGCGGCTCGATGCTCGCATGGTTGCAATACATCACCAGCGCATCGAACCTGGCCAGGTAATCCGCGTCGCCGAGAGCCTCCTCCACTGATTCCACGTAATCGAAGTAGATCGCGTCCCGCCCCAGAGCCTGGGAGATCCGGGCATAGGCCGGGGCCGGTTCGTGGGAGGACTGGCCCTCGCCGGTTCCGTCATGGCCAAGGAACAGCGCGCGGATCGGGCCGGCCTGCGCGGCGTTTGACTGGAGGACGACGCACCAGAGGGACAGGAGACAAGACGCAAGAATCTTCTTCATGGCTGGAGTAGGGCTTTGATTGCGGTCGGAGACCTTAGCGGCCTAGGAGGTGAAACTCCAGTCCGGCAAGCGGACGATTTCGCCGTTTTTCAGGGCGGATTCGTGGGAGAGGATGCCGGTCAGCGTGATGTTCGCGGATTGGACGGCGTTCGGATAGCCCTCGCCCTCGCCGCGCAGCAACTGCACGAACTGGTGCACCAGATGGGGATGCGATCCGCCATGGCCTGCGCCCTGCGTAAAGCTCAGGTGCTCCTCGCCGCCGTCGCCGCCATAGACACCGCCCTGGGTAAAGGGCGCGATTTCCTCGGGAAGCAGGTGGCCGAAGTCCGGGCACTCGACCTCTTCCGGGATTTCCGGTTCCGGCTTCTTTGCCGTGTGAACAACCAACGGGCGGTGTTCGACGAGGGGCCATTCGACCGCCTTTTTGGAGCCGTAGACCTCGAAGCTTTCGCGATACTGGCGTGCCACGTCGAAGAGGGAGCGGTAGACCTGCGCGCTGAGGTCGCTGTTGCGGAAACGGATGTGGGTGGTCTCCACCGCGAAGGGGGAGTTGTAGCAATCGTGCATCTCCTCGCGGATCGTGCCGCTGGGGAAACAACTGACGAATTCCGCCTCGTTCCGACCGAGCCCCAGCACGGGGCCGACGCAATGGGTCGCGTAGTGCATCGGCGGCAATCCGGGCCAGTAGCCGGGCCAGCCGTCCATGTCCTGCTGATGGCTCGCCTTGAGAAACTGCAGCTTGCCGAGTTCACCCTTGTCGTAGAGGTCCTTCATGAACAGGAATTCGCGGGCGTAGACCACCGTTTCCATCATCATGTATTTCAGTCCGGTGGACTTCGTCAGCTCGACGATCTCCCTGCATTCCTCGACGGTCGTGGCCATCGGCACGGTGCAGGCGACGTGCTTGCCGGCCTTCAAGGCCTTGATGGTCTGTTCGGCGTGATTCGGGATCGGGGTGTTGATGTGCACGGCGTCGATCGAATCGTCCTTCAGCAGTTCGTCGTAGTCCGTGAAACGCTTTTCGATGTCATACTTGTCGCCGACCTCGTTCAGCGTCGCTTCGGTGCGCTGGCAGATGGCGGCCATGTTGGCGTTGGGATGTCGTTGATAGATCGGGATGAACTCCGCGCCAAAGCCGAGTCCGACGATCGCCACATTGGGAACAGAGGGGTTGCTCATGGTGGCGACCCTGCCGGGAAGCGCGGAAACTGTCTTGTGGCGCTTGGCCAAATTTTATGGGAAACTGGCCGTCGTGAATTTGAGGCAAAATCAGGAGATGCAACGCCGGTTCCTCCGCGCCATTGCGGATGACAGTCATTTTCAGGCCTTGTTTGAGCATCTGCCCGGGGTGTCCTTTTTTGCCAAGGACGAGGCGGGGCGGATCATGAGATCAAACCGGACCTTTCGAGAACGCTTTGGATTTGAGCGGGAGGAGGACATTGTGGGATGCCGGGATTCCGAGTTGTTTCCTGAGGGGCTGGCGAAGAGTTTTCGGCGCGACGATTTGGAAGTCATGCGGACCGGCAGGCCCAAGCTGGATCTGGTGGAGTTGTTTCTGAACCAGCAGGGGTTGGTGGACTGGTTTGTCACCAACAAGCTTCCGGTGTTCGATCGCGACGGAAAGGCTATCGGCGTCATGGGCACGGTGCAGCCGTATGCGCTGCAGCATCGCTTGTTCTATCCCTATCCGGAGATCGAGCGGGCGGTGGCGCACATTCGGGAACATTTTCGGAAGCCGATCCGGATGGCGGATCTCGCCCGGAACGTTGGATTGTCCGTCCGTCACTTCGACCGTCGTTTCAAACAGGCTTTGAGTGTGAGTCCCAAGAGTTTTCAGCTGAAGACGCGAATCCAGGCCGCCTGCGAGGCGCTTCGGGAATCGACGGACAGCGTCGGCGGGATCTCGGCGGATCTTGGGTTCTCCGACCAAAGTTCGTTCACGCTCCTTTTTCGCCGTGAGATGGGATTGACCCCGCTGAAATATCGGCAACGCTATCGCGCGGAAAAATAGAACTTGCGGTCGTGGCGGACGGTTTGTAGGTTCTCCCGCTCTTGGGCACCCATAGCTCAATTGGATAGAGCGTCTGACTACGGATCAGAAGGTTTCAGGTTCGACTCCTGATGGGTGTACCACTTCTTTCTCGGCCAAACCTCCCCTCCAAAGCGGTGAACCCAGGTTCGTTCACTTGCGCCCAATTCTCAGCCTGACAAATGGGCTCGAAGGCCGCATGGTCTGCGGCTCGATATGAAGATCAAGCGAATCGTGGTTTATCAGGCGGACCTGCCGTTGCATGAAGGCGACTACAAGTGGTCCGGGGGCAAGTCGGTGGAGGTGTTCGACAGCACGGTGGTGGCGATCGAAACGGACGCCGGGGTGACCGGGTATGGCGAGGTCTGCCCGTTGGGGCCGTTCTACCTTCCGGCCTACGCCATGGGCGCGCGCTTCGGGATCATGGAGCTGGGCCCGCACCTGATCGGCGAGAATCCCCTGGAACTGGAGAAGCTCAATCGCCGTATGGACGCCTGCCTCAAGGGGCATCCTTACGTGAAATCGGCGATCGACATGGCCTGCTGGGACATCCTGGGCAAGGTGACGGAACAGCCGGTGTGCACGTTGATGGGCGGGCGTTATAAAGACGATTTTGTCCTTTATCGGGCGATCTCGCAGGAGGAGCCGGCGGAGATGGCCGCGCGGGTGGCGGATTATCGGGAGCAGGGCTACCGGCGTTTTCAACTCAAGGTGGGCGGCGATCCGGACACGGATATCGAGCGCATCTGCGCCGCGGCCGAGGTTTTGGAGGTCGGCGACAAACTGGTGGCCGACGCCAACACGGGTTGGCTGCCGCACGAGGCGCGGCGGGTCGTTCGCGCCGTGCGCGACATCGATGTCTATATCGAACAGCCCTGCCTGACCTACGAGGAGTGTCTTTCAGTTCGCCGCGCGACGGATCACCCGTTTGTCCTGGACGAGGTCGTCGATGGAATTGAGATGCTGGTTCGCGGTCGCGCCGATCAGGCGATGGATGTGGTGAACATCAAGATCAGCAAGTTTGGAGGACTGACCCGCGCCAGGCAGGCGCGGGATCTCTGCGCGTCGATGGGGATCGCCATGACGATCGAGGACAGCTGGGGCGGGGACATTGTGACCGCGGCGATCGCTCATCTGGCGCACAGCACGCCGACGGAGTTGCTGTTCACCTCGACCGACTTCAACAGCTATGTCACGACCAGCATTGCGGAGGGGGCGCCGCAGCGGGACGGTGGGCGATTGGCGGCATCGACGGCGCCGGGACTGGGCGTGCAGCCGCGCTTCGATGTGCTGGGATCGCCGGCGTTTTCCGTGCCGGAGTGAGGCCCTGCGCGGAGCGCTGCGGTTGGTGAATCGGATATCAAAGAGCTGAGCATGGCTCTGCATGGACTGGCAAGGCCGGGCGATACTCGGCGCCTTGGTTGCGTCAGTTCCCCTGCGCGGTGGCGGTTGGTTGCCGCGTGACAGAGGGCGCGTAGGGGACAACCCGGCCCTGAAGCCTGGTCAATTCTTCCTTGAGTCCGTCGAGTTCCTTCAGGATGGCCTCGTGGCGGGCTTTGAGATCGCCGGCGTTGGGATCGAGTTTGAGCAATGCCGCATCGACAGCGGCGGCAAATTCGGCTTTGAGCTCCTGGACTGCCGGGAGTTCCGCGACCTGCATCTGAAGCGGCCGGATTTTGGCGGAGAGTCGTTCCATTTCCATCAGCTTGCCCTGGATGCCCTGGGGAAGCTGGCCCGACTGCGCGGTTTTGCGAAGCTCCTCCATTTCGTTGGCCAATGCCTTCAACCTGTGCCATTCGGGTTTGATTCCGGGGGCGATTTTCTCGATCTCCGCGAGCGCCGCCGCTTCCAGTTTGTCCTGCGAAGCCAGGACTTCTGGGGCTTGGAGAGCCTCGTTGTGCAGGTCTTTGAGTCGAGCCTTGGCCCGGTGCAGTTCGGCGGTCAGCGCCTGCGCCTTCTTGACGGGGGCCTGCATCTGCGGCGGAAGGACGCTCATGGGGGCGCCGGTCGGAGGCGTCGGCGGTTGGACGTCGGCGGACGCCTTGCGCCGTTGCTCGTCGAGCAGCGCGGCGTCTTCCAGGGCCTTGGCGCGTTGTCTTGCCCGTTCCGCCGCCAGCAGGCTTTGTTCTGCGATTTGTTCCGGACTCTGGTTTGCGTTCCCGGCGACGGCTTTTGCGGCCTCGGCCTTTCTCATGGCCTCTGCCGCCTGGGCCTGCGCCTGTTCCACGGCCTGCTCAATTCTCACCGACTCATCGCGCGCGGTCAGTCGCGCGTCGTTGTTTCCGGTCATCAGGGGCGACTCGTTCTCCCCGGGATCCGAAGTCGGAGAGTTGTCGTTCCCGGCTTTCGTTGGGGATGTGGCGGACTGCTGCGGTGACTCGTTGCTTGCTTCCGGGGCGTCGCCGCCACATGCGGTGAGCAGCGCTGTTGCCAGGGCCAGGGCGAAGGGGCGATGGGACGGGGTTGGTTTCCGAGCGGAGGGCATGGCGGAATTCAGATGGCAAATGGCGGATGGCGGACGTTCGTTCAGGATTGGCTATTCTTCAAGCCACTGAACCGGAAACCGGGCGAAGACGATGCGTTCGTAGGCGGACTTGCCGCCGCGTTCGTAGAGGCAGCCGATTTCCCTGTTCTTCAAGGACACCAGGCAGGAGTAGGCGGAGGGACCGTGGAAGAGCTGTTTGCCGGCGGACCAGTTTATGCCGTCGTCGTCGCTCAGTTTGACGGTCATCTGCTCGCGCTTCTTTGATGCGGGGTTGGAGAAAATGAGCCGTCCCGGGCGGGACCCTCCGGGCCAGTCATGGCGGATGATGCTGGCCTGGCAGACAGGCTCGATCAGGTCGGGCGCGTCCTTGGGGGCGGACCAGGTCTTGCCGCCATCGACGCTGATGGCGTGGGTGCGGCGGTTGCGCCCGTTGTAGGCGCGCATGTTCATCAGGAGGGATCCCTCGCCGTCGGCGAGTTCGACGACCTGGCATTCGTTGGCGTTGGGATGGATGGCGGAGCCGAGTTGCCAGGTTACGCCATGGTCGTCGCTGTAGATGGCGTGGGATCCAAAGCCATAGGGGCCTCCGTGGATCCTGCCCTCAGGATCGTTGTAGCTGTGGTCGCAGGGGATGACCAGGCGACCCTTGTGCGGGCCATGCTTGATCTGGATGCCGACGCCGGGCCCGGTCGCATACCAACCCCAGCTGTGCCACTTGGTCGTCTTGGTGATATCGATCGGAGCCGACCAGGTCCTGCCGTGATCTTCGCTCTTCGAAACCCAGACCGTGCGCGTGCTTTCAGCCTTGTGGTGGATGATGTCGCGTTCGGCGTCCTTGCCAAGATTGTGGGTGAGCAGGAGCCAGAGCGTTCCGGTGGTTTCATCCAACACGGGACAGGGGTTGCCGCAGGTGTTCTTGTCGTCGTCCCAGATGACCTCCAGGTCCGACCAGGTCCGGCCATTGTCGCGGCTGCGTTTGAGGACGAGGTCGATGTCGCCCTTGTCGCTGCGGCTGTCCTTGCGGCCCTCGCAGAAGGCGAGGAGATGCCCGCGCTTGTTCCTGATGATGGAAGGAATGCGGAAGGTGTTGTAGCCGCCTTCGCCGGCCTCGAAGACAGTGGTGTGAACCGGCAGGTTGCGCGCCTTGCGGTCGAGCTCGCCGAGCTTGAAGCGCACGCTGACGATGTAGGGCTGCTCGCCCTTGGCCCAATGGCCATAGGTCGTCGTGACAAAGGTGTCATCGGGCAGTCGTTCGACCGGCGGGTAGGCGCAATCGGCGCCCTTGTGATTGTCCATGAGGCGGACGCGGTATTGTCCTTCGCGGCAGTGCAGGATGTCGTCGTAGGTTCCCACCCAGCCGACCCAGTCGCCCTTGGTGGGGCTGACATGGGTGGTGTCGCGGAAGGAAATGAACAGCCTCCCATCCTTGGCGTAGCGTCCGGTGTGGCGGTCGCCGGTGAGTGAAGCGGGGAGTTCGCGGGGCTTGGTCCAGGTCAGTCCCTCATCGTCGCTGAAGATGACGAAGGAGTTGTATTTGCGGCTGTTCTCACGAAGCAGGACGGCCATCTGATTGCCCTCGGGGGAGCGGACGAGGCCCGGTTCGCAAAGGTGCGCTGCGGGGTGCGAGGCGATGACCTCGGGATCGGACCAGGTGAGGCCGCCATCGAAGGACAGCGTCTTGTAGACTAGGAATTTCGGCGGGTTTTCGCGTTTGTTGGCTCCCTTGATGAAGCGGCCGTCGTCGTGGAAGAGAGCCATGTAGTCGCCGTTCTTCAATCGCTCCACGTGGCCCATGGTGACGATGCCGCCGAAGTCGCCGATGGGCTTCAGTTCGGACCAGGTCAGGCCGTCGTCTTCGCTGACAGACATGCGGATGGGGTAAAGTCCGGAGAACATGATGATTCTCTTGACGCCGAGTTTGTCGACGACCCGGTGGAGCGTGGGGACTTCCCTGGAGGTGGCCCAGCTTGCGGGGGTGGGGAGGCGGTCGGACCAGGTGAGGCCGCCGTCCGAGCTGCGCTTGTAAACGATGCCGCCGCGGCCGTGGCCCTTGGGATACACGATGAGCATCGTCTTGTTGTCCTCCAGCACGAGGGTGGTCGGGTGGCCGAGGTATTGGTCCTTCTCGCGATCGACCACTATCTGGCGATGCGTTTCATGCGCGAGATCAATGGTGGGGATGGCGTAGTCTTTCGCTTGAGTCGAGGGCGGCGGCGCGGATTCGGCAGAGGCGGCCAGAAGGCAGACGAGGGTTGAAGTCGCGAAGGTTGACAGGCTGGCTGACAGAAGGGGGCTTCTCATGGTCGAACAGGCTTTTCTTTGGGCGGAAAGTAGATTACCAGACCGCGATGCCAATTGAAAAGATCCAGGGTCTCGTGGCCGCCGGCTTCACCCCCATGCATGAGGACGGGAGTCTTAATCTCCCGGTCATCGATCAGCTTGCCGATTTTCTCGCGGAGTCCGGCGTTGCCGGGGTGTTTGTCTGCGGTTCCACCGGCGAGAGTCTTTCACTGACCACGGAGGAGCGGAAGCAGTGTCTGGAGCGCTGGGCCAAGGCCTGCGCGGGACGGATCAAGGTGATCGCGCATGTCGGCCACAATTCGTTGCCCGACGCGGAGGAACTGGCGCGCCACGCCATCACGAATGGGGCCGACGGCATTTCGGCGATGCCTTCGACCTTCTTCAAACCGCGCAATCTGGACCTTCTCGTTGACTGGTGCGCGTCGATCGCCGCCGCGGCGCCGGAATTGCCCTTTTACTACTATCACATTCCAGGAATGACCGGAGTCTCGCCGAAGATGCACGAGTTTCTGTCGGCTGCGGAGGATCGGATTCCCTCATTGGCCGGCGTGAAGTTCACCCACAGCGATCTCATGGATTTTAGGCAGTGCCTCACCTTGAAGGGTGGGAAGTTTGACATCCTTTTCGGCACGGATGAGATCATGCTCTCCGCCTTGGCAATGGGCGCCAAGGGGTTCATCGGCAGCACCTACAACCTCGCGCCGAAACTGTATCTCGGCGTCATCGCCGACTTTGCGGCAGGACGACTGGAGGAGGCGCGCGTGAAGCAGTCCAAGTCGATCGCCATGGTGGATCAGTTGCTGGCCTTGGGCGCTCTGCCGGCGTTCAAATCGGTCATGCGCCTGCATGGCATCGATTGCGGCCCGACCCGCGCGCCCTTTCCGCGCTTCGGGGATGCCGAGCATCAGGCGGTCGCGGAAGCTTGGGGGGCGTTGGGGATCGGTGATCAGTAATCAGTGGTCAGTGGTCAGTGGTCAGTCGTCAGTGGTCAACAGACAGGTTGAAGCGACCTCTGATGACTGACCTCTGGTTACTGAATACTGAATACTGAATACTGAATACTGAATACTGATGTCTGACCACTGACCACCGGGTCCGGTATTCCCCGCTTCACAACAGTTTCACCGGGGCGTCGCGCAATTGTCACAAAGAGGAGGGCATTCTCATCCCGTCGCGGAATAAGAATTTTTGCCCGACAAGAGACGATCCGCGGTCGGTTCGTCTTCGGGTTCAGATGTCCCTGCTGAGTGGTGGGGATGGCAGGCCTTGGCGAGAAACACGACGAACAGGACCAGCACGCCGGCGAGGATCACGCGCAGTCTTTG
>JAYPEY010000007.1:37343-116302 GCA_038126035.1 Verrucomicrobiales bacterium | reverse complement strand
GAGAACTGAGAACTGAGAACTGAGAACCTCTTTCGCGCACTCAGTTCATCCAGTCCAAGACGTTGTCGGCGTTGCCCATCATGGAACCGGGGTCGTCCTGATCGGCGCGGAGGTTTGGGGCGGCAGTCCGGTCCGGGCCGAAGGACCAGATCATGACATCGGACATGATGCCGAATTGATCGCCGGTCCGGCCGTTGGGGCGATAGAGGGCCTTGAATCCCAGCGCGCCGTTTTTCTTTGAGACGTTTTCCCTGCGATACATGGCGTCGAGGCAATGGCCGTCGAAGTCCAGATCCAGGCTTATGATATAGGGTTGTCCCCAAGGGTCGCGATAGACGCCGTCGGGACCGAGGCCGGGTTTGCCAACGCGGTCGGCCTGGGGTGCGTGGAGGAACTGACGGTCGAGCGGATTCAATGAGCGGTCGGCGTTGACGGTGGGCGTTCCGTCGCGGAAATGGGTGAGCGACATCAGCGCCGCGACGATCTCACGGTTGTCGGTCTCGTAGGCGCCGCCGTTCCTGACGGGGCCGGCGCCGTAGGTGAAATCGGGCGTGCCCGCGGCCGCGGCCGCTGCGGAGAAGGGAAGGTTGCCGTACTGCTTCTCATATTCCTGCAGAGCCACGCGCAGTTCGGTCATCTGCATGCGGGCCCTGGTCTGTCTTGCCTTGGTGTAGCCTTTGTTGACGGCGGTCACCACGAAGGAGGCGAGGATTCCGATGATGGCGATGACGACGAGGAGTTCGACGAGGGAGAAGGCTTGTTTGGGGGAGGCGGTCTGTTTCATGGGGCTGGATCGGTTGGAGGTCGGAGGATCATGCGCGCCTCCCGAAGCGACAGGCATTTGTCGCGACAACTCGAATCCCCTGCGCCCGTTGTGAGGGAGGCTCTCATGAATTCGGCGGAACCGTGCAATATACGCGCGTTGCCGGATCGCGCAAATGCCCTGGGCGCGCCCTCAAAACCTTGGCAATCCATCCCTGATGCCGTTAGCCTCCGACGTCCCGATCACTGAACATGCGGCGCCGGCCTTCCGTCGATGCCGCGAAATGAACTGACGAAACCAAGCCTGACCATGAACCGCCCCTTTTCACGACGCAGCGCCCTCAAGACCATCGGCGTGGGAACCGCCGCCATTGGACTGAGCAAGTCCCCGACCGCACGGGCCCAGCAGATTCCCGCCGATCACCAGAGCGACTGGCGCACCCTTCCGGACCGGGTGTTTCTTGGAGCCGACTATTGGGCGAACCCGATGGAGGACTGGCGCATCGTCAGGGGCGCTGCGGAATGTCTGTCGCTCAAGGGCGACCGCAACGTCCAGTTGCTCACGCATCAGTTCACCAACCTCAAGGGAGGTTTCAAAATGTCCGTCAGGATCAGCCAGGTCGAGATCAAAGGGACGGATGGCGGAGCGGGCTTCCGGCTCGGCAATCGCAGCGATATCAATGAGTACCGCAGCAACTGCTTCTCGCGGGCGAGCGTCCTGGCGGGACTGCGGGCCGGCAAGCTGTTCATCGGAAACACCGAGGCCGTCGTGGCGAAGACCAGGAAGCCCAAGGGGCTCACGCTGAAGCTGGTCGGCGCGCCTCAGGGCCGGATGTACAAACTGACGCTGACGGTCGCCGACGCCAAGGGCGAGCGTCTGGGCGGCGTCGAGAAGACCGTCACGCCCGCGTCCCTGCTGGGCAATGTCGCGTTGGCCAACAACTTCAGCCCGGATGGTCGTGGCGGTCGAGGCAAGGGCAAGGCGGCGCCCCGCGGCGCCGCGCGTTATCGCTTCGAGAACTGGGCCGTCGGCGGCGACGCCTTCACCGTGTCGGCGGAGCATCGCTTCGGGCCCATCCTATGGTCGCAGTACACGCTGAGTGATTCGCGGGGCAAGGACGGTTTCGTGTTGAAGATGAGCGCGCTCACCGGTCCGCTCGGCAAGGGCGATGACAAGGAAATCGAACTGCAGGCGAAGCGCGGCAATGGCTGGCGGAAGATCGGGGCCGCCCAACTCGACGAGGATGCCTGGACTGCGACCTTCCGCGTCGCCCGGTGGGATGAGAAGAAGGAGACCCCCTACAAGCTGATCTTCCGCCAGAAGCGTCTCGATGGTTCGGTGACGAAGCACGAGCGGACCGGCGTCATCAAGGCCAACCCGTCGGGGCGTCCGCTGCGTCTTGCCGCGATGACCTGCCAGAAGGACTACGCCTTCCCCTACGAACCGGTCGCCAACAACATCGTCAAGCTGGATCCGGACATGGCCTACTTCTCCGGCGACCAGCTTTATGAGAACCACGGCGGCTACGGCCTCATACGCCGACCGGAGGAGCCGGCCATTCTGAACTATCTGCGCAAGTATTACATGCACGGCTGGGCCTTCGGCGAAGTCATGCGCAATCGGCCCACTGTCGTCATCCCCGATGACCACGACGTCTTCCAGGGCAACTACTGGGGCGAGGGCGGCGCGCCCATGGACACCACCGACGGCGGCGCCTCGTCCAAGGGCGGCTACATCGAGCCCGTCCGCATGGTCAATGTCGTGCACCGGACCACCACCGCGCATCATCCCGACTTCTTCGATCCCACGCCCGTGAAGCAGAACATGACCGTCTACTACGGCGACATGGTCTACGGCGGCGTCAGCTTTGCGATCGTCAGCGACCGGCAGTTCAAAAGCGGCCCCGAGAAGGTCGATACCGGAAGCGGTCGGGCGGACCACGTCAAGGACATGAACGTCGACACCGCTCACCTCGACAAACCGGGTCTCGAGTTGTTGGGCGAGCGTCAGGAGAAGTTCCTCGAGCAATGGGGCGGGGACTGGCGCGGGCACTCGATGAAGGTCCTGCTGAGCCAGACCGTCTTCGCCGGCGTCGCAACCCATCACGGTGGGTACAACGGCTATCTCAAGGCGGACCTCGACTCCAACGGGTGGCCGCAGACCGCGCGCAATCGCACCGTGCGGATTCTCAGGAAGGCCAAACCGTTGCACATCAATGGAGACCAGCACCTGACCACCCTGACCCAATACGGGGCCGACCAACAACGGGACAGTTGTTGGTCGTTCTGCACTCCGGCGATCGCCGCGGGCTATCCGCGTTGGTGGCGTCCGGACGAGGTCGGGATGAAACACGCCAACCGCCCAAGCCACGGCCTGCCCAACACCGGCGAGTTTATTGATGGCCTCGGCAACAAGGTCTATGTCTACGCCGTGGGCAATCCCGAGGTCGGCAACAAGAAGAACCGCTACGAGCTGGCGCATCAGAAGGCCAGCGGCTTCGGGATGGTCACCATCGACCCGAAGAAGAAGACCTATCATCTCGAGTCGTTCCGGTTTCAGATCGATCCGACCGACGGGAAGAAGTCCAACCAGTTCCCGGGTTGGCCCGTCACCCTGCATCAGAAGGAAATGGGCGGCGACAATGTGATCGGGTAAAGGGGGGGGCTTGGGCGTTGGGAGAGAAATCCCGGGGCCGGGCAATTCCATTCACCCATTACGTCCTCCACCACCCGTGTTGCAACCTGACCGTTTACAGCGCCTCGACCCGCTGTTAGATTCCGCGGCATGACGATTGGCTTTTCCGACCGCGCCCGCCTTCCTTTCGCTTTGGCGCGCCGGCTGTTCCTTGTCGCCGTCGCCGGCCTCCTTTTCGTTGCGCCTTTCGCCCGCGCAGCCGAAGTCTCAGAAACGCGCAAGCTGTTCCTGTTCGGGAAGTATGAGGAGGCGTTGACGGTCGCGACCAAGGCGGCCGACGAGCACCGCTATGACGAGGAATGGCGGTTGATCAAGATCGACAGCCTGATGGCGCAGGGGCGCTACTCCGAGGCGCGGGATGAGGTCGTGAACGCCCTGTCCCGCTTCTCCACAAGCATCCGCCTCCGCATAGCGGCCTGTCGCGTGTTCCAGTTCAACGGCAAGCCGGAACGGGTCGAATCGCTGCTGAAGGAGATCGACTACCTCGCCGGCACGCGCCGCTGGGCCTACACCGACGCGAAGAACCTCACCGCCCTGGGGCAGGCGGCGCTCCTGCTCAAGCTTGACGCGCGGCAGGTCCTGGACAACTTCTTCGACGTCGCCAAGAAGAAGGACCCCGAGTATCGGGAGGTTCATCTCGCCGCGGGCAACCTGGCCCTGGAGAAGAACGATTTTCAGACCTCGGCCAATCTGTTCTTCGATGCCCGGCGTAAGTTCAAGGACGACCCGGACATCCATTACGGCCTCGCCGCGTCATTCGCCTCGGGGGATCGCAAGGTGGCCATGGAGAACCTGCAAAAGACGCTGGATCTGAACCCCAACCACGTTCCCGCGCTGCTGCTGCTGGCCGATCACATGATCGACGGCGAGAATTACGACACGGCGGCGGACACCTTGAAGCGCATCTTCGCCGTGAATCCCTGGAGCCCCAAGGCCTGGGCCCTGCAGGCCGTGTTGGAACACCTCGACAGCAACCCCAAGGGCGAGGCCCGCTCCCGCGAGAATGCGTTGCGTCATTGGAAGACCAATCCCGAGGTGGATCACCTCATCGGCAGGAAACTCTCGGCCAAGTATCGATTCAAGGAAGGCGCGGCCTATCAGCGCAGGGCGCTGGCGTTCGATCCGGATTACCTGCCCGCCAAGAGTCAGCTTGCCACGGATCTGCTCCGACTGGGCGACGACGCCGAAGGTTGGGGGCTGGCCAAGGAGGTCAATGAGAAGGACGGCTACGACGTGAACGCCTTCAACCTCGTCGCGCTCAACGACACGATGGCGAAGTTCGAGACGATCCAGGACGACGAGTTCATCGTCCGCATGTCGCCGCACGAGAAGGCCATCTACGGCGACAAGGTCCTGGGGCTGTTGCATCGCGCCAAGAAGGTCCTTTGCGGAAAGTATGGCATGGAGTTGGAGACGCCGACCATTGTGGAGATCTTCCCCAAGGAGAAGGACTTCGCCGTGCGCACCTTCGGCGTGCCGGGCGTGGACGGTTTTCTCGGGGTCTGTTTTGGGCGGTTGATCACGGCGAACAGCCCGGCCTCCCGCGTTTCGAGTCCTTCGAACTGGGAGGCGGTTCTGTGGCATGAGTTCTGTCACGTGGTGACGCTGAGCATGACGCGCAACAAGATGCCGCGTTGGCTGAGCGAGGGCATCTCGGTGCACGAGGAACTCGCGGCCAACCCCGTCTGGGGGCAGCGCATGAATCCGGAGTATCGCGAACTCGTCCTGGGCGACGGCCTCACGCCGATCGGCGAACTCAGTTCGGCCTTCCTCGCGCCCGAGAGTCCGATGCATCTGCAGTTCGCCTACTACGAGTCCGCTCTGGTTGTGGAGTTCATCATCAAGAACCACGGGATCAAGGCGCTCCAATCGATCCTGCGCGATCTCGGCAGCGGCCGGGAGATCAATGAATCCATCGCCGCCCACACCGAGTCGCTTCCCGAATTGGAGAAGAAGTTCGCGGCCTTCGCCACGGCCCGCGCCGAGAACCTCGCGCCCGACCTGGAATGGGAGAAACCCGAGGTGAATCCCTTCACCGCCGATATCAACGAACTCGTGAGCAGCCATCCCAAGAACTTCTGGATCCTCATGCAGCAGGCGACCTCGCTCCTGCAGCAGAAGAAGTATGAGGAGGCCAAGGAGCCGCTCCGAAAATTGATCAAAGCCTATCCCAACAACGTCGAGGACGCCGACAATCCCTACGCCCTCCTCGCCATGGCGCATCGGCGGTTGGAGGAACTGGATGAGGAGAAGAAGGTCCTGGAAACGCTCGGCTCGCTCAGCGCGGATTCGTTGGACGCCTATCTTCGCCTGATGCAGATCGGCGCCGAGGCCAAGGATTGGAAGACCGTCGAGCGAAACGGCGACCGCTACCTGGCCGTGAATCCGCTGCTGCCGCAGCCCTATCGCTACCTGGCGCAGGCCCGGGAGGCCAATGGCAGGCCGGACGCCGCCATCAACGCCTATCAGGTCATGTTGCAGCTCGATCCGCCCGATCCCGCCGACACGCATTTCAACCTCGCGCGGCTGCTGCACGACAAGCAGGACAAGGCCGCGCGGCGGCATGTGCTCCAGGCGTTGGAAGAGGCGCCCCGATTCCGCGACGCGCACAAGCTGTTGCTGAAAATCGTCGGAGACAAGGAAACTCCGAAACCGGCGGCCAAACCGGCCACTCCGCCGTCTGGCGCGATCCCGGGATCAACCCCGCTGCCGAAACCGCCTGCCAAGCAGTGATGACTGCCAGTTTCCACGCAAGGCAAAGCGCCCTTTTTCTCTGGGCTCGACCGCGTAGCGCAGGCGTCCTCACCGGGCGTCCCCGCCCGGTCGTGCGCATCTCCCGGCGGGACGCCGCAAGAACCCGCAGCCGGGACGGCCGCGCTACAGCCCCGCGCGATCGGAGCGCCGAGCATTGGACCGCATTGGCTGTCGATCCGCGGCCAGGCCGAGCAATGCTCGGCGCTCCAATTTTTTCGCTGTCCGACAGCCGCCAATAACCACCCATGGGCATCGGCGACAGAGATTACATGCGGCGACCTCCCGAAGACGGCGGGCGCAATGACTCATTGGACTCCCGGACCGAGAACTTTCTCAGCGGCTTCCTGCGGCGTTATCCCAACTTCTTCCGAAACTTCGCCATCGGCATCGGCGTTTTGATTGTGATCGGCATTGTCGTGGCTGAAATCCGCAGCCGCTGAACCCAACGCGCCAGCCGTCATGTCCCGCCTCGTTCGAATCAGCCTCTTGGTTGCCGCGCTCTGCCTTGTGGCGGGCTGGTGCGCGGCGCAGCGCGGCGGACTGCCGGGCCAACACGGTTATCGTCGGGGCGATCCCCGCAATGGCGTCCCGGATTGGGAGGTGCACGAGGAACTGCCCAACGACCTCTTCACCTTCGCCCGGATCCGTTACACCTCGGCCGGACGTTGGCGCCGCGACGGCGTGCCGGTCCGCTGGAGCATCGACTACCCGGACGCCGAACTGAACCTGTCCTATCGGCTCAAGGAGATGACCTCGATGCAGGTCCATCCCGACGGGGTGGTCATCGACCTGGATTCCCCCGAACTCTACGACCATCCGTTCATCTACATGATTGAGGCCGGCGACCTGCTGCTCAGCGACAGCGAGGCCCGCAACCTGCGGCGCTACCTGCTCAACGGCGGCTTCCTCATGTTCGACGATTTCTGGGGCGAAGCCGACTACCGGGTCGTCGCGAATGAATTGAAAAAGGTCCTCCCTGAATTTGAGCCGCGCGAGATCCCGATCTCCCACCCCATCTTCAAGCAGGTGTTCCAGCTCAAGGAGAAGCCGCAGATTCCGAACGTCCGCACCGGGACCCTGAGCCAATACACGGGCGTCACCTGGGAGACCGAGGATTCCAAGGTTCCGCACTACCGGGGCATCTTCGATGAGCAGGGCCGCCTGATGGTCTGCATCTGCCACAACACCGACCTCGGCGACGGCTGGGAACAGGAGGGGGCGAACCATTATTTCTTCAAGGAATTCTCCGAGAAGAAGGCGTATCCGCTTGGCATCAACATCCTGACGTATACGATGAGTCATTGACCTGACCGACCGGACGGAAGCGAGGCCCGCCATGAAACCACGTCGAACCACCATCGCCCTCACAATGCTGTTGCTCCTCACGGGCGGCCTCTGCTTCGCCCAGGTGCGCGGCTGGAACGACTTCAGCTCCGATCGACGCGGCGTGCCCGACTGGGAGGTGAACAAGGAACTGCCCAACGACAACTTCGTCTTCACCCGCATCGAATACGACTCCGGCGGCGGCGGATATGGACGTCGCGGCGGCGGTCGCTGGACGACCGATTATCCCGACGCCGACCTCAATCTCTCCTACCGCCTCAATGAAATGACCTCCATGGAGGTCGATCCCAACGGCGCAGTCCTCCGCCTGACCGACGACGAACTCTTCGACCATCCCTTCATTTACCTCGTGGAGCCGGGACGCCTCGTCTTCAGCGACGAAGAGGTCAAGCGCCTGCGCCGCTACTGCTACAACGGCGGCTTCCTGATGATTGACGACTTCTGGGGCGAAGCCGAATGGGACAACCTCTACTACTACATCAAGCAGGTCTTCCCCGATCGCGAGCCGGTTTCCATTCCGCTCGAGCACAACATCTTCCATGCCATCTTCCCGCTGGAGGAGCGCCCGCAGGTCCCGAGCATCCATGGCTTCTATCGCGGCGTCACTGCCGAACGCTTCGACGCGCAGGAGGTGCACTACAAGGGCATCCACGACGACAAGGGCCGCCTCATGGTTGTCATCTGCCACAACACCGACCTCGGCGACGGCTGGGAGCGGGAAGGCGAGGACCCCGAGTACTTCAAACAGTTCGCCGAAAAATCGGCCTACCCCCTCGGGATCAACATCCTGTTCCACTCGATGACGCATTGAGGCAGGTTCAGCCCTCGTAGCCGCAACCTGTAGCCGCAACCTTTAGGTTGCGCCCCGGGGCGCCGGGCATGACCATCCCGCAATCGTTCCGGCCGAGACGCCATGGTTTCCACCTCCGCCGCACTCACGTCAACAGGACATGGTTTCCGGTCAATCAACCGCCGGGCGGCATGCCGGACGCGCATCGCGCAACCTGAAGGTCGCGGCTACGAGATTTTCCCCAGATCCGCCGCAAACCTCAACTCCCCCCAGCCGACCTCGATCGGATCGTAGCCCTGCTTTTCCATCTCGTTGAAAAGCTGTCGAAAGCCCTTGAAGCCGGGCTCGTCGTTCAGGACGGCCCGGTTGAATTGCGGGATGGCGACGAATTGGATTTTGGCCTCGGCGCCCGCGGTCTCAAAGCCGGCTTCATCCAATGCCTCCCGCACTTCCTCCTCGACGCAATACGGCCAGAGCTGCGCTTCGGCCAATTCCATGAAGAGCGCGCTCTCAGGTGAGTTGTCACGCAGGCAAGGAACGATGCCCGCCAAGCGACCGCCGTTGTTCAACCGTCCCGCGGCCATGCCGAACAACTTCGCCGGCGCGACCAGTTCCACGACAGGTCCGGCCAACACGATGGCGTCGGTCTTTTCGCCATCCTCCAGCGGCGTGCCCAACAGGCTGGCCTGGATGAGCTGCATCGCCGCGCTGGGCGTCGACCAGTCCGCCCAATCGCCTCCGGCGACGGCGTCATTCACGAATTCCTGCTGCGCGGCGAAGTCCTCGCCGCTCCAGCGCAACCGCGCGTCGGATTGCCAGTGCGTCAGGAATTCCCCGGTCTGTTCGGACATGATCGACATGGCCCTCCAAGGTAGGCGATAGAACAGGTCCAGACAAGTTCGCCACAAAAAGGCGCAAGAGGCACAAAGAAGAGGATTTCCTTTTTGCGCCTCTTGAGCCTCTTTGCGGCCCGTAAGACGCTACGCTTTCAGCAGTTTCTGAGCGTTCGTCACCGAGATCGCCTTCAACTGCGCTTCATCGAGGTCTGATTCGCGCAGCTTCAACAGGGCCGACTCGAGAATGAAAAACGGCGCGTGCGAGCCGAAGAGGATCTTCTCCAGCGGCGCCTGGTCGAGAATTTTCGCCACGCCGCCGACGCTCTCCAGGTTGGAAATATCGAACCACACCCGCTCCGTGGCGACCATCTGCAGGAAGGTTTTTCCCCGGACGGCGCGATGGGCATTGAGCAGGACCACCCGGGCGCCGGGAGCCTGCTTCAGCGCATCGGCCAGGGGCGCAACATTCACATGCGGGACCTGAACCAATGGGTGCTGCGTGCGCTCGTCCTCCATCAGCACGGCAATCTGCACGATCAGATTTCGCTCACCGGCCAGCTTGAGCAGCTTCACGAAACGCTCGTCGTCCAGCGGGTATTGGTGGTAATTCGGATGCAGGCGGATTCCCGGCATCTTGTGTTCCTCGGCGCAACGACGCAGATCCTCCTCCCAATCGGGTAGGGCTGGGTTCACCGTCCCAAATGGAAGCAAGGTTCCCTCGCCGTGGCTCTTGCACAAGGCGGCGAGTCGTCCGTTCACTGCGGCGACGTCGCGATGCAGCAGGCCATCGAAACTCCCCGCCCAGGCCTGTTTCACCCCGCGCGACCGGAGCTTTTTCACCAGTTGCGGAACGGTGTCGAAGGGCAGGCGTCGAAACGGCCAGCGCGAGAGGTTGACGTTGACGTCAATGAGGTTGCCGGTCATGGGCGGGCTCAGGCGAAGATGTCCGTCGCAACGTGACCTTCAACGCCGGTCAGCCGATGATCGAAACCGGCGTAATGGAAGGTCAGTCTCTCGTGGTCCATGCCGAGTATGTGGAGCATGGTGGCGTGGAGGTCGTGGACATGCATCTTGTCCACGGCGGAATAGTATCCGTAATCGTCAGTCGCGCCGTAGGCGTAACCGCCTTTCACGCCGGCCCCGGCGAACCACATCGTGAAGCCGTGCGGATTGTGATCGCGGCCGTTGTTGCCCTGGGCCGTGGGCGTGCGGCCGAACTCGCCGCCCCACATGACCAGCGTGTCCTGCAGGAGGCCGCGCGACTTCAGGTCGCGCAGGAATCCGGCGATGGGCTTGTCGACCTCGGCGGCGTTCTTGGTGTGGCCCTGGTAAAGGTTGCTGTGCTGGTCCCACTGCACCTCGCTGTCGCTGTGCGTGACCTGCACGAAGCGGACGCCGCGTTCGAGGAAGCGGCGCGCCATCAGGCACTGGTGGCCGAAGTCCTCGGTCACCGGATCGTCGATGCCGTAGAGCTTCTTGGTCGCCTCGGATTCGCCGGAAAGGTCCTGCGCCTCGGGCATCGAGGTTTGCATCCGGTAGGCGAGTTCGAAGGAGTTGAGCCGTCCGAGCAGCGCCTTCTCCGCGCCGGAGGCCTCCAGGTGATCGCGGTTCATGGCGGCGATCAGGTCCAGTTGCCGCCGTTGCGTGCGGGCGTCGATGCGCTGGTTGCGGATGTTCTTCACCCCGACCGTCCTGGCCGCGAGGCTGGCGTTGCCGATCGGCGTGCCCTGGCAGTAGGCCGGCAGGAATTGCGCGCCCCAGTTCGTCACGCCGCCGTGGGCCAGGGTCGGGCAGATGGTGATGAAGGCGGGGAGATTCTCGTTCTCCGTTCCGAGGCCGTAGACGACCCAGGAGCCCATGCTGGGCCGGATGAAGTTGTCGCTGCCGGTGTGCAGCTTGAGCAGCGCGCCGCCGTGCGCGGGATTGGTGCCGTGCACCGAACGCAGGATGCAGAGATCGTCAACGCACTTCGCGACATTCGGAAACAGGCTGCTGACCGGAAGCCCGCTTTGGCCGTGCTGCTTGAACTCCCAGGGCGACTTCAGGAGATTGCCCTGCTTGGCAAAGGTGACGCGCGGGAGGTCGAAGGGAGGCTTCTTGCCATGATCCCGGGTCAACAGCGGCTTGGGATCGAAGGTGTCCAGGTGCGACGGCCCGCCCTTCATGAACAGGAAAACAACCCGCTTCGCCCGCGGCGCAATGTGCGGAATCTTCGCGGCCAGGGGATTGCCCGGCTTGGCCGCCGGGGACGCCGACGCCTCGTTCTTCAACATCGACAGCAACGCGATGTTGCCAAAGCCCACCGCGCTGTCGCGCAGCATCCGGCGGCGGGTGATCAGTTGGGCGGCATCGTTCATTGCAGATTCAATCTAACCACGGATGGACACGGATCAACACGGATTCAATTCAGATAGATGAATTCATTCGACGCCAGCAGGCTCTGGCAGAAGAGCGACCAGGCTTTCCGGCGGGATTCGGCGTTGGCGGCCTCGTCAATCGTCGATGAATTCAACAGGGCCGGCGGGCCGGTCAGTTCGGCAATGAACTGCAGCGCGCGCTCTCTCTCTGTGGCCGAAGGCGGGCGGACCAGGGCGCGTTGATAGGCGAAGTCGACGCGTTCGCCGTCGTTGGCGGCGCTCAGCTCCAACGCCTGCTCTGCCAGGGCGTCGCCGGCGTCCATGAACAGGGTGGAGTTCATCATCATCAGGGCCTGCGGCGCGACCGTGGTCGTCTGTCGGTCGCCCACCGTGAGATTCGGATCCGGAAAGTCGAACTGCTCGAAGATGCCGCAGAGATGATTGCGCACGACCGGCAGGTAGAGCGAGCGTCGCCGCAGCTTCTCGTAGTTGGTGTGATCCTCGGAGGTATGATTGAAGAAGAACTGGCGGTTGCGCAGGGGAATGGTCTTCCCGCCGAGGCGTTTGTCGAGCAGGCCGGCCGCGGCGAGGGCCGAATCACGGATTTCCTCGGCCTCAAGGCGGCGAATATCGAAGCGCGACCACAGCAGGTTTGAGGGATCGATCCGTTGGGCCTCGGCCGGATCGGCATGTTGCGTGGCCATGCGATAGGCGTTGGAGTTCATGACCAGGCGATGCAGGGCCTTGACGCTCCAGCCGGAACGGATGAACTCGCCGGTCAGCCAATCGAGCAATTCCGGATGGGTCGGTTTGTTCCCCTGGATTCCGAAGTTGTTCGGCGTGGCCACGAGCCCGCGGCCGAAGTGCCAACGCCAGACGCGATTGACAAACACCCGCGCGGTGAGCGGATGCCGGTCGTCGGCCATCCAGCGCGCCAGTTCCAGGCGCCCGCTCTGCTTCTCCGGAAACTTCATGCTGCGCCGGCTGAAGCGCATGACCTGGGGCACGCCGCGCGGAACGGGCTTGCCCATGTTCAGGTGGCTGCCTCGGATGTGCACGGGCAGTTCCTTCAGGATCTCGCCGTCGGTCACGCCCATGGCGGAGGTGATGTCCGCGGCGGCGCTTTCGAAGATTCTCGCCTCCTCGCTCAGACGATCGTATTCGGCCAGGGTCTCGGCGTCGAAGGCGTGTTCCGGCTTGGCGGGCACGGTGAGGAAACCGGACAGGTCGTAGAGGGCGGCCCGCGCGCGCTCAAGGCGTTCATTCGTCAGTGTCTTCGCCTTCGGGTCCTTCTTGCGCGCCTCAGCGAAGGCCGCTTCGGCCTCCGTGAACACAGCGCTGAAATGTTTCCCAACTGCGGCCGGATCGTCCGCCCGCTCGTGCCATTGCGCGAAGAAGGGATCGGTCTTGTTATATTCCAGGTGCAGGCGGCAGGTGTGGAGGATGCGCGGATGCAGCCCCTTCGGCGCCGCGATCATCGCGACCTCCTCCAGCGTGGCGCTCGGCTCGAATTTGGTCGCCGCGACCAGGTAATCGGCCGCCTTCGCGCGCGCCTCGTCGTGCAGCTTCACCGTGGCCCTGGACTTGAAGCCCGACGCCGCCGACTTGAGCTTGGCGATCTCCTTGTCCACCGCGGCGATCCGCTTCTTCTCCTCCTCGTCGGCAAAGGTGCGCTCGTACCAATACTTGATCGCGCCTCGGCCGCCCTGGTCAAAGGTGGCCGTGCTCTTGAAGATCGCGGCAAGGGAGTAGTAGTCCTCCTGCGGGACGGGGTCGAACTTGTGCGAATGACAGCGCGCGCAACCCAGCGTCATGCCGAGGAAGGCCTTGCCCATGGTGTCGATCTGCTCGTCGATCGTGTCCATGACCAGTTTGTCCTTGTCGCCCTCGGCCAGGACCTTGGCGCCCAGTTGGAGGAAGCAGGTCGCGGTGAAGGTCTCGCGATCGCCGTCCGGCAACAGGTCGCCGGCAAGTTGCTCGATGAGGAAACGATTGAAGGGCTTGTCGTTGTTGAAGGCGTCGACGACGTAATCGCGGTAGCGCCAGGCGTTGCCGAAGGCGAGGTTCTCGTCGCGACCGTTGGAATCCGCGTAGCGCGCGACATCCAGCCAATGTCGCCCCCAGCGGACGCCGTATTGCGGCGAGCGCAGCAACCGATCGACCACCCGCCGAAACGCGCCCGGCGAATCGTCGGACAGGAATTCCTCCACCTCGCGCCGTGTCGGCGGCAGGCCCGTGAGATCGTAGGTCGCGCGGCGGATCAGGTCGCGCTTGGCGGCCGGCGGGGCGGGAGCCAGGCCGGCTTCGGCCAGGCGCGCCTGGTGAAAGGAGTCGATCGGGTTCTCAATTCCTGCGTCGGGCGACGAAGGGCGGGGCACGGCGGGGTTGGACAACGCTTTGAAGGCCCAGAAATCCCGGCCTTCCTCGACGGTCATGGCCTTGTGGGCGGCGGTGATCTGGGCACCGCTCTCGCGCGGATCGGGAGCGCCCATGGCCACCCACTTGACCAGGGAATCTACCTGCGTCGTGGTCAGCGGACGCTTGGGGGGCATCTGCAGTTCGCGATTGTGGTAGCGCACCGCCTCGATCAGCAGGCTCTTGTCGGGATCGCCGGGCGCGATGGCCGGGCCGGTGTCGCCGCCCTTGAGCAGACCGTCGCGAAAATCGACGCGCAGCCCGCCCTTGAGGCTCTTCGCCTCGGCCGAGTGGCATTCGTAGCAATGTGCGGCCAGCAGGGGGCGGATCTCTTTCTCAAAGAATTCAAGACCGTCCGGCTCGGCGGTCGCCGCGCCGACCCCAAGGCACAGGAGAGCCGACCAGGCCGTTCGTTTGAGTTGGGGCGCAAGTAACGTTCTCATAGGTCGCCAATCGCCATTGATCCAACCATAGTTCGCCCGCGGGAGCTAATTGAAAAGCAGGAAAATGGGGCCAACGCGGGGCTTGGGTATTTGGGAGATGGGTTCTAATCTCCCCGCCTCGTTCCATTCGTCATGTCCGAAGAACTGAAAATTGCGGTTGAGGCGTTCGGCGTTGAGAGATTCAAACGCCACATCTTCCTGTGCGCCGACCAGACCAAGCCGAAGTGCTGCGCGAAGGCGGACGGCCTGGAATCCTGGAATTACCTGAAGCGTCGGCTGGCGGAGCTGAAGCTGGTGGGCCCGGAGGCCCTGACCTTCCGCACCAAGGCCAACTGTCTCCAGGTCTGCTGCGACGGCCCGGTGGCGGTCGTTTATCCCGAAGGGGCCTGGTATCGCAACTGCACGCCCGAAGTCCTTGAGCGGATCATCCAGGAGCACCTGATCGGCGGCCAACCCGTGAAAGAACTCATGTTCGCAAGCAACGATCTGAGATGAACCCGGAGACCATCCAGACGATCGGTCAGCTCGAGGACCTCCTGAGCGAACCCACGCCGGGCGTGATCGAGACCTGCGGCCGGCTCGAAGGCGACGTCGTTGTGCTCGGCGTCGCCGGCAAGATGGGGCCGACCCTGGCGCGGATGATCAAGCGCGGCTCCGAGGCGGCCGGGGTCGAACGGCGCGTCATCGGCGTTTCCCGTTTCTCCTCCGGCGACATGGAAGGTCGCCTGCAGACCTGCGGCATTGAGACCATCCGTTGTGACCTTCTGGAAGAGGATCAGGTCGCCAAACTACCCGACGCGCCCAATGTGGTCTACATGCCGGCCATGAAGTTCGGCGCGACGGGCGCCGAATCGCTGACCTGGGCGATGAACGCGCACCTCCCCTCGATCGCCTGCAGGCGGTATCGCGACAGCCGCATCGTCGCCTTCTCCACAGGTAATGTTTACGGCCTGACTTCCATCGATGGCGGCGGTTCAGTCGAGACCGACAAGCCGGATCCGGTCGGGGAGTATGCGATGAGCTGCCTGGGCCGTGAGCGGATGTTCGAACACTTCAGCCGGACGCTGGATATTCCCGTTGCCATCATCCGTCTCAACTATGCCTGCGAGCCGCGCTATGGCGTCCTCGTCGATATCGCGCGGAAGGTCTGGAACGGCGAGTCGATCGATGTCTCGATGGGCTTCTTCAACATCATCTGGCAGGGCGACGCCAATGCCATGACGATCCAGGCCTTCGACCAGGCGTCCAATCCGCCCTGGTTCATCAACATCACCGGCCCGGAACGACTGTCCATCAGGGACACCGCGTTGGCTTTCGGCAGGTTGATGGAACGCGACGTGAAACTCTCCGGCGAGGAGAATGCCACAGCCCTGCTGAGCGACAGCTCCCAGGCGTTGAAGTTGTTTGGCAGGCCGCGCGTCGAAGTCGATACGCTGATGAACTGGATTGGCGACTGGGTCCGCCGCGGCGGGGAAAACCTGGGCAAACCCACCAAGTTTGAGTCAAGAGACGGAAAGTTCTGAAGCGACGAACGAAGAAACGACGAAGGACCATCAAACGACGACATGAACGTTTTCGAAACATCCCGGACTTCCCATTCACCCCAATCACGCCGTTGGTGCGCCGGGCATGGCTCGGCATCGGCTGCCGATCCAAGCCCGGGCCGGGCAATGCTCGGCGCTCCGGAACCGGATGACATGGGAATAGAGACAAAGGAATCCAGTTCATCCATTCCCATGTCTTCATTCCCTTGTCTTTTCCTCGGCGCTCCAATGTTACGAGCGGCTTCCGCTCTTGCCATTCTCCTTGCCATGACATTGACCGCATCCGCCCAGACGATTGTCGCCCATCGCGGCGCCTCTTACGACGCGCCGGAGAACACCCTCGCCGCCTTTCGTCTTGCGTGGGAGAAGGGCGCCGACGCGGTTGAGGGCGACTTCATGCTCTCCAAGGACGGACGGATTGTCTGCATCCATGACAAGACCGCCAAGCGCACCGGGGGGCGGGAGTTGAAGGTGACGGAAGCCACGCTGAAGGAACTCCGCCAACTCGAATATGGCGCCTGGAAGGACGCCAAATGGAAGGGCGAACCCATTCCCACCTTCGCGGAAGCCCTGGCCGCCGTGCCCGACGGCAAACGCATCTTCATCGAGATCAAATGCGGGCCTGAGATCATCCCCGGGTTGAAGCAGGAGATCGCCGGGTCGAAACTGAAGCGCGGGCAGATCGTGATCATCGCCTTCGACGCCGAGGTCATCGCCGCCGCCAAGCGGGCCATGCCCGGCGTCAAGGCCTGCTGGCTGACCAGCTTCAAGCAGGACAAGGACTCCGGGGGCTGGACGCCTTCGGTGGATTCCATCCTTGGGACCTTGAAACGCGTCAAGGCGGACGGTCTCGACTGCAAGGCCGATACGCGGGTGGTGAATGAGGCCTTCGTCAAACGCCTTCGCGCCGAGGGCATGGAACTGCATTGCTGGACGGTGAACGACCCCAAGATCGCGCGTCGATTTCGCGCGCTTGGCTTCGACTCCATCACCACGGACCGTCCGGCGTTTCTGCGCGAGGCGCTCGCCGCGGATTGAAGAACCACGAAAGAGCAAGGACCGGGCGCTCCGCGACGCGGGAGCTTGGAACGGACCTTCCCTGACAATCGATCGAACCGGAAGCATTCATGACCGCTGACTCCACTCTCCGTGTCCTCGTCCTGGTTGCGCATCCGGACGACGCCGAAGTGCGGGCGGGCGGGCTTGCATCGATTTACCGCGAGCTGGGGCACACCGTGCGCATTGTGGCGGTGACCGACGGCGGCGCCGGACATCACATCCAGTCCCGCGAGGAAGTCGTCGCGCGCCGGAGACTCGAAGCCGAGGCGGCCTGCGCGGTCATCGGCTCCGAGTGCGAGGTCTGGGACAATCCCGACGGCGAACTGCAACCCACCCTCGAATTCCGCTCCCAGGTCATCCGCGAGATCCGCCGGTTTCAGCCGGACCTCGTGCTCACGCATCGTCCCGAGGACTACCACCCCGATCACCGCGCGCTCGGCGAGACCGTGCGCGACGCCTCCTACATGGTGACCGTGCCGCGCGTCTGCCCGGACACGCCGCACCTGCGGAAGGATCCTGTCGTCGCCTACGTCTGGGACGAATTCACCCGTCCCACAGAACTGCGCTGTGATGTCGTTGTCGATATCACCGACAAGGTCGGGACCATCGCGCGCATGCTGGCGTGCCATGAGTCGCAGCTCTTCGAGTGGCTGCCCTACAACTGGCGGATCGAAGAGGAGGTCCCGGAAGGAAAGCAGGAACGCGTCGCCTGGGCGAGGGGGCTCTACGAGAAGCGCGCGGGAAGCAACACGGAGCGTTATCGTGAGCGGTTGATCGAAACCTACGGTCCTGAGCGCGGCGCGCAGATCCGCTTCGCTGAGATCTACGAAATCAGCGAATACGCCTCCCCCCTGACGGAGGAGGAACGCCGGCGATTGTTTCCGTTTGTGCCGTGCGCGACCCCGTGAACGAATTCTCGTGCGGGACCCCGTGGCCGCAACCTTCAGGTTGCGATTCGAGTCCGACCGGACGAGAGGTGGGCATTCGAAGGTTCCCACTTCTCGCGCAACGCGCTCGGTGCGCGACCTGAAGGTCTCGGCTACGGGGTCGCGGTTACGAGCGGTTCAGTTCGCTTTCCACCTTCTCCTTCAACCACCTTGGGGCCTGTCCGAGTTCCATGGCGCGACGATATCGTTCCGCCGCGGCCGCCTCTCCCGCCTGACCGGCGGCGATCGCCAGCCAGGCAAAGATGGTTCCATCCGCGCGGGGATCGCCTTCGCCCATGCCGCGAAAGGCCTTCACCAACAATTCCCCGCCCGATTCGAACAGTCCCCGGGCGATCATTCCCGCGCCCTTTACGATCATCCAATCCAGGGGCGGGACGCCATGCTCCTCGGCCTTGTGGAGGGCCCGGTCGATGACGAGTGAGCTAGGTTCCTCGCAGCGGAGTTCGAGTTGCGCGCGGGTCAGCCACAGTTCCGCCAACCAGTGGACGTCCTGCGCGTGGGCCGGTTCCTTTTGTGAGGCGAGGTCTTCAATCCGCCGCCCGGCGGCGTCGGGGCCTTCCGTCTCGGCGATCAATTGCGCGTCCTGTAGCAGGAGCCTGGGATTGTCGGGATGCCGCGCCATCATCTCGCGACAGAGCGATCCCGCTTCGTCGATCCGGCCGGCGTCCAGCAAACGATCGATCCGCTCACAATCCCAGCCGACCAGATGCGCCTCGATCTGCCTGTCCTTCAGGAAAGGGCTCAGGCAGATGCCGAGCCCGTCTGTCACGCTGCCGTTGATGACCAGGGGAAGCAGGTTGAAGCCGCCGCCGATGAGAATCGCCCAGGCGAGCGATTTCAACGCGATCCCGGGAATGTCGCTTGAAGGATTGAATACGCCATCGAATCCGAAGCAGGCCAGCAATCCGCCCAGAAGGAGGAACTCGGACCCGGGGCCGGCTGCGTAGACAAACGCGCTTTTGGCCCGGTAGCCGCTCCGGGATGTGGGCCCCGGGATGATGAAACCCGAGATGGGAGCCAGGTTGACGGTCACATCGGTCTCCCCGACGCGTCGGCGCCAGAGCTTCGGTCCGACGCCGATGACAATCTTCCGCACGCGCCAACCGACCAGCCAGGCGGCAACGGCGTGCCCCACTTCATGCAGGACCAGCAGAGGCGCCCAGAACAGGATGAAGAAGATCGGGCCGAGCTTCCTGGGTTCGTAGTCCTCCAGCAGGGCCGCCGCCATGAAGCCCGTGAACACGAGGCACAGGAAGGCGACGCCCGCCTGTTCGCCTCCGGAAAGCGGCCGCCGTCCCGCCGGGATTTCGAGATTCGTGAACATTCTCCCCCGTCTGGAATCGTGACGGCCGGCGTCCCCGACCAGGGTCCTACTTCCGCGCCCGCCAGATCTTCACGTCGTCAAACAGCGTCCGTTTCCCATTCACCGTGAAGTGGACGCTTTCCTTGGTTGGATGGGCCAGCCCCGGCGATTTCAACCAGCCGATCGCCTTCCCGTCGAGGCTCACGCGCATCTGGTCGCCGACGATCTCAATGGTCGCCGAATACCAGCGTCCCTGCTTGAGATCCGCCTTCACGTTCGACCCTCGTCCCTTGAGCAGTTTGTCCGCCGCCGCCTTGCGCTTGGGGTCGCGGCGCATCGCGAAGATATCGTTCCGCATGATGCCCTCCTTGTCGTCGCCCAGGCGAATCTGCTTCCCGGCAAAAGCGACCCTGCAGATATGCCCGGCATGGGAGTCCTTGTGATTCTTGTCGTCGAACACCACATTGAACCGCGGAGAGCCGTCCAGCTTGAAGCGGAACGACAGGATCACGTCTTTCATCGGGAGATAGACGCGCCCGACCGAGCCGTGATCGGCGCGGTCCTGCGTCGCGACCAAGGCGCCGTCGGCAACCTGGAAGCCCGGGATGATGACCTTCCATTTCCCCAGGCCGGTCCGCTCGAAGTCGTCGGAGAAAAGCAGGTCGCCCTTTTGGGCCAAAGGTCCGGGAACGTCCTCCGCAGCCAGGACTGAAACAACGGAGAAGCAAAGCACCGCCAGGCGGATCAACGTGTTCTTCATCAACCAAGAGGACCTGTAAGCCGGCCCGGGAGCAAGCAAATCCTTCACCCCACCGCAGGCATCCGCCTGCCCACCCAACTAATCCATCAACCGCGGATTGTACTGCCGCGGGCCATGGTGGTAATCCGGGATGACGGATTCATCCGCGCCCCTCTGTGTGTAGATGAACACGTGCGCCGCCGTCGGATCCCAGACGACCAGTTCCTCGCGGTCGTCACCGCACAAGTCCGCGGGAATGACATGATGAAACGCCATGCGATGAACGTCCCCTCCATTGGGCGGCGGCAAACCGGGAAGCGTCCAGCCCCTGCCTTGTTCCAGATCCCACAACCAACCGCCGTTGAACAGCAGCGCGGGCTTGTTCCGTCCGTTCCACCACACCGGCTCCATGCCGACATTGGTCGGGGAAAACTGGAGTTCGATGGTCCGGATGATCTTGTTCGACGCGCTGCTGACCACGTGAATTGTGGGCGTGTGACCGAAGGCCCGCAGCGCCATTTCGTTTCCCGGATGCCCCCGATCAAAGTCCGCAATGCGAACCTCCTGTCCGTGGGGCGCGAGCGTTTTGCCGAGGGACAGGACGACCTTGCCGTCCGTCGTCAGCACATGACCGAAGCCCGAGCAGATGGCGCGCGTTTCTCCGTTCCAGCGATCGATGGTAACGGAATCCATGTTTGCGCCGAGCTTGTGTTTCCACAGGATTGAGCCGTCGTCGTCCAGCAGGTGGTAGCCGGTCAGCAACTCGTCGCGGCCGTCGCCGTCGATGTCGCCGACCGCGGGAATGTAGGCGGGGCATTGGCTGTATTTCACCCACTCGGTCTTGTAGGTCCAGAGGACGTTGATATGCTCGTCCAGCGCGACATAGGTGTCGCCCAGTTTGACCGCAATGTCGCGCGGCTCCGGCAGGCCTCGGAAGTTGGCGATCAACAGCCGTTGGTGCACCCAGTTCGCGCCGACCGGATCCTTGCGGCGGCGTCCGGTGATGGCGTCGGGCGCCGCTTCGCGAAGGAGCTCTCCTGTCCGCCCGTCCCGCAGTTGCACGGCCACGTCGGCCAGCGACTGCCAGTCCGTCTTTAGTCCCTGCTGCGGCTTGTGCCAGAAGCAGATGACATCGTCCGCGCCGTCGCCGGTCCAGTCCTTCACCGCGACGGACATCGGGCGCGACGGATGATTGCCGCCGCCGCCCGCCGACCAGAGAACCCTGCCATCCAGGTCGAAGGCGCCGAGAAACGCGGGTTTCATGCCGCCCATATGGGCTCCCCTGGGCGCGCCGTGATTGCAGCGGTAAACCAGGAAGTCGCATCGCCCGTCGCCGTTCAGATCGCCGATGCGGAGATCGCCGCCGAAGGTGTGGCCCTTCCTCGTGATCAGGAATTCCTTGGGGATCGCCAGCTTCCGGTAAAGTGTCGCGTCTTCCCGCGGCGGCCCGGTGGGTATCTTGTGCGGCCGGTTTGCCGTGTTTGCCGCCAGTCGTGGAAGCATGGCGGACGAAGGCGCCCGCCTTTCCGGAGCGCGGAATTCATTCCGCTTCAGCGCTGACGGTTCCTGAGCCCAGATCATGCTGGGCGCCTCGGACGTTCGGAGGTTGCTGCGGAATGAATTCCGCGCTCCGTGCGCGCCAAGCGTCGCGACCAGCAGGACAACACAACAGGACGCGCTACATTTCAGATTCTTGATTGATCCGGATGCATTCATATCGCCATTCCTGATCCGCGTGGCGTAGGCGTCCTCGCCTGCGGGTTCGCCGGCCGTCCCGCCCGGCCGTTCGAATCTCGCGGCGGGACGCCGCCAAAACCTGCAACCGGGACGGCTGCGCGGCAGCGTCTGATCCACGCGAGCGCGTTTTGCCATTGAGCGCCTGCAGCTTTCATCAATTGCTCTCCAGAAAACGCGCCAGCCGTGGTGTGTCCAGTGTGCGCGTGAGTCGAAACACCCCGGCCGGTCCGCCCGGGTGGCCGCAATAGAAGAAGATGTGTTGAACGCCGTGTCCGGCATTCATCACCGCGCCGCCGGTGTGGAAGCCGTCGGCCGTCTTGTAGAATCCGGCCGCGCGCCTGAACAGGCGGCCCTCGTGGCGCCAGGCCGCCGTCGACCAGTCTTCCGGCGCCAGGCTGTAGAGATGGATCGACATGTCCTCGCGTCGGGACTGGACGACCTCAAAGCGACGTGTGACCGGATTGAAACAGAGCGCCGAGGTGTCGACCGAGACCTTGGTCTTCATCGGCGTGTTGGCGGCGTCCACGATCGCGGCGTCGCCAAACCGGAAGCTCATCTGCGCGAGGATGTTTGCCGGAGCCTGATTGCGCACGATGGCGAGGTAGCGCCCGGCGCGCTCGATGACATCCGGTTCGGCGGGTTTGCACCAGTCGGGCAGCGAGAGCGTGTTCTTCTCCCAGCTTTCACCCCCGTTCCGCGAACGGTAGACCGCAATCTCACGCGCAATGTCGAACGGTCGCCGATTGCGATAGATCGTGTGGTGGGCAAAGAGGAGCAGGCCGTGCGTCGGATCGTCGATGATTCTCGGCCCGACATAGGCAAAGGGCCCTTCATGCCGGTCCTCGCGGAAGGCTGAGCGCAGGTGTCGCCAGGTCGCGCCCTTGTCCTCAGATCGGAAGACGCCGTGATCGCCGACCAGGATCACGCCGCCATTGCGCGTTGAGCCGATGGCGTTGAGGTGCAATTTGTATCCGAGGGGGCTTGCGTTGCCCGGATCGAACTTGAAGCGGTGACACAAGGGCACAAAGCCGCCGCGATTCCGGTCCTCCGGCCTCATGCAGTCCCGAACGTCGTAGGGCTCGGTCCAGGTTTTGCCGCCGTCCGTTGAACGGACGATCACCGAATAGGTCGTGTCCTCGTCCGCCTTGCCGGACAGGCCGCGGTTGTGTCCGGGCATGGCGCGATGGACCACGATCACCGTATCGTCGAGCATGGTCGCGACCGGCCAGCCAAAGTGATTGTTGTCGCCTTTGGGATGCGTCGGAAGGCTGACCGGCGCCAGTTCCAGCAGACCCGCCTTTCGCGCGGTTTCCAGGCGGGCCAACATCCCATCCGAGGCGTCCAGGAGCCGGCGGACAAAACGATCCCGGTCTCCGTCGAAAACGAAGGGCGGTTTGGCGGGCGCGGGCAGGGCAGGGGGGGCGGGGGTGGGTTGTTCCGGCAAGGCGGCGGAGATCAGCGTCCCTTCGGCTGTGAAACGATGGATCCGCATCGTCGCGCGCCACGGTCGCAAACCGAAATGGCGGACGTCCCCCTGCGGATAGTCAGTCTTCCAAACCTCCTCCCCATCGATCCGAAAGAACAGGGTCTTTCCCTTCCGCGTCACCTCAAGATCGAACGGCTTTCCGGCCTCGATGAAATCCAGGGGGTCGCCGATGGTCCGGCTTTTTCCGAACTGCGGTCCGTTGACAAACATCCAACCGTGGGCTCCTTCGAAGCCGAACTGATTGCCATCCAGCACGAACGCCGCCGCCGTTCGCTCAAGACGGTCCAGGCTTAGTCGCGCGCGAATCCGGAAGTCGCCGGCGCCCAGGCCCCGCGTCGCGTAGAGATAGTGTCGCCCGGTCGAAACGAGATGGCCTTCTTCCCGGGTCCATCGTCCCTCGACAATGCCGGCGTTTTTCAATTCGCCGCAGGCGACAATCTGCAGGTCGGCGGCTTGGGAACAAAACGCAACCGACGCGAGGAACATCGGAGGAATGATGGTTCTGAGTCTCATCGAATCGTCGCCATCGTGACGATGCCACGGTTCCTTGGCAAGGCGCGCTGCGGATGCCTCCGGCCGCGTTCAGGTGTCTTCAACCGCGCAGCCTATTGCGCAATCATCTTGAACGAATACAAATCCACGTCCCGCATCACAAACCGAAGCCTCACAACGCGACTGGAAAGACTCGCGACATCGCCATCCCCGTTCCAGGTCACCCGATGATCGAGATGATCGCCCACGACAGGATCGGAATCGCTCAACGCGAAGCCTTTGATCGGCGCGCCTGCGACATCCTGCGCCTCCACCCGCAGGTCGCCATTTTCCCGCGTCGCCAGGTTCACGGACAGCCTCGCCCCCTTCATCAGCAGCGGTTTTGTAATCAGTTCCCCGGTTCGATCGCCGGCGCGCAACGAAGCAAACCCGTCCTTCCTCAAGGTGGCGAGACAGAGCGCCTGAAACGGCTCATAGCCGGTTTCCAGTGGAACTCTCCCGGTCTTGCCGCCGTAGTAGATCAACAACCGCCCGTCCCGCTCAATGGGCGGATTGGCGAAAACCTTGAAGACTTTATGGCGCCAGGTCTCCCTGCCGGCGTCAGCGAAAAACAGCCCGCGCACGGGGCGGGACCAGTGACGCCCGTCGCGACTGCCCAGCAACTCCCAGTTGATCCGCGTGTCCTGGTTCCTGCGCACGCGCCGCATTTCCGCGAAACCGACCCATTGGTCCCCGTAAGGAAACCCGTACGCCGCTTCGCCCTCATCGCCGGGATGGTCGCGTTCGTCGGCGTGATGAATCCAATCAGGCGTGATCGTCCAGTGGATCATGTCTCGACTCCACGCGTAGGCCTGCGCGCGCTTGCCGTCGCGTGATCGCTTGGCCGCGCCGACAAAGATCCGTTTGTCAGGATTCCACCAGAACATGCTGCGGTCTGAGACGCGCAGGACGGGCTCATTCCCGTTCAATTCCTTCCAGTGGATGCCATCCTTGGAACCAAAGGCGAAATGCCCGTGTCGCTGGATGCCGAATGGCGGCGGGTCGCCCCATTTCTTCCTTACCGGGTCGTCCTTGTAGGGCCAGCGCCCGATGAAAACCATCATGCGGAACGGCCACTCACGATCGTGCGGCAGGCGCATCACCGAAAGGCTGTCGAAGTGCGTGCCCGGCGAGACGAGGACAATGTTGTTCTCCTTTGAGCCCCGGAATTCATGAAGACCCAGTCCTGGCCTGGTCCAATGTACGCCGTCCCGGGACTCCGCGTAACAGATGAACGCCGCCTCGTTGACAGGCACGTGATGTTCCTTCCGGTAGCCGCGGAAGCCGGGCCGGGAATCGTAGATGTTCAGGGTCAGGTACCAGCACCTGAACTTCTTCTCCTCCGGAAACCAGAGAACGGAGCCGAAGGGAATCCGCCGATGCTCCCAGGGATGTTCGGGAGCCATGACGGGATTGGCGGCGATGTCCCGCGGTTGATGAATCATCCGTTCGACCGCTTCGGTCCTGTGAACAATGAAGTCGTCGAGTAAAAGCTGCGGTCGTTCGGTGATCGGAATGGGCGCGGAGGAAAGCGTCGCGGCCGAAAGACCCAGCGCGAAAAGATAGCCGCGGCTGGAGCTGCTTCGTCCGCCGTGAATCAATTGGGTCATCGCGCAGCCTCAAGAGGGCGTCGAGGAAGCGACCGCCGTCGTGCGACTTCGGTTCCCCGCGACGGCGGCCGCCAGCGGAGCTGAATCAACCCAGGATGCGGCTGCCCTGGCTGAGGAAGATGCCCTGGAAGTTCATCTCGAGGGCGCGCGGGTTGTCGGATTTCTCCAGCGCGGTCTCCTTCGTGATGGTGCCGGCGTTCACGAGATCCAGCAGCGCCCGGTTGAAGTCCTGCATGCCGTCGTCAAAGCCGGTCTCGATGGCGACCGGGATCTTGCCGACCTGGTCCTCCTTGATCAGCTTCTGCACGGTCTTGGTGTTGATCAGGATTTCCTGGGCCGGGATCACGCCGCCGCCGATGCGCGGGATGATGCGCTGGCAGATCACGGCCTTGAGCGTGGTGCAGAGCTGACTGCGCACCTGCGGGCGCTCGCCCGCCTCAAAGAAGTCGAGGATGCGTTGGACCGAGGTGCCGGCGTTGGTGGTGTGCAGCGTGGACAGCACCAGGTGACCGGTGTCCGCCGCGCTCATGGCCGTGCGGAGACTGATGTCGTCGCGCATCTCACCCACCAGAATGATGTCGGGATCCTGACGCAGGGCGTGCTTCATGCCGCGTTGGAAGGACTCGCAGTCGAGGCCGATCTCGCGCTGCTCGATGACGGACTGGCAGTCCTCGTAACTGAATTCGATCGGATCCTCCAGCGTGACGATGTGTTTGCGGAAGTTCTCGTTGATATGTTCGAGCATCGCGGCCAGCGTGGTGGACTTGCCGGAGCCGGTCGCGCCCGCGAGCAGGACGATGCCGCGGGGTTCCTCGGCGATTTCCCTGAGGATGGGCATGATGCCCAGCTGCTCGAAACTCGGCACGGTGTTCTTGACGAGACGCATGGCCATGGCCCACATGCCGCGCTGCAGGAACAGGTTCACACGGAAACGCCCGACGCCTTCGGCGAGATAGGAGAAGTCGACGCCGCGTTCCTTCAGCAGCTGTGGCATCGAGTGCTCCGGGACGATGGCGTCCTTCAGTTCCTCGAACCAGGCATTATCCGGGCATTCCGACACGGTTCCGTCGGCGTGCTGGAACTTGGCGTCCACGCTGACGAGGCCGCCGTCGATCCGGAAAATGACCGGACCGCGTTCCTTCATGTGGATGTCGGAGGCGCTGCCTTCGGCCGCGGCGGCGAGGATTTTGTCCAGGGTTGCTTGTGCGGACATGGGTCGGGAGAGAGTCGGTCGGTTGGCGGTTGCTGGGTTCGAAGGGAAAAAAACGCGCGGCGGATCAGCCGGCGGAAAGCTGCGCGAGCGAGGCCTCGGCCCCGGGCGTCAGGTTCATGAAGACCATCGACACGGAATAGCCGGTGGCCTTGGCGCCGTTGCAGCCGACGACGATCCCCGTGCACTTGACGCTCTTGCCCCCGTTGGGATCCTCCAGTTCCACGGTCATCTCGGTCCAGTCCGCGATCGGCCGGGACGTCTGGAATTCAATGCCGTTCTTGCTGACGTTAAAGCTGTTGGAGGGAAGGGTGAGAAGCGTTTCCTGCCCGGATTCGGGCGAATCGGAGAACACACCGGATGTGTCAAGTTTTGTCGCGCTCATAGGACCGTCAGAGGAAGATAGCAGAAATGCGTCGCAGGTCAATCCGCTGGAACGGGCCTTCACCACTCAATTATTGCGGCGCCCCAGGTAAGGCCGGCGCCGAAAACCACCATCAGAATCAGGTCTCCGCGTTGAATTCGGCCGGTTTCGACCGCTTCATCTAGGGCGATCGCCACCGAGGCGGCCGAAGTGTTGCCGAATTTGTCGACATTCACGAACACCTGATCCTCCGTCGCCCCCAAACGGTCGCCGACCGCCGAGATGATCCGCTGATTGGCCTGATGCGGGATGATGCACTTGATCTGGGAGATATCCAGTTCGCAGCGGGCCAGGGCCTCCCGGGCCGCGGTGCACATGGCGTTCACCGCGTTTTTGAAGGTCTCCTTGCCGTCCATGCGCAGGTAATGCAGGCGGTTGTTGACCGACTCCACGGAGGCCGGGATCTGGCTGCCGCCGCCGGGCATGGAGAGCAGTCCCGCCTTGCCGCCGTCGGCGCCCATGCAGGCGGTCAGCAATCCGTGGGCGCTTTCCCGGTTCTGCAGCACGGCCGCGCCCGCGCCGTCGCCGAACAGCACGCAGGTGTTGCGGTCCTGCCAGTCGATGATCGAGGACAGTTTCTCCGCGCCGATGACGAGCACGGTGTCGTAGGTGCGCGACATGATGAACTGCTGTCCGATCTCCAGGGCGTAGATGAATCCGGAACAGGCGGCCTCGACGTCGAATGCGGCCGCGTTCGACGCGCCGATCTTCTCCTGGACGAGGCAGGCTGTGGAGGGGAAGAGCATGTTCGGCGTCAGGGTCGCCACGATGACGAGATCCACCTCCTCGGGTTTCACCCCGGCGCGATCCAGGGCGATCCTGGCGGCCTTGGCCCCGAGATCGGAGGTGTGCTCATCCTCTGCGGCGATGCGTCGCTGCCGGATGCCGGTGCGGGTGGTGATCCACTCGTCCGTGGTGTCGACGATCTTCTCCAGGTCGGCGTTGGTCATCACCCTCTCGGGCACGTAGGCGCCGACGGCGGAGATGGAACAGGTGCGCCCCACAAAGCCATGGTTGGCTCGCGGGTTCTTGAAGTCTCTGTCGGGAAGTTGTGGACTCATGATTCGGAATGCGCGGGCTCGGCGGCGAGTTTTTCGGCGATTGCATTGGCCGCCGCCACCTCCCGGGCGATCGTCTCGTTGATCTTGTGACGGGTCGATTCGGCCGCGACGCGGATGGCGTTCTTGATGGCGAATTCGCCGGAGGATCCGTGCGCCTTAATGACATTGCCATTGAGCCCGAGCAGGGGGGCGCCGCCATAGCTGTCGGCGTCGAAGCGCTCGCGGATCCTGCCGATGGCGCCGCTGGCGAGCTTGGCTCCCAGCATGCTCATGAAGCTGCTCATGAAGGCGTCCTTCAGGGTCTGCTTGATCGCCTTGCCGAGGCTACCGCAGGACTTGAGCACGATGTTGCCGACGAAGCCGTCGGTGACGACCACCTCGACCCGGTCGGCGAACAGGTCATGCCCCTCGACATAGCCGATGAAATTGACGTCGATCTCGCGACAAAGGCGGGCCGCCTCGCGGGTGAGTTCATTGCCCTTCATGTCCTCGGAGCCGTTGCTCAACACGCCGACCCTCGGCTTGTCGCGGCCCAGGATATCGCGGGAATAGACGCTGCCCATCACCGCGAACTGCGCAAGGTTCAGCGGCTTGCATTCGGCGTTGGCGCCGCCGTCGATCAGGATGAACTCCTGCTCCTTCGAAGGCATCACCGTGGCGATGGCGGCGCGATCGACCGATTCCAACGGCCGCAGCTTGATGGTGGAGACCATCATGAGGCCGCCGGTGTTTCCCGGTGAGACGACAGCGTCGGCCTCGCCGTTCTTGACCAGTTCGACGGCGCGGACGAGGGAGGAGTCCTTCTTGCGGCGGATCGCCTCCTTCGGCTTGTCCTCCATGGTGAGGACCTCCGTGGCGGGATGGACGCGCGCGCGCGAATCGCGGCAGCCCTGTTCGTGGAGGGCCGACTTGATGTCATCCTCCCGGCCGACGAGGATCAGCTCATCGATGTGGGAGTAATCGCGCAGCGCCTGCTTGACGCCGCCGATGGCCACGCCGCAGCCGCGGTCGCCGCCCATGACATCCAATGCGATACGCATGGAAATGAAAAGAGCGCGGCGTGTACAACTTCACCAACCGCGCTCGAAAGGCAGGCTGTCAGACCAGCGAATCGACGGTCACAACCTGGCGTCCCTTGTAGTAACCGCAGGCGGGGCAGACCCGGTGCGGGACATAGGGCTCCGCGCATTGCGGGCAGACGCCGAGTTGCGGCAGGGTCATCGAGCTGTTCGCCGAGCGGCGCTTGCCGACGCGTTGCTTCGAGTTTTTGCGCTTTGGATGAGGCATAAATCGTTACGGTTGATCGAGTTTCAGTTTGTCTAGTTCGTTCCATGCCGCGGCCCCGTTCGACGCGCCCTTCGCGTCTTCGGGAGACACCCTTCCCGTCTTCAGTTCGGGCAGCTTGTCACAGTCCGGCCGGCAGAGAGGGTGTTGCGGCAATCGGAGGAACGTATCTTCCCGCAAAAATGGAGTCAAGTCCACGCAATCGTTCTTTATCGGGACCGCATCCTCCCCTTCCAGCGGCAGATGCACGGCGAAATCCGCCATCCGGATCTCGTCCTGAAAGGGCCGCAGACAGCGGACGCATTCGCAGTCCAATGGCAGGGAAATCTCGCCGCGGACCAGGATGGCATCCTCCAAATGTTCCGCCTCCACCTTGTATTGCAGAGGTTGCGAGCAGGAGACCATCTCGTCATTGGAGACGAATTCCAGTTCGTCCAACGGGATCTCGCCCTCCAGAGCGATGGGCGAGTCTTCCAGTTTGCGAATGTTGACCGTGACCGGCATGCCTGATTCTTCGCCCCGGCGACGGGGAAATGCAAGCAGACCGGTTCGCGGTTCTCGGTTCTCGGTTCTCGGTTCTCGGTTCTCGGTTCTCGGTTCTCGGTTCTCGAATCCCGTATCCCGCATCCCGTATCCCGCATCCCGTATCCCGCACCCCGCATCACGCATCACGCATCACGCATCACGCATCATCCAGGGACTGGGCCTTGGGCTTGGCCTCGTAGACGAGGGCTTCCTTGGGCTTGAGGGGGATGATTTCGCCGATGATCTCCATCTCGAGCTTCTCGCGCTCCTCCCAGTTTTCCTTCCAGGGAACCTCGTAGATCGGGACGGGGCGGTCGATGCCCTTCACCATGACGGGTTTGAGGGCGTCGTAGGTCTCCACCTCCTCCGGGGCGTAGCGCTTGATCTCGTTGTAGGTGTTCTCCCCGATCACGATGCGGCCGCGGCCGGAGACGGCCTCCAGCCGGCTGGCCAGGTTCACCTCGCGGCCGAAGACGGTGAAGTTGAGGATGTGTTGTTCGGAGCCCATGAGACCCACGATGCAGACGCCGCTGTTGATGCCGGAGCCGAGGGCCAGGAGCCGCAGCATGTCCAGGGGCTCCTCGCCGCGCTTGAAGCGTTCCTCGTTCTCCTGCTCTCGCCGGCGGTTCTCGGCCATGCGCTCGAGGTTCAGCTTATACATGGCGCGCTGGCCGTCGACCGCCGCCTTCACGCAACTAAGCGCGTGCTGTTCGTTCTCGGTGGGGGCTCCCCAGAAGGCCATGACGCAGTCGCCCATGTACTTGTCGAGGGTGCCGTCGTGCTTCTTGACCATGTTGGAGATGGCGCCCAGGTAGATGTTCACGTTGGCCAGGGATTCCTGGGCCATCTTGTCCGAGAATTCCTCGACCCGCTCCGTCTCCTCGGCGTGTTCCTCGCGGAAGGCCTCGGCGCGTTTGTGGTATTCGTCGGTCATCGAGGTGAAGCCGCGGACGTCGGAGAACATCACGGTGATGTTCTTGCGCTGGCCGCCGAAGTTGAGCTGCTCGCTGGAGAGCAGTTCCTGCACGACGTTCGGCGAGACCAGCTTGGAGAACACGCCCTTCACCCGCCGCTTCTCCTTCTGCTCGAAGATCACCTGATAGCAGACCAGCGCAATGTGCGGCAGGGCCAGTCCGCCGATTTCCGGCAGGATGATCGGCATCCAATACCGGGAATTCAGGAACACCTGGACCGCGGTGAAGAAGTAGGCCCCGCCGATGCCCGCGATTGCCAGGGTGGACCAGGGCGGCGTGAGGCGACGCGTCAGGACCGCCGCCGCGGCGCCCAGCATCACGATCAGCGCCAGGTCGAGCTTCAGCGAGGTGCGTTCGATGAAGGCGTCCATCATCATCGAGTTCGCGATGTTCCAGTGCTTGCTGACGAGGAAGGTCTCTTCCGCCACCGGCGTCGCGCCGATATCGGACACGTTGTTGCCCGAGGCCGTGGAGCCGATGAAGACCAGCTTGTCCTTGAATGGCGAATTCCCGGGAATGGTCTTCCCGCCGACCGTGCGCAGTTGCTCGAGGTAGGCCTCAAATTCGGCGCCGCCGACCTCGCGTTGGCTGTCCATGTTGAAGACCTCCACCGACGAAAGCTGAAACAGGCGGCTGTTGTTCCAGGTCAGCCGCCAGTTGATATAGAAGTAGCCGTCTGAATCGACCGGCATCGACCGGATCGTTTCGCCGGCCGCGTTTTTGAAGTGGATTCGGTCGTCCTCCACGAGGCTCCGTTCCAAATCGATTTCCAGGGCCCGGGCCGCCATCACGATGGCCATGTGCCAGACGCGACCGAATTCCGGGTCGATCTTGTAGGCGGCCGCCTTGCGCAGAATTCCGTCCTGATCGTAGTCCGCTGTCGCGTGGCCGATGCTGAAGGTGTTGGTCCGGAGCAGATCGTGGGGCGGCTCCACCTTCCAGATCCCGTTCGCTCCGGTCTCGCCAAAACTGGCCAACACGACGTTGTTGGCATTGCTCAACTGCTGGGCGAAGTAGACGTCATTGGGCTCCCCGACAAGGTCGTCGTCCATGTCCTTCTCCGCGAACAGGACGTCAAAGGCGACGCCCTTCGCCCCTTGGGCTCCCAATTCGCGAACCGTGTTCGCGTGGATCACCGTCGGCCAAGGCCACTTGAGCCCGAATTCCTCGTTGAATAGCTCAAGGCTGACATTGTCGATGAAAACCGAGGCGAGATTCGTCGCCGCCGGCGCATTGTCATCCAACGCCTTGCGGCAACGCCAGTCGTAGGTGTCGTGCTCCCAGCGCTCCAGCATCACCATGTCCGGCGAAATGCGCTCGATCGCGGCCACGCCGCAGACCAGGGCGACCACGATCGCCGGGACAAGAATCGGAGCCAGTTTGAGCAACCGCTGCATCACAGGCGGGAGATCATAAAAGAATCAGCCCGCAACTCAAGGATCGTGTGAAACACAAAAAAGGCCCGGAAGCGCGAGCTTCCGGGCCGGAAAAACTTGGGGCAGTGTATTAAGTGTCCGATTCACTACGGGTTGGAAGGCCTCTCGCCGTCATTGCCGCCGTCATCGCCGCCGGAGCCCTGCAGGCCGGTCAGAGTCGGCTCGATGGTGACCTTTCTGGATTCCTTGAGAATCACGAGGCCCAAACCGGCGCCGCCCTGATTGGCGACCTTGGTGACGAAGTTGGTTGCTTGCTTGATCGCAGCCTTTTCGCGGGGGGACATGTCAACGATCACGTTGTTGATCGCCTTCTGGACATCCACCTTGGTGCCGGCCTGAATGACCAGCGGAGCCACCACCTGGCCCTGGGCATTCGTGCCGATGAAGACGACCTGGTACTGGCCGTCGCCGCACTTGAAGATGCCGATCGCGTGAATTTCAAAAGTCGTGCCGCGGATGCCGGCCACGCCCTTGGCGGTCTTGACCTCATAGGCGGACTCCGCCGCGACCTTTTTGACGTCGCCGAGGAGAATGCCCTTCTTGAGGTCAAACTTGGTGACGTCCTTGTTCTGCGCGCGGGACAGCTCTTCAACGACCACCTCGCTTCGCGGTTGGACCTCGGCGAAGCCGTGCGCGCCCATGTCCAGGGTCACACGGCCCAGACCGGTCGCGATCGTGGCGCCCTGGGAGATTTTCATGCCCTTGGTCACCTTCTCGGACTTGCCGTTATGGAAGACGGTCGCGCGTCCGGAGACGGCCGCGACGGTGGCGGTGTTGGAGGTGGCGTCCGGGTTGGCCGCGGCTTGGGCCTGGGCGCCGGAAAAGAGAAAGGTCAATCCAAGCGCGAGAGTGGCTGCCGCGCCGGCGATGCGAGATTGCAACGTCTTCATTTTTGGTGACTTTGGTTTAGGAATTGTTCTCGAACCAGTCTGTGCTCCGGCAATGTAGCGGCCGCCCCGTTCCAGTCAATCAGTTATTTGTGACAATTATCGGTCCTCCCGCAGGGTTTCTTCAATCAACCTGAGTTGCTCCCAGGATTCTGCATTGGCCGTTCCCGGCTCCAGGTAGACGCTCTTTTCATACCAGATCCGCGCGGTCTCCAATTCGTCAATGTGGCCGAAATGCCAGCCCACGACGCTGGCCGTGTGGAATCCCCAAGGATCCAGCTTCAAGGCCTCTTCGTAACGCGTCCATGCCTCCTCTGGACGGTCCAACCAGTCCAGGCACTGCGCGAGCCGCAACCGACGCAGCGGATCGAAAGGGTCCAACTCGATCGCCTTTTCGAACCAGCGCATCGCTGATTCCGTCTTTTCTGCGTAATTTGAGGGACTTTCCCAGCTTTCGAGTCGAAATGTCTCACCGATCAAAAAGGGCGTGTCGGGGTTGGTGGGCTCGATTGCATGGGCCTGTTCCAGATAGGCGATGGACTCCTCCACGGTTTCGGCCTGGATGTCCGAAGCCTCCAGCGCCCGGAATTCCCGATATCGGACCGATCCCTGCCAGCTCAGGAAGAGAGCCATCGCCGTGGCGGCCGCGGACACGGCGATCCTGGCCTTGAATCCGGGTTCGAAGCGGTGTTTTGAGCCGACATTGCGAATCTGCGCGGTCAGCGCGGCGGCAAGGCAGGCCGCCAGCAGGGCCATTCCGGGAATGTGAGTGGGGAAATCAAAGATGATGTGGAACAGCCAGGCCACGGCGGCGCAGGTGAGTCCGAGGATCGCGGCCAGCCGATCGCTCCGATGCGCGCCGCTCTCCTCCAGCCGTCGGCGCATGCTTCGCCAGGCCGTGCCGGCGGCGACGAGGATCGCTGCGACCCCGCCCAGCCCGATGCCGAGGCCGACCATTCCCCAGTCGGCGAGGGCGTCGATGTAATCGTTGTGAGCGCGGATCGGGCGATGCTGAAGCTCCTTCACGCGGTATTCGCGATATCTGCGGTCGAAGTGCCCGGGGCCGGCGCCGAACATCTTGTGATCGCGCCAGATGCCCAGGGCCGTTTCCCAGACGGCGTATCGGATATTGCCCGAGGCCTCCTTGCTCAAGGCTGCGTCGAGCCGGACCTTGGCCAGTTCGCTTTGTGAGACGACGAACACCCCGAGCCCGATCAGCATGGCCACCGAGCCGATCACCGCCGCCCGGCGACCGCGCATCCGGACCACGACGATCACGAACCAGGTCAACGCCATGGTCGTGGCAATCCAGCCGCCGCGGGACATGGTCAGGGCGATGCCCACGGCCATGATCAGCGCCGCGGCGCCGAGGGAGACCTTGGTTGCGGCCTTCAGCCGGCTCATCACGGCATAGGCCAGCGCCAATGGCGCGGTCATCGCCAACTGGATGGCCAGGTTGTTGGGATTGATGAAAAAGCCCGATCCGCGCCGACCGTAGCCGTATTCCTTGGGCCGGGTGAAATGCCACACGTGATCGGGATCAATCGCGGACTGGTAGACCGCGTACAACGAGCTGGCTACGCCCAATGCGACCAGTGTCCAGAGCAGCGCCCGAAGCGCGCCGCGTGAATGAAACGACTGCAACGCCGCGATGAAGGTCGCTCCATAGACCAGAATCCGGAGCAGTTCGGAGCGGGCGACGTAGGGAATGTCGGCGCCGGATGTCCTGATCACAGCGTAGACGACGAAGACCGTCCCAAACCAGCAGACCGGCGGCCACAAGACGCCGGGTTTCTCCCGCGTCCACAATCGGGCGACCCACAACAAGAGGATTGGGATCGCCAGCCCCTGCGCGATCAGGAAATCCTGAGGCCGGACCATCCCGGTGAACAGGACGCCGCACAGGACCTGGACGAGGACCAACGCCACGAGAGCGCCGCCCAGCCAACGGTCGGCCTTTTCCCGGTTCATGACGCTGGGCGTGTTTCAGCTCACGTAGGCGCGGGGATCGGTCACCCTGCCCTCGATGGCGCTGGCGGCGACCGTGGCGGGCGAGGCGAGGAACACCTGGGATTCCAGGTGGCCCATGCGGCCGGGGAAGTTGCGGTTCGTCGCGCTGATGCACTTCTGCGGCTCGTTCATGCGGCCGAAGGTGTCGACCGGTCCGCCGAGGCAGGCCGCGCAGCCGGCGTTCTCGGTCATCTGCACACCGGCGTCGGTCAGGATGTCCCAGACGCTCGTGCCGTCCCATTCCTCGGACTTCAGGTCGTTCATGATCTCCGGCGTGGCCGGCACGCCGAACGTGTCGATGGAGACCTTCTTCCCCTTCAGCACCCGGGCAAACTCGAGGAAATCGCTGGTCTTGCCGCCGGTGCAGGAGCCGATGTAGGCGCGGTCCAGCTTCAGGTCCATCTCCTTGGCCAGCTTGCGCTGGCCCGGATCCGGATGACACGCGACCGTCGGCTCCAATTTGCTCAGATCGACGACCGTCTCGTAGACGAAGGTTTCATCCGCGTCGCGCTCGACCGGCTCGTAATCGGACTTGGTGCCATTGAGCTGGGTGCGATGATCGACCATGGCGGCGGTTTTCTCATCGAATTCGAAGATGCCGTTCTTGCCGCCGGCCTCGATGGCCATGTTGGCGACGGTCATGCGGTCGTCCATCGAGAGGCTGCGGGCGCCCTCGCCATCGAACTGCATGGCGCGGTAGGTCGCGCCATCGAAGCCGATCTCGCCGATGCAGTGGAGGATGATGTCCTTGGCCATGACGCCGGGCTGGAGCTCGCCCTCGAGGCGGAAGCGCATGGTCTCCGGAACCTTGAGCAGCAATTTGCCGGTGCCCATGACGAAGCCGGCGTCGGTGTTGCCGATGCCGGTGGCGAACTGATTGAAGGCGCCGGCCATGCAGGTGTGGGAGTCCGTGCCGAACAGGACCTCGCCCGGGCGGGTGTGACCCTTCTGCGGCAGGGCCGCGTGGCAGACCCCCGCGTAGTTCCTGCCGAACTGCTGCTTCAGGTTGCCCTTCTCCTTGTCGAAGACCCACTTGCCGTTCGGATCGTCGATCACGTCGTAGAAATAGGGAAGGTCCTGCTCCTGGACGAATTCACGCAGGATGTCGACGTTCCGGTTGGACAGCGAATCCGAGGTGAAGATGTAATGATCCGGGATGATCACGATCTTCTCCCGGTCCCACACCTTGGCGTCCGCGCCGAACTCGCGCTTGAACACGCCGATCGTGCCCGGACCGCAGACATCGTGCGTCATCAGGATGTCCGCGTTCACCCACACATTGTCGCCCGCCTGAACGGAGCTTTTTCCCGCCGCGCGGGCCAACAGTTTCTCGGTCAAAGTCATAAGAGCCGCCGAACTTAATCGAGCCGGCAGGCTCGCGCAACAAAGAGTAGAACGGGATTCATCCCGTCTGCGGCGCGTCCGGCGTAGCAAACCCTCGCGGGAAACCGCTTGCGGTGTCCGTTTTCTCCGGTTTCGTGTTGAATTGCTTGTCCAGTCGATACCTTGGTTTACGATTCCAAACGTGACCTCTCAATCCCAAGGACGCCGTCTCAGCCGTCCTGAAATGACTGATCAAGTTCGAAAGAAGCCGGGTATGTACATCGGCGGGACAGGGGCTAAAGGAATGGAACAAATCGTCAGGGAACTGGTCGCGAATTCCGCGGATCAGTTCCTTGCCGGTGAAGCAACGACAATCAAGATCAGGCTTTCCGGTCCGAGGATCGTCGTCAGCGACGACGGCCCCGGCCTTCCATACGATGAACCGGCGCCGGAAAGTGAGCTGTCTGTGGCGTGCCAACGATTGTTCGACTTTCACAATTCGCCAACGGCTGACTATCACGCTCCGCATGTTCATTTGGGCTATCATGGCGTTGGATTGCCTGTTGTTATGGCGTTCAGTAAACGCGCACGGATCAAGAGTTGGCGCAATGGCGTGCAATGGAGTCATCGGATTCAGGATGGGCACATCTACGAACCCGAACAGGTTGCCATTGGCAACGGACGCGGGACGGTAATCGACGTGACGGTGGATTCCAAAGTGATGGGAAAAGCACCTCCCCGTCATGCTGTTGTGCGAAAGATGATGTATGATGCAGTGCATCTTTTACCCGGGCTCAGTATTCACCTGAACAAGGAACGCTATCACGCGCCCGGGGGTATGGGCGATCTGGCTCAATTTTATGCGCTGGAAGGAGTGGGCGACTGGCAGGCATCAGAATGTTTGAAACCTATCAACATCCGCGCTGAACATTCGAACATGGATATCTAGGTCGCATTGGCCGGCAAACGGTGGGATTATGAAAGCGAATCAACAAACATCCGGTCCTGGGTCAACGGCGTTCGTTCCATCGGCGGAGGCACGCACGTCAAAGGGCTGCAGAACGCCCTTCGCTCAGCCAAGTGCAAACCTCTGGTCGCGTTGGTGCACGTGATCATGCTGGACCCGTATTACGCCGGCCCAGTGAGAGCGGAACTCGTCAATCCCGAAGCCGCCATGGCCGTCGAGCACGTCGTCCGGGACGGCCTGGCATCGATTCCCGCTGAAGAATTGTTCTGATCCACGCTGAAACCCTCCCCGGACCGCGGGTCTGCGACCCGCAGCAACGCAGAACGGAATTCATTCCGTTCGCAGCGCGTCTGGTGTTTCAAGCCAATGTCCGACAACTCCCTGGACGCTCAACCTGCTCCGGCCCTTTCGCGATCCGTCGCCGGGCAAACGGGATGAATCCCGTTCTACATACGTCGCCGTGCGCTTGCGCATCGGCCGCCGGCGCCTTCAATATCCTGACGCCCATGAAATCCATTCTTACGCGAATCGCGCTCCTGTTCACCCTGGCTCTTTACCCGACTCATGCCGCCGACAACCGCGTGGCCCCGTCGCTGGTGTCGGACGGCCTGGTCGCGCACTGGAAACTGGACTCCGCCGCGATCGCCGATCAGGGGCCGAACAAGATCAACGGTCGCGTTCACGGCGCCCCGTCGTTCCCCGACACTTCGATCGGCGGGCGGCAGATGAACCTCAATGGCGCCGACCAATTCATTGAAGTGACGCATCCGTCCTTCGCCGGGCTGGACGAGGAGTTTTCCATCGCCGTCTTTGCGCTGCCTCGCGCCAAGCGCATCCAACCCATCGTTTCCCGGGAGGATGCCGAGGTGAACACCGGCTGGATTCTGGAACAGCGCGCGGACATGGGGCTGCAGTTGCGGAGGGCGGGCGCGTCGGCCAAGCCCATCGCCACCCCGGCCAACACGCTCGTGAACGGCCGCTGGGGACACGTCGTCGCCACGGTCAGGCGCAAGGGCGAGGGGCTTGAGGCGCGGCTCTACGTGAACGCCCGCCTCCTCGCGACCGAGTTCTTTCCGCGCGACGCCTTCGCGTCCGATGCCGCGCGGCTGTTGATCGGCGCGCGGCCCGACGCCAAACCCGACTTCGCAGGCGGCCTGGACGAGTTGTATCTCTTCAACCGCGCCTTGGGCGTCGATGAGATCAAGACGCTTTTCCGCCCGGGCAGCCGCTTCGATTACGACCCGCTGGCCAAGGTGAAGTTCGAGGCCGCGACATTGAAGCCCGGCCGCGTCGACAACGAAATCCTCCCCGCGCGGCCCAGACCGCCGTTCAAGGACGGGAAGTTCCAGCTCGATCCCGGCGACACGATTGTCTTCATCGGCGGGGGCAACCTGGAGGCGGAACAAAAGCACGGCCAGATCGAGACCCGCCTCACCGCCGCGCACCCGGAACACAAACTGCGCTTCCGCAACGTTGCCTGGGAGGGCGACACCGTTTACGAACAGTGGCGCGACGTGAACTTTGGCGAATGGGCGCAGCAACTCGCCTACCTCGACGCCGATGTGCTCTTCGTCCAGTTCGGCCAGATGGAGGCGCTCGACGGCAGGGAGCGCCTCCCCGAATTCAAGGCGGCCTATGAGAAGCTGTTGGATGAATTTGAAAAGGTGACCCAGCGGGTCGTGTTGTTGTCGCCGACGCCTTTCGAGAAACCGCCGGTCGAGAACGCCCCTGATCTCTACGAGCGCAACGATGACCTTCGCGCCTACAATTCGGCGATCGGCGACATCGCCAAACGCCGCGGTCATGTTTTTGTCGATCTTTTCTCGAACGTGACCGTCGCCAAGCGCCGTCCTGAAACCCGCGACGGCATTCACCTCAATGACCGTGGGCATGCCAGTGTCGCGCGGCAACTCTCCGAGTATCTGGACGCTGTCGCCGGCGAGTCCGGTCCGCTCGCGCGGCTTGTCTCGGCCATTCTCGAAAAAAACCGACTCTGGCATCACTACTGGCGGCCGATGAACTACGCCTTCGCCTTTGGCGACCGCACCCACGTCGCCTTCGGCAAGGGCGAACCTTCATTGCGCGAGGAGCTCGAAGCCTGGCGCCCCTTTCTTGAAACAGCGGAGGCGCGTGTTGATGCTGTGGCGGTGGGAAGAAGGGCCGGCCTGCCCGAGTTCCCCAAGGTCCGGGAACGGCCCAATTCCGTGATCGCGAAGCTGACCGAGGAGGAGCAGATCCAATCCTTCAGCGTCCGCGAGGATCTGCAGGCCAACCTCTTCGCCTCGGAGGCCGACGGCCTGCGGAATCCCGTGCAGATGCGCTGGGATGAGCGCGGCCGGCTCTGGGTCCTCTGCATTCCCACCTATCCGATGTTGACGCCCGGGGAGAAGCCCAACGACTACGTGCTCGTCTGCGAGGACACGGATCGCGACGGGCGCGCGGACAGGTTTCATCGGTTTGCCGAAGGGTTTCATCTGCCGATGGGGCTGGAACTTGGCGACGGCGGTCTCTACCTCGGCCACGGCACGGAACTGCTTCATCTCATGGACACCGACGGCGACGGGCGGGCCGACGAGCGCCAGGTCGTGTTGTCCGGTTTTGGCACGGGCGACGCGCATCAGTTGATCAACTCACTGACCTGGGGGCCGAACGGCCGGCTCTGGTTCACGCAGGGGCATCATGTCTACTCCCGGGTTGAAACCCCCTACGGAATTGAAAAGCACCTGAAGGCCGGCGTCTGGCGCTGGCATCCGCAGCGCCTGAAACTCGACAACTTCTTTGAGCTGTCCACCGCCGGAGCCAACTGTTGGGGCGTGGCCTTCGACGACTGGGGGCAGGTCTTCCACAACACCGGCGACCAGTACGCCGGCTACTACACCGTGCCCGGCATGATCCGCACGGACCACCCGGAAAAACACATCCAGCTCTTCACCGGCAGCAAGAACACCTGCATCGAGATCCTCGGCTCGGCGAACCTGCCGGCCGACCTGCAGGGCGTCGTCGCCTTCGCCGGGTTCTACAACAATTCCCTGCCCGCCTTCCGCGTGAGCGACGACGGCTCCGGCTTCAAGACCGAGCGCCTGCCCGACCTGGTCGCCTCGACGCGCCGCGAGTTCCGTCCGGTCGACATCCGCCAGGGTCCGGACGGCGCCATCTATCTCTGCGACTGGTACAACGAGATCGTCGGGCACTACCAGGCCTCCTACCGCGATCCGCGACGCGACAAGAAGCACGGCCGCATCTGGCGCATTTCGTCGAAGAACGCCAAGCCGGCGCCCTTGCCGAAGCTGGGTGAAATGAACGCTGCGCAACTGTTGGAGCAACTGCGCTCGCCCGAACGCTGGACGCGCTACCAGTCGAAACGCTTGTTGTTCCAACGTTCCGAAGAGGAGGTCGTCAAAGCCTGCGACGCCTTCGTCGCGAAGCTCGATCCGTCCGACAAGAACGACCTGCAACTGCTCTACCGCGTCGTTGGAATCTACGAGGCGCATGAGACCCTGCGCGAGGATCTGATGGGCGCCCTGCTCGCCTCGCCGCATCACGAGGCCCGCTGCTACGGAGTGCGGATGATCGGAACCTGGGCCGATTCACTGAGCGCCCCGCTCGAGCTGCTGGAGAAGCGCATCCGCGACGAGCATCCGCGGGTGCGCCTGGAGGCCATTGTCGCGGCGACCTATGTCGCTTCGCCCAGGGCAATGGAGGTCGCGGCGCTGGCCCTGGATTCGCCGATGGACCGCTTTCAGGACTACGCCCTCAAGCAGGCCGTGCACGCGCTGGCGCCGCATTGGAAGCCGGCCTTCGAGCGCGGCGAACTCACCTTCGGCGGCAGCTCGACGCGGCTTTCCTACGTGTTGCAGAACTTCGGCTCCAAGGATCTGGCGAAGCAGGTGCGGGATCTGGCCTTGGCGCCGGACCTGGCTGAAGACGCGCGCAACAACCTGCTGACATTGCTCGCGGATATCGGCGGGGCCGACGACCTGAAGTTGATTCTCGATCGAGGCCGCGGCAACCCGGTCCTGCTCAACGAACTGGCGACGCAGGCGTTGGTCCGGAATCGTCGCCCTGGCGGCGACCTCGCCACGCCGACCGCGGAATTGCTGGCGTCCGGCGATGCTCAGGTCCGCGAGGCGGCCATCCGGTTGGCGGGGGCATGGAATGTGGCTGGTTTGTCCGATCGCATCCAATCGCTCGCCGGCGACAAGTCCGCCGCTCCTTCTCTGCGCGCCGCCGCGATTGATTCGCTCGGGCGACTTCAGGGTGCGGGGGGCAACGCGTTGCTACGCCGTTTCGCCTCTCCCGGGCAACCGCGCGCCATGCAGAACGCCGCGATCCGGGCGCTGACCCGCACTCACGCGGGAACCGCCGCCGAGGCCGCTGTCGGGCTGCTCGCGGGCGTCGACACCCAGGAGCGGATGAGCGCCCTGCTCGAACCGCTGCTCAATCACAAACAGGGCGCGGCCATGCTCGCCCGCCACATTGCCGACGCGTCCATCCCCATCGACGCCGCCAAGCTCGTCGCCCGCGTTCTCAGCGCCTCCGGTCGCAATGCGCCCGCACTTCAGGAGCAGTTGAACAAGATACTCGGCCGCTCCAATCCCATCCCCGAATACAGCGCCGATTGGGTCGGGGAGTTCGCCGCCGCCGCCGCGAAGAATGGCGACATAGCCGCCGGGAAGAAGCTCTTCGAATCCCCGATGGCCAACTGCCTCGCCTGTCACAAGATCAACGGGCAGGGCGGCGTTCAGGGGCCGGATCTCTCGTCGGTCGGCACGGGCATGTCGACCGAGATGATCATCGAGGCCGTTGTCTGGCCCAGGCGGCAGGTCAAGGAAGGCTATCTCGCCACGACGGTCGCCACGACGGACGATGAGTTTCACCAGGGCTACAAGGTGAAGGAGACAGAGGAGGAGTTGGTGTTGCGCGAAGCGGGGAGCGGGAAGGAAATCCGGATACCGAAGAGCCGGATCCAGGAGCGCGCCGACGCCGGCACCCTGATGCCCGACGGCCTCACCGCCGGGATGACGCAAGGCGAGCTGCGTGACCTGATCGCGTACCTGGCGGCGCAGGGACGGCGGAAGTGACGTAGAACGGAATTTGTTCCGTTTATTGCGCGCCCAACATTCCAAGCCAAGGCCCCATGAATCCCAAGACCGCCTCAAACCCCGCCAACCTTCCGCCTCCCAACGCCAGCAAACGGGATGAACCCCGTTCTATATCACCGATCCCGCGCCCCGATTTCGTCTCCTTCAATCGCTACAAAGCCGTCCGCGTCTACCGTCGCAACCTCCCACACTGGCGACAGGAAGGCGTCACCTATTTCATTACAATCCGTCTCGCAGATTCCATCCCCACGCTGATTCGAAAGAAGTGGGAGGAAGAAAAACGAATCTGGCTCGAAGTGCATGGAATCACCTTTGATAAAGCCGGCCGTTGGCGGCCGGAGTTCGAGAAGCTTCCCGCCAAAGAACAAGCGCGATTCCACCGACATTTCAACCGTCAGGTCGAAGCCTGCCTCGATCGCGGCGTCGGACACTGTTGGCTTAGGAAGAGCTCCTGCATCGAAATCGTGCGCGATCGATTGCTGGGAAACGACGGCGATCTCTACCATCTCGGTGATTTCGTGATCATGCCGAATCACCTCCACATGCTGATCACGCCCACGCCCGGAATCGGTGTTGAAGAAGCTGAAGGGAACGACCGCAATCGAATGCAATCGTATTCAAGGACGATCAGGCTCCTTCTGGCAGGCCGACAGCTATGACCACATCGTGCGCTCACGAGTTCAGCTGAGTCGCCTGCGGGACTACATTGCGGACAACCCGGGGAAAGCGCGAATCACACTGCCGGCGAAGGCCATATATCGCCCGGACTGGATGGATGCGTGGCGCGCAACGGCGTAGAACGGAATTCATTCCGTTTACTGCGCGCCCGGCATTTCAAGCCAAGGCCCGACCAATCCCGGGACGCCCGATCTGCTCCCGTCGTTCCGCTCTCCCACGCCAGGCAAACGGGGTGAATCCCTTCCTGCTCCTCACTTCTTGTCCTTCGCCTTCTTGTTGTTCCCTGAGGCGCCCTTGGCCTTTCCGGAGGTTGTGTCCTTGCGGAAACTTAGCGACGACGTCTTGTTCTTCACCGGCTTCAGCTGGTTGCCCTTCAGGCGGTCGACATCCTCGGCGAGGCGGAACCACTCCTTCGCCATCGCCTTGACGCGTTCGGGATGCTTGGCGGAAAGGTCGTTGGATTCGGTGCGGTCCTTCTCAATGTCGTACAACTCCCACCTGCCGAGCTTGGCGGAGACGAGTTTCCACTTGCCCTGCCGCAGGGCGCGGTCCGTGCCGAAGTGGAAGTAGAGCTGCTTGTGTCCCTCGCGCTCCCGGCCCTGCAGGATGGGGATCAACGACCGGCCCTGCAGCGGGTCGATCTTCCGGTCGGCGATCTGCTTCGGATACTTCGCTCCCGAGACGTCGATGAAGGTGGCCATGAAGTCGATGAGGTGCCCGGTCTGGCGGGTGATGGAGCCGGGTTTGGTTTTCAGTCCGGCCGGCCAATGGGCGATCATCGGCGAGGAGATGCCGCCTTCGTGTTGATTCTGCTTGTAGAGGCGGAAGGGGGTGTTGCCGGCGTAGGCCCAGCTGGAATCGTAGGTCCAATAGGATTTCTCATCCCAGGGCTTCAGGTAACGGCCGGTCGTCCGCTCGAAGGGGCAGGCGCCATTGTCCGAGCAGAAGAGGAACAATGTGTTCTCCCACTTGCCGCGCTTCTTCAGGTCGGCGACCAGGCGGCCGATGCTGCGGTCCAGGACATCGACCATCGCCGCGAAGACCTCCATGCGATCGGATTCCCACTCGCGTTCGGTCTTGGGCAGGCTGGCAAAGGCGGGCACATGATCCGGGCGCGGCGCCATCCTCCATTGCTTCGGCACGAGGCCCAGCTTGAGCTGCTTCTCGTGACGCCGTTGGCGGATGACGTCCCAGCCCTCGTCGAAGCGGCCGTCGTATTTCTTCACGTCCTTCTCCGGGGCGTGCAGCGGGTAGTGCGGCGCGTTGTAGGCGACGTAGAGGAGGAAGGGTTTGTCGCTCTTGTCGGCGTCGTCGAGGAAATCGAGCGCGAAGTCGGTGATGGCGTGGGTTGTGTAGAAGCGGCGGCCGTTCAGCGTCTTGGGGACCTTCCATTCCTCGCCATTGAGGCGGAAGGACTCATCGCCGGTGAAGAAGTTGACCGCGCCGGACAGGTGGCCGAAGTAGCGTTGGAAACCAAAGTCCGTGGGCTGCTGCGTCAGATGCCATTTGCCGGACATGGCGGTGAAATAACCGGCCGACCGGAGAACTTCCGCGATGGTCGCGCCGCGGTTGAGCTTCGCGCCGCCCGCCTGGTCGCAATACAGCCCCGTCAGCAACGACACGCGCGAGGAATGGCATTTGGCGGTGTTGTAGAACTGCGAGAAGCGCAGCCCCTTTGCGGCGAGGCCGTCGAGGACCGGCGTCTCGATGGCGGAGCCGTAGCAGCCCAGGTCCGAAAAGCCGAGATCGTCCGCCATGATCAGGACGATGTTGGGGCGGTTGTCGGCGGCGACGGCGGTGAAGACTGAGACAATGAGAGTGAGTAGGAGGGCGGGGTGTTTCATGTGTTTCACTTCTTCTAGCGCGTTTCCAACTGTTTTAACAAGGTTGTCATTTCCCCGATCAGCGCCCTCTCCGCCTCCGGTCCATAGGGCGAACGCTCCACCTCGTAGCCGCCGTGGCGGTACTCGGCGGCGGTCGGGAGATAACCGCCGCCCACCCCGTCCGAGTAACCGCAGAAGAGCGTGATCGCAAACGGCGAGGCCTTCTTCACCGCGACGCCGATTTCCGCGAAAGCCTCGCCGGGCATGGAGGCGATCGCGATTTCACCGATCCGCCAGGCTTCGATCTGCAGCGTCACCGGCGACGGATCGACGGGTTGGCTCCATGCCTCCAGCAGGTCGCGGAAACGCCGCAGGCGCGCGCCGGCCTGGTGGATCTTCCAGACATCGCCGGTCCTGTTGGCGGCGTTCACCTTATTCACCGCGTCGTTCACGCGCGCCTTCATGGATTCGATTTCCGCCGGCGAGTATCGGCGTCGCGGCAGTTCGATGACCTTGGACGCGCGCTTCAGGGTGGCGTCGCGCGGCCCCTTCACGCGCCAGCGCTGCTTCGCCTGGTAGGCGGTCGATTCGACAAAGCCCTCGAAAGTCGGAACGCGGTTGACGGTTTCAACGCCCAGGGCCACCGCCGCGACCTGGTGGCCCAGGATGGAGCCCAATCGATGCGGCACGGCGAGGTCGCCGACGAAGCCCTCGATCGGGCCCTGGTTTCCGGCGGCTCCCTGGAAGAAGAGGCAGGTCGAGCCGGGCAGCGAGTCCTCGACCACGCGACGGACCATGCCCACCCAGTCGGGCGAGATCTTCTTGTTGGCGTAGGCCAGGGCCGTGCCGTGGCATTGGAAGTTGGCGACGACAGCCAGGGGGGCGCCCTTCGCGTCGTCGATGCGCAGGACGACCAGTTCGCGATCCACGTAGCCGTCCGGGTTGCGCCCGACGGCGGGCGGGGCGCCGGCGGCGGCGCGAACGCGACGATTGATATTGATCGTCCCCTCGCCGCGGCCGCCGTAGATGTGCGCCGGTTGCAGACGATCATTGGCCTCGACCAGGATGCCGACGACCTTGTCGATGAGCAGCGAGTCGTATCGTTCGACCAGGGCCTTGTATTCGCTGAGATCCTTGCCGGCCGGCCCCTTGGCTGAGGAAGTGCGCGCGCCGGCGTGGGTGTGGGTCGCGCCAAGGCGGATGTGCTCCGCCGGAATGCCGGTCAACTGCGCGGCGCGCCCGATCGCCGGCTCAAGGCCTTCCACAAACAGGCGGTCGATGTCCACCATCGCGAACTTGTTCTTTCCGTCGGACACGACCAGGGCGGTGGCGACCATGCCGACCGGGTCGTTGCCGGTGGAGACAATGTGCGACTGGGAACCCCAGTTCATCTGCGCGATGCCGACCGGCGGCGTGATGTCCGCCCGCGCGACGCCCGCCAGCAATCCCGACGGTTTCGAATCCTTCGGACCCTCTTCCATCGGAGCCGCAATCAGGGCGAACGCGGTCGCCGCCAGCATGCCAGTGGCGCCCATCCTGTAGATGTCTTTGATTGTCCGTGTCATCCGTGTGCTCCGTGGTTCAATTCGGTTTCGGCCAGTCCAGGTGCTTGTGGAGGAAGTCGAAAGTTCCCTGACCGTTGATGCTGTGGCCGCCCTGAAAGTATTCGATTTCCGTGCGGTCGGCCAAGCCGAACTGCGCGTAAAGCCAGCGGACTTTCGCGTATTCGTGGGCGACCCAGCGATCGCGTCCGACGCGGTCGTGATGTCCGCGCTCGACCATGAACGGCCGGGGAAAAATCAGGTAGGCCATCTCCGCATAATCGAAGGTGTGCCCCAGGTTCCAATAGGGCATCTCCCATTCGATCGTCCTCATGAAGGAAAAGGGTTGGTCGGTCGCGGCGACCTTGCGCGTCCACTGGTTGAAGTCGCCGGAGCAGATCGACAGGCGGTAATCCTCGAGGATCGCCGGCACACGCACGGCGGTTTCGCCGCCGTAACTCAATCCGTAGAAGGCCATGCGCTCGCCATCGACAAAGGGCTGGGTCTTCAGCCATTTCAGGATCTGCTCGTGTTGCGCGATGATGAAGGAGAACAGCGTGCAGCCGACGGTATTTGCCTTCCGATCCAGCCACCGGTAGCGATCCTCGCCGCGGTAGAGGTTGTGCGGAGCGAAGGTGATGAAGCCGCGTTCGGCCAGCCTCGCGGCGAAATCGTTGTAGGCGGTGGAACCCGTGTTGATCGCGTCGCGCGGCAGGCCGTTGCGGCCGTGTTGGCAGACCACTACGGGGCGGCGTTCACCCGGTTTCAGATCCTTGGGCAACACCAATGCCCCCCAGGCGAACAACTCCGGATAGACATCCAACACGACATCGTAGGCCGTCCACTTGTCGGTCTCGGCGATCTTCCTTGTGCGGGCGTTGGGCGGGAGCATCTTCTCGTCAAACCTCCCCATCGCCTCCTCGTGAAACCTCTTCCGGAACGCCTTCGCCTTCTCGATGAAATCCCCGGGATCCTTGACCGGATGTTCCTTGTTCGTGCTCCACCTGCCACCCTCGAATTCCGGCTCCGCGTTGAACAGGAAGAACCGGTCGCGCACGTGCTCGGATTTGCGGATGAGGCCCTGGACGTGGCTCTCCATGCCTTTGAAAATCCGGGCGTGGCGTTGCGCCGGATCGAAGTTCCGCCGCAGGTCCTTCGGCGCGCCAGCGCCTGCCTTCTCCCGGATCTCGAATCCCTCGTCCTTCAGAAACCTTGCGACCACGGCCGCCGGCAGCGGCAATGCGGCTCGGGAACCCTTGGCGGTCACCACGGTCGGCGTGGACGCGCCCCCTCTGATCCGTGGAGCGCCCGCGATCACTCGCGCGACCTCGGCGAACCCGGGCGCCGGCGCGTCGCCCTTGTGCCCGACCACGGTCGGCGGTTGATTGTGAACCGCCAGCATGCGGCGGGGCTGGATCAGTGAGATTATTCGAGCGTCGTCGAACTCATTCAACAAACCGAAGACATTTCGATAAATCGGCTCGGACCAGACGCGCTGGCGATCGCCCAGGTATCCGGCGATCAAGGCGCCGGCGATGCGCGGATCCGCCGCCGCGGAATAGAATGCGATCAGTCCGCCTTCGCCGTGGCCGAACGCGTAGATCGGACGTTCCGGGGCCTGCCGTGTCGCCCAGTCGACCGCCGCCAGCGTGGTCTGCGCCTCGTAACCGATCACGTGCCTGCCCATGTGGAAGGCCTGGCGGTAGATCCACTCCCGATGGGTCTGATCCGACCTGGCGAGCCGGCTGTCCTTCGTCTCGAGTTTTCGTCGGTCGATCGGTGTGGGGATCAGGACCTGGATCCCCTGTTCTCCGAGGAGGCGCCCGATCTGCTCCGATTCGGGAAGCCCCTCGTCCAGGCCCGCATACGATTCCGGCGTGGTGTTCGCATCCGGCCAGAGAATGACCGTGGTCCGCCATTTCCCGAAGGGGCGGATCAGCAGGCCCTCGGCGGCGAATCCATCAAGAACCTGCCAGCGGGCCTGGTGAATCGTGTGGTTTGCTCCGCGGGCCGCCAGCGCCGGGTTCTGATCATCGCCAAAGAACTCCATCCTCGGCTCAGCCCGCTCATCCACCACCCCGATCATTTTCCGGAAGCGCTCCCGGTTTGCCTCGATGGACTTCAGGTAGGCCTCCGCCGATGACAGGTCGTAATTCCAATGTTGCCCGCGCTTCCCGATGGATTCATCGATCCGGCGTTCGATGAAGGCATGCGCGCCGTTCATCATGCGCTCGGACAGATCCTCCTCGGGCCAGGGCAGTTGCGCGGTTCCCGACAAGGTTTCGGGTGTTGCGGAAGACGCGGCTTCGGCCAATGCGATCGTCAGAATGACGCCCATGAAGCAATGGCGCGGCTGGTGAGGGAGCAAAGCCATGGCAGATCTTATAGGGCGCCGGGCGGGCGTGAACAAGCCGAGGGTCTGCAGGCATCGCCCCGCCTCGTAGCGCGGCCGTCCCGGCTGCGGGTTCTTGCGGCGTCTCGCCGCAAGGACCGAACGATCGGCCGGTGACGCCCGTCGCATCCGCAGGCGAGGATGCCTGCGCCGCGTGTCCCTGTTCCTTTGTCGCGGCGGTCGGATTGAATTCCCCAGCGTTGCGGTCGTTCTGAATTTGGGGTGGGTGTCCGGCATTATGGGATTGGCATCTGGCGGACAGCGCCTATGGTGTCGGCCCATTCCAAGTCGGGCCCTTTGCCGTCCTGTCGCGGCTTCCGGGCTCATGAACAGATTTGACCGATGAACAAAGACAACCAGACCCAATCGGAGAACCAGGAATTGAACCGCCGCGATTTTCTGGCGGCCGGGACATTTGCCTCGTTGTTTGGCGCGATGAGCGTCGTTGAGATCAAGGCCCAGGACAATTCCGCCGAAGGCCAGACGAAGTATGACGCCTCCAAGTCGCCGCCCGTGGGCATGGGGCTGATCGGCTGCGGCACTCGCGGTCGCGAGATTCTGGAGAATCTCGCGCAGATTCCGAACGCGCCGCTCAAGGCCATCTGCGACCACTATCCCGCCTATCTGCGGCGCGGCGCCCGCATTGCCAAGGACGCGGCCAAGTATGAGAACTACAAGGATCTGCTCGGCGATTCGAATGTGGAGGCGGTGATCGTCGCCACGCCGACGCACCAGCACAAGGACATCGTGATCGCCTGCCTGAACGCGGGCAAACACGTCTTCGTCGAGGCGCCCCTGGCGCATACGATCGAGGACGCGCGGGCGATCGCGCAGGCGGCGAAGAAGAACCGCAAGGTGCACTTCCAGGTCGGCCTGCAGAACCGCTCCGATCCGCAGCGCCACTTTCTGAACAACTTCATCAAGACCGGCGTCATGGGCCGCGACGCGATGGGCCGCGCCCAGTGGCACAAGAAGCAGAGCTGGAAACGCTTTTCGCCGAACAACGATCGCCAGAAGGAGATCAACTGGCGGACGAAGAAGGATATCTCGCTCGGCGTGGTCGGCGAGATCGGCATTCATCAGCTGGACGCGGCGAACTGGACCTACGCCAAGAAGCCCGTCGCGGTCACGGGCTTCGGCTCCTTCATCCAGTGGAACAAGGATCAGCAGGATGTGCCCAACACCGTCCAGGTCATCCTGGAATATCCCGGCGGGACGAACATGATCTTCCACGCGACCCTGGCGAACTCCTTCGACAGCGAGCACGAGGTCTACTACGGGAGTGATTCCGCGATCATGGTGCGCGGCGACAAGGCCTGGATGTTCAAGGAGGCGGATTCCCCGCTCCTCGGCTGGGAGGTCTACGCGCGCAAGGACAAGTTCCACCAGGAGGAGGGCGTGGCGCTCGTGATGAACGCGACCAAGCTGAAGGCGCAGGGCGACGACGGCGAGGACGCCCAGGTCTTCAAGGAGACCCCGGTCTTCTACGCGCTGCAGGCCTTCGCCAGCAACAGCTATGCGCACAAGTCCGGCGTCGAGGATTTCACGGATCTCTTCGGCGACGACCCGGTCGCGTTGGCCGACTACCTGGTGGATATCGAGAAGGAGAAGCTTCCCTATGCCGATTACGAGATCGGCTTCCAGGCCGCGGTGACGGTCATCAAGGCCAATGAGGCGGTCACTTCCGGCAAGCGCATCGAGTATCAGAAGGAGTGGTTTGAGATCGGCTGAGCCGTTCAATGAATAGTCGCGCAACCACGGACATCCAAAAGAAACCGAAACACAACCAAGAACGCGAAACATGACGACTCAGAAAAACAGAAAAACCCTGGGAGCCCTGGCGGCGGCGCTGCTGTTCGCGGCCGGAACAACCCACGCGGCGGACGCCGTCACCTATTGGGCGCAGAGCAAGGGCAGCAAGGCCACCGTGGCCGGCGACTCGACCATGCATGCCTGGAAGGTCGAGGCCACCCTGATCGGCGGCACGATCAAGATTCCGGCGGACTTTCCGCTCGACGGCAAGTCTGCGGAGATCAAGACCATGCCCGAGGTGAACGTCCGCATTCCCGTCCGCAACATGAAGAGCGGCAAGGAGAAGATGGACAACGTGACAATGCAGGCCATGAACCAGGCCAAGCACAAGTACATCACCTACAAACTCACCAAGATGACCGCCAAGGCCGGCAAGCCGATGGAGTACGACACCCAGGGCGACCTCACCATCAACGGCGTCACGAAAAACGTCGCCATGCCCGTCAAGATGGAGCCGCTCAAGGCCGGCAAGGAACTCAAGGTCACCGGCGAGATCGCCATGAAGATGTCCGACTTCAAGGTCGTTGCGCCGAAGCTGACGGTCCTGGGCGTGGGGCTGGTCGTCGATGACAAGATCAAGATCTCGCTCGAATGGCTCACCAGCCAGCGTTGAACCGCGCGCATCCTTTTTTTACCAGGGCCGTCCCATCCGGGGCGGCCTTTTTTCGTTGGTTTGCGAACGCGGCTACGAGCGCCTGAGGCGCTTTTCCTTGAACGCGCGGATGCCCTCCTTCGCGTCCTTGGTTTCGAAGCAGCGGACGTAGGCCTCGGTGTCGAGGCGGTAGGCGACCTTGCTGTGCGGGGCATCGTCGAGGTGGACGATGCGTTTGGTCTCGCGGAGGGCGAGGGGGGGCAGCTCCAACAGGCGGTCTGCGAGTTCCCTGGCCCGGACGGGCAGCCGGCTGCCGGGGACGACCTCGGAGGCCAGCCCCCATTCAACGCCGGTCCGGGCGTCGATGGTCCTTCCGGTCAGGCAAAGATCCAGGGCGCGCGCCTTGCCGACGAGTTGCCCCAGTTGGGCGACGCCATAGCCCGGGGGCCAGCCCAGCAGGATCTCGGGCATGCCGAAGCGGGCGGCGTGTGACGCGATGCGCAGGTCGCAGGCGGCGGCAAGGACGCAGCCGGCGCCGAGGGCAAACCCGTTGACCGCCGCGATCAGGACCTGCGGCAGCCGCTCAAACGCCAGGAACATCCGGGCCTGGCGGTGGCTGAGTTGACGCGCCTCCTCCGGCGTGATGGATTCCAGTTCCTTCACGTCGTCGCCGCCGCAGAAAGCCTTGCCGGAGCCCGTCACGACGACAGCGCGGATGGAGTCGCCGCGCGTCGTCAGCCATTCCACCAGCGCCTCGATCTCCGCTGTCATGGCGCGGTTGATGGCGTTTCGGGCTGCGGGTCGGTTCAGGGTGACCGTGGCGATGGCGCCGTCGATGGACAGCGCGATTGTCTCCAGCTTCGGCGGATCTGCGGCGGGTGTCGCCGCCGGAGCAGGTGTTGTGGCTGCGGGGTTCTCAGCCTCCAGTTTTTGCACGAGCTTGGCGAGGTTCACGACCATGCGCTTGTGGGTTCCCTCGCCCAGCAGCTTGTCGCCCTCGTAGGCGGCGACCTCGAAACCGACCTTCCGCCCTTCAATGGACGCGACCTTCGCGACGGCGTGCACCTTTGAGCCGAGTCCGGCTCCGGCAAGGTGGCGGATGTTGACGTCGATGCCGACCGATTCCTCGCCCTCCTCGAGGAAGGGGCGCAGGGCCTCGCGTCCGGCCCGCTCCATCAGCATGATCATGTACGGGGTGGCGAAGACCGTCGCCCGGGGATCGCCGCCCAGCGTGATGGTGCGATCCGGGGTCACTGTCCATTCCAGGCGGCCTTGCAGGCCGGTTGTAAATCCGGGTTTCATGTTCTCGTGGAGGGGTGTTTCTCCCGTTTAACCGGCCGCCGGTCAATCGGGAAACGCGTTCACTGTTGCGGCAGTTCCCGCACCATGAAGTAGCCCTGCTCCAGGGCGGCGCTGTCGATGAAATGCTCCGTTTCGGGGAAGCGGCCATCCACGACCGTCATCCGACTGGCAACCTTGGTGATGCTGTCGCCGGTGAGGATCTCGTATTGCCGGCCGGCCACTCCAGGCCAGCTGAGCCGGGCGCGGCCCGTCTTCCATTGGGACAAATCCACACGGAATTCGATGTCGGCGACGCGAGGGTCGAATCCCAGGACCTGCTCGCGCGCATTGGAGTAGCCGTCCCCGTCCGGGTCGCCTGTCGGCCCGAAGGTGAGGCCGCCGAGGCGCGCGCGCTCCCAGTCGTCGTCGAGGCCGTCGGCGTCGCTGTCGGTGATCCGGACGCCCCGCACGATCAACTCCAGCTCCGTGATGGAGCCGACGTCGTTTGCGAACTCATCGGTGACCGCGACAATCCAGGTTCCGAGGCTGCTTTCATGAAAATGTTGGGCGCTGTGGTAGGTCCAGTCTGTCGGGCCCGGTGTGAGGTCGTCGTTGAGCTTCTGCAGGACGCTGGTCGTGCCGCGCGGCGAGGTGAGGGTGATCCGGAGGTCGCCGCGGATTGGATGATCCGACCGGACGCGCAGGCTGACGTGTTCGCAGGCGAGGGCGTCGGTGACATGGAAGTCGCGGCGCGCGGAATCCAGACTCAGCCAGGCCGAGGTGGGGGCGTTCGTCGCCAGGCGGGCAGCGAGGGTCTCGCCGGCGGACTGGCCGATGAACACCGCGGGAATGGGCGCGAAGTCGCTTTCCAGCATCACGCAGAGCGCCTCGCCGCCGGGGCACTTCCGCGAACCGGTCGCATTGTTGTAGACCACGGCGAATGTCGCGCCGGCGGCTCCCGCCGCGGCCAGTTGGTCGTTCCAGCGGTCGTTGGCATCCCGTCGGATCAGCGCCGCCTTGTCCGTCAGGTCGGGCAGGGAACCGTCGAGCCCCCCGCCGACATGGACCATTTCCAGGGATCTTGTCGGGCGGTCGGGATGAATGCCGGTGGTGGGCAGCGCCCGGAGGGAGCGCAGGTCGGCGGGAAGGTTGGCGCCCGAGACGCGCAATCTCAGGCCGGCGTCCGGGATTTGAAACGCGTCCGTGTGTCGGAGTGAAATGCTCTCCCGCGGCGGACGATTCGGCCAGAGTCGCGCGAGTCGGACGGCCGTTCCCGCGTCGGGAATGCCGAAGCCGACGTTGTGACTCACGCGGAAGCCCGCGCCATTGACGCGCAGGTCCGGGTCATCCTGGTCAAAATGGCGCGCGCTGTGGATGAGGATCTGCTGGACATCGCGCACATGGAGTCTGGGATTCACGGAGAGGATCATCGCCGCGATCCCCGAGACCTGGGGTGAGGCCGCCGAGGTCCCGGAAAACAACTGGTAATCCTCGCGCCCCTCATCGGGAGGAAGCCGGGTGATCTGGTCCGCGCCGTTCGTGCCGACCAGGTCGGTCGTCAAGATGCCGAGGCCGCCGGCCATCCGCACGGGGGCTGCGACGAGAATGGCGGCACCCGGTTCACTGGAGGCCGTAGCCCGGCCGTCGGCCCCGGTTGCGGCGACGGCGATGACGCGCGGGTCGGAGGGGTAGGCGTCGTCGTTCATGTTCTCGCCGTTTACCCGGCTGTTGCCCGCCGAGCGGACCATGACCACGCCGAGACTGTTGCGCCCCTCGGTGTAAGCCTTTTCAATTCCGGCCTCCTCGAGCGGCGTCAGCGGTTGCTGGGTCTTGCCGGCGTGTCCCCAGCTGTGGTTCTGGACGGACACGACGTCGGAGCGAAACTGGAAGAGGTCCATCAGGGCCTCGTCGTCGGCCAGGGTCTGGCCGGAGTCGGCGCTGATCACCCAGGACGCCAGTTTCACGCCGGGGGCGGTCCCGGTGACGCCGATTTCATTGCCCCGTTCCGCCGCGAGGATTCCCGCCACTCCGGCGCCGTGGGCTTCCAGGGCAGAGGGGATCAGGCGTGGGTTCCCGTCGGCCGTATCGGTCGCGAAGTTGTAGTGCAGGCCGGCCGCCATGCGGGAGCGGAGGTCCGGGTGATCGAGCTCCACGCCGGTGTCGGCGACCGCGACCGTGACGCCTTCCCCGGCGGTGATCGCCCAGGCGGAGCGGACATTGATGTCGGCGCCCGCCCGTTCGCCGTCGCCGTCCCGGTTTTCCAGATGGGATTGATCCGGGAAATAGCGATCGTTGGGGAAGGGGGCATAGGGAAAATCGAGATTGAGCGGCCGCCGTCGGATGGGGCAGGCGACCGTGATCCCGGGCAGGCGGGAAAGGCGGTCCGTCAGGCGCGCGGCCCCGCGGGCATTCGCGGCCTGCGCGATGACCAGGTTGTCAGCCAACCGTCGCGCGATCCGGATGCCGCGCTTCCGCGCGATTGCGGTGATGTCGAATCCGGGTCGGCATTTGAGGACGATGCGGTCGCCGAACTCCAGGAAATCCTCCTCACCGCCGGGGCGGGCGACCCTCAGCCACCTTTCGTCGGTCGCGTGTTTTCCGATGGTTGATTCAACGGTGTAGGTTGTCGGCGAAGGCTCGAGAAAGCGGAATTCCTCCCCGCGCGCCGCCAGGACGACAGACAGGATCAACAAATGCAAAAGACCGGCGAGACCGGGCCTGCGGAACGACTGGGAATGACGACGCATGCCTTTCGGTGGAACATCGCAGACGCTGATGTGTCCCGCCAGAAGTTTTCCGGTCACCGTCGCACGCCGAATTGTTCCAGGAGAGCCGCGCCCTCGTGCGCGTTCAGCGGTTCGAGGTCGTCGATGCAGATATCCGCTGGCGAGAGGGAATCGGCGGCGCGCTTCAGGAAGGTTTTCATCCGCTCCCCCACGGTGCGTCCCGCGAGGCGGTTGTCGATGTTGTCCGAATGCACGGTCTGCAGCCAGGCAAGGCCCGGGACGACCGCGATGTCGCGCCCTTGGCGGGCGTTGCGGTGATCGCCGCCTGAGAAGAGGACGCGGTCGCGGTTCGAGTGCGACAGCGCGTAGAACGGGCCCTGGTAGCGCCCGCGAAACCGGCGTTTCCACGCCCGGCCGCTCTCCCAGTCCAGCACGACGCCGAAGGGCAGGTCGATCAGGCCTTCGCCTTCGCCCAGCGTCCGGGAGGCCTCAACGATGTGTTCCAGGGCATCGGGGGCCAACGCGTCGTCGCTGTCCAGTCGCACCACGAGAAACCGGTCGCGGCCGCGCCGCAGCGACTCCGTTGTCTCCCCGGGGATCGTGGGTTCGGTTGCAGCGACGGGCACGATGGTCGTGCGGCCCGGCGTCGGCAGGTCGCGGAACAGGTCGGCGACGTCGCCTTCCAGGGCGGGGTCGGTGAGGATCGCCCAATCGAACCGCGTCAGGGTTTGGGCCTGGAGCGAGGGGAGCGTGATGCGCCTCAGCAGTTCGAACCGCTTCTCCATCCAGTCGCGGGAGGGCAGGTCGCCGCGCCAGCGGAGGCTGAAGCGGGTCTTGACGATGACGGCGGTGGCGGCGTCGCGGTTCACGGCGGAAGCCTGCGACAGATCCTCTGATTTGGAAACCCCGCGCCCGGGGGGCGAGAATTTTTCTGGACTTGGGCAGGTCGTCGTTGAACATGGGCGTCGTTGGGAATGCTTGACGCGGGCGACGCGTTTTCCGCGGGTCCGCCATCAGGCGCAGGAAAATCCGACCAGACCAGATCGAACGCCGTTCATGACCTCCCCCGCCTCCACCGTCCGGATTCTTCTGATTGAAGACGACGAGGACGACTATCTTCTGACGCGGGACATGTTGGCGGAGTTTGAGCAGACCCGGTTCGATCTGGATTGGGTGACGGACTACGATTTTGCGCTGAGCGCGTTGAATCGCCGGCAGCACGATGTGATCCTGCTGGACTTCAGTCTCGGGGCGAAGAGCGGGCTGGATTTCCTCAAGGAGGCGGTGGCGCTCGGCTGCCAGTCGCCCATCATCCTGCTCACGGGGCAGGGGGATCGGGACACCGACGTCAAGGCGATGGAGGCCGGCGCGGCGGATTATCTGGTCAAGAGCGAGATCAACGCCGGGCTGCTCGAGCGATCGATCCGTTACTCCATGGATCGTCGTCGCGCGGAGGAGAAGATCCGGGACCAGACGCACCTGCTTGATCTGGCGCAGGACGCCATCATCGTCTGCGACCTGGAGGGCGGCATCGAGTATTGGAACAAGGGGGCCGAGGTGATGTATGGCTGGGCCGCCAAGGAGGCGACCTCAGGGCGGACGATCGACGGGTTCTTCCCGGAGCCGGAGGATTACACGCATGCCCGGGAGAGCCTGCTGGACAACGAGGAGTGGGGCGGCGAACTGCCCCAGTTCACGCGCGGCGGCAAGCAGATCGTGGTCAACAGCCGCTGGACGCTGGTGAAGGACCCGTTCACGCACAAGCCCAAGTCCATTCTCATCATCAACACCGACATCACCGCGCAGAAGCGGTTGGCCGTGCAGTCCCTGCGAGCCCAGCGCCTGGAGAGCATCTGCACGCTTTCCACCGGCATCGCCCACGACCTGAACAACGTCCTTTCCCCCATCCTCATGGCCGTTCCGCTCCTGCAGTCATGGGTGCAGGATCCCCATTCCAAGAAGCTGCTCGATTCGATTGAGGCCAGTTCCAAGCGCGGGACGGAGCTGGTCAAGCAGGTGCTGGCCTTTGCCCACGGCGGCGAGGGGGAGCCCGTGCTGATGCAGGTGAAGCACCTGGTCACCAAGTGCGCCGAGATCGCGGCGCGCAACAGCGATCCCTCGATCGAGGTTTCCTTCAAGGTCGCCAACGAACTCTGGCCCATCGTGGGCGATGCGATCCAGCTGGAGCAGATGATCATGGAGATCGTCACCAACGCCCGCGACGCCATGCCCGCCGGCGGCCGGTTGAGCATTTCCGCGGAGAACCGCGTGGTGGAGAAGGAGTTCTCCCGGCGCCATGCGGACGCGCGGGTCGGCTCCTTCACCCTGATTGAGGTCAAGGACACCGGTCTTGGCATCTCCAAGGAGTTGAAGAAAAAGATCTTCGACCCCTTCTTCACCACCAAGCAGTCAGGCAAGAGCGGCGGCCTCGGCCTTTCCGACGCGTTGGACATCATCAAGAGTCACCGCGGGTTCCTGCTGGTCGACAGCGAGGAGGGGAGCGGGTCCAACTTCCAGATCTTTCTGCCGCGCGCCGAACCCTCAAAGCTCAGCTACCCTCACGCCGCCGGCAGCGACCTGACCACCGGAAAAGGCGAGCGCATCCTCATCGTCGATGACGAACCCTCCGTGCTCGAGGCCGCCAAGAACACCCTGGAGACCTTTGGCTACAAGGTGGAAACCGCCTCCAGCGGCCGCGAGGCCGTCGAGGCCTACGATCCCGACAGGCAGGCCGTCGATGCGGTCATCACCGACCTGCGCATGCCTGGAATGGACGGCGAGGAGCTCATGGAGCGGTTTCGCGAGAAGAACCCGAACATGCGTTTCATCGCGATCAGCGGCTCGGTCGAGGAACAGGATTCGGACACCGTGTTCCTCTCCAAACATGCGGCCTACCTGTCCAAGCCCTTCACGCCCGAAAAACTTCTCAGCACCCTCTACTCCGTGTTGACGCGGAGGTTTGACTGAGGCCGCCCTGCGCTTTCGCGCTTCCGGTGCGAAGCCGACACGTCCTCATTTTCGATTGCCGCCCGCTTGCAATCGCACGCGCCGGCGATGGGCCGGGCGCTTTTTTGTCGCCAATCCCCGGGTTGTTTCCGAAGCTCCGAGTCTCATGAAACGACGCGAATTCCTCCAGTCCGCCGCCGCCCTCGCCGCCGCCTCCGTTCTGCCTGAGGTCGCCGGGGCCGGCGAGTTCACCGGCGTGATCCGAAAGGCGATCAAATACAGCAATGTCGCCGAACCCAAACTTTCGATCGAAGACAAGTTCCGGCTCGTCAAGGACATCGGTTACGACGGCATTGAACTGCGTTCCACCCACGCGGATCAGGAGAAGGAGTTCATCAAGGCCCGCGACAAGACCGGGCTGCCGATCCACGGGCTGGTCAATTCCTCCAATCCCGACATTTCCGGCGCCATTGAATTCTGCGCCGCGGTCGGGGGCGACGGCGTTCTCATCACGGCGCCCTATGACAAGAAGCGCCCGTTGATGGACAGCTGGAAGGAGCGGCAGGCCATCATCCGCAAGGCCCTGCCCGCCGCCGAGAAACATCGCGTCAAGATTCTCGTCGAGAACGTCTGGGCTGGTTTCCTCATCTCCGCGCTGGACGCCGAACGATTCATCGACGAGATCGCCAACCCCTGGTTCGGCTGTTATTTCGACGTCGGCAACAATGTCCGCTGGGGCATTCCGGAGCACTGGATTCTCGTGCTGGGCAAACGCATCGGGAAGCTCGACATCAAGGAATGGGACGAGGGGCTGCATCGCAGTGAGGGATTGCGCAAGGGCTTCACCAAGCCGTTGGGCGAGGGCACGATCAACTGGGCCAATGTCCGCAAGGCGCTGAAGCAGATCGGCTACTCCGGTTGGGCCACGGCCGAGGTCGGCAACGCGGATCGCGAACGCCTCGCCGATATCGCGCAGCGCATGGACAAGATTCTCGATCTCGCCTGAAATCGTCGAAGGAGCCCGCGCATGAAACCGACCTCCTGTTTCCGACGCCGCGTCTGTGGCGCCCTGTCGGCCTTGTTGGGCGCCGCCTTGCTGCCGGTCGGCTTGGCGTCGTCCGCCGAACCCGTATTCCGCGCCGGCGCGCATGCGATCGATGTCACGCCGACGGAGTTGCCTGTGCGGGTGGCGGGCAGTATCCGCGAGACCTGGCGGGAGAAGATCACGGACCGACTCCATTCCAGGGCGCTGGTCCTGGATGACGGGACGACGAAGCTCGTCATTGTCGCGGTCGACACCTGTCTCATGGATCGCGGGATGCTGGACAAGGCAAAGGCCGTCGCGGCGAAGGCCACCGGAATTCCCGCGGCCAACATGCTCATCTCCGCGACGCACGCGCATTCGGCCCCGGCGGTGATGGGGTGTCACGGCACGGAGCCGCACCTGGATTATCGCGATTACCTGACGAAGCGGATCGCTGAGGGCATCATCCAGGCGCACGCCAATCTGCGTCCGGCGGTCGTTGGTTGGGGCCGTTCGGATTGCGACGACTACGTCTTTTGTCGCCGTTGGAAGATGAAGCCGGGCACGGCGTTCTCGATTCCGTTCACTGATGCCAGGTCCAATCTCGCGCAGATGAATCCGGGCAACGGCAACCAGAACAAGCTGCATCCGCTCGGTCCCGCCGATCCCGCGGTCACGGTCCTGGCGGTCAAGGGAGCCGACGGCTCGCCGCTGGCGGTCCTGGCCAACTATTCGACGCACTACGCCGGCGCGCCGGACATCTCCTCGGATTACTTTGGCGCCTTTGTCGGGGAGATGGCGAGACGCTTGAACGCCGAAGGGCGGACCCCCGCATTCGTGGGCATGGTCAGCAACGGCTCAAGCGGCGACGCGAACTGCAGCGACTTCAGCCTCCCCAAGCGCAACAAGTATGACCGTTTCATCGTCGCCAAGGCCGTGGCCGACGCCGCCCAGCGCGCGATGAAGAACATGACCTTTCACGACTGGGTTCCGCTGGCCGCCGCGGAGTCGTTGAACAGCTTCCGCATCCGCAAGCCGACCGCCGATGAGGTCGCTGAAGCGCAGGCGTTTCTGGACAAGAACGTGAAGGGGCGGCCGATCAAGACCTGGGAGGAGGATTACGCGCGGGAGACCGTGCTGTTGAACGACTGGCCGGACACGCATGAATTGCGGTTGCAGGCGCTGCGCGTAGGCGACTTCGGAATCGCAGCCGCCCCCTGCGAGATGTATGGCGTCACCGGGTTGGAGATCAAGGAGGCGAGTCCGCTGAAGTTGACCATGGTGGTCGGTCTCGCCAATGGCTACTCCGGTTACCTTCCGCCGCCGGATCAGTTCCAGTATGGCGGCTACACGACCTGGCGCGCCCGCACCAGCATGCTCGAACATCAGGCCGAGCCGAAGATTCGCAAGGAATTGAACCGCCTGCTCGGAAAGGCTGCGGCCGCTTCCCAGCCGCAGCAGTGATCGTGGCGCGGCTGTCCCGGCTGCGGGTTCTTGCGGCGTCTCGCCGCCAATTTGGAACGGTCGGGTGGACGCCGGCGCGTCGCTGCGCTCGCTCTGGCTGAAAAATGGGACGCCTGCGGCGAGGCGTCCCTACCTTGCTTGGGCGCCGCCGACTCCCTATCCTGTCGCCATGCATTCGAAAACCCGCTGGTCCACGCTCGCTGCGTTTCTTCTCTCGCTCACGATTGTCTCTGCCGCGCCGAAACCCAATGTCATCCTGATCTTCGTCGATGACATGGGCTGGGGCGATGTCGGCTGCTACGGCAACAAGTTCATCGAGACGCCGCATATCGATCGACTTGCCAAAGACGGCGTGCGTTTCACCGATTTCTACGCCGCGGGGCCGACCTGTTCCGCGACGAGATGCGCGGTGCAGTCGGGCCAGAACTAGGCCCGCATCGGGATCACGGAGTTTATCCCGGGGCATTGGCGGCCGTTCGAGCGCGTAATCAACCCCTTCGTCACGATGGCGTTGCCGCTGCAGACAGTGACCGTCGGCGAGAGCATGAAGGCGAGCGGCTACACGACGGGCTATATCGGCAAATGGCACCTGGGCAATCCGCATCGTGAAGGGCCGGCGAAGCAGGGCTACGACTACGCGGTCGAGATCGGCGGCCCCGTGCTGCCGGGGAAGTACCGCGTCATCAATCGCAAGGACGTGAAGCCGGGACCGGAGCAGCATCGCACCGAGTTCGAGGCGGAACTGACGGTCAACTTCATCGAGGCCAACAAGGACAAGCCCTTCTTTGTGACGGTGTCGCCCTTCGATGTGCACATCCCCCTGGCCGCGCTTTCGGAGAAGGTTGAGAAGTATCGCAAGAAAGGCGGCCCGGATCACAAGCTGCCGCATCCGGTCTACGCGGCCATGGTCGAGCACATCGACGACATGGTCGGGCGCATCGTCGAGACCGTGGAGAAGAACGGGCTCACCGAACGCACCATGATCGTCTTCACCTCGGATAACGGGGGATTGTATCGGCGTTACGACTACAACCCCAAGGTCGATCCCACGGTGAGCGATCTGGCTCCGTTGCGCGGCGAAAAGGGGACGCTTTACGAAGGCGGCGTGCGCGTGCCGTTGATTGTGAAATACCCGCCCTTGGCGAGAGCCGGAACGGTCTGCGCCGAGCCGACGATCAGCTATGACTTTTATCCGACATTCGTGGAGCTGGCCAAAGGTCAGCTTCCGGAGAACCAGGTCATCGATGGCCGGAGCCTGCTGCCGTTGATCCGGAACCCGTCGGCGAAGCTCGGACGCGAGGCGATCCATTTTCATCACCCGCACTACCACCACAGCCGGCCGGCCTCCGCGATCCGGATGGGACGTTGGAAGTTGATCGAGTTCCTGGATTTTCAGGGCGATGTGGAACTCTACGACCTGCAGACGGACATCGGGGAATCGAAGAACCTGGTCAACGAGCGCAAGGGCGTGGCCGCAATGTTGAAAACGAAGCTCCGTGACTGGCGGTTCGAGGTCGGCGCGCGCATGCCCATCCGCAATCCGTCCTACGATCCCAAACGCGCCCACGAATGGTGGAGCCGCGGCAAGGGCGAGCCGATCGATTCGGAGGCCCGGAAGGCGTTCCCAAGGACCGAGATCGAGGCGGCGAAGAAGTAGGATGACGTAGAACGGGATTCATCCCGTTTGCCATTCACCGGGGAGGCAGAACGTCTCAGAAAGCGCGCGCGGTTCGTGGAAGGATCAGCCTCAGCCTGAAGCGCTGGTTGAGCGCCGAACGGAATGAATTCCGTTCTACGAGGCTGCTCCATCGGAACCATCGCGGCTCCGCGGCGTCCGCATCGGTCGTATTTTTGGCGGGACAATCGCGGCGAACCGGTCATCTATTCCGCCATGAAACGCTTTTCCCGAATTCTTCCACTGGCGTTGGCGCTTGGAGCCTCTCTGGCCCAGGCCGAAATCCTCATCGGTTCCGGCGAGATCAGCATCACGCCTGACCTGCCGGTTGCGGTCTCCGGCCAGTTCAACACGCGCATCGCCAGGAAGGTCGAATCGCCCTGCATTGCTTCGGCGGTGGCCTTGGAGAAAAAATCCGCCGACGGCTCCGTCGAGCAGGCGGTCATGGTCTCCTGCGATCTGGTGGCCATCCGCGACGACATCCAGGAACAGATGCGGAAGAAGCTCGCGCCGCGCGTGCCGGATCTCGATGTCCGCAAGGTCTTCCTCAGCGCGACCCACACCCACACCGCGCCCGTCATGCGCGAGGGCGTCTACGACATACCCAAGGAAGGCGTCACGCAGCCGCGGGAATATGTGAATTTCCTCACCGACCAGTTGTCGACGCTCATCGAGAAGACCTGGAAGGCCCGCAAGCCCGGCGCGGTGAGTTGGGGGCTGGGGCACGCCGTCGTCGCGCAGAATCGTAGGCGTCAATTGGACAACGGCACGGCCACCATGTATGGCTCCACCGCCGCGCGGAACTTCCGCAACATCGAGGGCTATGAGGACCACAGCGTGAATGTCCTGTTCTTCTGGGATTCAGAGAAACAGCTCAAAGCCATGGCGGTCAATGTCGCCTGTCCCGCGCAGGAGGTCGAAAGCCGCACCGCCGTCAACGCCGACTACTGGCACGAGGCCCGCGTCGCCCTGCGCGAAAAGTATGGGAAGGACCTGACCGTGTTGGCGTGGATCGGCGCGGCGGGCGACCAGTCGCCGCACCTGATGTGGAACAAGGCCGCCGAAGCCCGCATGCTCAAGGCCCGCGGATTGACGCGTCTTCAGGAGATCGCCCGTCGCATCGCCCGCGGCGTGGACGACGCCTTCATAACCGGAAAGTCCGACATGCACACCGATCCGCCGTTCAGCCACCGTGTGAAGGACATCGAGCTCCCACGCCGCATTGTCACCGACGAGGAATACGCCGCCGCCCGCAAGGAGATCGCCAATCTGGAGGAACAGGAACGCCAGGGGAGAAACACCGGCCGTCGCATTCTGTGGAACCAGAAGACCGTCGATCGCTTCGAGGAACAGAAGGCGGACAAGCTCTACCCGATGGAACTCCATGCCATCCGCCTCGGCGAAACCGCCATTTGCAGCAACCCCTTCGAACTCTTCACCGACTACGGCATCCGCATGAAATCCTGGAGCAAGGCGACGCAGACCTTTGTGGTGCAACTCGCCTGTTCGTCCGGCTACTACGTCGCCACCCACAAGGCCGTCCTCGGCGGCGGCTACAGCGCCATCGTCAACAGCAACCTCGTCGGCTCCGAAGGCGGCGACGTCCTCGTCGACAAAACTGTCGAGGAAATCAACGCCATGTGGAAGAAGTAGAATCGAACCGAGCGCAGCTGTGTCGGAGACCAGCCGCAGCAACGTCGGTCGTCACGTGGATCCAAGGATTTGCCCAAAGCCAATCCACTCCCAAAGCTGCTGCGGCTGATCCCGAAGACGGGATACAACTGCGTCCGTTGTTGCCGGGTGACGATCAGGGCCGCGTCTGTTCCGCCGTCTTGATCTGTTTCAACTCCGCCTGCAGCCGTGCGACCACGTCGGGATGCTTCTGCCAGAGGTTTGTGGTCTCGTTGCGATCCTTGCTCATGTCGTAGAGCTGGCCTTTGGGGCCGCCTTTGGTCGGCTTTGTGTTTCGGGGTTCGGAGAAGCCGCCGGAGCCGAGGGAGGTGATGAGTTTCCACTTGCCGGAACGGATGGCGGTCGAGCCGCGGGAGGCCTGGTTGACCAACGGGCCGCGGATGGGTTTGTCCTTGGGGTGCGTTCCCTTGAGCACGGGCAGGATGTTGAAGCTGTCGGGGCCGGCGCCCATGGGCAGCTTCGCGCCGGTGATGGCGGCGAAGGTCGCCAGCATGTCGGTGAAGCCGATGGTCTGGTCCGAAACCGAGCCCGCCTTTACCTGGCCGGGCCAACGCACGAGGAAGGGCATCCGATGCCCGGCCTCCCAGGCGTCGCCCTTCATGCCGCGGAGACCGCCCACGGAATCGTGTCCGTAGCGTTTGACATCCTTGTCGTACCAGACCGGGCCGTTGTCGGAGCTGAGGATGACCAGGGTGTCGTCGGCCATGCCGGCCTTGTCCAATGTCTTCAGGACCCTGCCGACCATGTCATCGACCATGAAGGCAAAGTCGCCGTACATGCCCGCCCTGCTTTTGCCGTTGTAGTTCTTTGTCGGCAGCCAGGGCGTGTGGGGCGCCGGGTAGGCGAGGTAGAGGAACAGCGGCTTTTTCGAATCCGACTTCCCGTGTTTGCGGATGACATCGCAGGCCTCATCGGTGAAGCGCGGCAGGACGTTCTTCAATTCCAGCCCGGGAGCGATGCCGCCCTCGCGCCAGAAGGCGCCCTGGATCCTGGTCCAGCCGTCCTCGCTGTAGTTGGCGGCGATGGTGTCGGTCGGCGGCGCCACGGCCTTGTTGCCGCGGATGTAGAAATAGGGCGGGATGTCCGTGGACGCGCGGATGCCGAAATAGCTGTCGAAGCCACGATCCACCGGGCCGCCCGGAAGCGGATTCTCGTAGCCGTTCTCCGCGAAACCCAGATGCCACTTGCCGACCATGGCGGTGCGGTAGCCCTGCGACCTGAGCAATGACGCGACTGTCATCCGGCCCTCGGCGATGACGGGCTGCTTGCGCCAGACGTTGGTGTTCACCCGCCATGGGTGCTGCCCGGTCATCAGCCCGTAGCGCGAGGGGTGACAGACGGAGCCGGCGGCGTGGGCGTCGGTGAAGCGCATGCCGTCGCGGGCAAGCGAATCAATGTTCGGCGTCGGGATCCTGGAATCGGGATTGTAGCAACCCGCGTCGCCATAGCCCATGTCATCGACGAGGATGAGCAGGATGTTGGGATGGGCGGCGGCGAGGGAAGATGTCGCCAGGCAGAGCGACGCGAGCAGAACGGCGACGGAGTTTTTCTTGGGCATGAGACGATCAATGTAGCGGATGGGGATGGCGTCGCCCAAGCGCTTTTGGAGGCGAATCCCAGACCTTGTAGACGCGAACGTAAGTTCGTTCGTTTCGGGCGGACCGTGAGTCAGTGAAGCGGAGCGCCGAGCATTGCTCGGCGCTCCGAGATTTTGCGCCTGCGCTACCTCCCGTGCTCCCGTTCGAGGTGCAGGCGCAGGAGTTCCTTGCCGTAGTCATTGCCGTTGGGGGTGCGGACGACGGAATGGATGTGGTCGCGATTGGGCGGGCCGCCGCGGTTAAGCGCGATGCCGCGTTGGTGGTCGAACTCGATGATGATCACGGGGCTGTGGATGCGGAAGAAGAAGACGCTGTCCGGGTCCGTCCCGCCAACCCAGGCGAAATACGTGTCGTCCAGATGTTTCTGAACTTCGGACATGCGGACCTTCGCCTGATCCGCGCGGGTGGCGCCCACATAGAGTCCGATCAATTCCAGGAGGATCCCGCGTTGGTCCGGGTCCATTTCGGACGCCTTCAAGCCGGCGTAGGGAATGACCATGTTGTCACGAAACGCCTCCAGCGAACCATTGTTGCCGGGCTTCTCCTTCTGAAGGATGGCCTTGGCCTGCTGGGCGGGTTTCAACGAGTTGATCATCTCCAATCCCTTGGCCTGTTCGGTCTGCAGGATGATCGTTCCCTTGAACCTGCCGGACGTTGCCTCGACCGGTTCGGAGCCGACGAAGAGCGGCGTCATCACGACCTGATCGCCGAGGACGAAGTAGTTGATCACCACGTGATGGCCGTCGAGTTGCCAGCCCCACGGCCTGGTTGTCGAGGGTTCGCCCATGATGGTGATCCAGTAGAGCCACTCGGTGTATTCGTCGTGCCGGCCGGTGAGTTCGCCTAGTGTTCCGTTGAGCTTCATGATGTCCTGCGTGAGCTTGAGCCCCCTGGCGCTCAAGCCGGCGCCGACGAGGCCGAATGCGAGTTCGCGTTGTTTCGGCGTCATCTCATTGAAACCCATGCCCTGGCGCGGGTAGCTGTGTTGATTCGCCCACTTGCGCCATTCGTTGTCATCGACCGGAAAGGCGGTCTTCTTCCGCTGCGCGTCGGTCAGGCCCGCGAGAAACGCCCTGGCGGCCTTGGCCACGGGTTCGGTGGAGACGCCTGTTTGCGCGAGTTCGAACAAGCCCTTCTCGACCTTGCCGTCCGCGGTGACGCCCATGAAGGGTTCGGCCAATGCGCGACGCTCCATTTCCACGAAGCGACCTCCGCCGCGGCCGCCGCGACGGCGAGGTTGGGCGAATGCGGGTTCGACGACGACAGCAAGCAGAAGCGCGATCGCGCACCAATGGAGAGGGGATGGGGATTTCATAGGCATTGGAAATGACGCGCTGATCGCGGCGCAGGTTTCAAGAAAACCCGGAGTCGGGCGTTCTTTTGAAGGTTGCGCGCCGGGCCTCAATGTCCGAAGAAGAGCCCCGCATGAGCGCAATCGAAATGGACGAGGCCACGCGCCGCCGCCGCACCTTCCTGGAAGCGGCGCTTGGGGCGGCTCCGACGCATCCGCGCAACGATGTGCCCACGCTGTGCCGCGCCTGGCTGGATCTGGGGCGCGCGCAATGGGTGTGGCTGCTGCTTCACAATCAATTCACCAACCGCTGGGAACTGCTCGCGTCGGATTCGGTCGCCGACGAAGGCATGAGGTTGCCGGATCCCTCGGTGTTGCCGGGAAGCAGCGTCACCCAGTTCTGTGTGGATCGCGGCGAACCGGCCTTTGTCCACGACCTTGATGAATGGCGGGGCGAGCACGAAGGCCGTGAGTATCGGGTGATGTCGGCCGATTTTCTGAAGCAACGCGGCTGCGTGGCTTTTGAGTGCGTCCCTTTTGCCTCGCCGATCGTGAATCCGCGGGAACAGGAGAAGCCATCTCCCGCGGAGCCGGAAGTCAGCGGTTCGGTCTGCCTGTTCTACAGCGATGCTTCGGAGCGGGAGGAACAGCCGGTCGACGGGCTGAGATTGCTGGGACGCATGACGGCGATCTCCCTGATGAACTCCTACCAGGCGCAGCAACGACAGATCCTGCTGGACATGGATGTGCTTGCGGCGCGTTACCTGACAAGGGTCAGTCAGAGCCGGACGCCCGCGCAGGTGCGCCACGATTACCTCCGCGAACTGATCCAGCTCATCCAGCGAAACCTGGATGTAAGCTATGTCTCGGTCTTTTTTCGGGACTACACGGGGGAACGCATTGAGTGCCTTGCTTCAACCGGGCTCTACGACGCGGGCGGCGAACCGGTGCCCTTGGCCAACATCAACGAGGCGAACTACGGTCCGGGTGAGAGCCGGACCGGCAAGTGTTTTCAATCGGGCGAGCCCTACATGCTGGTGTCGCCCGAGGAGATCAGCGCCGACAAGCCCCAGGCCCCGAAGTATCGCGACATGCCGGCAAGCCACCCGGAGACGCTGGCGTCATGGGTGATGTATCCGATCCCCATTTCCGATCCGAGCGCCGCGCGGGACCTGCCGCCGAAGAGTCCGCGATCGATCGGCGTGATTCGTTGCGCGGGCTACCGCTCGCCTTTTCTGCGGGGCAAGCAGAAGAGCTTTGATCCCATCCAGGTTCAGACTTTGGATTTCATCGCGCGTCAGGTGGGGCCGGTGTTGGAGACCTTTGCCATCAACATCCTGCGCGAACAGACGATCAGCATCACCAAGCACGACCTGTTTGCGCCGATCCAGATGATCAGCGACACGGCCGAGGAGATCGGCCGTGAGATGAAGCAGGGGCGGCAGCCCAGTCCCTACAACGTCGATGATCTCGGCATGGCGGTGTTCTTCACGAAGAACCTGATTCCGCAGCTGGATCCGAATCCCGAGGAGATGCGCAGCTACAATCCGATCCCGACCCTGATCGAGGCGGACATTCTGGCGCGGGTGAAGAACATGCTGCGCCACTTCGCCAGGCGCGAGAACCAGATGGACATCTGGTTCGAGGATTTCAAGGGCGTCATTCCCAGCCTCATCGTCGATCGCGAACTGATCGAACGCGTGATCTGCAACCTGATCATCAACGCCATCAAATACGGCGACCGCGGGTCCACCATCCGCGTGGAGCCGCGACAGGTGGACGGCAGCTATCATGTCGCGGTGAAGAACTACGGCATCGGCATCGAGGAGGACGAGGCGGAGCATGTCTTTCGCCCGAACTACCGGTCGGCCGCGGCGATCCGCCGCAAGGTCGGCAACGGGCTCGGCCTCACCATCTCGCGGGCGGCCATGCGGCGGCATGGCGGCGATCTCGTCCTCAGCCGGCTCAAGGATCCGACCATTTTCACAATGTGCTTTCCAAAACAATTGCGTTACCAAAAGATCGACCGCGCATGAGCAAAGAGATCCTGTTTATCGACGACGAACCGTTCTTCGCCAGCCGCTACGTGGAGGAGTTGGAGAAGCGCTACACCGTGCATTTCCGCGATTCGGCGGAGGCCGGGCTGAAGGCGTTCGATGAGCATGAATCCGTCGGCTGCATCGTGCTGGACATCATGATGCCGCCGCCCGAGGGCGTGACTCTGGCCTCGACCGGCGACGGTCTGGACACGGGCCTGTGGGTGTTGGAGACACTGAAGGACAAACTCATCGGGCGGAAGGCTCCGGTGATCATCCTGACCAACCGCATGGCCAGTCATGTGGAGGAAACGATCGGCGGCCTGGGCTTTCCCGAGGGCTTCATCGAGGTGCGCTCCAAAATCGAGACCCCGCGTTTCTACCTGCCTCACGCCATCGGCCGATTGCTCGACAAGTGGGCGTGATTCGGCGGCTTTTGGACCGGATGCGCTGAGACTGTAGCGCAGCCGTCCCGGCTGCGGGTTCATGCGGCGTCTCGCCGCAGGCTGTTGAATGACCGGGCGGGACGCCCGGCGAACCCGCCGGCGCGTGCGGCGACTTCCTTCGATCAATCCCCCACATTCACCCGCGGCGAGGAGATCGCGCCGTTGAAGGGGTTGGGGGCCTCGTAGTTCCCGGCCGCGGACAGGGTGTCCTCGCCGATCGACAGTTCGTCCTTCGGTTGAACCGGGATCAAGCCGGGGGAAGCCGCGGAAGCGATCAGTTTCCCATTCGCCGTCAGGGACATCGTCTTCCGGTTCAACGTCGCTTCCAGGCGGATTTTCCGGCTCAGCGGGGTCTTGCCCTTGACGCGTGTGACCTTGCCATTCACGCGCACATCGAAGGCGGGTCTGCCATCGATGAAGTGCAGGGCGTAGCCATGCTCGCGTCCGCCCTGCGCCAGGACGACGCCGCGGGGCGTCTTGTTGCGCGCGTTCACCTCGACCACGACGCGCAATTCCTTCTTTGCAATGACCGGGGTCGCCGGGGCGGTCGGATGCGCCGTGTTTCGCCTCCTTCCGCCGCGCGACACGGCTTCGGGATACTTCGCCAGGATCGAGGCGAGTTCCTTCACCACTGCCGGCTTCTTTGCGGCGTGGTTCTGGGTTTCGTTCGGGTCGCTCTGATAATCGTAGAGTTCGTACTGCGCCGCCGAGCTCGGTTCGTTCGGATTGCGCCACTCGACGAGCCGATAACGCTCCGTCCGGATCGCGCGGCCCATCTTTCCTTTCGGATAGGCGTGATAGGCGTGGTCGCGAACGCGCGCGTCGCCGTCCTTCAACACGGGGACGAGGCTGACGCCGTCGATGGGCTGCGGTCCCCTGGGTTTTGGCAGGCCGGCCAGTTCGGCGAGGGTGGGGAAAATGTCCACGCTTTCGGCCGGTTGCCTGGTGGATGTGCCGGGGCGGGTCACGCCGGGCGCGGTAATCAGGATGGGAATCCGGTTGGCCTGCTCGTAGTTTGTGTGCTTTGTCCAGATGCCGAGGTCGCCGAGGTGAAAGCCGTGATCGCCCCAGAGCACGATGATCGTGTTTTCCGCCAGGCCCAGTTCGTCCAAAGCCTTCACGACCTTGCCGATCTGGGCATCGACATAGCTTGCGCTGGCGTAGTAGCCGTGAATCAACTGCCGTTTCACCTTCTCCGAGATCGTCGCCGGATCGCCCTTGTCGGGCACAGGGAAGTAATTCCTGATCTCGCCGCCGCGTTTGTGCGCGACGGTCGGCGAATCCCTGGGGTGATCCTCGTAGGCCGGCTGGGGCAGCCTGTCCGGATCGTGCAGGTCCCAGTATTTCTTTGGCGCGGAGAAGGGGAGGTGCGGACGGGCAAACCCGGCGGCGATGAAGAAGGGGGTTCCCTCCTTTGTCCGGCGGTCCTTGGCGGCCTGCAGTCGTCGAATCGTCTCCGCGGCGACGCGGCCGTCGGCGTAGGCCTCATCCTCCACGTCCGGTCCTTCGAAGGCTGCGCCGCGGGGCAGGGAATTGATCTCGCCGAGGCGTTGATTCGTGAAGTAGGCCTCCTCGCGCGTCAATTGGCCGCCCTGTGTGCTCGCGGGATCGACGTATTCGATCACCTTCTCCTTGAAGTGCGGCGCCTGGAACGATTCCGGGTCGCCCTCATTGCCGTGCCCGATGTGAAAGATCTTGCCGAGCGACTCCGTTCGCCAGCCGTGCTTCGCGAAATGCTGCGGCATGGTGACCGCGTCGGGCAGGCTTTCGCGCAGTCGATTGCCCAGGCCGTAGAGTCCGGTCGAGGTGGAGTGCGAGCCCAGCATCAGGGTGAACCTTGAAGGCGCGCAGACCGCCTGGTTGCAATAGGCCCGGTCGAAGCGCATCCCGCGCGCCGCCAGCCGGTCGATGTGCGGCGTCCTGGCGAAGCGGTCGCCGTAGGCGCCGATCGCCGGTTTCAGGTCATCGACCAGCAGGAGCAGGATGTTGGGTTTGTCCGCGGCGGCGGAAGAGGCCAGGCAGACCGCCAGCAGAGCGGGGATGAGGAGGAGGCGTTTCAATGCGCGATTCATGATTGTCAGCTTTTCTCCCAATCAGACGCCGGGGCAAGGATGGGATTTCATTTGCGCAGCCGGCTTACTCCGCCTTCAACACAACCTCGTTCAGCATCCCGCCCTCGACGCTGTAGTGGCGAAAGATGAGGCGGGGCTCGTTGCGTTTGCGTTCGACGAAGCCGGCGAGAAAGCCGCCGGTGACGTTGAGGTAGCGATGCTCGGCGCGCAGCATGTCGTTGGTCCAGCCGCCCGCATGAGCGTCGGAGGCCGGGCCGCAGGAAAACTCCTTCACGCCGGTCTCGGTGTCGATCGACACATATTGCCAGTGTCGGTCGCCGCAGACGACGTAGGTGTTCTTCTGGGACGCGATGAACCGGCGCACCCGGTCGCCCTCGAATTTCCAGTTGGGGTTGGAATGGTTGTCGAACTTGTTGTCGCGATCGGGGCCGACGATCGGCGAGGGGGAGACGATGACTTTGAACGTCGCGTCGGATTCGCGGACGGTCTTTTCAAACCACGCCATCTGTTCCCTGCCCCAGATGGTCTTGTCGGGGCCGTCGGGGTCCGGATTGGAGCTGCGGAACTCGCGCCCCTCCATGATCCAGATCTGGAAGTCCTTTCCCCAGCGGAAGGTCCGGTAGGGCTTCGGGCTCATGGGGAGCTGCTCGCGCCAGAGCATCAGGCCGTGATCGAAGGTGAAGGAGCCCATGAAGTGCGACTTCATCGTCGGATAGCAGTCGTCCATCCAGGTGTCGTGGTCGTCCTTGGTGTAATAGATCGGAACCTGGCGATGGAAGTCGCGAAGGTTCGGAAAGCTGAACATGCGCTCCCAGTGCCAGCGCGCGAGGGGGAGATCCTTGGCGAGACGGTCGTAGTAGAGGAAGTCGCCGGTGTGCACGAAGAAGTCCGGCTGCAGTCTTTCCATGGCCTCGTAGAAACGGAAGCCGTTCACCTCGTCGTCGATGTGGATGTAGGCCTGCCCGGTGGAGACGGTGAAGACAACGTTGTCGGGGTCCTCCTTTGCGGCGGCGGTGCCGAAGGAGCCGGTCAGCGTCGCGCCGGGGTGGCGGTCGTTCAGGCGCGACTCGACGCGCAGTTCATAGCGCGTGGCGGGCTTGAGGCCGGTGAGTTTGAAATGTCGGGTGAAGTCGTGATGTTCGCCGACCTTTTCCCAGTGCGTGGCATGCCATTCGTCTGATCCGGCGGCGCGAAAGCGCACGCGCGCCTCGCCCGCCATGCCGGGAACGGCGCCGTCGACCGTCGCCAGGCTTTCGCCTTCGGGGTAGCGCGGGACGGGCGTGTAGTAGCTTTCATTGTTGAACAGGCTGTTGTCGGTGTTCTCGACGATCCAGTCCTTGCGGCCGTCCCTGGGCTTGAGCAGCAGTTCCCTGGTCTTCGAATCGCGGTACCAGATGATCGGCAGGACGCCGGGTTTGTGGACGCGCTCCTCGTTGCGCGTCAGGCGAGTCCAGACAATGGCGGTGGTGTCGGTGACCTCGCCCACCTTGAAACCGCTGGCCTGCCAGGGGCCGGCGACAGCCGGACTGAGGGTGGACGATGTGAGCAGCGCGAGGAGCGCAAGGAGGCGGAGCGTCGGGCGATGTTTCATGTTGTCAGATTCCGGGTCCGTTGAAGGCGCAGCATCATGGACACAGGACCGACGCGCGCAAGCGTCAATGCGCCCCAGGAATTTCGTTCAGCGTGTAATAGGCGCGGTCGTGGAGGATGGCGTCGCCGTCGGCGGCTTTCAGTCCGGGGGTGTGGAAGTCGTGCACGTGGCCCTGGACCAGTCCGTCGATGGTGAGGCGGACGCTCATTCCGTCTGCAGAGAGCTTCGCATGGGTCACCCTGGGTTGCGTGTGATCGACCTCGGGGCTGCCGTAGGCCTGGCGGTAATAGTGGGTGTAGGTCTCCAGCTTGTAGGACGTTGGGTCGCCGGCGGTCCGGGCGTCGGCGGGCTTGGTGAAATGGAGGAGGAAGCCGTCGTGGCGCGCGTTGATCTCGCGGATTTCGAAGGGCGTCTTTCCGGTCCAGTCGAGCCGTTCCAGGACGCTGTTGCGCAGGCCGCGCACGGGCCAGCCACGGTTCGTGCCGCCGGTGATCAACTGTCCGTTCGGAGTGAACTGCACGTTGAGGATGCCGGTGGAGAGCCCTTCGCGGAATGGATAACAGGCGCCCTGCCAGACGCCGTTGACCTCCTCCATGGTCGCGCGCATCACGATGCTGAGCGTGTAGTCGCCGATGAAGATCTGGTCCTTGAAGGGGCCGAACTTCCCGCCCGTCCGATCGACCTGGAATCCCGAGATGGAGCGTCCCATTTTCTTGTAGGGGAAGACCACGGCATAGGGCACGAGCTGCTTGACGCGTTTGCGTTCGATCTCCAGCCGGGAGGGCGAGTTCGGGGTCACGGGAACGGGGCCCATGTTCGGCGCGTCGGGATACCAGTTGAAGCTGATGGGATGGCCCATGAAACCGCCGGGCTTGAGATGCTTCAGCGAACAGGAGCCGTTCCATGGCCCCTGGCTTTCGGCGTAGATCATCACGCCCTGCGCATTCATGCCGACGCCCAAAGGACTGCGGATGCCGCTGCATTGCGGAATGGTTCTTCCATCCGGTGTGATCTTCAGCGCCCAGCCGCGGAACTTCTCGTAGGAGTGGTAGGACTTGGACAGACACAACGCCACCCAGAGATTGCCCTCGTTGTCGAAGTCCGAGCCGACCGCGAATTCGTGGTAGTTGTTGAAACCCCAGACATCGCTGAGCGTCTTGAAACTGTCGGCGCGGCCGTCGTTGTCGGCGTCTGCGATGCGGGTCAGTTCGGTCTGTTGGGTGACGTAGAAGACGCCGTCCCGCCAGGTCAGGCCCAGGACCTCGTCCAACCCCGATGCGAACCTGGTGAAGGTCGGGCGCGGATGTTTTTCGTAGGCGCCATCGACGAGGAAGATGTCGCCGCGACGTGTGCCGATGGCGAGGCGTCCGTCGGGCAGGGCTTCGAAACTGCCGGCCTCGATGTGGTGGGATTCGGGGATGGGGAGCTCGACGATGCGGTAGTATTCCGCCTCGCGGCCGGCCGTGCCCCATTCGTCTCCGAGGTCCTGGGCGTGGGAGGTGAATGCGAGGGCGAGCAGGAGCAGCAATCCCAACGGAGCGCCGAGCATTGCTCGGCATGGCAGCAGACGCAGACTCGGCGTTACGGTGGGGCGAAGCTCCTGCTGAGCCGGGCCTTCGATTCTCCGGTGCGTTGGCCTGCAAGTCCCTACGCTCGGCTCCGTCTTCGCAAAGCTTCGCCGCGACAAGTCAGCGGGAGCTACACCCCACCGGTGAAGCCAACGCGCGGACAGGCGTGTCCGGGCTCCTTTGTCTTCCGTCTTCCTCATGATTTGCTGAAGCGCTCTCATTTGCCCGTGGAATTGGTCCAGTGATACTCGATGATGGTCTCGCCAGCCTCGCCCATCGGCAGCAGTAGTTCCTTGTCCTTTTCCGTGGATCGTATGACCCCATCGCGGGGCAATCGGACGATCAACGATTTCCCGACGGTGTATTCCCTTTCGCCGGACCTCCGGATCTCCGGATCGACCGTGACGCGGAAATGTAGGTTTTTCGTCCCGTCGTCGGAATGCCATTTCAGCTCACGCCGAAAGAACCTATGTCCCTCTTCGTCCTGCAGATCGAGAAACTTGTCGCGGATCCTGGTTGATCCGAACTCGTATTCGAATGCCGGCCGCTGTTTTGCATCAAGCGTGTAGCCTTTGAATTGAAACCCCGCGGACCTCATGCCGGCGGGCGTCGGCCAAGGTTGGTCATGTGACTCGAGATTGGCGAAGGCGGGCCCTGCAGGAAACCTGACGATGTTGTCGCCCATGATGCGAACCCTCCCATGGCCCTGGCCGCGCCAGACTCCGGAGGCCTCGATGAAGCCGCCGCGCCAGATTGCGGCAAGGCGCGTCTGGCCGGCGTCGAAGGACAGGTTGACCTTGTTGGGGTAGCCGACGCCGATGCCGCGTTTGCCGATGTCGGGATAGCTGCGCCGCAGCATGACCGCCTCGTCTCCGACGGTGAGTTCCAGGGGTTCAAGTTGGATGCCGGCGGGGCGGCGAGCTTCGGGACCGCGGGCGAGGTATTGCCAGAGGGCGTCGCGTTGCAGTGAAGCGTCGCCGCCGAGGATGTTCTGCAACGGCGATCTGCCGCCCGGCCAGAACGACGGCATGATGGTCAGCGGCGAGACTGCCTGCGGGTTGGCCAGATAGCGATGGAACCAATGCTCCTCAAGCCGGTCATACATCAGGCCGAGATCCGTCGCCTGGATGGCGGAGGAGCTCTGGCCGCGAAAGGGATGACAGGCCACGCAGCTGAGGCCCCTGGTTCCGGCGAGTTCCAGGCCGTGTTTCTGCGCCTCGCGGGGATCCTTGTTGCGGGTGAATGAAGTCGGCGGCGTGCGGTCGGTGCGTTTGATCGCCGCCGCTAGGGCTCCGCCCACCTTCTCGCCGAATTGCGGCATGCGGGTCTTCAGATAGGGCCGCGCCGAGGCCCCCTGCGCGACGACCTTGTGCAGCCATGGAGCCTTCAGCTTGGAGCCGACGTGGGTCAGGTCGGGAGGGATGCGGCCCTGTTCGCCAAGGTTCGGGTCGGCGGTGGTGAAGAAGGAATCGCGTGATGAACCGGGGCCGCCCTGGCCGTCGCGCCTGTGGCAGGCGAGGCAGTTCAGTCGCGCCATGTCGACCGCGATTTCCTCGCGGTGGTTCAAGTCCGGCGTTGCGGGGCGCAGGGCCGTCCGCAAAGCGCTGGTTTGGTCGGCGCTGAGCGAATACTGCGGCCAGGAGCCCGGTCGGTCGGAGAGGCAGCCTTGATTGAGTCGGTCGATTCGGAGGGGCAGTTTGGCCTCGCCGGCGTCCGGTTGGTGGCAGTTGAGGCAGCGGTGTTTTCTCAGGAGCGCATAGCCCTTGTCCGTCAGCGCCTTGTCCGCCTTGAATTGGAGGGCGTTTCCGGCAGGCGGCGATTGGCGCCTCAGGAGATAGCCTGCGATGTCGACGGCCTCCCAGTGATCGAGTTTCAGGTCTGGCATGCGTGCGCCCGGGCGGATCGCAAGGGGATCCTCGAGAAAGGCGGTCAACCCCCGGAGGTGATACTTGTTCTCCAAGGCGCCCAACGGGACGGAATCGGAAGCGTCGTTCTCAGGGCCGTGGCAGGCGACGCAGCCGACGGTGTGGAAAAGATCCCGTCCCCGCTCGACGGATTTGACGTCGATTGGCTGTCGCGAAACACCGTTGGGAGACCAACTGAGGAGCGCATGCGCAATGGCCTGGCCGGCCTCGGATCGTTCCTTGTCGGACATGCCAACGAAGAGGTCAGGCATGGTCGTGCCGGGCTTGGCGGCGTGGGGCTTGGCGATCAACTGGGCGAGGCGGTCGGCGCGGAGCCGGGATGTGACATTGCTCAAGTCCGGAGCGCCTTTTCCGGAAACGGCCCCACCTCCCGGCCCGGTTTGGTGGCAGGCGAGGCAGTTGAGCTCGGATATGAGAACCTGACCGGTTTGCGCTGGCGACAGCCCGGCGTGGTGGCTGAGGCCGGGAACAAACGGGGCGGCGGTCAGGAACGAGGGAATCAGCGCGGCGGCGGCCCAGAACAAGCGCCGGGCAAGGCTCGGCGGAAACTGACCCGGCATTCTCGGGGCGCGGTTGTGTCGGAGACGAGCCGCAGCCGCGCTCCGACAGAGCGGTTCATGGCGCGGGCGCTTGAGTTGGAAAAGCACGGTATCTCGAGGTCTCATTCAGGTGTTGGTCAAGGCGAACCTCCATGCATGGGGGCTGCAATTGTGGTCGAGCAACATGCGATAGCCCTCAGTTCACGTAAGGCTTCTTCCGGTCGCCGCTCCTGCTTCGGGCTTTGGCCTTTTCCTTGATCGCCTTGCGGACGTCGTCGAGCCGGGCGGGCCACTCGAACCTGGGAGCCTTTGAGGGATCGTAACCCTCCAGGTGGCCGTGCAGTCGGGTGGTTGGTTTGGTGTAGACCAGTTTGGTGTCGCCGAAGACTTCCTCGCACATGGCGGCGAGCCCGGGGTCGTATGCCTTCAATTCCTTGCGAGTGTTGACGTGGTTGTGATCGTGGTCGTTCTCGCGGTTGTCGTCGAACCACGACTGCACGCCCTCGGCGAAATACTCGGCATGGTTGACGGACGCGTATCTGCCCTTCCAGAGTCCCTCCTTCATGGCCTTTTCGTAGGTCGCCTTGAGCCGGTTGTCGAAGGTGTCGTCCAGGCGGTCCATGCCGCGGTAGTGGATATTGTGGGCGAACTCATGGATCAGGATGTTCTCCTTGTGATAGGGGTCGCCCTCGAAGGCCAGCATGTTTTCCTCGGCGCAGGAACAGACCGGATCGGTGCGGGAGCCGCCGAGGCCGCGGGCGCGCGCGTCCCAGAATCCCTTGGGTCGCAACCTGGAATGCTCGGGGACTTCGGTGGTGAATTCGTTGTGCGCCATGACGATCATGCGGGAGCCGCTCTTGATCATCGCCTCCTTCACGTCGGGGCGTTTGGCCAGCATCATGTTGATGAGCCAGGCCGCCTCCTTGAGCGCGTAGTCGTTGACCTTCTCCGAACTGACGACGGGATAGCCGTTGGCGCTGACGTATTTCTTGTAGAACGAAGGCAGCTTCAGGTCGGCGGGCGGGGCGGTGACCTTGAAGTCGGCCGAAAACGCGGATGGGGCGAGGCAAAGGATTGCCGCAACGGCCAGGAAGGGCGCGCGAGGCGAACGACGGCGGGGCGATCTCATAAGCGGCAATCTATGCCAAGGCCGGTTGCGGGTTCAAGCGGGGGAATCTGATGTCCTTAAACGCCTTGCCTTGAGGGAGCATCCCGCGTTTGACTCGCATCTTGAATCCGTTTTCATGGTTCGCGTTTCATTCGGCGCGCCGGCTGGAGAGTCTCTTCAGTCCGGAGGCGCTGGCTGCGATGTTGGAGCCGGCGGGGCGGCTCGCCGGGCGGGGATTTGCGCCTGGTGAAGATGACCTGCGGCGACTTGGGGAAACCGCTGGCGCCGAGCAGTCTCCGAAAGCGCGGTCCAGGGAACATGCGTTGCAGGTTCTTGATCGAATGGCGGCCTGTTGGCCGGATCGTTTCGGGGAGGCGAAGTGGCTTCAACGCTGCGGTATTCCGGACATCGATCTGTTGCGTGGATTTGCCGATGAGGGGCGGCCCGTGATTCTGCCGACATTTCTCTTGGCCTCGTCTCCCACATCTTCTTCGAGGATTCACTGGCCTGCCGTTTGCGTTCTGGTTTTCGCCAACTTTCTTTTACGCCCTCGGTAATCTGACTTGCCAGTATCGGATCTTCCC
>JAYPEY010000007.1:0-37333 GCA_038126035.1 Verrucomicrobiales bacterium | reverse complement strand
TGTTTCTCACGCGTCATCTGCTGCGCTCCCATGGGTTGCCGGTTGCCTCGCTGGTGTCGGCCCCCCGGTCGCGGTTTCATCTGGAAAAGGACCGGTTGGCCGGCGGTGAATGGCCGCATTTTTTTATGGCGGAGACTGACTTGAAACAGGTCGTCAAGTGGCTGGGGTCCGGGGGGATGCTCATCATCGCGGTCGATGTTCCCGCCCGGCGCAGTCACGTGATAAAGACGGGGGGGGAGTCGGATGCGGTTGGCTGCGGGATTTGCGCGCCTGGCGCGAATGCATGATGCGGCCATTGTGCCGATCCTGATCACACGCATCTGTCCGTTCGAGTGGTCGATCCATCTAGGCCCCGCTTGGCGGCCGTCCGCGGCGGCGGAGACAGACGATGTTCAGGCCCTCGACCACTTTGTGGAGCATCTTCTGCCCGTCATGCGGCGCCATCCCCTGCAGATTCGGCGTGAGACCTTCGATCGAATTGAAGAAGAGTCGGCGGGTTAGGAGGCGCGCCTTGAGCCGCTTCAGTTTGCGGGAACAACCGCGCGGGATTTGCGGTCGCCGACAGGGAAGTGGCCGAGAGGCCTGTCCCTTTCATCGGTGATCAACCACACGGCTCCGGGGCGGGTCTGCTGGCGCTTTTTTCCGCCGGGTTCAATGCCGCCGTAGGGCTTCGGAGCGCCATTGAGATCCATCCAATAGAGCTGCACAGGCGTCTTGCGCTGATTGACGAAGATCACATCGAACACGCCGCCGTCGGGGTTGGACGGCGGCGCCTTGGTCCTGGTCGCCGGAATCCAGCCCAGCTTGGGAAGCGATTCCAATAGGGCTTCTGTTCTCGGCGCGAATTTTCCTGGGAGCAGCGCGCGAAACTCCGCGAGGCGCTCCGCTTGGTCGGCCCTGCCCGCCAGGTTCTCATGCTCGAACGGATCGTCCTTGATGTGGTAAAGCTCCTCATCGCCGTTCTTATAGCGGATGTATCGCCAGTTTTCGCCGCTGACGCCGAGGCTGCCGGGTTCGTTGAGATGGGTCATGGAAACGTGTTCCCAGTCGGCCTGGGGATCGAGCAGCAAGGGCGCGAGACTGGGGCCGTCGTTGTCGGCCTTCCGCGGCAGTCCGGCCAGTTCGGTCAGCGTGGGAAAGAGACTCAACAGATTGACCGGGCGGTCGCAGATGCCAGGTTGCGTGCCCTGGGGAAGGCCGGGCGAGCCTTTGGGCGCGCGGATCATCAAGGGCACGCGACTGCAGACCCGCCAGGCCGTGAATTTCTGCCAGTGCTGCTTCTCGCCCAGGTGCCAGCCGTGATCGCTCCAGAGAACGACGATGGTGTTGTCGCGGTTGGGCCCTGTCTCCAAGGCGTCGAGCGTTCGGCCCAGCATGGCGTCGGCGAAGGCAATCGATGCCAGATAACCCTGGATGCCCCGCTTCCACTGATCGTGTTTCCGGATGTGGGCGAAGTAGCGGTTCGGCCCGCGCCGTCTGCCGGCGGGCGGGACGTCGTCGAGATCGTCCGGGTCGTAGCCCGGCGGGAGTTGGATGTTCTCGAGCGGGAACAGGTCGAAGTATTTCTGCGGGACGAACCAGGGTTCGTGCGGGCGATAAAGGCCGCAGGCGAGGAAGAAGGGGTTGTCGTGTTTCCGGGCCAACTGCCCGCCGATGTATTTCGAGACCAGCCAGTCGCCGCCGAATTCCTCGTCGGTGACGTCGAGTCCGCCCCAGTCGGTTTCGACGTATTGCCAGGGGCCGCCGCGAGGGAGGCTGACGGGACGCTTGTCCGGATACAGCGTCCGGGGGAAGGGATTCTCGGTTTCCTTGGCCGGGAAATACTCGTCCCACGAGCGGGCGTCGATGAAGTAATGCAGCAGCTTGCCGGAGCCGGCGGCCCAGTAGCCGTGATCGGCGAAGTATTTTGGCAGCAACGTGGCGTCGGGCAGGATTTCGCGCATCTTCTGTCCGTTCTCGTAAAGGCCTGAGACGTGCGGCGAGATCCCGGTCATGATCGCCGTGCGGGAGGGGTTGCAGGCGGGGGCGGGGCAGTGGGCGTTGCGGAACAACACGCTGCTCGCGGCGAGGCGGTCGAAGTTCGGCGTGCGCGCCTGCGGATGCCCGCCCAGGCAGCCGATCCAGTCGTTGAGATCGTCCACCGAAATGAAGAGGACATTGGGTCGGATCGATGATGGGCCTGCCGCCCCGTCTTTGGCGGCGGCCACTATTCGCGGGTCCTCCGAAGCGTGGAGTTCGGCGTTGAGCTTCTGCTTCAGCCGGGCGAGGTCGCCTCGGTAGCTCGACCTGCCGGCCACGTTGTCGAGTTGGTCCGGGTCTTTTCGCAGGTCGTAGAGTTCGTCCGGTTCATGCGAAGTGAAGGCGAGTTGGGCCAGTTTCCTGAAGCCGGGCTTTTCGCGATTCAGGCGGAGGGTCTGCTTGCTGGGCGAGGGATCGATGTTGAAGGAAAAGGCGCCGGGTTCGGTGGGCCAGGGTTCCCGGGCAAAGTCGTAGGTCGGATTGTGTCCCTCGACCTCGCCGGTCGGCCATGCGTCCGGGGCGAACTTGCGAATGTAGAGGAAGTCCCTGGTGCGGATGGCCCGGGAGGGGCGCGGATAGACGTGCCGCTCCATCCCGGTCAGGACGAAGTTGCGCTTCGGATCGATCTGCCCGGAATTCTTCGACGTGAGTTGCGGCATCAGCGATCGGCCGGTCATGTCTTTTGCGGGGCGCAGGCCGGCCGCCTCCAGGAAGGTCGGCGCCAGATCGCACAGGCTGACGAAGTCGGTGACGGTTCGTCCGCCCCTGACCTTGGCGCCCCAGCGCACGGCCAGCGGAACGCGCGTCTCCAGGTCGTAGAGCGCGGCCTTGGCCCGGGGGAAGGGCATGCCGTTGTCGCCGCTGACCACGATCAGCGTGTTCTCCATTTCGCCGGATTGCTCCAACCGATCCAGAACCTCGCCGACCCGCCGGTCGAAGCGTTGCGCCTCCCAATAGTAGTCCGCAAGATGGGAGCGGACGTCCGTTGTGTCGGGCAGGCAGGCGGGCGGCGTGATTGATTTCAGATCGATGCCGCTTTTCGCGCCGATTCCCAGTTCATAGAGTCGATGCGGGTCCTGTCCGCCAAACCAGAAACAAAAGGGCGCGTTGTCTTCGCGCGCTATCAGGAACTCGTCGAACGACCTGAACTGCGGGCCGAAGGAATCCCTTTTACGAAAGGTGTGTTGGCTGGGCCAGACGCCCTTGCCGTAACGGCCGATCTGGTAGCCGGCATTCCGGAGCAGTTCAGTGTAGACCGGGTAATCCTCGCGCAGGGATCCGCCGAGGCTGTCGCCCTCGCGCAGTCTCCAGTGATGCTGGCCGGTCAGGATGCTGAGGCGGCTGGGCGTGCAGGATGGCGTGGAGACGAAGGCGTTGGGGAACAGGACGCCCTCCTTCGCGATGCGGTCGAAGTGGGGCGTCTTGACGGTCCTGTCGCCCAGCGCGCCGGCGTGTGGATACGACCAATCGTCGGCCATGAAGAAGAGGATGTTGGGGCGTTTGCCGGCGCGCGGGGCTCCATCCTGCGGGGCGGTCCTCGGTTCGGCGGCCGGCAACGGCCGCTTGCCCGCATTGACCGTGAAGGTCTGTCTTTGCTGTTTGACGGCGACCGTGGTCTTGAAGTCGGTCCGCGTTCCGCGGATTTCGAACCGATGGCCCATGGTCGTGTTGATGCGGTGGTCCTTTCCTGGTTCGACCACGCCGGATCTGCGCGGCTTGCCTTCCGGCGGCAGCCAGAAAACCGTCAGCGCCTGCCGCGAGCGATTGCGGATGGTCAGTCGCGGACGAATGCCGGCCTCGGGCATCGGCTTGGGACGCGGCAGGAGGCTCCACTGTTTCCTGGCAAGCTGTTTGACGAGCGTCGTGTTCTGTTCCGCGATATTGGTGTTCTCATGCGGATCGACGAGGTGGTCGTAGAGTTCGGCGGCGACGGTCCTGGCGGTCTTGCGATCGATCCATTCAATCAGGCGGTGTCGCCCCGTGCGCATGGCGTAACCCATGTATTCGCCGCCCTCATGACGTCGGCGGAACTGACTGAATGCGGCTGCCTTGAACGGTTGGTCCGGTTCGTCCAGCAAGGGCGTCATGCTGCGGCCCTCCAGATGATCGGGCTTCGGAACTCCGGCCAGGTCGCAGAGAGTGGGGTAGATGTCGATGAACTCGACCAGGGAATCTGAACTGCGTCCATTGGCCTTGGACTTTGGGGCGCGGACGATCAACGGCGCGCGCGCGTCGATCTCGTAGTTGGTCTGTTTGCACCAGCTGCGATGCTCGCCCAGTTTCCAGCCGTGATCGCCCCAGAGAACGACGACGGTGTCGTCTTGGAGGTCGAGTTCCTCGAGTTGTTTCAACAATCGTCCCACCTGCGCGTCGATGAGGCTGACCGATGCGTAATAGCCATGTTTGAGGCGACGTTGCTGCGCCTCGGTCAGCGCGCCATCGCGCGGATCGTTTGTTCCGGCGAAATCGAAGTAATCGCGCAGCTCGTACATCGTGTTCATGGCCAGGGTGGGCGAGTTGCGGGGCAGGAGTGGGTTTGACGCGAGCGGGATCTCATCGCGGTCGTAGAGATCCCAGTATTTGCGCGGCGCGACGAAGGGCAGGTGCGGCCGAATGAAGCCGACGGCCAGGAAGAACGGCTGTTTCCCCTTTGCCAGCTTCCGCATCGCGGCCAGGGCCTGATCGGCAATCTCGCCATCCGGCGTCCGGCTGTCGGGGATGTCCTGAATTTCGGTCGCGGTCGCCCGCATGCGTCGGATGGCGGCGGCGCTTTTTCCGTCGGCCTTCATTTTCGCGCGATACCCGGCCAGGGCCTGGCGGGCCTTGGGCGTCCAGGTTGACGCTTTCTTCGGCCAGTGGTTCGGTTCGTTCCAGGACTTCGGGTCGGGAATCGGATTGTGATAGATCTTTCCGTAGGCGGCCGCGTGGTACCCGTGCTTCATGAACTGTTGGGGCAGGGTGACAACGTCGGGGATCTCATCGCGGAAGTTTGTGACGAGGTCCCATACCCGGGTGGAGTCGGGACGCAGCCCGGTCATGAGGCTGGCGCGGGAGGGATTGCACACCGCCTGCTGGCAGTAGGCGCGATTGAAGGTGACGCCGCCGGCTGCCAGCGCGTCGATGTTCGGCGTCTGGATCTCCTTCACGCCGTAGCACCCCAACTCGGGCCGCAGGTCGTCGACGGCGATGAACAGGATGTTCGGCCTGGACGGCGAGGCCTTTTTCCCGGGAACGGCGCTCGCAGCGAAACTCCCAAGGAGTGCGGACAGCAGGAGGCCGGATCGAAGCAGCGTTGAAAGGCGGTTCATGAAACGTCCTGCATAGACCTTGGCGCGCGGATTGTCACGCTTGGGGAACACGGGGCGAGACTGGAACGCGGCTGTGTCGAAGACCAGCCGCAGCAATGCTGTTCGCAAGGGCGTTCGATGATTGGCTCCGTGCGATTCTGTTTCCTGAGCCGCTGCGGCTGATCCCGAAGACGGGACACAGTCGCGCTCCGCCGGGATTCAAGGGGGCATGCGTATGAGGGAAGTAATTCCTCGGATTCCGCGGCCTCACCGGGGTAATGTGTCCGTCATGAGTTCAACAGAGGTTTCTCGTCGTCGGTTTCTGTCGCGAACCGGAACTGTTGCAGTCGGAGCGTTGACGGTTTCCGGGGTCGAGTCTGGCCTGGCCGCCGGGTCCGCCGTGGATTGGGCGGTCGGTTGCTTCAACCGCCCTTGGGGCAACTTCAGTTTTGACGACGCGCTGGACGGCCTGCAGGCCGGCGGATTCAAGACCACCGGGCTGGTCGGTCAACACAAGCAGAAGACCGAAGCGCTGCTGCGTCCGGATTCGCAGGCCGATTATCTTGCGCGCCTCCGAGAGCGCATCGAGGCGCATGGACTCAAGCCCGTGGTCGCGTGGATCTCGGGCATCACTGCCCGCGACCGCGAGGGCAAGGTCGCCGAATTGAAGGCGTTTGCCGACAACGCCGCGAAGCTCGGCGTCGGCACGTTGTTGTCGGGCGGACCGAGGCGCAACGAGGGAGTGCGCCTGTATTCCGGGATGATCTCGGAATTGGCCGCCCATGCCGCCGACAAGGGCGTCAAGGTCGCAATGAAACCCCACGGCGGCGACGGCGCGGAAATTCAACAATGCCTGGAGCTGGCGAATCATCCCAACTTCAGTCTCTGGTACGACGCCGGCAACATCATCTACTACACGGGGGGCGATCCGGTGAAGGAACTGAAGGGGTTGGCGCCCCACGTCACCGGCTTCTGCGCCAAGGACTGCGGCGGTCAGAAGTCGCCGGTGATGATTCAGTTCGGCGAGGGGAAGGTCGATTTCAAGGGGGTCTTCCAGGCGCTCAAGGACGCCGGTTTCAATGGACCCGTGATGATCGAATGCACGGGCGATCCGAAATCGCCCGAACACGTGACGCGGCAGGCGGTCGCCAATCGCGAGTTCCTGAAGCGGGTTTTCGAAACGTTGAAGTAGCAGGGGGAAGCTCTACCCCGGGAGGAACTCCGCGATCAGGGAGCGCCACTGTTCCCGGAAGCGTTCCGGGGTGAACTGCCGGGCGAACTTCAGGCCGCTTTCCCTCAATTCGTCGCGCCGTTCCAAGGCCTCCTCCACGCAACGAAGCGCGTCTCCCGGCGACGGGCAGATGATCTGGCCGCCGCCGCGGATCAGTTCGCCCAGGCCGCCGCGATCGAAGCCCACCACCGGCGTTCCGCAGAGCAGCGCTTCATGGGCAACGCGGGTCCAGCCTTCGTTGAAACGGGGGAAGGAGACGGCGACGTCCGAAGCCCGCAACAGGTCGTAGTAGTCCTTGTCCGCGGCCTCACGATGGTCGTGGACCGTTTCGCAGTCGCGTCGCCCCGTGGTCAGGACATGAAACCGATCGGGAGGCAGGTTGTCCAAGGCGATTCGAAAGCCCTTTGTCTCGCAGGCCTGGCCGGCGTGGACGACGATCTTGTCCTCGGGCAATCCCAGTTCCTTGCGGGTCTTGGCGCCGGATCGGTCGAGGATGCCCTCGACATCGTAGGCGCAGGGGATGACGCGGATGCGTTCGGCGGGAATGTGCCGGGCCAGGAAATCCTTCCAGTATTCCGCGATGACGACGACCCGGTCGAACTCGCCGAGGCGGCGGAGCATGTGTGATTCGAGTCGGGACTGGATGAACCTGATGGGCGCGTCGCGTGGGTCCACGTGAAAGACCAGCAGTATCCGGTGACGAAAGCGCCGGATGTTCAACCCGCAGAAGAAGTGGTTGGGATCCGTGATCAGGATGTCCCCCGATGGCAGGTTGGTCCAATTCTGCCAGAGGTAGCGCAGTTTCTTGTAGCGCAACAGCTTCGGACGAAGCGGGTCGGTCAGGGCCGGTTGGTGGCGGACGACCGCCTCCAGGGCCTCGATCGCCATGTGTTCGTAGGCCTGCGCGCCAGTGGGGATGTCTCCCCATGGACGCGAAAACCTCGCCACGCAGACCGGCTTTTCATCAGGATTCCCCATCAAGGAAATGCGCGTCGATGGTTGAGGGAATCGTCGGGAAGCCGGGTCATTTCTGCGTCGGGGCCGGCGATGGCGGGCGGACGGGCGGGAGATACTTCAGTACGCTCTGCTGCTTGAGATACCAGTCGCGCAACGGGCGCGAGAGCATGGCATCGCTGAACGACTTCAGGTTCGCGCTGTTGAGCATGCCTTCGATGTCTCCCTTGAGCGCGGTGTGGATGGAGCCCTTGGCCTCCTTGGACCAACCGGCGAAGGAGCCGACCGTGTCCATCAGCATCCGGGCCGCGGACTGTCGGGTGGCGAGATCATATTTGTAGTCGGTCACCGTGACCTGGCTCTTGTTGAGCTTGCCGGTGATCTTCTTGTCGTTGTCCTTGGTCGTGATGACGAAGCGGGCGAGGTCGATGATGCGTTTCTCCAGCTGCGCGATGACATCATCCTCCGCGGCCTGCCCCAGGGCCTTCACGCCGAGGTCCCGCGAGGCCCGCTCAAGCTGCTGGACGATCTGCTTGAGCAGTTCCTTCTCCAGTTCGGTGAACAGTTGCCTGCCGCGCTTGAGAATCAGTTCATTCTCCTCCTTCGTGAAGCTGTGCTTCTTCTCGTCGAGTCCGACGAATTCCTTGTAGGCCGCGGATTCCAGCAGCTTGCCGAGGCGTTCGCCGAGCTTCCCGGCGTCGACCTTCTGCGCGATCTCGATGCCCTTGAGCTTGGGCGTCGCGCCCAGTTTCAGACCGGTCGGCAGGTAGGCGAAGAAGGCGTTGTCGACGCCGCCGAGCCTGGCGACCTGGTTGGTCAGGCTGTTCCAGTGCGCCTTGACGCGCTCCTCCTTGTTGAGGTCGCCGATGTAGGCGAACCGGTTCTCGACCTTCAATGAGCGGGCGCCGGAGCGGAACCAGCCCAACATGCCCTGATACTCGGCGCGGATCGGGAAGGCGTAGCTCGAGGGGGAAAGACTGACGGCCTCCAGCGGCTCCTTGTCGCGGGGATCGCGCGGCGCCTTGGCGGCGATGAAGGTCTCGATGACCTTGTAGGGGATGTTCTCGATCGCCGCCTCGATCTCGGCATAACCGCCCAGCAGGGGTTCGACGCCGTAGTCGAAGGTGGTCACGTCGCCGTAACTCCAGGTGTCGTCGTCGGTGGCGAAGAGCATCTTCTTCTCGCGGGCCTCGTTCTTGTCGAAGTAACCCCATTGGATGGCGGCCTTGTCGTGCGGCAGGACGGTGTCGGTGGTGCGCATCTTCCATCCCACGAAGGCCGACCCCTTGAAGACGGTGTATTCCATCGTTGAACCGGAGCTGAGCTTGTCCTCGTACTTGGAGAGATCCTCGCCGGCGACGTAGGCTCGGAACCATTCGTCCAGTTCCTTGTGGCTCAGGGTCGCGGAAAGGCTGCCCGCGAAATTGTGGCGCAGGCCAAGCACATGGCCGACCTCGTGCGCGACGACCTCGCGGACGTAATCCTGTGAGGCCATGAGCACGGCGTCGTCGGTCAGCTTGTCGCTGGCGAGCAGTTCGGCCAGGCCGGCGGCGTAGTGACGGGCAAACTCCCGGCGGTCGACGCGGCAGACGGATGACGCCGGGAACAACGGATTGTCGTGGTCGTGGTCATGGGCGTCGCCGTGCTTGTCCTCGCCATCATCATCGCCGTCCTTGTCATCCTTCTTGTCCTTGCTTTCCTGGTCGGCGATCTCCTGCATGGCGCGGAGCATGCGGCGGGCGCGGGCCTTGCCGCCGATGGCAAAGACGCTGGTCATGTAGGCCTGTCCTCGACGGGATTCGCCGGTTCGGGGGTCGACCAGGATGTCCGCATAGGCGAAACCGGCGCTGTCCCATGGCACCCATTGGACGAGGTTGCGTCCGGCGTCCGGGGCGGTGACCTTTTCAGGCGCCTTCTCGGCGGTGATGATGTCCTTCCCGAAGGCGCGGTTCCAATAGAGGATGCCGCCCTTGACAGCGTCCTCGTACTCGGGCGGGGTGTTGGCGCTGTAGTAGAACTTGATCGGCTCCTTGAGGTCGAAGCGCGCGATCTTGGTCACGGCGCGGCCGGTGGTCAGCTCCAGTTGGGTCTGGGTTTCGAAGAAGCGGAGGTAACGCGAGTCCTGGAGGGTGTTCTCCTTCTCCTTGAACTTCTTGGGCAGGTAGGGGGCGATGAAGTAGCGGATCTCGTAGCGGCCCTCCACATTTTCCCGCCATTCCCGGTCCCGGACCTGGGCGCTCTGCCGGATCGACAGCCGCCCGCCCTCGCGCTTCACCGAGAAGACGCGACTCATGGTCAACTCGGCCACCGAATCCCGCGAACTCGCGCGAAAGCGGCCAGAGGTGGAATACCAGATGTCGTTGAACACGCGGCGCATGCCCTTGTTGAAATCGATGGTCACGCCGGTGTCGTTCTTGCCGGTGATGGGGAAGGTCGTGATCAGGCGGCGGGCCGGCAGATCGTCGGTGACAACGAGGCCCTTGGTGGATTCATAGAGATCGACGCCGTCGTGAAAGAGTTCAAACTTCACGATCTTGCCGGCGAGCCCGGTGCTGGTGGCGGCCTCGGATTGCGGGATGATCGAGCCGGACATCATGTATTCCCTGCCGAAGGCCGCGCGAGGGATGGTCACTTCGAAGTTCTTGGCGGCCGCCAGGGGCGGGGCGGGGCGCTTCTTGCCCTTTCCCTTGCCTTTGGCCTGGGGCTTTTTTTTCTTTTTCGCGTTGTCGGCGGGCTTGGCCGTGGGTTGGGCTTTCTTCTTCTCCTTCTCCTTGTCTTTGGCTGCATCGGCGGTCGGAGCCGGGGCAGTGACCGGTGCGGCAGCAGGCGCCGCTTCAGGCGCGGCTTTTGCCGGCGTGGCCGGCGGCGCGTCGGCAGCGGAGGCGAATCCCGCCCAAAGCAGGGCGAATCCGATCAGGATGGCGAGGAAAGACTTGGGGACGCGGAGAAAGGTGTTCATGGCTGGGTGTGAGACTGGCGCGGAGTAAACGCAAGGGGGCGACCGCGGGCAAATCAAAAAGATGGGCTGAACGGGTCAGCCGCGCTCCGTCCGGCTTCGATCGCCGAAAGCGGAGCGCCGAGCAATGCCCGGCAGTTCGCCCGGCGTTTCAAGCCCATGCCGAGCAATGCTCGACGCTCCGGACTCCGATCGCGCCTGCGGGAGTCGGGGCGGTGGGACGGGGAGACTGATAATCCATGTCGGCTTTCAGCCCCAAGGCGAGGACTCAACGTCGGATGGAAGAAGCCGGGACAGTCGGATCGAAGCGACTCCAACTCCTTCATGATCTCGTCCACCGCCTTGATGAGGGCGGCCTCAAGGCGCGAAGGAACGAAAGCCGTGGCCGGCCCACCCAAGGAGCGGCGACATTCCTGTCGCCGTCGGCCCGGCACGGGACGAAGTGGACCGGGGAATGGCCGAGGTCGATGTCGATCCATGGCGGCGCAGTAGCCGGACGGCGTGTGTGCCTGCTGCGCAGGCAGGGCGACATTCCTGTCGCCCCTCCTTGTTGGATCGTATGCGTCGGTATGTCGCCGCGTCGCCTCGCTCCTCAGTCCTTGTCCCCGGGTTCCTCCTCCTTTGTCGCGATGTTCCGCAGTGTGTCGTTGAGGAGTTGTTTCTCCTGTTCGCGGCCTCGGCGTCGGACGATCCAGAGGTCGAGGAGGGCGGTCATCAGGGCGAGGAAGGTGAGGCACATGCAGACGGCCCAGTAGAGAATGAACGAAAGCCCCTGCAGCGTGGGCTTCAACGCGGTCTGCCCCCAGACCAGCATGACCAGGGCGCCACCGAGGAGGAGCGTTCCCAGAGCGCGGCGTCGGGCGTCGCCGGACCTGGGGGACTTGGGCGTGTCGGCTCCCATGGGATTCGTGGCGACGTCGTTCGCGTCGGCGTCACGCCAGCAGGCCGTCGACGATCTTTCCGGGCTGGCCGTCGGTGAGGGACTGCTCGCGGCCGTTGCGCTTGTAGGTCAACTGCTCGTGGTCGAGGCCGAAGAGGCGCAGCAGGGTGGCGTGGTAGTCGTAGTGGTTGACGACATCCTCGGCGGCGTAGTGCGCGAATTCGTCGGTGGAGCCGTGGATGTGGCCGCCTTTGACGCCGCCGCCGGCGAGCCACATGGAGAAGCCGTAGGTGTTGTGGTCGCGGCCGACGCGGCTGGCGCCGGTGTCGTTCTGGATCACGGGGAGGCGGCCCATTTCGCCGCCCCAGTGAACGAGGGTTGAGTCGAGCAGGCCGCGTTGCTTGAGATCCTTGACGAGGGCGGCGGCGGGCTTGTCGGTCATCCTGCAGGAGGCGGGCAGGGCGGAGCGGATGCTGCCGTGGTGGTCCCAGTATTGGTTCTTGGTGAAAACCTGCACGAAGCGCACGCCGCGTTCGACGAGACGTCGGGCGATCAGGCAGCGGGCCCCGTATTCCCTGGTGGCGTCCTCGTCGAGTCCATAGAGCTTCCTTGTGGCCTCGCTTTCGCTGCTGATGTCGAGGGCCTCCTTGGCGGCGGTCTGCATGCGCGCGGCGAGTTCGTAGCTGGCGATGCGCGCCTCCAGGTCGAGTTCTCCGGGATGCTCGGCGAGGTGCTCGCGGTTCAACCGGTCGAGGTAGGAGAGGTATTTTCGCTGCGTGTCGCCCGCGAGATGGGCGGGCGCGTCGAGATTGAGAATCCGCGGTTCGCGCGGGCGGACGACGGTCCCCTGAAACAGTGAGGGGAGCCAGCCGTTGGACCAGTTGCGCACACCTTCGACCGGCAGCCCGCGGGGATCGGTCAGCACGACAAAGGCCGGGAGATTCCGGCTTTCGGAGCCGAGTCCGTAGGTGAGCCAGCTTCCCAGGGCCGGCCGGCCAGGCAGGATGCGGCCGGAGTTCATTGCGTGGATCGACTGGCCGTGATTGTTCACGCCCGTGCGCATGGAACGGATCAGGGTGATGTCGTCCACGATCTCCGCGGTGTGCGGCAACAGCTCGGAAACGTCCATCCCGCACTGGCCGCGCTTGGCGAACTTCCAGGGACTGGCCAGGACGGTCGTGCTGGCCTGGGCGGCGTTGTCGTACTTGATCTTTCCGGGGAAGGGCTTGCCGTCGAGTTTGTCCAGTTCGGGTTTGGGATCGAAGAGATCCATGTGGCTGGGGCCGCCCTGCATGAAGAGGGAGATCATCGCCCGCGCCCTGGGCCTGCCGGGCGGGAGCTTGGGCGTGAGATCGAACCGGCGACGGTCGACATTCGGCGGCGCCGGCTTGGCCAGCAGCCCCTCCTGATTCAACAGCCACGCCAAGGCCACGCCGCCGATGCCCATGCCTTGGGAGGCAAGGAACTGGCGACGTGTGATTCCGGAACTCAATCCATCGGGCATGACTGAGTTCTAGCATCGCCCCACGGCGAGTTCCAGCGCTTTGAGAGGAGGGGCCGCGCGTCAGGATTTCGACAACACAAACATGACGTGCGTCTTTCCGGGGGCTACCTCCCGTCCCCCGGTTGTGTCTGCTTGTAGATCCAGGTGTGGGCGAGGTCGGCCAACTTGGCCACGGTCAGCAGGTCGTCGCGACCGAAACTCTCCGTGCTTTTCCACTCGTCGCCCGACTTGTAGATGCGGGACAGCGACACATTGTGCCAGACGCCCTTGTCGTTCTTGTTCTCCCAGATGCTCGCCTTGATGGCCCCCATCCGGATTTCGCGTATCGGTTTGTTCTTCGTGTCAGACATGTCTTTCTCCTCGTTTGATGTCTTGTTCAGTGGGGCGCGCGTTCGTCGAACGCCCCGTCACGTGGAGGATTCCCGCGCGCGAATTGGCAGGCAACCCCAAACGATTATCGCTTTGCGACATTCGGGGGAAAGGGACGGATTGAAGCCGAGCGTCAGCCTTGAATGAATTGGACAGTGTCGTCAGTATGGGCCTGCGCGAATCAATGATGGTAATTCGTGTGGGTCAGAAAGAGGACGCGGGAGGCAGAGTCAATGTGGCGATTGTGGCTCGTGCGTCATGCCGCACAGTCTATGTCCCGTGTTTGACATGAAGGAAATGCCGTTCGTCAATTTGAAGTTTGGATTGCTGATTGCGGCGGTGTTGATTGGGTTCTCCGCTCTTTACTTGCCGAACAGGATTCCAGGATCTGTCGCTCTGAGTCGATCCGAAGAGTGGCGCAATGCGTTGAATTCCGCCTCCTCGATTCAGGTGCATGAAGGATTGCCGCATCCGAGTTTTGAGAACGGACTATTGGAGGGGGAATTGCGAAGATCAGATGTGTTCCATATCGATGAGTTTCCGTTCTACACGACAAGTTACGAGTTGAAAGGAACGAAGAAGGGCGAGGCGATCAAGATTCTCTCGAGTCAATCCAGTTACAGAATATTCGGCGGCGAAAAGCCGTGCGGGGGATTTCATCCCGATTTTGCAATCACCTGGATGGTCGGAGATCTGAAGGTCTATGAGCTCCTTTGTTTTGGCTGTTCAGAGGCGATGATTCTGGCGGGCAGGAAAAAGTACCGCTACGACGTGAAAGACGGGGCGAAATACGAACTTGTGTATTTGCTGTGGGGTATTGCTACGAATCGGCCTCCTTCGTCTTTGCTTGAAGACCTCGCCATCAGCGCTGGCGTGGAACGCGATCGAATGAACCAGCCCGCCATGCCTCGAGATTGATATCCGACAATATCGTGACTACGCAGGAATATTGTGACTGCTTGATGCGGGTGATCGAGGTCTTGTCTCGGCCTGGGATTATTGCTGAGTGTCGAGACGAGGATGCCGGACAGTTCGTGTATGCGCAGAGAGGCGATAGGTCCATAGAGTTATCGTGGGATGGCGTGGGCGTCTTTATTGAAATGTTCGAGGCGCCGTCCAAGGATTCGGTCCGCGACGAGCAGCAGGATTCGTTTGAGATCGGAGCTGAGAGGGCTGTCGCGTGGTTGATGAGGGCGGAATGATATTGTTGAACCAGATGCATCGGGGGATGCATTCGATGGGTTCTGTCGTCCTTTCAGGACTTCGATTTGGGCTGCGATGCAACGCAGCCCCACCGGGGGGGCTGGTTGGAGGCGTTACCTGCCTTGTTTCCCGACCGTCTTCAGCAGCCGCACGACTTCGGCGCGGATTTTGGGTTCGGCGTCGATTTCGAGGCAGCTTGAGACGGCGGTCCAGGTGGTGTAGCCGCCGAGGGCGTGTTGGGCGGGCGTTGGGAGGTAGCCGTTGTAGCCGTTGGCCAGGCTGATGTTGAAGGTGGCTTTGAGCGGGCTTGCGTCCTTGATGGCGAGGCCGGTCTCCGCGTAGACCTCGCAGGGGGTTGCGGCGATGGCCAGGTCTCCCAGCCGGATGACCTGGAGCCGCACGGGGAGGGTTTCCGGATAGTCCTTCAGCCAGAGCGCGCTCTGCGCGAACTTGTTCTTCCAGCGGTGAGCGGGCTTCTTCCAGGTCCCGTCGAGAACGGACTTCGCCCATTGCAGCCGTTCGGCGTCGGGGCGTCGCACCTTGATGGCCAGTTCCGATTCGCGGACAGTGATCGGCGCCGACTCGCGATGTTCGATGCTGCGGACCAGCTTGACCGCCGCGGCCGCGAGCTTTTGGCCCAGGGGGTCCGGTTTGCCGCCGGGGGCGATGTCGCCGCTTGTGCCGTTGGACATGATGGCGACCATGGGTTTCTCCTTTGAAGCGCCCAGGGCCTTCTCGGCGGCGCGGGCGAAATGTCCGAAGTAATCCGCGCTCACGCCGCCTCCGCCGGCGCCGTAGTGGATGCTGAAATTGGCGAAGAGCCCGATCTGGCTGCCGTCGGGCCGTTGGGCGGAAATCACGAACAGTTCCGGATCGACGGGGCCGACGGTGCGGACGCCGTTCTTGCCGGGGCCGCCATACATGGCCGCCTTGTCGGTGCGTTCACCGAAGGGATTGGGACCGAGCGAGCCGGGCTTCATCAGCCAGCGGCGGTTGCGGCAGTGTTCGGGTTTTTCGACCGAAGCCCAGCCGACCCGCGCGGGTTCGAGCCGGCCCAAGGCATTGGCCGCCGCCGTCGCCACCTTGTCAACCAGGCCGGCGCGATAGCGATCGTGCGCCGGCCCCAGTTCCAGTTCGACGACCCGCGGCGCGCGATGCGTGTGGGTGGTCGAAACCAGCAGGTGGTTCTTGGGCAGGCCGGTCTCTTGGTGGACGCGCTCCCGGATCCGGTCATGCAGGTCCGACGCGATCATGGTGACGTCGCAGACGCACAGCACGATGCGTTTGTCGCCGCTTTGGATCGCCAGCGCCCGCGCGAACAGGGGGTCGTGGACCTTGGCCGCCTTGCCGGCGCCGCCGACCGGTCCGGAAAGTGGCACATCCGGGGCCGGCGTGATGTCGACCCTGGCGGCTCCGGCGAGCAGGGGGGCGGCTTCCAACTCATTCTCCGCGCCGATCAGGCGCGCCGCGACGAGGGCGATTGCAATCCAGGTTCTCATGCTCCCGCATTGAACACGAGCGGGAGGCGGTGACAAGGCGGGAATCCGCGTCGTGTTTACAGCCGCGGTTTGGGCGGTTTGATCGGGGCTTCGCAGGCGACGACGCCCCGGGCGTTCAAGCGGCGTTTGAAGACGGCGTCGCCGCAGGTCGCGTAGAGGATGTTTCGCTCCGGGCCGCCGAAGGTCACATTGGACAGCCAGGCGTCCTGGGGCTTGGCGATGACGCCATGCACGCGGCCCAGTTGGTCGCAGACCTGGCCGCCGAACCGCGTGGTCATGTAGAGGCGGCCCTGGTCGTCCATGGCCATGCCGTCGGCGCCGCTGTTGGGAGCATCGATCGGGACGTGCAGGATGTGATACTTCTGCCTGTCCGCGAGCGTTCCGTCCTTCCGGATTGCGAACGAGTATCCGAAGCGGCCCTCGGTGTCGGAGACGGAGAGCAGCGTCTGGTCGGGCGAGAGCATGATGCCGTTCGGTTTCTCGATGCCGCGGTCCGCGACCCTGGGTTCCTTGAATCTCAACCTGCCGTTGCGCGATGCCTTCGCGTCCTTCTCCAGAAACCAGACGCGTTGGTTCGACGGGTCGGTGAAGTAGATGTGGCCTTCGTGGGTGACGACGAGATCGTTCGAGCTGACCTTTTCGGCGACTGTCTCGGCCTTTCCCTTTGCGTCGTAGGCGACGATCTCGCGTTTGCGGTTGGCGCAGGCGTAGAGCCGGCCGTCGGGGCCGAAGTGAAGTCCGTTGGCGCCGCCGGTGTTCCGCGCGAATTCCACGGCCTTTCCATCCTTGCCGACCTTGTGGATCTTGTTGTTGGGAATGTCGGTGAAGAACAGGCTGCCCTCGGCGTCGACCGCGGGCCCTTCGGTGAACTTGTATCCCTTGCTCACCAGTTCCCAATCCTCGCCCTCAAGGTAGACGTCCAGCGCGCGATCGCCTTTGGCGACAGGTTTGGCGATGGGTTGTGGATAGTCGCGCCAGAGCCAGCGGAGGGCGTCGGGCAGGATCGAGGCGCCGTGTTTGCCGTTGTGGCCGCCGTCGCCCCAGGCGTGGTTCACGTCGTAGCCGGAGAACTGGAGCGAGGCGAGCATGTCCTGGTTGGCCACCCACCAGCTGCCGCAGTAGAGGTTGTTGTCGTTGGAGCCGTCCTGGAGGAAGACGCGGATCGGCTTCGGTTCGAACTTGCGGATCATCCAGGGGTAGTTGTTGCCGCCGCGCAGGCTGACGAAGGTGCCGACCGTGCAGTAGACGCGGCTGAACTCCCGCGGTCGTTCCCAGGCCGCCGTGAAGGCCGCGATGCCGCCGGAGCTGGAGCCGATGAGCATCCGGCTGTTGCCGTCGGTCTTCAGGCTGTGGTCCTTGGCCACCGCGGGGATGATCTCCTCCAGCAGGAAGCGCGCGTAGTTGTCGCCCATGCCGTCGTATTCGAAGCTGCGGTTGAAGCGCGGTTGGGCGTTCTCATTTGCGGCGGGCAGGACGCCGGGATTGACAAAGATTCCGATCGAGACGGGCATCTCCTTTTTGTGGATGAGGTTGTCGAAGACGATCGGCATCCGCCATGCGCCCTTGTCCCGCACCCGGCCGCCGCCGTCCTGCACCACGATCACGCAGGCCGGTTCCTCCGGTCTGCATTGGGCGGGGACATAGACCCAGTAATCGCGATGCGTGCCCGGGAAAATGCGGCTGTTGTTCCATGAGTATTGCGTGACCTTCCCCTGTGGGACGCCGGGCTGTCGTTGCGAGTCGGGCCCCAGTTTGTAGTCGTCGGCCGCAAAGGCGGACGCCGCGAGGACCAGGGAAAGGTGAAGGACGGGGAGTCGGAATGCGCGATGGCTCATCTCCGGATTGTGCTCGGCGCGGGCGGGCTGTCAACGAACACAACGGGCGCGGACATCCCTGCGCGCCAAACCGCAACCCGGGACCAACCGCCGTCAAGGCCCGGTTGGCGCGAAATCCGAAATCGGGTCCATGATGAATCAGAGATGAAGGGAGACGCCACAAACGAGGGAACGTTGATCAGGACGAGAAGCCACCCCTTCCGTCGCGCGCTGATCATGGCCGCCCTGATTGCGGGGATGCTTTCCTCCTGGAGCTGCGCAAGGGCCGATGCTGCCAACGATTTCCAGACCTGGCAGTGGCTTACCGTCCGTGTCTGGAAGACCAACGACTTCCGCGTCGTTCTCTACGGGGACAACCGCATGGCAGCGAACAGCAGCCGGCAGAATCTCCACATCTTCGGGCCGCGCATCGCCAATCGCGTCACGCCCAACTGGAACCTCGGCGCGGGCTAACTCTTTCTCGACATCCAGGATCTCGCCGCCCGGACCTGGACCCATGAGCATCGCCTCGATTTCGCCGTCTCGCCCAATCTGCCGCTTACGGAAAGGCTTTCCCTTCACTCGCGCAACCGGATCGAACTGCGTTGGTTGGAGCGCTCGGCAGGCGCCATCCCGCGGTCGAGGCATCGACTCCAACTGCGCTGCCGGATCGACCGGGGAGCGATTGAGAGCGTCTACTGCAACAACGAGTTTCTCATCGATTATCGGCAGGGCAGATACAGCGAGAACCGTCTTGTGCCCGCCGGGATCGGCTTTCGGCACTATGAGCATGCGTCCGTGGATCTCTTCTACATGTTGCAGTCGGTCAGAAAGGCGGCCGGCGGCTGGGACATGAATCACATCCTGGGCACGCACCTGCGGGTGCGGTTCTGAGCCGGGGCGCCTAGGAAGCGCTGCAACTCCGGCCCACCCGATCCAACGCCGATTTCAGATCGGCTTCGTCCTGCGGTTTCATTGCGGCCTCGCCATAGCGCGTGGAGCAGAAGAGTCGGGTGATGAAAGCGACGTCGCAGAACGCGGGGAGTCTGCGTTGACGGAGGGACTCGAGGAATTCGAGCGGCGTCTCGCTGGGGGCGCGGTCGATGCCGTTTTTGGCGAGCAGCTTCAACAGGCGGCCGTAGTAGTGTTCGGCAAGGATGCGGTTTCGCTGCCGGGGATCCTCGCGGTCGTCTTTCCGAACGCCTCCCGCGGCTCGGAATCGCCAGGCCAACATCGCCGCCATCAGCAGGACCAACGGAGTCAGCAGCCCGGCGTTCCGGCGCGCCCAACCGGCCATGGCCGCGACGCCGCCCAGTCCGGTGGTGAGCATGTTCCGCTGGGCCGTTGAGTCGAGGTTGACGATGTTGACGTACCAGACGACGTCGAGCGCATCGATGAGCTCGCGGAGCGGCCCGATGGTGAGGTCGATTTCGGAGCGGGGCGTCGCGTCGAACTTCACCCAGCCGCGGTCGGGGAACCAGCCTTCGGTCCAGGCGTGGGCGTCGCTGGCGCGGATGTTGACCCAGCCTGTCAGCCAGTTGGGGCGCCCGGGCACGTAGCCCAGCATGACGCGGCTGGGGATGCCGCGCATGCGGAGCAGCAGTCCCATGGCCGAGGCGTAGCGTTCGCAGTGGCCGCGGCGTTCGTTGAAGATGAAGTCGTCGATCGGATTCAGGCGGTCGAGCGCCGGGGCGCCGAGTTCATATTCGAAGTTCTCGATGAAATGGTCCTCCAGGTGTCGCGCCTGTTCCAACGGGTCGTCGATGCCGGCCAATTGGGTTTCGAGCCACTCTTCCAGGCGCGCGGACTGTGAGGGGTGGTTGAGGAGGGCCCGGCTGTAGCGACGCCCCAGTCCGCGGACTTCCGGTTCGGGATCCAGCCAGTATTCATAGACATTGTTGGCTGTGCTCCAGATGGACCGGCATTCGATGAATTCATGGAAGGTTCGGCGCGGCTCGCTGAAGAACCTCCCCTCCAGGGCCACGATGCGTCCGTCGGTCGGCAGGTATCTCCCCAGGTTGCGCACCTCCTTCACCCGGATGATGCGATGGGGGTAACCGTCGCGCTCTCCGGGTGGGAGAAAGCGGTTGTAGCTTTTGCCGGGAACGCCGTCGGGATGCCACTTGACGCCATCGAAGGTCGTGAGCGCGAAGAGGCGGAGGTATTGCAGGTTCTCGCCCTTGATCTGCATGATGACGCGTTCGGAGCCCCCCGAGCCGCCGCGTCGGGAATCCAGGGTGGAGTCGAGCAGGGAGCCGTGATCCGGGCCTCGCCGCAGCGCCGGGAAGGCCGAGCTCAGCAGACCGCGGGGAAACACGGCAAAGAACACGACCATGACCGCGACCACGGCGAACACGCGCGTCCATTTCAGCTTTGGCCAGACTGAATAGGTCGATTTCGGAAAGTGATCGCCCTCCAATTCCATCAACGCGCGAGGGATCAGGAATGCGGTGACGACGAGGATGGGAATGAACCGGTAGTCCAGCACGACGGTGCAGGCCACGCCCAGTTGCACGGTTGCCGCGATCATGGCGAACAACTGCTCGCGGCGGTCCAGCGATCGCAACAGCCTCCCCGCCTGAAAGAGGGTGATCCCGTGCCCGATGAAGAAGTGCGAACTCTGGTCCGGCAGGTAGCCGATCAGGATGCCGCCGGCCGATCCCACGACCAGCAGCGCGCATTCGGCGCCGGGCGACAACAGCACGGGGCGCCTGGCCGCGATCTTCAGGCAGACGACCCAGAGCACCACGCTGGCCAGCGGCAGCAGCCAGCCGTCCCAGGACAGGCTCTGGCAGATGAAGCCGAGCAGGATGAGCTGGTTCAACGCGCGGTTCATGGCGGTTCAATTCCGGGCGTCAATCCGGTCCTTTCCGTAGGTGAACAAGGGCAGGCCTGCGAGCCCCCCGGATTCCGCCCCGTCTTCCGGAAGATAGACCGAGACGCGCCGGCCGCGCGCTGCGATCGCGGCGACCTCGTCGGTCAAGGTGGTCAGCATGAAGGCGAGCGCAGCCTTTCGCGAGACCGCTTCGGCGGCCTTTCGGATGGTCCCGGCGCTCAGGCTTCCGGTCCGGGGCTCCAATCGGGCAAGTGTGTCGAGGATCTCATGCCCGTCCGCGAATGGCGGCACGATCAGTCGCCGCATTGAGGCGAGATCGATCCACTCGACATGATGGCCCTCTTCGAGGGCGGAGAACATCAGGGAGCCGGCGGCGCGCGCGCAGTTGTCGAGGACTGTTGGATCGGGGCCCGCCCCGCAGTCCATGATGAAGGCGACCCGCCCGGAAAGTTCCTCGTCGAAGGACTTGGTCATGAGGCCGCGGCCCTTGCTGCTGCTTTTCCAATGGATGTTCTTCAGTGGATCCCCGGGCAGCGCCTGGCGGACGCCCGAGAATTGCGTGCCTGAGTTGGATCGCCGGCCGCCCTTGAACCGTCCCCCGACCATGGCGTCGTAACCCGCGGCCCTGGGGGATGACGTCTCGTAAATGGCGGGATGCACGACCACCTCGCCCGGCAGTTTTCGTCGCCGGCCGTAGCGCAGCAGACCGAAGGGGTAAAAGGAGAACACCGCGGCCTCCTCATTGCGAAACACGCCGCGTCGCTTGAACTCAAGCCGGGGAACCAGATGCGCGGTTTCGCCCGGACGGATCCCGCCCAGCCGCAACAAGGGGCCGGCCGGGGACTCGACCCGGATAAACCCCGCGGCGGAGGCTCCGGAATTCTCGATCCGCCAGGGTTGGGAAAGCGATTGTCCCTCCGCGATATGGACGCTGGGCGGCGGTTCGATCTCCAACTGCAGGACGGCCCGCCGCGCGGCGAACCAGTTCACCACGAAGCAGCCCAGCAATGTCCCGATGGGAAAAAGGAGGAGGCCGGATTGGGACGTCATCGACGCCCCGTACATGACGATGCACACGGCCAGCAGGACCCAGCCGGTTCTCGTCAGGCGGGTCATGCCGTATCGTGGAGACGCGCCCGGCTCAGGAGGCCAGAGGCAACGTGAATCGGAACAGCGCGCCGCCGGCCTCGCTGTTCATGGCTTCGATGGTTCCCTTGTGGTCCTCGACGATCTTCTTGCAGATTGCGAGACCCAGCCCCGTGCCCTGGGCTTTTCCATGGGTGGCGAAGGGCTCAAACACGTCCTTCAGGATCTCCGGCGCGATGCCCGGCCCGGAATCTTCGATCTCGGTTGCAATCGTGTCCTCCATGACCTCGAAACGGACCTGGATGGTCCCGCCCCGCGTCAGGACATCCACCGCGTTGTTGATCAGGTTGTAGAACACATGGACGCCGCGGCGCTCATCGAGAAGCACGGACGCTTCCGGAACCTTCTCCGACACCAGCTCCACCTTCTTGTCCGTGAGGTCCTCCCGCAGATCCTCCAGGATGCCTGAGACATAGCTCCGGTAGTCGACCGGCTCCAGCACGACCGCCGCCTGCGAACCGCGGGTGAACTCCAGCAGCTCGCTGATCATGTTGCTCATGCGCGTCACCTGCTTGGCAATGCGTTTCTGGGCGGACTGGCGCATGGCCGGCGAGGCCGATTCCATTCCCGCCATTTCGGCGGCGAGACCGACGATGTTCAGCGGATTCTTGAAATCGTGGACGATGGAGCGGGCAAAGCGCCCCACGAGCGTCAGGCGCTCGGCCTGGAGGCTCTCCTCGACGTAGCGTCGGTTGAACTCGCGCAGTCGGAGACTGAACTCACGCAACAGGCTCACCGCCAGTTTGGGCGATTGGTCGAGAATGAGGATCAGGTCGTCGCGATGCAGAAAATACACCTTGGTGTCGGACTCCGCCGAAGCCGTGGCCGAACGGGGGCGGTCGTCCAGAATGGCCATCTCACCGAAGAAGTCGCCCGGTTCGACGCGGGTCAGGACGCGGCGCTCCGTCTCGCTGACGCGGGTTGAGACCTGCACCTGGCCTTCCAGCACGACGTAGATCCCGTCGCCAGGATCCCCTTCGCGGAAGATCACCTGGCCGGCGTTGTAGGCGCGCATCTCGGCCGTCTGCTCCAGGGCGGACAATTGTTCGGCGAGGAGACCGCTGAACAATTCGACTTTGTGGAGTTCCGACATCGGTTGAATTGTATCGGCTTTGGAGGTCCCGTAAAGCGGGTTTATCAGGGGAGGCGTGGACGTCATCATGAGCTGTTGCCGGCCGCGTTGCGCCGTCGATGGCGCAATCCAGGGCCACTTTGATACTCGACAATCCGGAGGGGAGACTTTAACGATCCGCGACCTGCGCGACGCCGCGCGGGATGTCGCCCCGATTTCCTATGAAGATTGTCGATATGCGCGTTCATTCGATCGCGATAGCGGATCCTCCGCTGCGCAGTTCGTATGGATTGCACGCCCCTTACGCCCTGCGCAACGTCCTGGAGCTCATTTCCGACGACGGCGTGGTCGGAATCACTGAGACCTATGGCGGCGAGGCCCCGGCGAAGGCCTTGGAGGACCTGCGCGAGCAGATTGTCGGCGCGGATCCCTGGCGGCTCACCGGCTACCTGCTCCCCATGGTCGAGGGCGAGGGCAGCGACCTGGAACGCTCGCAGACCTACCATGTTCCGGGCGAGAACCCGCTCGACGCGACCACCCGCACTTACGCGGCCGTGGAGGTCGCCTGCCTGGACCTGATCGGCAAGTCGGTCGGACAGCCGGTCTGCGACCTGATCGGCGGCCGCGTGCGCGACGAGGTCCCCTTTTCCGCCTATCCCTTCTACAAGCACGCCGGCGGCGGCGGCGAGGGAGATGATGTCCGCGAGGATGAGTATGGCGAGGCTCTTTCACCTGAATCCCTGACCGCGCAGGTCGTGCAGATGCGCGGGAAATACGGATTTGGCTCGATCAAGTTCAAGGGAGGCGTGCTGGATCCGGAGATTGAGGTCGAGACCATCAAATGCCTCCGCCGCGAACTGGGGCCGGAGGTTCCCCTGCGCATCGATCCCAACTGCGCGTGGTCGGTCGAGACGTCCATCAAGGTCGGCAAGGCGTTGGCTGAGGAGCTTTCGGGCGGCGGTTATCTGGAGGATCCCTGCGCCGGACTCGAGGGCATGGCCGAGGTCCGCAGGGCGCTGCTCGCCGAAGGGATCGAGACGCCGCTCGCCAGCAACGTCGCGGTGACCTGCTTCGCGGACATCCCGAAGTCGGTCCAACTCGACGCCGTGCAGATCATACTCTCGGATCACCACTACTGGGGCGGCATGCGGCAGATCCAGCACCTGGCCAAGGTGAGCAGGATGTTCGGCGTCGGGCTTTCGATGCATTCCAACAGCCACCTCGGCGTCTCGCTGATGGCCATGGCGCATGTCGCCGCCGCCACGCCGCACCTCACCTACGCCTGCGACACGCATTATCCCTGGCAGCAGGAGAAGGACGAGATTGTCGCCGGCGGCCGCGTCAAGATCGAGAACGGCTGCGTGCGCATCCCGGACAAACCCGGCCTCGGCGTGGAACTGGATTACGATCAACTGGAACGCGGCAGGGAGCGCTATGCGAACTGTCCCTACCGCAAGCGTGACGACGAGGCCGAAATGCGGAAACATGTTGATCCTGAATGGAATCGCGTTCTGCCTCGCTGGTGACCACGGACCGCCCTCGAACAGTTTCGTCGCGCCACAATGAACACGGAAGAACACAAATCACTCCTCCCCGCAGCGAACGTCGCAATGGGCCCGTCGCGCCTGAGAGATGCGGGTCCCATCTTCGTTTGAGGGACAAGGCGCGCGCCGACACGCAACACGAATCACGCAACACGAATCATGGATCCCCAAGAATTCCGCTCCAATCTCCCCGGCGTCGTCGGCTTTCCGGTGACGCCGTTCAACGAAGACCTCTCGCTGGATCTCGACGGCCTGCGCGCCAATGTCGAGACCATGCTTGAGCAGCCCTTCACCTCCATCGTCGCGGCGGGCGGCACGGGGGAGATGTATTCGTTGACGCCGGAGGAACACGTCGCGGTGGTCCAGGCGGTGGTTGAGGTTGTGGACTGCCGGATCCCGGTCATTGCGGGAACGGGTTTCAATCGGGCGACCGGCGCCGAGTTGGCCCGGCGGTGCGAGGCTGTCGGCGCCAGCGCGATCCTGGCCTTTCCGCCTTACTACCCCGGTGCTCATTTCGACGGGTTGTTCGATTACTACAAGACCATCGGCGAGGCGACCTCGCTGGGGTTGATGATCTACAGCCGCGATTGGGCGAAGTTCTCCGCGGCGCAGGTGGAGAAGTTGTGCGAAATCGACAACTTCGTCGCCTGGAAGGAGGGGCAGGCCGACATCCGGACCTACCAGATGATCATGAACCGCATCGGCGACCGGTTGCACTGGGTTGGCGGCGCGGGGGACGACATGGTCCCGGCCTACTACTCGCTTGGCATCCGCACCTACACTTCCAGCATTTCAAATGTCGCGCCCAAGTTGTCCATCGCCCTGCACGAGAAGGCGGCGGCGCGTGACGCCGCCGGCCTGGAGGAATTGATCCGCGAATACGTCGTGCCGCTCTATGAGTTCCGCACGCGTCGCAAGGGGTATGAGGTCAGCGCGATGAAGGCGATGATGGACATGGTCGACCTCCAGGGCGGACCCAGTCGCCCGCCGGTCGTGGAGGTTCTTCCGGAGGAGATGGACGAACTGCGCGCGATGGTCGAAAAATGGAAGCCGTATCTCTGAGAGACGGTTGATGCCACGCGACCCAGCCCGCCATGCCGCGCTGCCGACTCCGCGCCGCTGTCCTTGCGGTCCTGTTGTTCTCCGGAGCCGTCGCCCAGGCGGCGGACGATCCGTTCACCTTCTCCCCTCCGAAAGGCTGGTGCCCCGAGCGCATTCCCTTTCCCTTCGGTTTCGCTCCGGAGATGAAATACCGGGGCTTCGAGGAATTGCGCTTCGGCCCAGGAATGTTCAAGCCCGGCTCGGAGACCTACTGGACCTATGCCTTCTTCTGGTGGGTTGAGGGAAGGCAGGATGTCGATGAAAAGACCCTGAAGCGCGATCTTGAACGCTACTACAAGGGGCTCAGCGGGGCGGTCGGAGGCTCCCGGAACCTGCGGCTCGATCTCACCAAGGTGACCGCCAGGGTGATGGCGGCGGACTCGAAGAACGCCAACGGCTCCGGAATCCACCAGGTCCGCTACACGGCGGATCTGAAGACCTACGACGCCTTTGCGACCGGCAGGCTGCTCGACCTTCGCGCCGAGATCTGCGTCCACCATTTCCCCGGACCGGACCGGACCTGGGTCTGGTTCAGCGTCGCCCCGAAGTCCGCCGACGCGGCGGTGTGGAAGACCATGCGTTCCATGCGGGACTCCTTCCGCATCCGGCCGACGGCGAAGGAGTGAACGGCGCAAGGCCGCTTACTTCGCCCCAAGACAGAGCAGTTCGCCGGTCTGGGTTGTGAGATAAAGCCGCCCGTTGGCGATGGCGAGACCGTCCCAGGCGGGAGGCGGGACCTGGCGCCCGTCGAGAATGGAGCCGTCCTTCGCCGACAAGGCCTTCAACCGGCCGTCCTCGTGAACGACATAGAGCCTGTCGTTGCCGGCCAGCGCGAGGGCGAAAATGCGGTTGTAGAGCTGAGTCCCGAACTTCTTCTCTTTGGCGCGCTCCTCGGCGGGGGTGAAATGGTCTGCCTTCCAGGAGGCCTTCTCGGCGAGTCGATAGGTGCGATAAGGCTTTTCGCCCTTTCGCGCCGCGCCTGCCGCCGCCCAGCCCGTGATCCACTTGGGACTGAAATTCTCGCCGTTTTCCAGGTCGAAGTCGCGTCGGAAGATCTCCGTCGTGCCGTTGAGGGAGGAATAGACGGTCTTGTCGCGGAAGACCGCCAACGGCCGCCGTCGGGCCTCGCCGGGGAAGCGGTGCACGTGGCGGGCCCCGTAGGTCCAGGAGCCCCGGTGAACGTAGGCGGATCCGCCGCCGGTGTTCAGCTTCGCGAAGGCGTTCCACTTGTCGACCTGCACGTCCTTGCCGTCGCGTGTGATCAGCCAGCGCGACATGGTGATGCGATCGCCCTCCTGATGCATGATGTCGAAGGGATCGAACTCCAGTCCGGAATTCTCGTAGTAGCCTTTCTGCGGGACGGTGTCGATGCGCTGCGTCCAGTGACGCTCGCCGGTCATGGGGTCGATGGCGAAGATCAGGATGCCGCCGTCGGCAAAGGGCTGTCGTCCGGCGGCAAAATAGGCGACATCGTCGATGATCAGGATGGCGCCCGGCACGGGCCAGGGGGATTCGACCTGGCCGTAGGCGACGATGCGCTCGGTGGTCGGGGCGGCCCGCAGACGCCAGACCGGCTCGCCGGTGTCCGCGCGGAGGGCGTGGACATGACCGGAGGCGGAACCAAACAGGCAGAGTCCGCGATGGATGGCCGGCGGCGTGTCCACACGTCCATCCGCGGTGAACCGCCAGCGGACTTCGCCGGTGACGGCGTCGAGGGCGACCACCTCATGCGCATGGCTGCGCGCGACGTAGGCCAGGCCGTTGGCGATGACCGGCGGCGAGACGGCGCCCTTGACGATGGCGTTCTCCCGCCAGTCGTGAAGGATCGGGCCGAGGGGCTCGTCGCCGATCATGGCGACCTCGGCAGGGGCGGCGATCCGGGAGGACCAGATCTGGTCCAGCGCATCCGGTCCCGGGGCCGCCGTGCTGCCGCTGCGCCAGCGGTCGCCGCGATAGAGAGGCCAGTCTTTGGAGGTTGAGGGTTTCTTGTTGAGAGTTGGGAGACCTTTCCCGCCTGCGCCTTTCTTCAGGGGAAAATCGATTTCCTCCAGGGGTTTCATGGCGGCGTTGTCTCCGGGGCTTTTTGGGGCCATGGAGACATAGCCGCGCAGCATGGGCCAGCAGGTGCAGTGCTTGGGGGTGGTGTAGACGAGGCCGTTGGCGGGGACCCAGCCGTTTTCCGAGGAGCAGTTGGCCTTGGTGATGCGGTTGGCCACGACCTTTCCGGACTGCAGGTCGGTCATGTCCAGCACGCCCGCGAACATGAAGTAGGGCGTCGCGACCGGCGGGAAACAATGCGCGAGTCCGGCGTCGTAGGTGACCGAGGTCTTGCCGGTCAATGGATCTAGGGCGGAGACTTCGATGGGCAGGCGCTCCATTTCGGCCTTGTTGGCGGTGTTGGTCTTGCCGCCATGGAGAATCCAGAGGCCGCTGTCGAGATACATGGCCCGCGCCTGCCGCCGATGGTTCATTCCCGGCGCGAAGTTCTTCTCCCACATCAGGCTTCCGTCCTTTGTCGAGACGATGTGGATGCCGTTGCCCGCGTCGTGGTCGCTGAACGACGACACCTCGAAGGCGATCTGGTCCTTCTGCAGCACGGTCCGCGTGACTCCGCCCAGCCACTCATGGTCCGAACGCCGCCAAAGGATCCCGCCTGTCTTGAGGTCGATCGCGACCGCCTCGGTCTTGACGCCGCGTTTCGGGTTGCCGTGCGTCAGCAACGCCATGCCGTGACCGGCGACCAGGTTCCCGATGCCGACCGCCTCAAAGTTCCAGAGTTCCTTTCCGGTTGCCGCATCGTAGGCCCTCGCCGCCTTGTCATCGGAGGCGACGACCAGGTTCTCCTGAAACAGGAGCTGTTTCGGCTTGGAGAGCCCCGCATACGCCACGGTCGCCTCGCCGGTGGCCGCATCCAGGGCGAACAGCTTTCCATCGACAACGGCAAAGAGTTTTTCGTCGGAGGCGATCGGCCGCGCGAGGTCGCGCGACAAACGTGGGAACGCAAAATCGGCGGCGTTCAGCTCGCCCTTGCGCAGGTCGTTGTGCCAGAGCCGAAGGCCGTTGAAACTGTCCCGGGCGAGCAGGCCGCCGTAGAAGTTGCGCCCTCCGGCCGAGACCATGCCCTCCACCTCCGAGGTTGCGGCGGCGACCCATCTCACGCGCTCGGGCGGTCCGACGATGGTGTCGGTGGAGACGGCGTTGCCGTCAGCGGCATGGCGCGGGTGCGACCAGGCGTCCATGTCGCCGGGCCAGGGTTTGCGGCCGACCAGACGTCCCTCCCGCGTTTCAATGGAACGAAAGCCCGCCGACTCCAGCTGGCCGGCCGTCAGTCCCGAGGCCTTCTCCGTCACGATCGCGCCCAGCGGCGTCAACACCCGGAAGACTTCGGAGAGCGATGCGCCCGGAGCGGTCACGATGGCGCAGTTGACCAGGGTTTCGGCGTAGGGCAGGGGCGCGCCCTTCGGCAGGACCTCGGCCGAGGACAGGCCGTAGTTTCCATTCGCCCGGATCGCCTTGCGGGCCTCCTCCACCTTGGCGGGCGAGGCGTCGAGGATATGGACAATGTAGCGGCCCGTGCGGCTGAGTTGAGCGGTGAGACCGGCGTCGCCCGCGCCAAGCTGGATGACCAGACCGCCGTGGACGCCGCCCGGATCGGAAATCTGCGTCGCGGCGCCGCTGCAAACGGCGAGGCTTGCGGGAAGGAGAATTGCGGCAAGGAGCGACCGCGCGGGGAAAGACGGAATGAGGTTCTTCATGAGGCATCCCCGGCATAGGGGAGCCTCCTAGGATTGTCAACCGATGGTTGGGGATTCAGGCGATCAGTTCCCGGATCACATTGCCGCCGAACTGGCTGAGCTGCTTGAAGCGGCCGGCGTGGTAGAAGGTGAGCCTGTTGTCGTCGAGGCCAAGCAGGTGCAGCAGCGTCACGTGGACGTCGCGGATGTGGTGGACGCGATCGACCGCGGTCGCGCCGATTTCGTCGGTGGCGCCGATCGTGTGGCCTCCCTTGGTTCCGCCGCCGGCAAAGAACATGGCCATTGCCTTGGCGTTGTGGTCGCGTCCGTAGGACTTGCCGCCGCCGCGGAGTCCGTTGTCGGGCGTGCGGCCGAACTCGCCGCAGAAGACGATGAGCGTGTCGTCCAACATGCCGCGCTCCTTAAGATCGTTGATCAGCGCGGCGATGGGTTTGTCGACGGAGGCGATCAGGTTGCCGTGGGCGCGGGCGATGTAGTCGTGGCTGTCCCAGTTGCCGGCGTAGGCCTGCACGAAGCGGACGCCCTTTTCGACGAGGCGGCGGGCCAGCAGGCATTTGCGTCCGAAGGCGTCGGAGCGGCCCTGGCCGATGCCATAGGCTGCCAGGGTCTTCGGATCTTCTCCCTTCAGATCCAATACATCCGGCACCTCGGCCTGCATGCGGTAGGCGAGCTCATAGGACTGCATGCGGGCCTCGAGTTCGCTGCGGCCGGGACGTTGCCCGATGTGCCGCTGGTTGAGCTTTGCCAACAGATCAAGGTCGGCGCGTTGCCGGGCGCGCGTGACGCCCTTGGGTGGATTGAGATCCAGGATCGGGCTGCCCTGCGGTCGCAACGGCGTGCCCTGGAACTGCGCGGGGAGGTAGCCGTTCGACCAGTTGGCCGCGCCGCCCTGCGGGTAGCTCGTTCGTGGCAGGACAACGAAGCCCGGAAGATTGTCGTTCGCCGAGCCCAGTCCATAGGTCACCCAGGCGCCGACGCCGGGATCGCCGCCGAAGCGGTTGCCGGTGTTCACGTGATAGCAGGCGGTGGGATGGTTGACTGACTCGACCTGGCAGCCTCGGAAGAAGCAGATGTCGTCGGCGCGGTCCTTCAGGTGTTTCCACTCGGCGCACAGGTCGGCGCCGCTCTGGCCGGCCTTGATGAATTCGAAGGGGCTTTTGACGAAGTAGCGCCTGCCCGAGGACATGGCGCTTTCCATCTCGCCGGTGCGTTGGAACTCCTGCAGGTGGCGTTTGGTCAGTTCGGGCTTTGGATCGAAGGTGTCGATGTGCGAAGGCCCGCCCTCCATGAACAGGAAGATGACGTTCCTGGCTTTGGCCCGGTGATGCGGTCTGCGCTCGGCGGCCTGAAGCATGGAGCTGAAGGCGGTCGCGCCCAGCCCGGCTCCCAGGCCATAGAGAAAGTCGCGGCGCGACGGTGTGGCGATGAGGTTGTGCGGGGTCATGACGTCAATGGAGGAGAGGAGGTCCGTGTGCGCGGGCAGAAGGAACCCGAAGGGTTCACAGCGAAAGTAGCCGGGGGTTGAGCGAAGCGACACCCCCGGACAGGGCCAACATTCCGATCGACCCCGAATGGGGTCGTAGCGCCCGCTTTCTGCCACCCCTTCAGGGTGTATCGATCTATCGGATCGCAACCGGGGGTGACGCTTCGCTTACCCCCGGCTACCGTGGCTTTGAACCCTTTGGGTTCGTGATTCAGCGGGCGTAACCCAAAGACCGGATTGAAATGACGAGCCTTCATTCTTCCCTTAGTCAAGATACGCGAATTCGTTCGAGTTGAACAACGTGAGACAGACGGTCGCGAGTCCGCGGGTGCGGGCGTCGACGTCGCCGGGCTGCAGGTCGGCGACGTAATTCTGGTAGGCGGGCATGTGTTCGATGAAGTCGTAGGGCTCGCCGGTCTTCTCGGCCATGACCGTGCGTTGGACCTTGCTCGCATACCTCCGGGGTTCGTAGGTCCTGCCTTTCTCCTCCGTGGTCGCGGTCTTCCAATGCTGAAGGCAGGCATCCATTTCGGTCCTGCGGGCTGCGCGGCCGAGGGTGAGCGCGAAGGCGCGTTGAATGGCGGCCTCGTCGGTCTGGCTCTCCTTCAACGCCCTCGCGGCGAGGGCCAGTGACCGATCCCGGACTTCCTCCGCGTTCAGCAACGTCAAAGCCTGCGGGGCGACGGTGGAGGTTTCCCGCAGTTCGCAGGATTTGTCGGGGCCGGGTTGGTTGAAGGTCTCCATGAAGGGGTCGCGGAGGCCGCGGATCTTCTCGGCGTAGACCGTGCGGCGGTTGCGCATCTTCGGCAGCGGGTCCGGTTCGTAGACCGAGGCCGTGCCGCCCATGATCTGACGCGGTTGCATGGCGACCTCCAGGTTGATGTCCGGGCGGGCGGGCAGTCCGCCAACCTGCCGGTTCAATTCGCCGCTCGCCGCCAGCATGGCGTCGCGCAATTCCTCGGCGGCCAGTCGTCTGGGGCGAAACGTCGCATACAACCCGCCCTTGGTATCCTTGTCCGCCAATGCCTTTGGATCCGCGTGCCTCGAACTGCGACGATAGGCCGCCGAGGAGAGGATCAATTCATTCAGCTTTTTGACCGACCAGCCGTTGTCCATGAACCAGGCCGCCAGATGATCCAGCAGTTCCGGATGGGTGGGGATTTTTCCGGTGGCGCCGACATTGTTTGGATTGCCGGCCAGGCCCCTGCCGAAATGCCAGGACCAGACGCGGTTGACCATCACGCGCGCGGTGAGGGGGTTCTTCCGGTCGATGATCCATTCGGCCAGGGCGAGGCGACGTTTGCCCCGGCCCGACGGAAAGGAGGGGGGCGTCATGCCGCCGATCTTGACGGCGGCGCTGAGCGGGCCGGGCTTGACCGCGTCGCCGCGGCTGTAAGCGTCGCCGCCGGTCAGGATGGCGTCCTCTTCCATGTAGCCCTTGCCCCAGGGGTCCTGCGGCATGCGAATGCGGTTCCCGACGTTCTTGCGTTCGACGGTCTTGCCGGTGTGGACGGCGAGGGCGATGGGGCGCCATTTGTCGTATTCCCAACTGTGGCGGCTGATGTTCTTGCCCATGCGAGCGAGCGAGGCCTCGTCGCCTGGATCGAGGCCGTTGTCGCCGACCTTGGCGTTGCCGGTTTCCTTCTTTCGCTGCTGGTTCACGCGGGCCTGCAGTTCCTTTCTCTGTTGCTGGTAGGATTGCACCTTGGCCTTGATCCAGTCATTGGACTCCTTGAACCAGGCCTTGTTCTCCCGGGGAAGGAATGGAGCCTCGCGTTCGGCGAACTGGGTCGTGGAGAAGACCGCCATCATCCGGTAGTAGTCGCGGGTGGGAACGGGGTCGAACTTGTGGTCGTGGCACTTGGCGCATTGGAGCGCGTGACCGAGGAAGGTCTGGCCCACGGAATCGGTCACATCGTCCATCCATTGCTGACGCGTGATCCGGAAGACGCTCATGCTGGTTTGTTCCCAGGGCCCCATGCGCAGAAAGCCGGTCGCGATGAGGTTTTCGCAATTCGCGTCGTCGATCTCGTCGCCGGCGATCTGTTCGCGCACGAACCGGTAGTAGGGTTTGTCGTCGTTGAAGGCGCGGATGACGTAGTCGCGATAGCGCCAGGCATTGGGGCGGGTGTAGTCGTTGGCGAAGCCCGCGGTGTCGGCGTAGCGCGCGACATCCAGCCAATGACGTCCGAAGTGTTCGCCGTAATGCCTGGAGGACATCAGGCGTTTGGCGTAGGCGGCGACGGCGGCCCGGGGATCCTTCTTGAAATCGGCTGCAAACTTGTTTGCCGCATTCGGATGAGGAGGCAGGCCGGTCAGGCCGAAGCTGAGGCGACGGGCGAGTTCTCGCGGCTTGGCATCTGGCGCAGGCTTCAATCCGACCGCCTTCAGCCTTGCATCGATGAACCAGTCGATGGGATTCGCGTCCGCCGGGACCTTTGTCTTCTTCAGCGGTTGGTAGGCCCAGAGGTGTTCGGGTTTGTAACGGCGGTTGGTCCAGTCGTCGCTCAAGCCGCCGGAGGTCGGGACAGTCACGCCTTCGGCATACGCCTTCTCGATCTCGGCGATCCGCTTGTCGTCCGGCCAGGGCGCGCCGGCGTTGATCCAATCGCGCACCCACCAGATCTGCTCCTCGGTCAGTCTATCCGCCTCCTTGGGGGGCATCTCGTAGTCCTCCTCGGTCCGGGCGACGGAGCGGTAGAGCAGGCTTCGCTCCCCTTTGCCCGGCTGCAGGACCTTGTCCCCGAATTCATCGCCACCCTTGATTAGAGAGGAGCGCGATCGCATGTCGAAGCCGCCCTTGATCTTTTTTCCCTCGGCCCCGTGGCAGGCCAGGCACTTTTCATTGAAGAGCGGCTTGAGCTTGAGGGAAAAGAGTTTTTCGGCCTCTGTCGGCTCAGCGGAGGAAAGACCCAGGGAGCCAAGGACCCAAAGACCCAGGGCGGCGGTCACGGGGGGGATTGCGGGGCGTCTGAGAACGGGGCAATGACGATGTCGGGCAGTTAAGAATCGGATCATGGTGGGGATGATCGTCATTACTTACACGGCGGTTCCCGGTTGTAAACATCGCGAATGGTCAATCGATCCCATTGCCCGACGATTCGACCCTTGCGGGCGATTCGTTCAGTCTGTTGGCCCTGTTCCGGGGCAAGGCCCGCAGTGACCATTCTTCTGCGGCGCCGGCGTCATTGTGTCGGCTGATGCCCTTCTTTTGTGTCTCATTTCTTGTCGTAACACGAAATCGGAGGACCTCATCAGCGTCAAAACGCGCATCTGGGTGTGAACAAATATGCCCAGAAAAATATTGACGATCGTTATCAATTTGCGAATGCGTCCAGAAATAGAAGCACAAGTGTCCATATTTAAGACTATTAAAACTGAATGTGAGTTCGAGTCAGGAACATGGCTCGGCGACGTGGTGGTGTGGGGGGGCGAGAATCGGATCAGTGTCCATATGTTGGACTGAAGCGGCTCATGCCAAGTGAGTCGAAGCCTCAAACGGAATGAAAAATATAATGGGACCCAAAGGGCGCAAAGCGATCAATCGGCTTGCCGGATGTGTTGCGGGCGCGCTTGTCGTCGTGATTGGTCAGGCTGCGGACGCGGCGACCGTGAGTTGGAGCAAGTCCAGCCAGATCGTTTCCGAGACTTCGGGAACGGCGACCATCTCGGCAGTATTGGACGCGCCGGCGGCCGGGCCGGTGACGATTCCATTTGTCGTCGCGGGATCCGCGGATGCGGCCGATCACTCGTTGGCCGCGGGGTCCATTGTGATCAACGCCCCTGACACGGCGGGGCATTTGACCTTCGCGATCACGGACGACATGTTGCCCGAGGCGGACGAGACCATTCTCGTGCAGATGGGCGCGGTGACCGGGGCGACCGTCGGTTCGCCGAATACAACCATCGTTCAGATTCTCGACGACGACCTGAATCGCGACACCGCGGGGGTGTCGTTCAGCATCACCTTTCCGGGTAATCGGGTCATCGCCGGTTACACCAATCCGCAATTGTTGGAGTTGTTCGTCGTCGGCGAACCGGTTGCGCCGGCCACGTCCATCTCCGGAACGGTGAGCTGCGGCGCCATCGGGTTCAGCCAGAACTTCACGGTGCAGTCCGGCGTTGTCACGACGATCACCGTCCCCAGCGCGGCGGCGATCAACACTTCGGATGGCATCGAGGTCAACAAGGCGATTCAAATCCAGGCTGACGCGCCGATCACGGTCTACGGATTGAACACGGTGATCAGCGATCTGATCCCGGGCGTCGGTTCATCAGATGGTTTTCTTGCGTTTCCCGAGCAGGCGCTCGGCATCGACCACCTGATCATGGCGAACACCGGGATCGGGAACCAGTTCACGGTGGTGGCGGCGGAGGACAACACCACGGTGACCATCACGCCCAGCATTGATGTGGCTCCGGGGATTCTGAGCGGCAAGACGCTCAACGGCAATCGGCCGGCGGGTGTGCCGTACAACATCGTCCTGAATCGAGGCGACGTCTATCAGCTGCGTCATGGCCTGGACGATCAGGCGGACTTCTCGGGGACCAGCGTGGTTTCCGACAAGCCGATTTCGGTGTTCGGCGGCGACTATTGCGGCGAGGTTCCCTATGACGTCCAATACTGCGACCATCTGGTCGAGCAGTTGATGCCCACCGAGTCGTGGGGCGAGTCCTATCAGTCCATGCCGCTCAAGAACCGCATGGTCGAGGTGTTCCGGTTCATGGCGTCGGAGGACGGAACCCAGGTGGACGTGTCGCGGGAGGAGCCGCCGGGATCCGGCAATATCGTGACCACCACGCTGGCGACCGGACTCATGCGGGGCGAGTTTGTCGAGTTCATCAACGGCGGACCGACCCAGCAAAACACGCCGGTTCCTTTGGACATTCAGGCGAGCGCGCCGTTGTTGGCTGCGCAGGAGATGCCGGGGACGACCTATGACAACGTGATCGGGGACCCGTCCATGATGAATCTGGCCTGATTCGAACAGTATCTGCCGAGATACATGATCGCCACGCCGACGATGGGATTCGATTCGCATTTCATCAACCTGGTGGTGAGCGACCTCGACCAGAACAACATCTTGATCAACGGCATGCCGGTTTCGGCGTTCACCACTGAGACATTCAAGCCGATCGCCAACAGCGGATTCTCCGGCATGCAACTGGAGGTTCCGGCCGGCTCCTACGTGTTGGAGTCCGCGCTCCCCATGAGCGCCTACGTCTATGGCGTCGCTCAGAACAACAGTTACGCCTACAGCACCGGTTTGAATCTCGCCGCTGTCGCCAAGGTGACAAGCATCGATCTCCAGCCGGAGATCGGCGGGCCGGGGCAGGTCGGCGATGAGCACTGTGTTGTCGCCACCATCCAGGATTCCAACGGCAATGCGGTGTTCGGTGTGCGCGTCGACTTTTTTGTCCAGGGCGCCAATCAGGCCGTCGGGTTTGCCTTTGCCGACCAGAACGGAATGGCCGCCTTCTGTTACACCGGAACCTACGCCACCGGATCCTTCGGAGGCGCGGATCTGATCGAGGCGCGCGTCGGCACGCTGGCTGACACCGCCACCATGACCTGGGTCGGGGGCCAGAGCGCCAACCCTCCCACATTGGAATTCAGCTCAAACCAGACGTTGGAGGCGGTTTCTTCAGCAGGCGCCCCGGCCAGCCTGAATGCGACGTCCGGGGATGTGGATGGCGATGTTGTCGTGGTCGAGTGGCGCGTGAACGGCGGGTTGGTTCAGACCGACACCCTGCTGGCCACGCCGGGGCAGCCCACCGGGCCTTCTCCGTTGAGCTACACGGACACTTTCCCCTTGGGGTTGAACAACATCGACGTCTCGGCGACGGACGGGTTGGAGCCGCCGATCGGCCCTCAGCCGATCCCCGATGTGATCAAGTCCGGCACGGTGACCGTTGTGGATACAACGTCGCCCACGGCTGTCGATGACCAGGCCGCGACGGATGAGGATGTGCCGGTCACCATCAACGTTTTGGACAACGATTCGGATGTCTTCACCCCGTTGACCGTCGTTGCCGTCACCCAGCCCGCGACGGGCGGGACCGTGGTGAGCAATGGTTCCGATGTCACTTTTACCCCGGCTCCCGATTTCAGCGGCGTTGTGACTTTCACCTATGACGTCTCTGATCCGAACGGCAACACTTCCACCGCCACCGTGACCGTGGTCGTCAATCCGGTCGCGGATCCTCCCGTGGCGAACAACGATTCTGCAACCGCAACCAAGAATGGGCCGGCGGTTCAGGTGGGCGTCACGGCGAATGACACCGACGCGGACAACGATCTCGCGCCGGCCAGCGTCGCGATCACCCAAGCGGCGGCAAATGGGACTGTTGTGAACAATGGCGATGGCACGATCAGCTACACGCCCAACACGGATTTCGCCGGGGTGGACGTTGTGAAGTATGTCGTTTCTGATGGCTCAGGCTTGGTTTCCAATGAAGCCGTCGTCACGATTGAGGTGACATCGACAAACAACGAGCCCAACGCGGTGGACAACGCCTACACGGCGGATGAGGACACGGCGGTCAGAGGCAACGCGATCACGGACAACACGGGAGCGGGCGTCGACAGCGACCCCGACGGCGACGCGCTGAGCGTCACGGGCAACACGAACCCGGCGAACGGATCGGTGGTTGTTGCGGCCGACGGAAGCTTCACCTAC
>JAYPEY010000006.1:111537-123243 GCA_038126035.1 Verrucomicrobiales bacterium | reverse complement strand
ATCCCGTATCCCGTATCCCGAACCATGAGCGAAACAGACTGGGAAGGACTCTATCAGCAGGGCGACACGCATTGGGACAAGGGCGAGGGGTCGCCCGGCCTGGTTGATTTTCTGGACGAGCATGCAGCGTTGCCGCGCGGTTCTGTGCTGGTTCCCGGTTGCGGCACGGGCCACGACGCCCGGATCTGGTCGGAGCGCGGGTTTCGGACTGTCGGTCTGGACATCGCTCCCTCGGCGGTGCGACTGGCCAGGGAGAAGACCGGGGCGGCCGGGCTGACCTCGGAGTTTCGTCTCGGCGATTTCCTGTCGGACCAGCCCTTCGAACGGTTCGACTATCTGTTCGAACACACCCTCTATTGCGCGATCGATCCCGCCCGACGGGGGGGCTACTTCGAGGCGGCGCGGCGATGGCTGCGTCCTGGCGGCGAATTCGTCGCCGTCCATTACCTGATTCCGGACGAGGAAGGCCCGCCGTTTGGGACGACCCGGGATGAGGTGGCGCAGCGTTTCTCTCCGGGTTTCGAACTGCTGAAGGAATGGACGCCGAGATCGTGGGAGCATCGGCGGGACCTGGAGCTGATGCTGCATTGGCGACGGAAGTAGGACGGGCCGCTGTCGGCTTGGATTTCCCGCGCTTGTGTTCGAAGTGAATCGTCGTAACCTCCTGAAAAGGGAATGAACGACCGACGGCGCCACGAAATGTTTTCAGACACGGCACTGCCCCGCCGCGAACTTCTCCGTCGCTCCGGCCTGGGCCTTGGCGCGCTTGGACTGGCGGGCCTCCTGGGCGACGACCACCGCCTGCTTGCGGCTGACGCCCCGAAGCCCGGTCCGCTGACCTCGCGCCCCTCCCATTTTCCCGGCCGCGCCAAACGCGTCGTTCACTTCTTCCTCAATGGCGGCCCTTCGCACGTGGACACCTTCGATCCCAAGCCTGCCCTGGCGGAACATGCCGGGAAGCGACTTGAGTCCACCCTGACCACCGAGCGCAAGACCGGCGCCGCCTTTCCCTCGCCCTTCGGGTTCAGGCAATACGGCCAGTCCGGTTTGCCGGTGAGCGAGATTTTTTCCAGGACGGCGGAACACATCGACGACATTGCCGTGGTGCGATCGATGCAGGCGCAGGTTCCCAATCATGAGCCCTCGCTGATGTTGATGAACTGCGGCGACTCCGCGCAGGCGAGACCCAGCATGGGCGCCTGGACCCTGTATGGCCTGGGGACCGAGAACCAGAATCTCCCCGGCTTCATCGCCATGTGCCCCGATGGCCTGCCGATCAAGGACAGCGAAAACTGGCAGTCGGCCTTCCTGCCCGGAGCCTTTCAGGGGACCTATGTCAATTCCCGCCACGAACAGCTCGGCAAGCTGATTGAAAACATCGAGCACCCGCGCATCGCGACCGCGGCGCAGCGCCGGCAACTCGACCTGCTCGCCCGCTGGAACAAGCGTCATCGCGAGGCGCGTCTCGATGATCGCCTCGACGCGCGGATCCATTCCTACGAGCTGGCCTTCCGCATGCAGCGCGACGCGACCGACGCCTTCGACATCTCCCGGGAACCGGCGCGCATCCGCGAGCTCTACGGAAGCGAGGTGCACGGCCGGCAGACCCTGATCGCGCGACGCCTGCTGGAACGGGGCGTCCGCTACGTGCAGCTCTGGCACGGCAAGGGGCAGCCCTGGGACAACCACGACAAGATCGAGGCCAATCATCGTCGTCTGGCCGGTCAACTGGACCGACCCATCGCCGCGCTGCTCACCGACCTGAAACAGCGCGGCATGCTGGAGGACACCCTGGTGATCTGGGGCGGCGAATTCGGCCGCACGCCGACTGTCGAATTGACCGGCGCCGGAAAATCCAAGCTCGGCCGCGACCACAATCACTACGGCTTCTCGGTCTGGCTCGCCGGCGGCGGCATCAGGGGCGGGACAGCCTACGGCTCAACCGATGAATTTGGCTTCGCCGCCGCGGAGAATCCGGCCAGCGTCCATGACCTGCATGCGACCATCCTACATTGCCTCGGCCTCGACCACGAACGACTGACCTTCCGCTACGCCGGCCGCGACTTCCGCCTGACCGACATCTACGGGAATGTGATCCACGACATTCTGGCATGATCGTCCCCCAGATCCATCCAATGAAAACGGTCCTGTTCCTGCCGTTCGCGGCAATCGGTCTGGTTGTGTTCCTGATCGGGGCTCTCGAGTTGATCCGCCTGCAGGGCGACGCCGACACAGCCATGACACTCTTCCTCGGCAGCGGATTTGCATTGGTTGGATACGTTCATGTCTTTGCGCCCTATGCCCGAATCCTGGACGACCGGATCGTGCTGTTCGAACCTCGGGGCCTGGCTGGATTCGATCGACGAGAAATTGCAGTGAAGGAGATTGAGGGAATCGAGATTTTCGATGAAGCCATCACGCGTCCCAACGGCGGCAGGCGCCCCGGCAAAGCGGTCTACCTTTGTGAAAAATCCGGCTTCCGGACACTGCTTCGTGAGGCGGATTCGGGCGCAAGGCCAACCAGACTGGCGCAGCGCGTTCGCGCAAAGCTCGGACTCTCCGTCGCCTGACCGACATCTACGGGAATGTGATCCACGACATTCTGGCATGATCGTCCCCTGTGCGGCTCATTCCGTTTGGGCTGAAGGAAGCCCATAGAACGCGCGCGCGTTCCTGTGCAGCAGTTTTTCCAGGACCTCCCGACCCTTGGGCGCAAAATACTCCATGACGACGGCCTTGTAGTCAGCGTAGGTCCCGCCGCGCATGGAGACCGGCCAATTGCTCCCGTAGATCAGTCGATCCTCACCGAACGCCTTCCAGACCACATCCAGGGTCGGCTGGTAGAAGGCGAGGTCCTTCGGCGCCGGACTGCGGCCGGAACGCTGGAACAATCCCGACACCTTGCAGTGCACGTTCGGATGCCGCGCCGCGCGCTTCACGGCATCCACCCATTCCGGATCCGCGGGACCGCGCTCGATGTCCAGGCCGGTGACGTGATTGATAAGGATCTTCAGATCGGGGATCTTGCGGGCGATCAGATCGATGTCGGCCAGGGAAAAGTTGGCCAACAGCACATCCAGGGTCTTGCCGGACTTTGCCATCAGGCGCAGGTCGCGCCAGACAGCCTCGTTGAAGAAGTCCTCCCCGCGTGGCCGTTGACGCATCCGGATGCCGACGTAGCGTCGGTCCTTGGAGAAGCGTTTCAAATGGCCGGCGAACTCCGGCGTCCCGATGGGCAGGTTGCCGACCACGCCGAGGTAGCGCTTCGGCTGCCCCTTCACCAGGTCCAGAACCCACTGGTTGTCCTCCACCAGGTCGCTGGCCTCGACCACCACCGTCATGCCGACCCCGTTCCTGTCGGCGACCTCGTTGAACTGCTTCGTCAGGATCGGGCGATAGAGGACCTTGTCGGACTCGGGCGGCCAGGGAACGCCGCCGGGTCGGCCGGTGTCGTAGAGGTGGATGTGGGTGTCGATGATCGGAATGTCGGAGAAGTCGGGCTTCTCCTTCGACGCGGCTGCGGGCCCCTGGGTCCGCCGCTTCAACCAGGCGATCAACTGCGCGCGTTCGACATCCGTGAGTTGTTCCGCTTCCTCAGGCGGCATCTCGCCGGCCTTCAGGCGCTTGATCACCTCTCCCCAGAGTGAAGGATTCTTGTGGATCGGCTGGTCGTAGAGCGGGACCTCCAGATTGAAGTCGCCCTTCTCGTGCTCGCTGTCGTGGCAGCCAAGGCAGAAGTCGACGACCAGGTCCTTCCCGGAGTCGGCCAGGGCGGAGGATCCGAGAATGAAAACGAGGAGGAAGGCAGGGACGTGCGAAACGGCAAGTGGATGGCGGCTCATGATTCGGTGTGGTTGCAGAACAGAGTAAAGCGGAAAGCGCCGGCCGCCTCAATCCTTCAGCCAATCGGAGCGCCGAGCATTGCTCGGCATTGGCTTCCGGCCCGAGCGATGCTCGGCGCCCCGATCGGTCAGAAGATTCCGCCCGCGCGCGGACCGCCACGAAACTCACCGCGCCGCCGAATCGCGCCTGCGCTTCGGTTTCCCCTTGTCCTTGGGATCCACCGCAAAGCCGAAGATCAGCGCGCCCATTTCGTCGGTCGACTGCAGCCCCCAGCGGATCATGCGCGGGGGATCGTGCGGATTGCGGGGATTGTCGACGCTGTTGTCGTAGGTGAGTTCGGACCGGATCACCGTCCCGGCGGGGAGCGGCAGGGCCTTCTCATAGGTGTATTGTCCCTGCCAGTTGAAGTCCCAGTCGTCGATGCGGAACAGCTTCTTCACCGATCCGTCCGGCAAGGTCGCCGTGCCGTTCATGGACCGACCGATGTAGTGCGCATGCCCCCAGACCGCGACGAGCTTCGCTTTCACCGGCGTGGTGTAGGTCGCGCTGATCTTGAAGTTCCTCTCCCCGGCAGGAATTCCCTCCCGCATCGCCGAATGCTGGCCGTAAGCGCGCGGCAGGATGATTTCGTGATACTCCAGCGCCGGCTTCCTGTCCGCGAAATAGAGCGCCACGGTGGTCTGTTCGTCCATCGCACGGCCCACCGGATGAAAGTGACCCGCTAGAATCAGATCGGAGCCCTTCGGCAGCCGGCGCGCCAGACCGAAAGGCAGTTTCTCCGGAAAGGCTCCGACCGCCCAGCCGCCGAGATCGACCTTGCGGAAGCGCATGCCGTTGAAACCCGGGCGGCCGTCCCGGCCGTCCATCTTCCGCGCCACGCCCTCGGTATCGGCGTGATAGAGCATGTGATGCACGACCGGACGCGAACTCGGCCTGATCTCGATCGCCGTGATCCACTTGTCCTCCTCCAGGGCCAACGGAATCACAAAGTTCCGGTAAATGTCCGGTCCGTCGGCGGGCACGGTGAATGGCTTCTTCATCTTCACCACCAGATCCGGCTCGCCCAACCGCCAACCATTGTGGAACTCAGGCAACGCAGGCGTCCTTGCGGGATCGCCCTCCGACGCCCCGGTGGACTCCCAACGCGCGACCAGCGCCACATCCCTGTCGGACAGTCGACGCGTGTGACGAAATTCCCCGTGGCCCGGAACGGGATGCCACGGCGGCATGTAGCGCTTCTCCACCACCTTGCGGATCAACCGCGCGCGCTTGCTGACCTGCCTGTAGTTCGTCAGTTCAAACGGCGCCGCCTCCCCCTCGCGATGACACTCCACGCAGTTTTTGAACACGATCGGCGCAATGTGCTCGGCGAACGTGACCCTGGCGGGCAGGAGCGTCGATGCCTCATCGCCGACCGCGGATGCAGCAAAGACGAACGCGAGAGCAAACTGCAATGACGCGGGCAATTTCATGAGCTTCGGAGTATGAGGCCAATCCACAGCCAAGGTCGAGACTGTTTGGCGGCCGACGGCGGGGCGCCAAACTTTCTGGTTCACGTTTCCTGCATTTTTGTGTCCAATCGTTGACCCCATGCAGTTCACAGGAATCCAATGACCATGCGCGCGCTCCGGCTCATCGTCCGCTCGGTCGCATGCCTCGGCCTCACGCTTTCCGCCCACGCCGCGGATGACGTCGGCGACCGCTTCTTCGAGAACGAGGTGCGTCCCCTGTTGATCAAGCATTGCCACGAATGCCATTCCGAGGAAGCCGGCAGGAAGAAGGGCAACCTGCTGCTGGATCGGAAGGCCGGCTGGCAGGTCGGCGGCGACGCCGGCCCTGCGATCGTCCCCGGCGATCTCGACGCCAGCCTTTTCATCACGGCGATCCGCTACGAGGACCCCGACATGCAGATGCCGCCCAAATCGCGGCTGACTCACGAGGAGGTTGCGATCTTCGAAAAGTGGGTCGCCATGGGCGCCCCGGATCCGCGCGGCGAAGCCATGGAACAGGAGAACTCGGGCCGGCAATTCAGTCTCGAAGCAGCCCGGAATTACTGGGCGTTCCGGCCCCTGCGGACTCCAGCCCCTCCCGCCGTCGCCAACGCCGACTGGCCGCGCGGCGCGGTGGATCGCTTCGTTCTGGCAAAACTGGAATCCAGAAATCTGCCGCCCGCACCGGACGCCGATCCCCGCGCGCTCGTCCGCCGCGTGCATTACGACCTCACCGGACTGCCGCCCGCACCGGGGGTCGTGGACGCCTACGCCGCCGATCCTTCACCGCGCGCCTTTGAGACGCTCGTCGACGACCTCCTCGCCAGCCCGGCCTTCGGCGAAAAGTGGGGCAAGCGCTGGCTCGATGTCGCGCGCTACGCCGACTCCAACGGCGGCGACCGCAACTTCACCTTCTACCAGGCCTGGCGCTACCGGAACTACGTCATCGACGCCCTCAACCTCGACAAGTCCTTCCACCAGTTTGTCCGCGAGCAGATCGCCGGCGACCTCCTGCCCGCCTCGTCCGACGCGCAACGCCACGACCAGCTCGTCGCCTCCACCTTCCTCGCGCTCGGCCCCAAGATGCTCACCGAACGCGACAAGGAGAAACTCCGCCTCGACACCGCCGACGAGCAGGTCGACACCATCGGCCGCGCCTTCCTCGGTTTGTCACTCGGCTGCGCGCGCTGTCACGAGCACAAGTCCGATCCCATCACACAGGAGGATTACTACGCGATGGCCGGGATCTTCCGTTCCACCCAGGTCGTCATGGGCACACGAAACGGATGCGTGAACGTGGCCAGCTGGGTCGAGCAACCGCTGCCCGACACGAAGGCCCGACTCGACGAACTCTCCGGGACCGTGGAACGCCTCGAGATGGCCATGCGCCTCAAGGTGGAACGCGCCTACCAGAAGAAAGGCGGCGCGAAGATGACCGCCAACAATCTGCCGCTCGCCGGCATCATCTACGACGACACCGACGCCGAGAAATCCGGCGAATGGATCGCCTCCAAGGAAAGCGCCAGCCGCTTCGGGCCCGGCTATCTGCACGACGACGGCAAGGGCAAGGGGACCAAACGCGTCATCTTCCGGGGCAGCGTGCACGAGAACGGCCTTTACGAGGTGCGCATCGCCTACAACGCCGCCACGACCCGCGCGCGCAACATCCCCGTCACCGTCGAGGCCTGGGACCGGAAGCACAAGGTGACGCTGGACCAGACGAAGCCGCCGAGCATCGGCGGACTGCTGGAGCCGATCGGACGCTTCCGTTTCGAGAAGGGCGGCCGCAACAACGTGATCATCGAAACAACCGGAACCAGGGGCACGGTGGTCGTTGACGCGGTCCAGTTGATTCCGGTCAAGGACATCAAGCGCGAGTCGGATTCCATCGCGATGGCCATGGCCATGCCGAGCGCCTCCAAAGCCGGGAGGAATTCAAAGTCCAAAGCCGGCGGCCGCGATCTTCCATTGGCCGGAATTGTCTACGACGATTCCCACGCCAGGACCGTGGGCGCCTGGACACAATCCACCCTGAACAAGAACCGCTACGGCCCCGGCTACATCCACGACAACCGCGAAGGCAAGGGCGACAAGCGGCTGACCTTTGAGGCCTCGCTTCCCAAGGACGGCGTCTACGAGGTGCGCGTCGCCTACCCCGCCGAGGGCAACCGCGCCAAGGCCGTGCCCATCACGATCGAAGCCGCCGACAAGGCGCACAAGGCCACGCTGGACGAGACCAGACGCGGACGGATCGCGGGCCTGTTCGAACCGATCGGACGCTTCGAATTCAAGAAGGGCGGCCGCGCCAATGTCATCTTTGAAACCCACGGCACGACGGGCTATGTCATCATCGACGCGGTCCAGTTCATCCCGGTCGAGGAAATCGAGATGGAGGCCAGGGTCCTGGCCAGCGTCGGCGAAAGCACGACGGTGCAGGACGCCGAGATCCCGCTGTTCCTGATGGACGACGGCCAGCTGGCCAAGGAACTCAGCCGCCTGATCGGCGCGCTGAAGGACAAGCATCTCGCCATGGCCCCGCGCGACGCTGAAGACGCCGGCGACATCCATCTGCGCGTCCGCGGCGAACCCGGCCAACTCGGCCCCATGATCCAACGCGGTTTCCCCGAGGCTCTTCACAACGGCGCCAAACCGGACATTCCCGCGGGGCACAGCGGCCGCCTGCAGTTCGCCGAATGGCTCGCCGGACCGGACAACGCCCTGCTCGACCGCGTCATGGCCAACCGCGTCTGGAGCTGGCTCTTCGGCCGCGGCATCGTCGCCAGCGTGGACAATTTCGGAACCTTGGGAACCGGCGCCTCCCATCCCGAACTGCTTGAATATCTCGCCTCCCGTTTCCGCCATTCCAACGGCTCCATCAAGCGCCTCGTCCGCGAGATCGTCCTGAGCCGCGCCTACCAGCTCAGCGCAAGCGCGCCCGGGCAACTGGCCGCCGCCGACGCCGAGAACGCCCTGTTCGGCCGACGGGGCATCCGCCGCCTCGCGGCCGAGGAGATTCGCGACTCGCTGCTGCAGCTGGCCGGCAAACTCGACGCCAAGGTCGGCGCCGCGACCTCGACCCGCTTCGGCGAGGACCTCGATGAGCCCATGACCTTCTCCAAGGACCGCCTCCGCACGGTCTACCTGCCCGTCGCGCGCAACAACACCGTCGCCGAGCTTGCCACCTTCGACGCCGCCAACCCGGATCTCGTCACCGGCCAACGCTCCTCGACCACCGTGCCCGCGCAGGCACTCTATCTCATGAACAGCGGCTTCATGCTCGACCAGGCAAAGGCCATCGCCCAACGGGTCGAAGAGCAGGGAGGCGACGCCGGCGCAAAGGTCGGAAAGCTTTATGGCGCCATCCTCAATCGCCAACCGACCAACGCGGAACTGCAACGCGCGACCGCCTTCGTCGAATCCATTCCCAACGGCCTCACCGAGTTCACCCACGTCCTCCTGGCCTCCACCGAGTTTCTGTTCGTGGACTGATCAACGCGCATGAGTTCCCCAAGCAGACAGCTTCTCGAATTCTGCCGAGGCGACGCGCCTGACATGTATGGCCGTTATCTGCGGGAGATGTGGGAGTGGAGCGACAACAAGCTGGAAATCACGCACGACTATATCCAGTGGATGTTCCCTTCGACCGAACGTAGTTACGCGAATCCCGGTTCGCCATTCGTTGCTGACGAGGATGCGCCTGAGTTCTTATCAGACGAACGCGTCAAAGAAAACCTGAGGCGCAGTCTCGAGCGCATTCTACAGTTTTTTGGTTTCAGAATGACCCAAAGCAACGGCTTGGCGGTCGTGAAATCGAGGGCTTATGAAGAAAGGAAAAAGAAATGGTTTTGGAAGCGAAATCACAATTTCTTTCGCATCACCCGCATTCTCAAGTCGCTCAACCTGTGCGGCCTGAGGGACGAAGCCGCCGCCTTCTTCAATTGCCTGAACAATCTCTCCGACGAAGAGAAATCGATCGTCGGACAAGAATCATTTTCCTTCTGGAAGGAGGCTGCCGCATGAAGTTTGAATCTGCTATTCAGAAGCATTCGGCATGCTGGAATGCCCGGCGATTTCGCGGGCTTCCCCTTCACATCGGACAAGCGCTGTCGGAGCGCGGCTGTGTCGGAGACCAGCCGCAGCAATGTTGGCGACAACCAAAGCCAGAACATGTTTTGAGCAGCGGCGGATCGGAAGCTGCTGCGACTGGTCCCGAAGACGGGACACAGGCGCGCTCCGACGCCCAAGTTCCGGGCCGTTCATCACATCCCAGGTTCCATTCATCACTCGTATTGCCATGAGCCGTTTTTCGTCGACAGTCTCTCCTCACCTCACCCGCCGCGATGCGTTGAAGTCCTTCGCCTGCGGTTTCGGCGCGATGGCGTTTTCCGGGGCCGCCTCGCTGGCGGCGACGGGCGGCATCCCGCATCACACACCCAGGGCCAAGCGCGTCATTTTTCTCTTCATGCATGGCGGTCCGTCGCAGGTCGACACCTTCGACTACAAGCCCCGCCTGCAGTCGGAGAGCGGCAACCGCCTCCCCTTCACCCCGGCCAAGAATCTCGACCCGACGGCCTCGGTCAACGCGCGCCTGATGGGCTCGCCCTGGAAGTTCAGGCAGCACGGGCAGTCCGGGCTCTGGTGCTCCGAGTTGTTTCCCGAGGTCGCCAAACGCATCGACGACCTCTGCGTCATCCGGTCCATGCAGAGCAAGGGGCAGTCGCACGGCCAGGCCGTCTGTATGCTGCACACCGGCACGGACAACTTCATTCGTCCCTCGATGGGCTCCTGGGTGAGCTACGGACTCGGGGCCTTGAACGCGGACCTGCCCTCCTTTGTCAGCATCAGCCCCTCGGCCAGCCACGGCGGCCCGCGCAACTACGGCTCCGCCTTTCTCCCCGCCGCGCACCAGGCCACAACCGTCGGCCGCAACGGCAAGCTGCCCAAGAATGCGGACATCCAGTTCCTGAATTCCGGGACCGACCCCAAGGTGCAGCGGAAGAAGCTCGAACTCCTGCAGGCGATGAACCGCGAACAACTCGCCCGCGCGCCGCATCCGGGAATCGAAGGGCTGATCGAATCCATGGAACTGGCCTTCCGAATGCAGAGCGAGGCGCCGCCGGTGTTGGACATGTCCAAGGAGTCGGAGCACACCCGAAAGCTCTACGGGATCGGCGAATCCAAGACCGACAACTATGGCCGCCAATGCCTGCTTGCGCGGCGTTTCGCCGAGGCGGGTGTCCGCTTCATCCAGGTCAACACGCCCAATGTCTGGGACCAGCACGGCAACCTGAAAGGCGGCCACGCCAAGAACGCCGCCGCCGTCGACAAACCCATCGCCGGCCTGCTCACCGATCTCAAGCAGCGCGGACTGCTGGAGGACACCCTGGTCGTCTGGGGCGGCGAGTTCGGCCGCACGCCGATCGCGCAGGGCTCCAACGGCCGCGACCACAATCCGCAGGGCTACACCATGTGGACCGCGGGCGGAGGCGTGAAGGCCGGCTTCGCTTACGGCGAGACCGACGAATTCGGTTACTACGCCGTGAAGGACAAGGTTCACATGCACGACTTCCACGCGACCATGCTCCACCTCCTCGGCATCGACCACCTCCGCCTCACCTACCGCTACGCCGGCCGCGACTTCCGCCTCACCGACATCCACGGCGAGGTGGTGAAGGAGATTTTGGCGTAGGAAAGACAATCCCGGAGGGATGTCCCGATGGTAGCCGGTGTGTGGAGGGAGTAAAACGACCGGAACCACCGGGCCATCGACAAACGACGAACGCGCCCTGGAGGGGCGCCAGAAGCAACCCCGCGCCGTCCGCCGCCACAGATCTCGCAACGCCCCTGCCGGGGCGCATGTTCGTGTGTGCGGTTTATCCGGTGGTTCCAGGCGCTGACGCGCCTTACACGCACCGGCTACCATCGGGTCGCTCCTCCGGAGCTGAAATGCCGGATTGAAATCCCGGAGGGATGTTCCGACAGTAGCCGGTGTGTGAAGGTCGCATCGCGACCGGAACCACCGGAATCAATCAAGGAAGCCCCATGCGCCCCGGCAGGGGCGCCAGAAAGGACAATGCCATGCCGTCCACCCACACCTCTCTGCACTATCATCTCGTCTTCAGCACAAAGAACCGTGAGCCATGGTTTGAACCCGCCGTCCGCCCAAAACTCCACGCCTATCTTGGCGGCATTGTCCGCGGCATCAAGGGCGTTCCCCACGCAGTCGGCGGCGGCGGAGACCACGTTCATTTGTCCGTCGGTTTGAAATCCGGGCACACATTGTCCGAGGTCCTGCGGGAGTTGAAGGCGGATACATCCCGTTGGATCAAATCGGACCTCAGCCTGCGCGGCTTTGCTTGGCAGGAGGGATACG
>JAYPEY010000006.1:38709-111437 GCA_038126035.1 Verrucomicrobiales bacterium | reverse complement strand
ATACGTGGCCATGTTGAAGCGGGGAATGGTCGAATTCGACGATCGGTATTTGTGGTGATCGGCACGCCGATCGTGCGTTTCGCAACGCCCCTGCCGGGGCGCATGTTCGTGTGTCGGTTTGTCCGGTGGTTCCAGGCGTTCCGCGCCTTGCACACACCGGCTACCATCGGGTCGCTCCTCCGGAGCTGCGCGCCAAAACGAATCCCGAAGGGATGTCCCGATGGTAGCCGGTGTGTGGAGGGAGTGGAACGACCGAAACCACCGGTCACATCAACAAACAACGACTGCGCCCTGAAGGGGCGCCAGAAACCAACGGCCCGACCTCAATCCGCCTTGGTCACCTTGCCGGTGCGGGCATCGACCTGGAAACCGCCGGCATCCCTGGGCGCGCGCGCCAGGACATATTCGCCGTGCGCCGCGCTGCTCCGGTTGAACAGGTCGCGATCCTGATCCGACCGATCGACCGTGTAGTTCGACTTCTGCCATTTGCCTTTCAGCGCGACCTTCCCGTGGTAGGGACTGATGGCGCCGGAAGGGGCGATGACGGCAATCTCATACTCGCCGTCCTTCAACACGGCGCTGAGTTTTCGGTATGGGCGGCAGGCGAGAAAGAAGTTCTCCGGCCCCTTGTAGAAGACCAGCAGATGGAACTCCGTGCTGTTGTCCACCGACAGGACGGACAACCCTTCGAGTTCGCTCGCGGGAAACGTATCCGTCGGCGTGGCTTCCTCGCGGACGCGGGCGACAATCTGATAGGCGGCGCTCATCGCCGCCTGCTCCGCCTTGACGGCTGCGGCGGGGTCCTCCTCCGCTTCGGCCTGGATCGCCTGAAGAAACACCGCCTTGCTCGGCTCCTTCGCCGTCAGCGCCGTCGCCGCCTCGCCCAGGGCCCCGAGGAACTGTTTCCGCAACGGGGCCGGCACGTTCTCAACGCCGATGTCCGCCACAAAGAAACTCGTCAATTCGTAGAACGCGACAAACCTGTCCGCCTTGCGGCTGTTCAACAACGCCTCGATCGTGGCCCCGACAATCTCCGCCCGCAGCGCGTCCCCCTCGCTGTCGGCCAGGGCTTCCCGGAACCAACGCACGCATTCCGCGGGCTGAACATCATAGGTCAGCAACCCGCGACGCGCCGTGATCTCCGCGTGCCGCTGCCGGACGCGCTTCAATTCCTCCAACGGGATCTGGAAACCCTTCCGTCCCGCCAGCGATCCGATCGATTGGCGCAGGCTGTCCTCGCGCGTCCCTTTCGCCCGACGGGCCTCCATGTCTTTACGGACGGCCTCCGGCAACAGCGGGTAGGGATTGAAATTGGTGTCGGCGACCCGACTCGCCCACCATTGGGCCCCGCTGCGTTGGCGAATGTCGTTCGCCAGACCCCAGGCTTCGCGGAGGCTCTTGTTCAGGGCGTTGTGGGCGTCGCCCTTGAAGGCGTCCGGATCGGCAAGCCGGCTCAGGGAGGTCTCCAGCAGAGGTTCCGAGAATTTCATCAGACGTTGGGTCTGGATCTCGACCAACCGCCGCAACAGCGGTTCGCGCGATGCATTGTCCCGGACAATCCGCCCTCCGCCCTGCAGCGTCTCCTCCGCGTCGGACGCCGTGATCAGCGGGGTCTTGCCGCCGTGGATGGCGTTGCCGAGCGACAGGACCAGCTGGACGTGGCTTTGCTCCACTTCGCGCCGGATGACTTCGCGCTGCTCGTAGGCGAGTTTCGCTCCATCGGCGCCCCAGGGCCTGCGATTGTCGTTCAATCGCATCAGAGCGACCTCGTAGAATGCCAGGGCCTTGAACCGGTCCTCGCCGGATTGCAGCGCGTCTCACCGGCGCCGGACCGCCTCGCCCGGGTGGTCGCTTTCCAACAGCGCGGTCGTCAGGCGCGACCGTCTTGAGAAACCGGGCAGGATGGAGGCGGCCTGCATGAGCCGCTCATCGTCCAAACCGGCGCCCGCGTCGGTCCACGCCCGAACCAATGCCTCCTGCGTCTGGGCCAGGACGTTTGCATCCTTGAATATCCAACCTTCGTCGGTCAATTCCCTGAGCATCGCGTAGGCCTCGCCCGCCTTGCCGTCCCGGGCAAGGTTGGCCGCGGCGTCGCCCCGGGCCCGCGCCCAATCATTGCGCGCCCAACCCGCCGGCTCCGAATCGGGGTATTCGGCGACGACGCGATCGCGGAGTTTGCGGCCCTCATCCCACTCGGCCTTCTCGATCAGGCGCTTCATGGCGTCGCGCATCAGCCCGGGGTGCAATTCCTTCGCCTGCGCGGCCTCGGCGGCGTCCGTGGGCGAGGCCACGATCGCGTCCAATTGCTCCAAAGCCGCGAGCGGTTCCCGATGCCGGGCTTTCCCGATGGCGGATAATCGGTCGCTCTGCGGCGGCGCCGGTTCGCCGCGTCCGCCTTCCTCCACCTCCTCGATCTGCCGCAGCCTGTCCTCCTGCGACTTCTTGAGCATCGAGCTGAATGCGAAACCGCCGATCGTCACCGCGGCGATCAAACCCAGCGCCAGTTTGGGGTTGTCCTCCATCAGGTTCCTCATGGCAGACAACCAAACGCCCGCGGGAGGGTCTTGTCAATCAACAGCGCTTCCCTGACTGAGCAGGGTTGTATTCCCTGGGACAACCGATACCATCCACGGCGCACCCCGGGTATCAGGGACGATGGGCACACCGGGGTGGGGCGTCGGATGGCGTCCCCGGCATGGACGCGAGAATCAGCAGACCGGGCTCACGAATCGGCCCGCCACGAACGATCAACTCATGTCAGACACCGACTTCTTCCATGAACTCTCGTCCTTCGACAAGAAGGAGTCCCTCTTCTACGCGCTGAGCGAGTTTTCGCCCGCCGGGATCTATTTGACGGACAAGGAAGGCGACTGTCTCTACGTGAACCGGGCCTGGCAGGACACGGCGGGGATCACGGCGGACGAAGCCATGGGCAAAGGTTGGAAGGCCGGCCTGCATCCGGAGGACAAGAATGCCATCTTCGACAACTGCTACAGGGTCGTGGAGTCCCAGGGGCGGTGGAATTTCGAATATCGATTCATCAACCAAAAGACGGGCAAGACCTCCTGGCTCTTCGGCATGGCCAAGCCGCTCTACAACAAGGCCGGAAAGCTCCGTGGATACCTTGGCCTCAACATCGACATCACCTCCGAACGCCTCCGCGTCGCACAGGACAAACGCCGCCTCGAATCCGATCTCGATGACGCCCGGCAGCAACTCAAGCAACTCCACGGCATTCTTCCCATCTGCGCGTCCTGTCAGAAAATCCGCGATGAGAACAACGTCTGGAAGGAGTTTGACCAATACGTCCAGGAGGAATCGGACGCGCGGTTGTCGCACGGTCTCTGCCCCGATTGCATCGGCGATTAGTTCCCGAATGCGGAATCCGGCGACAGCTCGAACGAGGACTCCTGAGACATCCGCATCGGGCTGAAAATCCTGATGATCGGCCGCGGCTTCCCGCCTACATGGACCAGTTTTCGAAATTCGGACTCTGGTCGGCCGTGACCATGCTGTAGACGATCCAGGCAATGGTGATCACGACGGCGAGATAGCTGGTGATCAGTCCCGCTTGAGCGATCCCCCCGCCTGTCTGCGATCCGTTTGAATCCTCGATCTGCGTTCGCGCGATATGGCCGCAGATCACGCCCGGAATTCCAAGCCACAGGCCGGCGCAGCAACAGAACCCGCACATTCCAAGCGGTCCCAAAATGACTGAGGCAATCGCGAAGCCGTTCGTTTCCGGCACTCCATACTGCATTCGCTGCCTGTCCCCATAGATGCTGTGGACGCCGCCCTGGGCGGACGAACCGGAGGCGTAGCTGCCGAAACCGGAGGCCGCGGGTTGGCTCACGGAAGGCTGGTTCGCGGCGGGTTGTCCGAAGGCGGACGCACCCGCGGACGGCGGTTGCGGTTCAATCGTCGGGGGACCCGTGGGCGCCTCGGGAATCTGAAAGAAGGGCGCCAATTCCGGCAGTTCGCCCGCGCGCATCCAGTTGGCCATGCCCTCGCGCCAGGCAAGGTTGTCGGGGCCGACAACACCCTGCGCGATCAACCCCTGCAGCTCCTCGTGGGAAACCGGACCGCGTCGCTCACTCCCTTCGTTGTAATACCATTGCATGACCTCGCCAGAGAAAGCCTCGCGGGTTTCAATGTCAAGCGGATGCGCCCGTGCGTCGCGCGAAGCGACGAGCCGTCCCCTGCGCCGCGACGGCCCGGGCCACGACCCCCCGGTTTCGTTGGGCGGATGACCTCCGAATGCCCGGGTCCGTTCGTTTCGCCATTGACGCGCGGCCCCGCAGCCCGGAAAACAACCGCGTGCCGATGAACGGTCCTCTCCCCAAATCATGATCGCCCCGCTGACGGGCTTCATCGCCGGCGCGGCGCATGCGGCGTCCGGGCCGGATCACCTGGCGGCCGTGGCGCCGTTGAGCAGCGCGAACTCGGCCAGGGGCTGGCGGGTCGGCGCGCAATGGGGCGTCGGCCACGCGCTGGCGGTGACCTTCGTGGCCTGCTTCGCCCTGGGCACGCGGCAGGCGCTTCCCTGGGATCTGATCTCCTCCATTTCCGAACGGCTGGTGGGCGTCGTTCTGATCGGCCTGGGGCTCTGGGGCATCCGGCGCGCGCTGCGACACCGGCTGCATTCGCACGATCACGATCACGACCACCCGGCGATCCAACACCGCCACGTCCACCTGCACACGGATGAGTCCGACGAGACTCAACGCAGGCGCCACTCACACGGCCACACAGCCTTCGGCATCGGCGCCCTGCATGGATTGGCCGGCGGCAGCCACATGCTGGCGGCCGTCGCCGCGCTGGCGTTTCCCTCGCTCCTTGAAGCCGGGCTTTACCTGGCCGCCTACGCCATTGGAACCGTCGCCGCCATGACGTCATTTTCAGCGGCCGTCTCCAGATGGGTCCGGGGCGGCGATCCGGCCGCCAACCACCGGGCTCCCGTGGCCGTCGGTCTCTGCTCCATCGCCGCCATCATCTGCGGCGGGTTTTGGCTGGTCGGTTGACCCTCAGAGGAATCCCGCGCTTCAACGTGTGCCCGGCCGAATGCGCGCAGAAGCGTGAGCGACAACAACGAAGGCCGGGGGACAGGTTGTCGATGTTCCAGACTTTTGAAGAATCCATGCATTCAACCGCCATGAGACACCCCGTTGATCCAACCCGCCGACAATTCCTCGCCCAAGGCGCCGCAACCGCCGCGGTCCTTGCCGCGACCCCCGCCGCCATCCTCTCCGCTGCGCCGAAGAAGAAGAACGCCCCCTACAAGATCATCGGCTTTTCCAAGCCCTTCCAGAAACTCAGCTTTGAAGACACGGCCGACGTGACCGCGGAGATCGGCTGGGACGGCATCGAATGTCCGGTGCGCCCCAAGGGCCAGATCGAACCCGAGCGCGCAAAGGATGAGCTTCCGAAACTCGTCGAGGCCCTCAAGCAGCGCGGCTTGGAGATCGGGGTCATGACCACGCGCATTGGAGCGGCGGACCAACCCCATGCCGAATCCCTGTTGCGCACGGCCGCTAGACTGGGGATCAAGCGTTACCGGATGGACTACTGGAAATACGACCGATCGCGCCCGGTTCAGGATCAACTGAACGAGATCCGGCCCAAGCTCCGCGACCTCGCCGCGCTGAACAGGGAGATCGGGATCCAGTGCTGCTATCAGAACCATTCGGGTCGGGCTTATGTCGGCGCGCCGGTCTGGGACCTGCATGGCCTGATCAAGGACCTCGATCCGAAATACATGGCCATGTGCTTCGACATCGGCCACGCCACGGCGGAGGGCGGCTACGCCTGGGAAACCCACGCGCAACTGATGCTGCCGCGCGCCGGGGCGGTCTACGTGAAGGATTTCACCTGGGCGAAGACGGAGAAGCGCGGCTGGCGCGCAAGCTGGTGTCAGCTGGGCAAGGGCATGGTCAACAAGGCCTTCTTCAGGATGCTCAGGAAGTCGTCGTTCAACGGGCCGATCTCACAGCACCACGAATACGATCATGGCGAGGGACAGAAGATGATCCGCCTGATGCAGGAGGATCTGGCCGCGCTGAAGCGGTGGTTGGCGGAGGCGTGACCGTTCTCACCTTGCGGACTCACCACCCGGCGCCAATTGCAACACCCGCATCTGATGCGGTTGCATGCCTTCCGGATCCAGTTCGTGCGCGCGCTCGAAGTGTCGGCGTGATTCATCGAAATTCAGCCCCGGATCGTCGCCCAACACGCGATGGGTTTCGGCGAGATCCTTCGTGATGGTCGCCTGCATGCCGCCGACAGCCCTCGGTCGCAGCTCCTCCAAGGCCGCGGCGGCCTCCTCATTCCTCCCCGCGTCGATCAACTCCGTCACGATCCGGTTGTATTCCGATCGGACCTTGATCACCTTCACGTAGAAGACGCCCGCGGCGATCAGGACGAGCGCCAGCAAAGGCGCGGCGATCAGCGTTTGTTTCTTCCGGTCCATGGCGCGGAACTCCAGGACAGCCCCGGCCGGATCACGCCGGACGCAGCAGAATCTCCTCGGCGACCGCGTTCGGCGGCAGGTTGAGGCAGAGCATGACGCAGGCGACCAGGTCGGCGGGCTGCAGCATCCTGGGCCGCAGCTCCATGGCCGGCGGATTCGGGCGCTTGTCCAGCAGCGGCGTGTTGATGTCGCCGGGATAGATGGCGCAGGCGCGGATGCCGTTGACGCGCTCCTCCGCGTTGATGGCCTTGGTCAGTCCGGACTGGCCGAACTTCGCGCAGATGTAGGAGGGGCCGGACTTGGTGTTGGCCCAGAGGCCGGCCTCGGAGACGATGTTGACGATGGTGCCGCCCTTTTGTTCGCGCATGCCGGGCAGCACGGCCTGGGCGCAATAGAAGGAGCCGTTCAGGTTCACGTCGATGATCTCGCGAAAGTCGTCCGTGGACAGGACATCGAAGGAGCGCTCCTTGGTGTTCGTGCCCGCCGAATTCACGAGGGCCTGGACGGCGCCCCACTTTTCCCGGACAGTCCGGCCCATGGCCTCGACCTCGTCGGGGGCGCCGATGTTGCAGGGAATGACCAGGAGCTGGTCGGCGCGCTCCGAACCGGCAAGTTCCACGGTCTCCCTGAGCGCGCTTTCGCGACGACCGAGGATGGCGACATTCCAGTCCTGTTTGACGAGTTCAAGGGCGACGGCCTGGCCGACCCCGCTGCCCGCCCCGGTCACAATGGCTGTTCTGCGTTCGCTCATAAGCGTGAAAATCAATTCAGTTCAGTTCGGTTCGAATGGGGACGGACCTTAGGACCCATCCCGGCAATACCCAAGCCTGGAAAATTCGGGAAAGGGAGCGCATGAACCGGGATGGGGCCAGCGCCTGCCGGCAACCATGGATGCGGCAGGTATACAGACCGCGTGCGCTCCCCGGAAGGAATCCGATTCTCGGGACAATTCCGCGAGAGCAGTCAATAATACTACCTCTTCGCCTCCTGTTTGGGCGTTCTCGCCATGATGTAGGTGAAGAGGTCGATGAGCATGTCATCGGGCATGGCCTCGGTGAGGCCTTCGGGCATGAGTGAGGTCTGCGAGGCCTGCAGGGTCTTGATCTGGTCGCGGGGGATGAGGACGGGTTGGTTGTCGAGGCTGCGGACGGTGACGGTCTTGGAATCCTGGTTCTCCAACAGGCCCGCGAGTTGGCGACCGTCCTTGGTGGCGATGGTAAAACTGGTGTATTCCTCGCGGATGGCGGCGCTGGGATCGACGATCGCCAACAGCAGGAAGTCCAGGTTGTCGCGCTCGTAGCCGGTGAGTTCCGGGCCAAGGTTCCTGCCCTCGTCAAACAGCGTGTGGCAGATCGCGCACATGGCGCTGAAGAGCTGCTTGCCGCGTTCGAGGTCGCCCTTGCCGCGGTTGGCCTTCACGAGCTTCTCGATCCGGGCCATCTGCTTCAGCTTCTCCTCCGGGGTCTTGCGGCCGAGTTTGCCCCAGTGCTTTTCAATCAGCTCGTCGATCTTTCCGTCCTTGTGCAGGGCCATCTGTTGCACGACATCCATGGCGACGGTGTCGGCCTTGATGCGCCAGCTGTCGATCTGGTCGAGAAACTGCAGCGCCCACTCCTTGCGGGAGGCGAGGACGCGGTTGGCCGTGGCGCGGACGCCGTGCTCCTCCAGCAGGGCGCTGTGATAGGCGCCGAGGATCGCCTTGCCGATGGAGGCGTCGCTGTAGTTCTGCAGGGCCTTGAGCGCGGCCAGATTGATCGCGGTCGCGCCCGTGGTGCGGAGGAGCCGCGTCAGGGTGGGGACGGCCTTGGGCTGGTCCACCTGGCCGAGGATCTCGATGTAGGCCAGACGCGTCGCCATGTCCGCCTTGGAACTGGCGACGACCTTCAGCGCCTCGCCAAGGGCCTTGGCGTCGCCGCGACGCAGGCCAAGGGCGATGCCGGAGCCGCCCAGCCCCTTTTGATACTCATCCAGGGCCCTGGCCAATGAATCGGGCAGGCTGGCGATCTGGCGTCCCTGAAACGCCTCCATCAGGCCGGTCATGAGCTTGGCCCGATGTTCCGCGCCCGGCGCCAGGGCGAGCAGATCGGCGCAGGTCTGAAGGTCCTGCGGGCTGCCGGCCATGGCGTAGCGACGCATGAGCCGTTCGATCAGATGCTTCTCCACCATCGGCAGCGTCCAGACATTCTTGTCGGCGAACATCTTCAACACGGCGTCGCGATCGTCGCCGCACTTTGCCTCGACCGCCCACCAGAGCAGCAGTGGAATGTGGAGGTCGTCGACGTCCGAGCCATGCGCCAGCAGCTCGCGCGTGATGGGGAGGCCCTGTTCGGCGGGCAGGCGTCGGGCCGAACTGGCCAACTGGGATCGCACTTCGACCTCGGGTTCGCGCACGGCGAGGTCCTTGAGTTCCGAAGCGACGCGCGGCGTGGTCTTCCTCGAATCGCCGATCAACCGCACCGCCCAGCGCCGCACGTGCGGGTTCTTCGAGTCCAGCGCCTTGAGCGCGACCTCGTTGTCGAATCCGCCGGAGACATACAACGCCCAGAGCGCGTCCAGGGTCCGCTCCTCCTGGTCCGCCATGACGATCCGCTTCAGGCGCGGGACGATCGACTTGTCGCGCCGGTCGCCCAACACGCGCACGGCCTCGTGCCGGAACCACTTGTTCCTGTGCGTGAGCAGGACCTTCACCAGTTCGTCGTTGGACTGCTTCGCGAGATCGAAGGGCTTCAGCGGCTTTGTTCCCCTGGCCTTCAGGCGGTAGATGCGGCCGCTGGACTTGTGCCAGTTGTCCCTCGGATCGACGTGCGTCAACCGGCTGTCGTACCAGTCGGCCACGTAGACCGAGCCGTCGGGTCCGACCTTGATGTCGACGGGCCGGAACCACCGGTCCTTGGCCAGGACGAGCGGCGGATGGTCCTTGGTGCGGAAGGTGGACGTGTCCGGGATGAGCTGGCTGGCGACGACGCGGTTGTGCAGCGCGTTGCCGGCGACGACGGCGTGGTTGTACTTCTCGGGGAAGGCGCCGCCGTCGTAGATGCAGAAGGTCTGGCTGAAGCGCTCGGGAAAGCCCTCGTGCTTCATGTGGTCGAAGAAGCCGAAGGCGTAGGGATTGGAGAGCGGTCCGTGCTTGCCCCAGTTTTTCCCGGCATAGCCGCCCTGGGCGTAATGCATGCCGTGGGTGCGGCCGTGGTTGGTGCCGGAGAAAACGCGGCCCTCGGCGTCGATCTCCGTGCTCCAGGTGTTGCCGCCGCCCTCGGCGAAAATTTCGAACACCTTGCTGGCCGGATGATAACGCCAGATGCACTGGCCCTTGTAATGCACGCCCTTGGTGACCTCGGAATCGACGGTGAAGGTCGTGGTGCTGCCGTTGGCGCCGTAGAGCCAGCCGTCGGGCCCGAACATCAGGCTGTTCGCGACGGAGTGCGTGTCCTCCAGACCGAAGCCGCGCAGATGCACCTCGGGATCGCCGTCGGGGATGTCGTCGCCGTTTGCGTCGGGATAGAACATCAGGTAGGGCGGATTGAGGACCCAGATGCCGCCGCGGCCGACCGCCAGGGAGCTGACGATGTTCAGGCCGGTGATGACGTCCTTCGCCTTGTCGTACTTCCCGTCGCCGTTGGTGTCCTCGAGGACGGTGATCTTGTCCGCGCCCTTGAAGTGGTTCGGCGGCGGCGGCGGGACCTTGTCGAAGACCGCGCGGAGATACTGGTCGTACTTGATGACCTTCAGGCCGGCGGGGAAGGGATACTGCAGATACTGCACCACCCACATGCGGCCGCGATGGTCGAAGGTCATGAACAGCGGCTGCCGGATGGTCGGCTCGTGCGCGACGAGCTCCATCTCAAAATCGTTGTGAACCTGGAAGAGCTTCACGGCGGCGGCGGGCGCGGTGGGCGTGGAGTGATCGCCGATCTCGCCGCGACCCTCGAAGGTCTTGATGATCTCGGCGACCTTCTCATTGCCGGCGATGTTCATGTTGAACTTGTCGCGCTCCTTGGAGCTTTGCAGCGCGGCCTTGGAATCGGCGCCCGGGATCGGGAGCTTCGCCGCCCAATGAACGGCGTTGACCAACATGCGGTTGACCGGCGCCAGCTTGAAGTCGTCGATGTGCCCGAGCGAGGTGTAAAACACCCGGCTCTTGCCGTGCGTGCGATGGATCGCGACCGGCTCCAACTGGGGCTCGCCCTCGTCGAGGGTCGTGCCCCGCAGCAGCGTGCGGCTGCCGCCGGCGAGGTTGCGCATCTTGTAGAGCGTGCCGCTGCTGTGGAAGGCCGTCTGCTTGACGCCGGTCATCAACGGGTCGCGGATGGAATGGGGAATCGTCGCAATATCCGTGCCGGACTTGTTGCCGAAGTGGTTCTCGTAGTCATGGCCCAGAACCTCCCTGTCGAACTCCACCCATTCCACATGGCCCGCCGGCGGCTTCTTGTTCCGCAGGTGGAAGGCGTGGCTGGAGGTGCGGATGGCGACCAGGCCCTTGCCGGCCTTCAGATGCGCCTTGATCAGGTCCATCTGCTCCGGCTTCAGGGTGCGGCGACGGACGCTGAGGAACAACAGGTCGGCGTCCTTGAGCTGCTCCAGACCAGGGAAGTGATTGGGGTCGTCCTTGGAGGCGTGGACGAACGTGGTCTTGAATCCGAGCGGCTCCAGATGCTCCTTCGCAAACCTGGGCAGGGATTCACTGGTCCGATATTCCTTCTCCCCGATCATGAAGAGCACGCTCCCGGCCTCGGCGGCCTGAAGCGTGGATGCAAGAAGGGTGGAAAGGGCGACGAACAGAAAGGGAATGGCGTTTCGGACATTCATAAGCGTCGGGGATATTGAACGATCGCGCCGACGAAGGGAATGAGAAGTTTGTTTGCTGTGAAGTGATCCGGCTTATGCCGGATTCTACGGGGTGGCCATGCTCAACGCTTCCGCGCGCGCTTGCCGACCTCGGTCGCGCGGTCGGGATCGTGGTCGGGATTTGGCATCGGCATCTGGGCGCCGACGGCGATGCGCCAGTTGTCGAGCTGGTTGCGGAGCTTCGCGGCGATGGCGGCGTTTTGTTCGGCGACGTTCTTTGTTTCGCCGATGTCGTCCTTCAGGTTGTAGAGCGCCTCGGAGCCGTCCTCATAGAATTGGACCAATCGCCAATCACGGGCGCGCACGGCGTTGTAGGGGCCGTCGCCGCCGGCGTGGTAATGCGGATAGTGCCAGTAGATCGCATCGCGTTTCAGGCGGGCCTTGGGATTCTTGAACAACGGAACCAGGCTGAGGCCATCGACGCTGCGGTTGTGTTTGGCGTCGCCCTTGACGCCGGCGATCTCCAGGAAGGTGGGATAGAAATCGATCCCGATGACCGGCTCGGCGCAGACGGTCCCGGCGGGCGTGACTCCCGGCCAATACGCAATTGTCGGCACGCGCACGCCGCCCTCGTAGGCCGAACCCTTGCCGCGACGCAGGGGGTGATTGTCCGTGAATCCGTCGGGTTTGCCGTAGCGTTGGGTCAGTCCGCCGTTGTCGCTGGTGAAGATCACGACCGTCTTGTCGCTGAGTCGGTGTCGCTTGAGGGCGTCCAGCACGGTTCCGACCGCCTCGTCCATGCTTTGAACCATGGCGGCGTAGATCGGGTTCTGATGCCTGGCGCCGGGCTTCACCTTCTTCGCGTAGGCTTCGATCAATTCCTTTTTTCCCTGGATCGGCGTGTGCGGGACATGGAACGGGAAGTAGAGAAAGAAGGGATCCTCCTTCCAGTCGCCGATGATCCCGGCGGCCTCGGAGGCAAGGAAATCGGTGACGTAATCGCCCTTCTTGAAGCGGCCTTCAGGCTGGTTGAGGAAGTAGCCCTTCGACGCCGGTTTTAGAACCTGGCGATCGAAGCCGTGATCGACCGGTTCATAATCGCCGGAATTGGCGTCCCTGCGATCGAGGTGCCACTTGCCGACCTGCGCGGTCTTGTAGCCGCCGGACTTGAGGGCCTCGGCGATGGTGACCTCGTCGTGCTTCAACCACTTCTGCCATTCGGGAATCCGCAGCCTGGCGAAGGGGCGGTTCTGCCCGGCGATGAAGTCGGTGAGATGCAGTCGCGCCGGATACTTGCCGGTCATGACAGCCGCGCGACTGGGCGAGCAGACCGTGCACGCGGCATAGGCGTCGGTGAACTTCACGCCCTCCGCGGCAAGCCGATCGAGATTCGGCGTTTCATAGAGATCGCTGCCGAAACAGCGCAGGCCGGTCCAGCCGAGATCGTCCGCGAAAAAGAAGACGATGTTGGGCCGGTCGGTCGCGCCGGAAGCCGGATCGGCGGCGCGGGTCAGAAAGGTGGATGCGGCAAGAACGACGGCCGCAAATCGCGTAAGGTGACTTCGGGAAATCATGCCGGCAATCATCGCCGGATCCTCCGCCGTGTCGAGCCTGTCGGTTTCGGTTCGACAACAAAAAGGCCGCGGAATCGTCCGCGGCCTTCTCATTCCAAAATGGATGCGCCCTCAGGGCTGCTTCTCGTAAATGATCATCAGGCCGAAATCGCCCTCGCCGGGATTGACCGGGTGCATGCTGATGATATGCGGGCGGCCGATATCCACCATCGCCTGCGCGACCGCCTCGTCGTATTTGGCCGCGTCCTTGCCGACGTTGGAATAGAGGATCGTCTTGCAGAGGACCTCCATCTCCTCCTTCGCGGCCACCTCCAGCCGTTTGGCCTTCGGCTTCTTGATCATGTCCGCCGAGGCGGCGGAGGTGGGAATCGCGATCGGCGCGCGCGGCTCGGAGGAACCGGCGTCGAAGGAGCCCGCCTCGAAATTCTGCTCATACCCTTCGGCCGGCGCGGCCTCTCCCTCGATCATGATCGTCTCGCCGCAGGACGGGCATTCGATCTCGACGCCGAGCATGGTTTCATCCGCGGTGAGTTCCTGGCTGCATTGGGGGCAATTGAAGTTCAGTTCCATGATCGGGCCGAAGTTGAGGTGTGATTTGCCGCGACGATAAGCCGCGCAATCCCCCATTTCCAGTGAAATTTGACCGCCCTTCAGCGGCGCCGGTAGAAGGCGATGTCGTCGGGACCGGCGAACGGGAAGCGCAGGCCCAATTCGTCGAGAGACATGAGGGCCCAGGGATGGAGGGCGTCGTAGCCGTTCTTGGTGAAGACCACGTCGGCGGCAATCCAGACAGCCATGTGGTTGAGGCTCCCCGACTTCTCGCGCCACACCACGACATCGCCAAACCGCTTTTCCCCGGACACGCGAACGTAGGATCGCGCAAGTTCGTCGCGGGCGAGGTTGGCGTCCACCAGACGCGCGTCCGGTCGTGACGCAAAGAAGTTCAGCGAGGTCCAGAAACAGTTCCAATGGGCGGCGTTGGGCCGATCGTCCGAAGCGCCGGTCGGATAGGTCATCAGGAGATTGCGGCCCAACGGCGGCAGCAGATAGGCGACGTCCAGATGCCCCGTCCCCCGGGAGTCCCGCAGGGCTTCCAGAAGCGGACGCACGGTTGACTCCCTTCCCCGCGCGCCCCAATAGCCGACGACCGTCCCGAAATTCACATCCTGTGGCAGGCTCAGCCGCATGCCGATCGTCGTGTGCGTGGTCAGAAACCGGAGGAACCTGCGCTTCTCCGCGAGGTTCGCGCAGCCTTCAAGGATCAGCTCCGCGTCGGCCAGGATCAAGGTCGTCCCGATGGGGCAGACAAGGCGGCGGATCAACGTCGCGGTGGCGGGCTCAAGGTCGACGGCGGCAATCTGCGTGTCCAGACGCCCGCGGGCGAAGGTGAAGGGATATTGGTGTCTCGGATTCCGGCCGCTTCGCGCAAGGAACCGGTACAACTCCGACCTCGACTCCGGCGACAGCGAAACAATCCAATCGGGCGACGGCAGCAGCCAGACGCCGTCGGATGCGCGCTCGAAGACCGGCGTTCCCTCGAACGCCGGGCAACCGGCCTCGCGCAGGAATCGCCCCGCCCGGTCTTCGTCCCATCGGGGGAAGAACCAACGCATCGGCTCACAGCGGACCGCTTCGGGGGCGGTCGCCTCCAGGGGAACGCGAAGGACCAGCGGCGTGAGCTCCACAATGCCCCAGGCGCCGGACGCCAACCGCGGCGACCGGGCGACGATGGAACGCGCGGAAGCCGGGCTGGCAACGTTGTTCTGCGCGTCGCCGGCCTGCGCCGGAACCGGGACAACCTCGGCTGTTGCGACGCTCCATTGGAACGTCGCGCAGACCATCGCCAGATTCAGAAACGCACGCATTCAAGAAAACAACGCATGCCGCCGCGACCTTGTCACATGGCGCCCCCGGGAATGTGATCAAGGTCGGAAATCCAAGGACGAACCGGCAACACGCCGCCGAAATGACCTTCGAACCCGGCTCATGAACACCGAAGCCCCGCGTTGACCTCTTTTTTTGTGGATGGCGGGTGTCGGGCGGGTAGATTAGCGCGATATGGATGCGATGCTTGTCCGCCATTTCATCAGGGGCGTCGCGGCGACAGCCTGCCTGCTGAGCGCCGACGCCGCGTCGATCGATTTCAACCGCGACGTGCGGCCGATTCTTTCCGACGCCTGTTTTCATTGCCACGGGCCGGACGAGGCGGAGCGCAAGGCCGATCTGCGGCTGGACACACGCGATGGGGCGCAGAGCGTCACAACCCCCGCTTCCGGCGAAAGCGCCCTGATCCACCGCCTCACCACGGCCGATCCGGATGACCTCATGCCGCCGCCCGATTCCGGGAAATCGTTGACCGCGTCGCAGATTGCCATCCTGAAACAGTGGGTCGCCGAGGGCGCCGAATGGTCGGGCCACTGGGCGTTCGAAGCCCCGGTCCGACCGCAGGTCCCGCGATTCGGGGACGACCGCCTTGTCGCCAATCCGATCGACGCGTTTGTATTGCGCAAACTGCACGGGGAAGGGCTGTCCCCATCGCCGCGCGCCGGCAAGGTCGCCCTGCTTCGCCGGCTGCATCTGGACCTGATCGGTCTGCCTCCGAGCGGCGGGGAGACGGACGCCTTCCTTGCCGACACGGCGGATGGCGCCTACGAGCGGGCGGTCGATCGACTGCTCAAGTCGCCGCACTACGGCGAGCGTTGGGGACGCGTGTGGCTGGACGCGGCGCGTTATGCGGATTCCGACGGCTACGAGAAGGACAAGCCGAGGCAGGTCTGGCATTATCGGGACTGGGTGATCAACGCCCTGAATCGCGACCTGCCCTACGATCAATTCATCATCGAGCAGATCGCCGGCGACCTGCTGCCCGACTCCACGCAGGACCAGCGCGTCGCCACGGGCTTCCTGCGCAACTCCATGGTCAACGAGGAGGGGGGCATCGATCCCGAGCAGTTCCGAATGGATGCGATGTTCGACCGGATGGACGCCCTGGGCAAGAGCGTGCTGGGTCTGACGATTCAGTGCGGCCAGTGCCACTCGCACAAATACGACCCCTTCTCACGCGAGGAGTATTACCGGTTGTTCGCCTTCCTGAACAATTCCCACGAGGCCAGCATCGCGGTCTACACGGCCAACGGGCTGGCGGAACGGGAGCGGATCCTGCGCGAGATCCGGGACATCGAAAACGATCTGAAACACCGGACCCCCGACTGGAGGCGCCGCATGGCCGAATGGGAGAAATCGGTGAAGAACGGCCGGCCGGAATGGACCGTCCTGGACATCCGCAATTCGGGCAACAATTCGCAACGTTACGATCCGCGCGGCGACGGCTCGCAGGTCGCGCATGGCTACGCGCCGACGCGCTGGACCTCCACCTTCACCAACACGGTGACGATGCCTGAAATACGCGCCTTCCGCCTCGAGATGTTCACCGATCCAAATCTCCCGGCCCACGGCCCCGGACGCGCGATCGACGGGCAGTTCGCCTTGACCGAATTCAAGGTGACGGCCGAGGACGCGACCGATCCAAAGAAGAAGGTCCAGGTGAAGTTTGTGAGGGCGACGGCGGACTTCGCGAACGAACGCAAACAACTCGGCGAACTTTATGCGGACCGGAACGGCAAGCGCGGCTTCACCGGCCCCGCCGACTACGCCATCGACGGCAAGGCCGACACGGCCTGGGGCATCGACGCCGGGCCCGGCCGCCGCAACCAGGATCGCAAGGCGGTCTTTGTCGCCGACAAGAACATCGCCTTCCCCAATGGCACGAGACTGACCGTCTCCTTCCAGCAGGGCCACGGCGGCTGGAACAGCGACGACGTGAAGACCATGAATCTCGGCCGCTTCCGCGTCTCGGCCACGGCGGCGCCCGATGCCGTCGCCGATCCGCTTCCGCGCCGGGTGCGGGAGATTCTTGCGATCCCGATGAAAGACCGTTCGCCCGGGCAGATGCACGCGGTGTTCTCATATTGGCGCACGACGGTGAAGGATTGGAAAACCTCGAACGACCGGATCGAGACGTTGTGGCGGGAGCATCCGGAGAGCGCGACGCAACTGGTGATGGAGGAGCGCAACGACCAACGCATGACCCGCATGCTCGCGCGCGGCGACTGGCTGAAGCCCGAACGCGCCGTGAAGCCCGCGGCCCCGGCGTTCCTGAACCCGATGCGGACCGACGGCGATCCGACGCGCCTGGATTTCGCCCGCTGGCTCGTGGCCCGCGATTCGCCGACCGCCGCCCGCTCGATCGTGAACCGCATCTGGCAGGCGTATTTCGGCATCGGCATCGTGGAGACGCCGGAGGAACTCGGTTCCCAGGGCGCGCCGCCTTCGCATCCCGAGCTGTTGGACTGGCTGGCCGTCGAGTTCATGGAGGGCGGCTGGAGCCTGAAACGGCTGCACAAGCTGATCGTGACCTCCTCCACCTACCGTCAGTCCTCGCGCGTGACGCCGGAACTGCACGCCCGCGATCCCTACAACCGCCTGCTCGCGCGCGGCCCGCGGTTCCGCGTGGACGCCGAGATTGTGCGCGACATCGCGCTGGCCGCGAGCGGTCTGTTGGATCGGACCGTGGGCGGGCCGAGCGTGCACCCGCCGGCGCCGGAATTCCTCTTCCAACCGCCCGCCAGCTACGGCCCGAAGTCGTGGAAGGAGGACAACGGCGGCGCCCGCTACCGCCGCGCGATGTACACCTTCCGTTTCCGCTCCGTGCCTTATCCGATGCTGCAGACCTTCGATTCGCCCAACGGCGATTTCTCCTGCGTGCGCCGGTCGCGCTCCAACACCCCCCTCCAGGCGCTGACCACCCTGAATGAACCGGTCTTCCTGGAATGCGCCCGGGCGCTGGCCGCGCTCGCCCTGCGCGAGGGCGGCGAAACGGATGAAGCAAAGTTGACCCTTGCGTTCCGCCGCTGCCTGACCCGAGCGCCCGAAGCGGAGGAAACCAGGGTCCTGCTGACCCTGCTGAACCGCCAGAAGAAACGATTCGAAGCGGACGCCGCCAAGGCGGCTGAATTGACCGCAGGCCTGGCCGACGATCCGAAGCGCCCGAAAGCAACCCTCGCCGCATGGACCGCCGTGGCGCGCGCGTTGCTCAACCTCGACGAAACAATCACGAAGGAATGAACGGCGGTGGTCAGTGGTCAGTGGTCAGTGGTCAGTGGTCAGTAGTCAGTGGTCAGTAGTCAGTGGTCAGTGGTCTGCCATTTGCCATTTGCTATCTGCCATCGCCGACGTCAGTCACAACACGCAACGCAACGCGCCAGATTTCAGATTTCAAGTCGCCATGAACCGCCACGATCACTCTCCCCAAATCGCTGATCCTGCCGCTGTCTCCCGTCGTTGGTTTCTCAGCCAATGCGGGGTCGGGCTGGGCGCGGCCGCCCTGGGACAACTTCTTTGCGAGAATGGCCACGCCGCGCCGACAGCTGTCGATCCATTGGCGCCCAAGGGGCCGCACCACGCGCCCCGGGCCAAGCGGGTGGTCTTCCTCTTCATGGCCGGCGCGCCGAGCCACCTGGAGTTGTTCGACAACAAGCCCGAGTTGACGCGCCTCAACGGCAAGCTGCCGCCGGCCGACCTGATCAAGGACTACCGCGCGGCCTTCATCGACCCCCAGTCCAAGCTGCTGGGACCGAAATTCAAGTTCGCCCGGCACGGCCAGAGCGGCGCCGAGCTTTCCGAGTTGCTGCCGCATCTCGCGGGCGTCGCCGACGATGTCTGCTTCGTCAAGGCGATGCACACCGACGCCTTCAACCATGCGCCCGGCCAGATCATGATGAGCACCGGGTCGCAGCAGTTCGGACGGCCGAGCATCGGCTCCTGGGCGACCTACGGCCTCGGCAGCGAGTCGCGGAACCTCCCGTCCTTTGTCGTGTTCAGCTCCGGCAAGAAGGGACCCAGCGGCGGCGCGTCCAACTGGGGCAGCGGCTTCCTCCCCACGGTCTACCAGGGCGTGCAGTTCCGCGGCGGCGGGGAGCCCGTGCTCTACCTGTCCAATCCCAGGGGCGTCGATCGCGAGCTGCAGCGCGATTCGCTGAACGCCATCTCCAGCCTGAACCGCATGCGCCTCGACGCCGTCGGCGATCCGGAGATCGCAACCCGCATCGCCTCCTTCGAAATGGCCTTCCGCATGCAGGACCACGCGCCCGAGGTGATGGACATCTCCCGCGAGCCCGAACACGTGCGCAACATGTATGGCGCCGAGCCGGGCAGATCCTCCTTCGCCAACAACTGCCTGCTCGCCCGGCGACTCCTCGAACGCGGCGTGCGCTTCGTCGAGTTGTTCCACGAATCCTGGGACCAGCACGGGAACCTCGTGAAAGACCTCAGGAAAAACTGCCACGACACCGACCAGCCGGCCGCGGCCCTGATCCGGGACCTGAAGCAGCGCGGCATGCTGGAGGACACACTGATCGTCTGGGGCGGCGAGTTCGGTCGCACGCCCATGGTGCAGGGCGGCAACGACGGACGCGACCACCACCCCAATTGTTTCACCATGTGGATGGCCGGCGGCGGCGTGAAGGGAGGCGTCAGCTACGGCCGGTCCGACGCCCTCGGCTTCAACGGCATCGCCGAGAAGGTGCATGTGCACGACCTTCACGCAACGATGCTCCACCTGCTGGGCTTCGATCACCTCAAACTGACCTACCGCTTCCAGGGCCGCGACTTCCGCCTGACGGATGTCCATGGGAAGATCGTGGAGCCGTTGTTGGCGTGAGGCGGCCCTACCACATCGAGGTAGGGACCTTTCGCCGAAAGGTCCCATTTCAAAGCCCTGCAGGGGCGAAACAGGAGACCTTGAACACGATTTCTCCCGCCGCCGTTTGATCCCCCATTGAGGGCGAGGGTTTCGTACGGTTGGATCGTGGGGTTGCAATAGTGACGTGCGCCAGCGCCTGCCATCCCGCTCCCCCCCGCGCTTGCATTCTCCCGGCCGCCCAACAACAATCCGCGCTCTTTCACCCATGCCGCCGAAACCCAGCCAGAGCGCCGAGGACTATCTGGAGCGCATCCACGAACTGATCGAGGAGAAGGGATACGCCCGCGTGGTCGACATCGCCTCCTCGCTCGGCGTCACCCAGGCCTCGGTGACCAGCATGGTTCAGAAGCTGGATGAAAAGGGCTTCGTCAATTACGAGAAATACCGCGGCCTCATGCTCACCGACGAGGGACGCTCGATCGCCCTCAAGATCCAACACCGCCACGAGACCCTCGCCCGCTTCTTCTCGCTCCTCGGCCTCGACAAGGAAACGCAGGGACGCGACATCGAGGGCCTGGAGCATCATCTCAGCACCTCGACCATCGACTGCCTGGAGGCCCTGTCGAAATTCTTCGAGCAGAACCCGGACACGCTTCAGGCGTTCCTCGACTCCCGCCGGGGCAGCGCGGACAAGGACTGAGCGGACACATCGCCCGCAGGGCCGAATCCTCATGATCCAGGACTTCATCGACATCTCCGTCCCAATCCGATCAGGCATGGTCCATTGGCCCGGCGACCCGGAGGTGACGCTCGCGCGGAAGCTCGACATGGCCAAGGGCGATGTCTGCAATTTCACGCAGCTTTCCTTCGGCGCCCACACCGGCACGCACATGGACGCGCCGCTGCATTTCGTCGCCGACGGGGCCTCCATTGATCAGCTGCCAATCCACGCCACGGTCGGTCGTTGCCGGGTTATCGAGATCAAGGCGCGGACAGCGATTGAACCGAAACATCTGGAGCCGCACAAACTGCGCAGGGGCGAGCGCGTCCTTTTCAAGACCGGCAACAGCCGAAAGTCGTGGAAGTCGGATACGTTCGACAAGAAGTTCGTCTGCATTTCGCAGGCAGGCGCGCAGTTCCTCGCCGATCGGGGCGTCATGACCGTGGGCATCGATTACCTTTCCATCGGCGGCTGGCAGCGCGACGGCGTCGAGACGCATCAGATCATGCTGGGCGCCGGGATCTGGGTGATCGAAGGCCTGAACCTCGCCGCCGTGAAACCCGGCCGTTACGAGTTGATCTGCCTGCCGTTGAAACTGCTCGGCGCCGAAGGCGCGCCGGCCAGGGCGGTGTTGAAAGCTTCACCGAAGTAGCGGCCTTCGCCAGATGGTGGCGCCAGCCTCGCTCCGGGCTCACGTGGAACCACGCTCTCGCGAGCGCGGCTACTTGGAGGACGGCGGGCCGTAGAGATGATTCCCTTTACGCGCGGCCTGGATGGCTTCGTCCGTGTCCTCCGGCGCGCCGGGGTCGCCCTGTGATTTCATCCAGGCCTCCAGTTTTGCCTGCAGCCGCCGCTTGATTGCGGCGTGTTTCGGATCGTCGGCGAGATTGGTCATCTCAAACCGGTCTTCGGCCGTGTGATACAGCTGCTCGGCCGGACGCCGGGTGTAGCGTTTGACGAGGTTGTAGATCGCCGGTTTGTTCCACGACTGGAACACCCAGGTCGACCAGTAGGGATTGTTCAACTTCCCGTCGCCCTGGACGCCCATCAGGTGCTTCTCAATGTAGAGCTCCTCCGGCAGATAATTGCGGATGTAACGCCACTCGCCGTCGGTGACCGTGCGGATCGGATAGCGCGGCCCTTCGGGAACGTTGTTGTGGAGGCCGAATGCGAACTCACGATGGCTCTCCGCCCCGCCCTTCAGGACCGGCAGGAAACTGCGGCCGTCGAAATCCGCGGCGGCGGCGCCGCCGCCCGCCGCGTGAAGGAAGGTCGGCAGGACATCCGCGTATTGCACGATGGCGTCCGTGCGTCTGCCGGCGGGAACCCGGCCGGGCCAACGGGCCACCAGGGCCGTGTGGACGCCGGTGTCCCAGTTGGTCCACTTGCAGCCGGGGAATTGCGAGCCCTGCTCCGAGGTGAAGAGCACGAGCGTGTCGTCGGCCTTGCCGGACTTGTCCAAAGCCTCGAGCAGTTCCCCGACCTGGCCGTCCATGTAGGTGATCTCGGCGAGATACCTCCCGAAGTCGGAGCGCGTGCGCGGCGTATCGGCAATGTTCGGCGGCAGCTGGATCTTCCGCGGCGGATACTTCGACGGGTCGCCCATGACCCACGGGACATGCGGCTCCACCAACGCCACGACCAGGCAGAAGGGCGTCCGGTCGCGGCTCATGAATTCGTTCACCGCCGACAGATCGTGCGCCCGGGTGGGATCCCGCACGCAGTTGGGATCGAATCCGCCGACGTTCTCGAAGGGAAAGGCCTTGTCCGGCTTCACGTGCACCTTGCCCGCCAGACCCACCCGGTAACCCAACGGCCGAAGATGCTGCGGCATGCTCCTCACGCCCGGCCGGCTTGCCGAGTGATTCCAGGCGCAGCCATTGCGGAGCGGAAACTGCCCGGAATACAACTCGGCGCGACAGGGCTGGCACATGGCCTCGCTGAGATAGGCGCGGTTGAAGGTCAATCCCTGCGCCGCCAATAAATCGATGTTCGGCGTCTTCGCATTCCGACCGCCATACAACGGCAGGTCGTTGTGGGTGCAGTCGTCCGCCATGATGACCAGAAAATTCGGCGGCGCCGCGACGGCGGCGGACAAGGAACACAACGCCGCGATCGCGACAACAACGGCGGCAAAAAGGAATCGATGTGATTTCATGGGGCGAACAGAATTCAACACCCAGTCAACAGCGCCGGTATTCGAATTCCAAGACCTGGTTGCGCGGCTTACAGTTCACCCGATGTCCTTCTCGAGCTGCTCCTGCCGCCTTCTTGCGGGAGCCTGCCCGCGAAACGATCTTCTGACGTAGATGGTCAAGAGAACGAGGAATGAACCCACGACACAGATTCCGGAGAGGTATCCCAAGGTCGTTAACATCCGCTCCCTTCTCACATCACCCTCCCTTGGCGACCAATCCGGGCGGTTGAGCTGAAGTTTCGCCAGCTCGCGATAGGTCGATGCAAATTCGCGGTCGAGATTCATTTACTCGGCAACCCACCTTCGCTCCTTGGCGGCGATCTCCAGCGCCAACTTGAAGCCTTGCGCGATCTCATCCTGAAGATCGGCTTCGATCTCATCCAAACTTCTACCGAACTGCATGTTGATCGCTTCCTTGGCTTTCATTCTGAAGCGATATGAAGCCTCGACGCTCTCAACTTCGTAGGAAGCTTTCAGATACGCGCGAGCGGCGAGCATCTTGGAATCGTTGAACTCGCCGGCCGAGAGAAGCAGATCCCCCAAAGCCTCAAGTAGGATGGGTGAATCGTGCCGCCCAAAACGCATCATTCCCAGAACGCCTTTGATCGCGGCTTGGGCCTCCGCGTCTGTGGCCGGGCCGATCTCAGAAGTCTCCAAGGCAAACTCTGCAAACCCAAACCGCCTTCCGTATGATGAATCAGGCCGAAGCGGCAGGTCCTGGTGAACCTTCCTTGTTTCCAAGACGTACTCGACGAGAAGCTTCTGATACTTTTCCCTCCCGAAGTGCGCGTCCGGATTCAACTCAATCGCTGTCGCGATGTGCTCCAAGCCCTTGTCGAGCTTCCCTGAATGAATCAGGAAGGTTCCCAGATTGGCTTCAGATTCATAACGACCTTCCTCAGGCCAACGCTTCATCCTCTCGCAAATGGCGGCAATGGCTTCGTCATGGCGATCGAGCTTCTCATACGCCACTGCAATATCGTCGAGGTCCATGGCCGTCCGCTCATTGACCTGTTTTGCCAGCCGGTCGGCCAGGCGCCATTCGTAATACGCATCCGAGTGACGAAGGAAATATCCGGCAATGAGTTCGTGGGCTTCGGGAAACCGTTTCCGCTCCATCGAGAGGGTGTCGTAGTCCCAGAGACATGCGACGATCCTCTCCGAAGCGAGCAAGAGGAAGCAGAACAACCCGAAATTCGCTGCCATTCGTTTCGTTCGAATGCTCATCCGTTCTCCCTTACTCATCGAAATGTCCTCCGAATCGGTGACGTCAAGAGGAACTTGGCGCTGCTGGATGGATCAGTCAACAACGCCGGGGACTTTGTCTATTGCCCCCCATCGTTGCCCGCTTTGCGGTCATTCAAGCGCGCGCGGAACCGGATTTCCGCTCCAAATCTCCCGGATTTTTGCGATTTGAATCCTTTTGACGCGGCAGTGGCGGTCGCGTAGCGTCGCCGGTTCTTATCGCGCCGCGCACACCCGGCGCGGGGAACCCTTTTTGTCATGCTGAAATTTGTCATCAACAAAGTGTTTGGCTCGAAGAACGAGCGCGAGATCAAGAAGATGCAGCCGGTCGTGGCCCGCATCAACGAGCTCGAGGAGTCGTACCAGAAGCAGTCCGACGACTATCTGCGCAACAAGACCGCGGATTGGAAGAAGGAGCTGTCGGAGATCGAGGATCTCGATCAGCTGAGAACGCGGCTGGATGAGATCATGCCCGAGGCCTTCGCCGTGGTGAAGAACGCCTGCCGTCGCCTGTGCGGCACGGAGGTGATGGTGCGGGATCATCCGCTGCCGTGGGAGATGATTCCCTACGATGTGCAGTTGATCGGCGGCTGGGGGCTGCACACGGGCCGCATCGCGGAAATGGCGACGGGTGAAGGCAAGACGCTGGTCGGCACGTTCCCGGTCTACCTCAATGCGCTCACCGGGCGCGGCGTGCACGTGGTGACGGTCAACGACTACCTCGCCGCGCGCGACAGCGAGTGGATGGGCGCGGTCTACCGCTTCCTCGGCCTGACCGTGGGCTGCATCCAGAACTCCCAGCATTCCGAACTGCGCCGCGAGCAGTACAACTGCGACATCACCTACGGCACCAACTCCGAATTTGGTTTCGACTACCTGCGCGACAACGGCATGGCCACGCGCAAGGAGGACCAGGTGCAGCGCGGGCATTACTTCGCGATCGTTGACGAGGTGGACTCGATCCTGATCGACGAGGCGCGCACGCCGTTGATCATCAGCGGACCCGCGGTCGCCAACAGCGACAACGAGCGCTATGTCGCCACGCGGCCCAGGATCCAGTCGTTGATCCAGGCGCAGCGCAAGCTCTGCGATCGCTTCATCGACGACGCGAAGAAGAAGATCAAGCAGCTGGCCGAACTGGACGAAGGGCAGCGCGAGGAGGCGGAACTGTTGCGCTACGACATCGGCCTGCAGCTCTACAAGGTCAAGCAGGGCCAGCCGCGCTCGCCGCGGCTCCTGTCGATCCTGGAGAATCCGGACAACCTCAACATGATGAACCAGGCCGAGCTGCAACTGCTCGCCGACCAGACAAAGAAGGAGCTCTACGCGCAGAAGGAGGAGCTTTTCTTCGCGATGGACGAGAAGTCCCACGACGCGGACCTGACCGAAAAGGGCCGCAACTTCATGAACTCCGACGATCCGGAGGCGTTTATGCTGCCGGACATCTCGACCCTGTTCCATGAGGTCGATCTGCGCGACGATCTTGATGCGCATCAACGCGCGCAGGAGAAGGCCCGGATCCAGGAGCTTTCCGACGAACGCGCCTCGACCATCCACGTGGTCTCCCAGTTGTTGAAGGCCTACTGCATCTACGAGAAGGACGTGCAGTATGTGGTCGAGAACAACAAGGTCGTCATCGTCGATGAAAACACCGGCCGCAAGATGCCGGGTCGTCGCTGGAGCGACGGCCTACACATGGCGGTGGAGGCCAAGGAAGGCGTGGAGCTGGAAGGCGAAACCCAGACCCTGGCGACCATCACCATCCAGAACTACTTCCGTCTCTACCACAAACTGGCCGGCATGACCGGCACGGCCGAGACCGAGGCCTCCGAGTTCTACGACATCTACAAGCTGGGCGTGCTGGTCATTCCGACGAACAAGCCCTGCCTGCGCATCGACCACAACGACACGGTCTACAAGACCAAGCGCGAGAAGTTCAATGCGGTGCTGGACGAGATCCGCGAAGTCCACAAGCAGGGTCGTCCGATCCTGGTGGGCACGGTTTCGGTCGAGACCTCGGAGCAGTTGGCGCGCATGCTCAAACGCGCCGGCATCGTGCACAACGTGCTCAACGCGAAGTTCCACGAAAAGGAGGCGGAGATCGTCGCGCGCGCCGGACAACGCGGCGCAGTCACCATCGCGACCAACATGGCCGGCCGCGGCACGGACATCAAACTGGGCGAGGGCGTCGCCGAACTCGGAGGCCTGCACGTGCTCGGCACGGAGCGCCACGAATCCCGCCGCATCGACCGGCAGCTGCGCGGACGTTGCGCGCGTCAGGGCGATCCCGGCTCCTCGCACTTCTTCATCTCATTGGAGGACGACCTCATGCGCCTTTTCGGCTCCGACCGCATTAGCAAGGTGATGGAGCGCGTCGGCCTCGAGGAGGGCCAGGAACTGGAGCACCCCCTGCTGAACCGTTCGATCGGCTCCGCGCAGAAGCGCGTCGAAGGCCACAACTTCCAGATCCGCAAACGCACGTTGGAGTTCGACGACGTGATGAACAAGCAGCGCTCGGTGATCTACGATTTCCGCAACGAGATCCTCCAGGCCGAGAGCGTGCACGACCGCATGATGGAGGTGATCGAGGAGGTCATCATCCAGAAGGTCGAGGAGTTCTGCTTCGAGGACAAGGAGCCGGAGGACTGGAACATCCGCGGCCTGGCCGACTGGACCAACCTGACCTTCCCGATCGGCATCCCCGAAGAGGAACTGCTCAAGGCGGCGACGAGCAACGACGAAGCCCCGCCGGCCGGCTCGATCTACAACGGCTTCAACGCGGCCCAGTTCGGTGTCTGCAAGGCCATCACGGACGCGGTGAAGGAGGCCTACGAGATCAAGGCCAGCATCGAGGATCCCACGGCGCTCACCGCCATCGAACGCTGGCTCATCATGGCCGCGATCGACCAGAAATGGCAGGAGCACCTCTACGAGATCGACAGCCTGCGCCACAGCATCGGCCTGCGGGCCTACGGACAACGCGACCCGCTGCTGGAGTTCAAGGCGGAGGCCTTCAAGGTCTTCGACGAGATGATGGTCGATATCAAGACCGAGATCTGCCACAACGTCTTCCTCGGCCACTCGAGCCGCGAGGCCCTGGAGCGGTTCCGCCTGCGCCTTGCCAATCGCGGCAGCCAGGCCCAGCACCAGGACATGAACGCCTTCGGCGGCGGCGCGGGCGCCCCGGCCCAGGCCAGCGGCGGCGACATGGTCTCCGAGGCGGCGGCCGAGGTCGAAAAGGCCAAGCCGGTCGAAAGCGGGCCCAAGGTCGGCCGCAACGACCCGTGCCCCTGCGGCAGCGGCAAGAAATACAAGAAATGCTGCGGCCGCAATGCGGAGTGAGGTTCGACCCGCCCGGGCGAGGCGGTGACAGGCGTTTCGACTGGCGCTGGAAGTCGGATTGCGATGTCGACCGTGAGCGAAGCGTCCACAATCCTTCGACGGCTGCTGGAACCAGTCATCGAATCGCTGTCGGAAGAGAAGGCCAGGCGACTGCGTGATTTCAAGGCTGACCCGGAAGCGCAGGCGGCAGCCGCTTTGCGTCCCTCCGGGACAGGCGAATGCGGAAATCGGAACGCGGAGTTCGGAACAGTTTTGGCTCCGCATTCCGCGATCCCCATTCCGAGTTCCTTCGTCCCTCCGGGACTTTGAAGTGTGACAAGTCGGCGAGCCGTCCCGAGCAACGCAGGTAGGGGCGCCTCGCCGCAGGCGCCCCACTTCAACACCCTGAAAGGGTGACACAATCGTGCGGCGGCAGGTCGGGTCTCCCCATTCTGAATTCGATTATTCCGTCAGGCTCAGGACGCCTTTTTGACGAACTGCGCCTTGAGACCGACCGCGATGCCGTTCACCTTGCAGGAGATCTCATGATCGCCGTCCACCAGGCGGATGGGTTTGGACTTTGAACCGACCTTGAGAACCTCCGAGGCGCTGAGCTTGAGATCCTTGACCAGGATCACGCAATCCCCATCCGCGAGCGTGTTCCCATGGGCGTCCTTCACGACGCGCTCGCCGGCGGCGGCCGGCTCAGGTTCCCATTCGTGGCCGCAGGTGACGCATTCAAGGTGATCCTCATGCTTGAGGATTTCGTCCATTTCACACATGGGACAGACAGATTCGTTCATGATATTCAGGCTTATACAGTTCGTTTCTCTTACAATCGGGCGGGACGTCCCCGCCATTACAAGTCGGGGAGACCCGCCGCAGGCGCCCCACTTCAAACCCTTGGAAGGGTGACACCATTGCGGCCATGTCATTCGTCGAGCCGCCGCGGCTCACAGCACAATCACGCGAACCGACTTCGCCGAATACTCGATCCTGAACGCTGCTCCGTCGGCACTCTTGACGACATCGCCGGGATTGTTGAAGCGGCCCTCGATCTTCGTCGCCTTCAACACCGTGAAGGCGTCGCCCTTCGTCGGCCTGTCGCCCCGGTGCAACATGACCTTCAATTCACCGTCCAGATGCGCCGTCCCCGCGATCTCAAAATGATCGGATTGCCTGGTGGCGTCGATCGTCAGCGTGGACGCGTCCGAGCCGAAATAGTCACCGTCGATCTCGAGCCGACGCGCGACCTTGTTGCGGCCGTGGATGGCGCTGATCGCGCCAGCGTTGTGAACATCGCCCTCCACGGCGCCGTGACCATAAAGCAGTCCGCCGGACTTGATATCGATCCACCGCTGCGATTCCACCCGCCCGCCCTTCAGATGGACGACGCCCAGTTCTGAAATTCGAACCTCATTGCGACCGATCAGCGCCTGATCGCTCTCGACCGACAGGGTCTGCAGGGCGCGCGCTCCGACATCGCCCGCGATTTCGAGGGCAAGGAACGCGACCTCTCCTTTGCTCTGTCCTGCCCGGGCGTTCTTCCTCGGCTTGCCGACGGACGCCGAGGCGCCCGTTTCGCCCTTGTTCTCCAATCGCGCGACCCAGGACGCCCGGGGCGGGCCGTCATCCGTCGTGTAGGTGATGCCGGCGTTGGCATATCGGTAGTCGGACCAGTTGTCGGCGGAGCTCAGGTCGCCGCGCGCGCCCGCGGTCCAATGGTGGTAGGTGTTAGCGAAGCCCTTCGGTTCATCGACGCGCTCGCCGAGCAGCAGCTCCTTCAGTTCCGCGACCAGCTTCGGATGTTTTGCCGCGATGTCCTTCTCCTCGGCGTGATCGGCCACCAGGTCGTAAAGTTCGATTCCCTTCCTGCGGCGGATCAACTTGTGCCGGCCGCGGATGATGGACTGGCCGTTGCCGGCCTCGTGAATGACAAACTCGCGCCGTCGCTGACGGCCCTCGCCGGTCAACGTGGGCGCCAATGAAACGCCATCGATGCCCAGCGGCGCGTCGATGCCCGCCAGTTCACAAAAGGTCGGCAGCAGATCGGTGACATCGATGATCCGGTCTGTGCTGGTTCCCGCGCGGAGTTTGGAGGTCGCCGTGATTTTCGCCGGCCAACGCATGATCGTGGGGATCCGGATGCCGCCCTCCTCGATCCTGCCCTTGGCCGCGCGCAGACCGCCATTTGCGCGGAACTCATTGCGCGCCGGATGCTGCGGGCCGCCGTTGTCCGACTGGAACACCACCAGGGTGTCGGCCGCAATGGAATCAGACGTGTCGCCGTCCCCATTCGGATCCTCCAGGGCGTCGAGGATATTGCCGAAATGGCCGTCGATCCGCGTGACCATGGCCGCCCATTCCTGGGCCTGTTTCGAGAGCGAATTGAAGAAGGGTCTGTCGCGGTAGGCGCGATTCCATTCGGGCAGTTGTTGAATCTCATCGAACGGCGCATGCGGAACCTGCACCGCCAGCAACCCGAAGAACGGCTTGCCGCTCGCGTTGTATGCCTTCGCTCCGGCGCGGACGAAGTCCAGGGCCGCGAAGGCGTAGACATCGTCACAATAGGCCGTCGCCGGATAATCCGGGTGATTCTGCAGCGCCGGAGCGTCCGGGTATCTCTTGTCGCCCTTGAACGACGACATGGAGTTCGGCTTCAACTCCAACCCGCCCACGGAGCCGGCCTTGGCCGGGGCGTTCCACAGTGTCGGTTGAAAAAAGGTGTGCGCCCGCACGTGGTGCAGCTCGGCCACGACGTGTTGATAGCCGTGCGAGGTCGGCAGGGTCTGGATGTTGTCAATGGTCGGCGCCTCCTGGCTCTTGGAGCCGCCGTAGCCCCACTTGCCCCAGTAGCCGGTCGTGTAGCCGGCCTTCGACAGTCTGTTGCCCATGGTCAGGTCCTCGCGGCGGATGGCCTTCTTGGCGTTGTCGGGATCGTTGCGGTCGGCGAAGGTGTGTCCCTGATGAAAGCCGGTCTGCTGCGACGACCGCGCCGGCGAACAGACCGTGCAGCCATACGACCGCGTGAAATTGACGCCTTCGGCCGCCAGGCGATCGAGATTCGGCGTGAGCACGTGGGGCAGCCCTTTCGCCCGACGCTCCGCCTGCCCGTTCGGCCCGATCGCGCCCCAACCCATGTCATCGACGTAAAAATACAGGATGTTCGGGCGTTTCCCCGCAGCATGAAGGCCCAGGGAAAACATGAAGACGGCAATGAGCGCAGCCCGTAGAAAGACGAATCGATTCATGATCGACGCAGTGTGTGGGCAGGCATCGCGCGAAGAAAGTCCAAAGGTGGCAGGCCGCCCCGCATCAAATTCGCTTGGCGATCCAGACACCCGTTCTATCCTTGTTGTCATGAGTCAATCGCTGCAACAGGCCACCCTTGCCGCGGGCTGCTTCTGGTGCGTCGAGGCCGTCTTCCAGAGATTGGACGGGGTTCGATCGGTCGTCTCCGGGTATTCGAACGGCCATGACCCCGATCCGGATTACAAGAAGGTCTGCACGGGCGAGACCGGGCATGCCGAGGTCGTGCGGATTGAATTCGATCCGGACGTGATTTCATTCGCCAAGCTGCTGGATGTCTTCTGGCGGGCGCATGATCCGACCACGCTCAACCGGCAGGGAGTGGACGAAGGAACGCAATATCGCTCCGGCATCTACTGGCATGATGAGGAACAGCGCGAGATCGCCGGGAGGTCAAAAGCCGGCGCCGCCGCCCTCTGGGAAGGCCCGATCGTGACCGAGATCGAAGAGGTTTCGAATTATCATCCGGCGGAGGATTATCATCAGGACTATTTCCGCAACCATCCGGAGAACCGGTTCTGCCAGGTCACGATCCCGCCGAAGTTGGAGAAATTGGGTCTGGGGTGAATAACACCTCGGCGTAGCAGCGTGCGTAAGTTCGCTCTGACTTCCGGAGTCCAAGACTCGAAATGAGCGAACTTACGTTCGCTGCTACGGGTCACATATACAGCACACTCGTGAACGCCCGGTAGTTCCTGTCGACCACGGGGTGGCGGATGCCGAGAAACTGGATCAGCGCCTTGCCCGCGCTCTTGGCCGCCTCGTCCGCGTAGCTTCCCTGCTTCTCGATCACCTCGATGAAGGCCTGGAACGCCGCGTCGTAGTCGCCGGCGCGCACGGCATTGGCGCCCTCCAGATAACGGTCCTTCACCGCGGCGTCCGGCAGCGAATCGGGCTCGTCCACGGCCAACGAAACCTTGGCCAGTTCGCGCAGCGCCTTGGCTTTGTCGAAGTGATCCGAATCCTCGTTAATCGACTGCAGGAGTTCCACGATCCGGCCGGGATTGGATCCCAAGGACGCCTCCGCGATCAGCATGCGGGCTTCTTGATTGTCGGGCTCCTCGACCAGGACAGGTTCGGCCGCGGCCAACGCCTCGGCCGCATTGCCCGCATCGAGCAGGGCGAAGGCCTTCAGAAGCGTCTTGGCGTTGGGCGAGGGCAGCGCCCCGGCAATCCAGGATTCGATCTCGCTCTCCGACATGGCGCCAAAGAACTCATCGATCACCTCGCCGCCATGGAACAGCTTCACATTCGGAATGCTGCTGATGCCGAAGCGTTCGGCCAGCTCGGGATGCTCCTCGGTGTTGATCTTGACCAAGGCCCATTTCCCATGGGCCTTGTCGGCCAGGCCCTCGATCACCGGGGCCAGCATCTTGCACGGCCCGCACCACTCGGCCCAGAAATCCACCAACACCGGCGTCGAATGACTCCGCTCAATGACGTCCTTCTCAAAATCCTTAAGATCGTGGCTCATGGCTGAATCCTTCTTAACCACCGATGAACACAGTAGAACGGAATTCATTCCGTTTGCAGGGCGCGGGACGAAACCGGGAAACATCCGACTGAAACTCAAGACGCTGGTCATCGTCATAGGCCTTTGCCGGCTCAACGCGCAACAAACGGGATAAATCCCGTTCTACGGAACGCAGCGCCCACAGTTCCCATCTGTGTCCATCCGTGCTCATCCGTGGTTCCCTATTCAAAATCGTACACAACGACCCTTTGGCAGACCTTCTTGAAGACCTTCTCGACGAATTCGATGTGTTCCGGGTGATCCTGGTATTCGTCCTGCGCCTGCTTGGATTCGAACTGCGTGTTCAGCGCCACCTGGTAGCTCTGGTCCACCACGTCGCGGTGACTCGACTGCATCTTGCCGATGTGGAAGTGATGCACGCCGGGGATGTCGCGAAGATACCGGTTCGCGCCTTCGATCAAGCGATCCGCCGCGTCGGGCTGCTCCGGATCCGTCCAAAAAATAACCACGTGTGAAAACATGGCCGGAGCGTAGTTCGGGGGGCCGTTCGAAGACAATTCCATTCTCCGAATGGGAAAAAATGCCCGGATTTCGCGCTTCGATAACGCAATCGGCAGGCGGCGGTTGACTTGCCTGCCGGGGCTTCCGCATAGTTGCCGGCCAAGTCACTTCAAACACCCGATTTACCATGGCCGCCAAAACCGCTGAGAAACCCAAACCCGCCGCATCCACACCCGCAACCGAGACCGAAACCGACGCCAAATCGGACGCCAAGGGCGGGCCCGAACTGGACCCGGCGCGCCAGCGGAATCTCGACACCGCCATCGCCACGATCAAGAAAAGCTTCGGCGAGGGGAGCATCATGAGATTGGGCGATGCCAGTGGGAATGTCATGGTGGACGTCATCCCCACCGGCGCGCTTTCGCTGGACCTGGCCCTGGGCGCCGGCGGCGTGCCGCGCGGCCGTGTGATCGAGATCTATGGACCGGAATCGTCGGGCAAGACGACGCTCATGCTCCACATCGTGGCCAACGCCCAGAAGTCCGGCGGCCTGGCGGCGTTTATCGACGCGGAACACGCGCTCGATCCGGCCTACGCCAAGAAGCTCGGGGTGAATCTCGACGACCTGCTGGTCTCGCAGCCGGACAGCGGCGAAGAGGCCCTGACCATCTGTGAGACCCTGGCCCGCTCCAACGCCATCGACGTGATCGTGGTGGACTCTGTCGCCGCGCTCGTTCCCAAGGCGGAATTGGAGGGCGAGATGGGCATGGCGACCATGGGCATGCAGGCGCGCCTGATGAGTCAGGCCCTGCGCAAACTCACGGCCATTCTCGGCAAGTCCAAGACCATGTGCCTCTTCACCAACCAGATCCGCGAAAAGGTCGGCGTGATGTTCGGCAGCCCCGAGACCACTCCGGGCGGCAAGGCCTTGAAGTTCTACGCCAGCGTCCGCATCGACATCCGGCGCAAGGAAATCCTGAAGGACTCCACGGGCAACCCGATCGGCAATCACGTGAAGACCAAGATCGTGAAAAACAAGATCGCCCCGCCTTTCCAGGAAGCCGAGTTCGACATCATGTACAACCAGGGCATCAACCAGGAGGGCAGCATCCTCGAGGCCGGCGTCGCCGTCGGGGTGGTGACGAAGAAAGGCGCCTGGTTCCAGTTCGACGGCGACCTGATCGGCCAGGGCAAGGACGCCTCCCGCCGCGCGCTCTGCGAAAGCCCCGAACTCGCCGGGAAGATCAAGGCCGCCATCTACGAAAAGAAGAACGCGCCGGAGGAAGACGACGACGCGAAGAAGAAATAAGCGCCAGGACAAGACGAACGTTCAACGTCCAACTCCAAACGTTAAACTCCCAGCAGTTTGATGTTTAGAGTTCAAAGTTGAGCGTTTGACGTTCGTCTTTTTCCTTCAAGCGTGTTCTCTTTGATCCATGGGACTGGACTCGGTTCAATTGATTCTGGCCGTTGAAGAGGAGTTCGGTATCCGCGTGCGGGACGAGAAGGCCTCCGAGATGATGACCGTCGGCGATCTGTTTGCCCACGTTCTCTCCCAGGGCCAGAACGACGGCAAAACGTTGGATCCTGAGATTGCGTGGACTCGCTATGTGAGTGTTGTGGTCGAACAGCTCGGCGTTCGCGAATCAGCGGTAGTTCCCGAGGCTGAATTTGTCGGCGACCTGCGAATGGACTGAACATGGAGTCGGGACGCGCCAACACACTCCAGCCCCAACGGGGCGAGAGACCAAAGCCCGGGGTACAACCCCGGGTGTCCGTCGGCAAGGGCTCCAGCCCTGAAAGGGCGAGACAGTCCTTGAACGCCGTACCGTCTGTCCCGCCCTTTCACGGCCAGACTCTCTGACATCCTCTTGGCATGACAAGCAACCCCAACCAGACCCCCGACTGGAAGTCCCTTCCCTCGATCGTCCACACCCCCGCATCGTACGAGGATCGGTTGGATCTGGCGGAGGTCTTCCCGGTCGCACGCCCGGTCGAATTGGAGATCGGCAGCGGCGACGGCTCCTTTCTTGCGCGCTATGCCAACCTTCATCCCGAGACCAATTTCCTCGGCATTGAGCGATTGCTGGGTCGCCTGCGCAAACTGGACAAGAAGGCGCGGAGACTTGGCCTGGACAACCTGAAGATCATCCGACTCGAGGCCGGCTACTTCACTGAGTATCTGCTGACGGCGGAATCGTTGCGCGCGATTCACATCTACTTTCCCGATCCCTGGCCCAAGGCGAAACACGAGCGTCATCGACTGATCCAACCGGCGTTCCTGCAATCCGCCCGCAAGGCTCTTGCGCCCGGCGGAACCCTCTACCTGCGCACCGACGATCCGCCCTACTTCGAGCAGATGCTGGAAGTCTGCGGGGCGGCCGAGGGTTTTGAGGCGGTCGACACGCCAGTGGAACTCGCCTCCGTGGTGACCGACTTCGAGGAGCAGTGGAACGCCCAGGGCAAGCCCACCCACCGCGCGGCCTATCGAAGGCACTGACCGCCGCCCTTCGCTGCGTCGCTATTCGCCGGGGCTCTCCTGTTCGCGGCTCAATGCCCGATACAGGGCCGTGACTTTCAGCCCAGTCCACAAGCCGATGATGCTGGGGACCCAGAGACCGACGAAGATCCCGTGGCTTTGATCCAGCGCAAACCACAGGACAACGCTCAGGGCCAGGCTGAACGCGGCGGCGCTGAGGAAGGCAGTGTCGAGGGTGTTGGAGACGCGCGGGGAGTCAAGGACGTGCTCGCGAAGGTGAATTGAATTGGATGTGGTCTGGGTGGTCATGGTTTCTGTGTTTGGTGATGAATTGAGTGCGAGCGTGGAAAGGCCCGGGCGGAACAGCGTTTTCCACCCGGGCCCTTGGAGTTACCGGGGAAGGATGACGTGATCGATCACATGGATGACGCCATTGCCGGCCATGATGTCCGCCTTGACGACCTTGGCATTGTCGATGTGCACGCCCTTGTCGCTGACCTTGAGCTGGACCTTCTGGCCGTTCACGGTCCTTGCCTTCATGGTTTTCACGGCGGATGACTTCACGCTGCCGGGAACGACATGATAGGTCAGGATCGCGGCGAGCCTGCTCTTGTTGGCGGGCTTGAGCAGTTCATCGATCGTGCCGGCCGGAAGCTTGGCGAAGGCTTCGTCGGTCGGCGCAAACACGGTGAACGGACCCTTGCCCTGCAGTGTTTCCGCCAAGCCCGCGGCCTTCACCGCGGCAACGAGGGTGTTGAACTGCCCCGCCTGACTGGCGATCTGCACGATGTTCTTGTCGGCCTTGTCGTTGGCATGGGCGGTCGCTCCGGCGACGAACAATGCGGAAGCACAGGCCATGGCGGTGAGGAAACGTGTGGTTTGCATGTGTGGTTTTCTCTCTTTGGTTTACATTTTGTTCTGCAACGCGCTCCAACCAACGGGGCCGAGCGCAGGCGGAAGTTTCTCCAGTCTCTTGAGGTGTCAACCTTATGTCTAAAATTTGTTTAAGTTTTAGCAATGCCGCTTGGAGGGCCAGATCCGCTGTGCGGGGCGCAATCCCGGTCTTGCCCAAGCGGATGAAGAATTGGAGGTTGGGCACGTGGAATTCAGTGAGAAGCGATTTGCCGGGACATTACCGCGGCTGACATTGCTGGCCCTGCTTGGAGCGGGGGCGCTCAACAACGCCGCCGCGCAACACTCCCGCCTTTGGGGCGGGTCCGGCGAGCTGTGGACGCCGCAGGGCCGACTGTCGGACTTCTCCCATGCCGGCTACGGCCGGGGGGAGAAAGAGATTCCCCGCCGCGTTGTGGACGTTTCAGTGAAGGACTTCGGCGCCAAGGGCGATGGCCGGACCGACGACACGGCCGCGTTTCAGAAGGCCATCGCGGAGGCGGCGGGCAAGGTGATCTACGTGCCGCGCGGCAACTACCGCATCACGGACTTCCTCACCATCTCGGCCAGCGGGACCGTGCTGCGCGGCGCGGGGCCGACGAAGTCCGTGTTCGTCTTTCCCAAGCCGCTCGATTCGGTCAAACCCAACTGGGGCGCCACGACCTCCGGCAAACGAACCTCCAACTACTCCTGGTCCGGCGGCTATGTCCGCATCGTCGGCCGGGCGTCGGACCGGAAGTTGGCGGATGTCGCCTCGCCGGCCAAACGCGGGGACCGGTCGCTGACAGTGTCGGATTCTTCGAGGTTCAAGCCGGGCGAGGACTATGAACTGCGAATGAGCGACGCCCCGGACAGGAGCCTCACCAAACATCTCTACGCCGGCGACACCGGACCCATCAACAATCTGAAGAACATTCGTGAATCGTTCGCCTTCCGCGTGACCCGGGTGGACGCGACCGCGAAGCGCATCCATTTCGACCGTCCGCTGCGCACGGAGGCGCGGGCGGAATGGAAACCGCACCTCGTCGCGGCCAGGAGCAGTGTGGAGGAGTGCGGCATCGAAGAGCTGGGCTTCGCGTTTCCCAACACGCCCTACAAGGGACACTTCACCGAGTTGGGCTTCAACGCGATCGATCTGCGCGGCGTCCGGCATTGCTGGGCGCGCAACATCCGCATCCACAACGCCGACAGCGGCGTCTTCGTCAGCGGCGTGAACAACACCGTCACCGACCTGCACATCACGTCCGCGCGCGCGATTGAAAAATCCCGCAAGGCGACCGGGCACCACGGCGTCACCCTGGGCGGCCAGGACAACCTGCTCACGCGCTTCCGCTTTGAGACGCGCTTCATGCACGGCATCACCGTGACCCGCGGTTCGGCAGGCAATGTCGCCTCGGTCGGAATGGGATCCGACCTGTCCTTCGACCACCACCGCTACGCGCCGCATTCGAATCTGTTCACCGACATCCACCTTGGCGAGGGGAGTCGGATGGTTCAGTCCGGCGGCGGCGCCAAACTGGGGCATCACTGCGCAGCCTGGGCGACCTTCTGGGGCATCCGCGCCCGCCGGCCGCAGTCCTGGCCCAAAGGCTTCGGCCCCGACATGATGAACTTCGTCGGCGTGCAGCCCGCAGGCAAATCGACCATGGCGACAAATGGTCGCTGGTTCGAAGCGATCGATCCACTCCGGCTGCAACCCAGAAACCTGCGCCAAGCCCAACTCGAACGACGGTTGAAGTCGATGGAGGAATAGAAGGCGCCCAGGTCAACCACAAGGTGGATGGCTCCAACTCGCGAGGGACGAATCTCACCCGGCTCGCGCGCCAGGGTGAGCGGAAAATAGGCGGTGATGCTGTCGCCGCCCGGATCGAGCCGCACATCCGCGCGATTGTTGCGCCTGGTCTCCGCGAAACGGGCGGGATCGAAATCGGGCAAAACCTCCATGGCCTGGCGTCCTTTCAGCGTGAACCGCGTGGCGACCAGAATCAGGCCCTCATGATCGATGGCGGCCAGGCTCTTGTAGTTCTCGTTGACGCCGCGCGCCGTCAACGCCTCCTTCGCGCGGCCGAATTCATCGGCGGAAAAGCTCTGATTGATTTCGCGCTGCAACAGGGTCATGTCCTGGGTCACGAACCACAGGCTTGTGGACGCGAGGTCCGACCGCATGTCGCGGCGTTCGGCCCAGGCCATGACTGCCAGCAGCGCGACGAAGACGACGGCGACAAGCAGGGGCAGCCACAACCTGAGCGGCAATGAATGGACGGCCCTCATGGCTCCCCGTCGGGCAGGAACCGCCCGTCTGCCAGCTTTCCGATCCCGGAAAGGCTCTGGAGCAGGTTGCGCTCCAATGGCGGTTGGGCGCCTGTAAGGATCTTCCGGTTCTCATCCAGCTCCGGCAGTCTCATTCCTTCATAGGCGGTCAGCATTTCCTCCGGGGACAATCCCAGTCGCACGGCCATGCGTTTCGCGGCGTCATCCGGGTTGGCGGCGAGGTGTTCGCGCGCCCTGAAGTAACCCGCAAGGAGGCGACTGAGCGAGCGGGAATGGGATTCGGCGACTTCGGCCTTCACCACCAGCACGTCGACAATCCGGTCGGGAATCTCACTGCTGTCAAACAACGTGACCGCGCCCAGTTTTTTGATCTTGGTCCTCATGGTCTCGAAGGTCACCACGGCGTCGACCTCGGGGTAGCGATCGACATGCTCCTCGATGGAGCAGGGAACGATCTCGACATCGTCGGGCTTCAGGCCGCCCTTGCGGAGCGCGGAGTCCAGCACGATGCCCCCGACCGCGGTGGTTTCCACGGCGATGCGTCTGCCGCGCAGCTTCTCCAGGGAATCGATCCCGGGCTTGGCCAGCAGCACGTCGCCGCCGTCGGAGAAATCCATGATCAGTATCACTCTCAGGTCGAATCCGTCGTCGAGCAGGGTCAGGGACTCGTCCAGTGTCAGGGCGGCGCCCTCCAGCGTCCCGCTGCGCAGTTCGTAGATGACCTCCGAAGCGGAGGTCAGCTCAACCAACCGGATCCGGGAGTCGTCGTATTCCCCAAAGCTCCGGGCCAGATACAGGGGCTCATAACCGGGCTAGGTGTTGGAGCCGATGCGCAGCGCCGGCTCCGGCGCCGGACCGCAGCCCGACAACAACAGCGCGCCCGCAAGACACAACCATCTCACAAGGAACGACCCGACAGCTCGGGATCGGTCTTCTGAATCTTCTCCATCACACTGTTGGGACACATTTTCGCAAAGGCGTCCGAGCTTGGGAAAATTTCGCCTCCACCGCAAGACCCTGCGGGCGCGACAATGCAGCGACGACTTCACACGCCTTCCGTTCCCACATCGGCAAACTGCGGGGCTTCCTTTAGCGAGAAATGCAGACCGTCACCTGGAAGTCCGAGCCGGTGGCGGGGCGTCCCGTAGCCGCAGCCTTAAGTCCCGCCTCGAGTCCGCTTGGACGAGCAGCGGGCATGCGTATGTGCCCACTTCTCGCGCGGGACGCGCTCGGTGCGCAACCTGAAGGTTGCGGCTACAAGTCCCCTCGGACACGACTCGCAACCTGAAGGTCGCGGCTACGATCTATTCAAACGCACCCCGCGCTCAGGTTTCCTTCCAGTCCTCAGGCCTTGGCACGGGGAACTGTCCGTTCTCGTCCGGCTTCACGGGGACCTCGCTGTTGTAGTCCAGCTTGTCGTGGTAGTCGCAGAACTGGAAGTTGGACGCCAGCATCTCTTCCCAAGTCACTTCGACGCCGGTGTGCGCCGCCGCGCGTCCCATCAGCGACGCATAGTCGGAGTAGACCGCGCGGCGGCCTTCGTTGTGCGGGCGGTCCTTGCGGATGCTCTCGATGAATTCGTTCCACTCGTACTGCCAGGGTGGGAGCGCGTCGTCGGTCGGGGTCCATTCGACATTCGGCCGGCTGATGCGCTGGTCCTTGAAGAGATGCACGGTGGCCTTGTGAACGAGGCCGGAGAACTGCGCCGCCTTCTTCGTGCCGTGGAGAAAGGTGGTGAAGTCGGTCAGGGCCTTGTGTTGTCGGCGGAAACCGCAGAGCGCCTTCGTGCCGTCGGCGAAGGTGTATTCCATGGAATAGACATCAAGGTTCTGGCCGCAATCCGTGCTGCCAACCTCGCGGGCGCCCATGGCCCTGCAGGACACCGGCCACGAATCCTTGATCCAACAGCACTCGTCAATCTGATGGATCAGGTTGTCGACCATGTGCCCGGACCCGATCCAGAGCAGCTGGATCTTCCCGAACTTGATCTGCTCGGTGAGCTTGAAGCCTTTTTCGCCCTGCGACTTCATCCAACGACGTCCGCCGAGGCGGTTGGCGCGGATGAGCTGGATGTCGCCGAGTTCGCCGTCGCGGATCTTGCGGATCATTGCCTGGCGCGCGGGTGAGTGCCGGCATTGCAGGCCGGCCGCGATCTTCACGCCCTTCTTCTCCGCCATCTCAACGGCGCGGAGCAGCCGCTTCAATCCGCCGGGATCGCAGGCGAAGGGTTTCTCCATGAAGACGTTCACGCCCTTCTCGACCGCGTACTCCACATGGGCCGGTCGGATGTAGGCGCGTGTCGTGCACATGGCGATGTCGCCGGGGCGCAGGGTGTCGATGGCGGCCTTGTAGGCGTCGAAGCCCGTGAAGCGCATGCCGAGGGAGACATCGATGCGATCGCCGAACTGGCGTTTCAAGGCCTTGTGCTTCTCCTCCATCGGCTCGGGATGCAGGTCGGCCATGGCGTGGAGCTTCACCTGTTCGCCATCGGGCACGGACAGGGCGTTGACGACCGCGCCCGCGCCGCGATTGCCGCAGCCAATGAAGGCGAGGCGGATGCTGTTGTCGTCCGCGGCGAAGACATTGCGCGGCAGGCTGGCGAGCAACGCCGAGGTGGCGGTGACGGCGCCGGTCTTCTTGAGAAACTGACGGCGGTTCGGTTGCTTGGGTTCAGAGGGTGTTTTCATGGCGGGTGTTGGAGGTTGAGGATCGTGACTCAACAGCGCAATCCGTTCGCAGGGATTGCGGCAAAGCCTGTCATCCGATGGTTTCGATTTGAAGCGGAAACGTGGCGGTGTTCCTTCCCGAAGTTGTTGAGAGGCAACCGCAATTGGTCGCAGCTGTGGAGACGGGTATGCGATCGCACAGTGAGAGTTCTATGGACGTATGGGGCATTCGGTTGCGCGACAGCGTTTTGGAAATGTCGGACTCATTCCAACGCGAAGCGTTGACAGCCCTGTAGCCCCGGGTTGAGCCCGCCGCGCGGGCGACACCCGGGGTTCTGCGCCCACCAAGGAAACGACCTCGAACGGGGTCGCAGCCGCTCTGGTTCCACGCGCTACGCCAGTTCTCGACTCCGCTGGCATCCCTTCGGGATGCAGATCCGATTGATGACCATTCCGTGGGTGTCGCTCCGCTCAACCCACGGCTACCGAGGCTATGAACCCTTCGGGTTCGAAAGGGACGTTTCCGACAGCGTGCGGCCCCGCTGCAGAAGGTGCAGGTATTCTCGGACCGCGGGTCTGTGACCCGCAGCAGCCTCCGGATGCCGAGGGAATGAAGCATGCCCAAGCGACTTCCTCTCCAAGATCGCTGCGGCTCACAGAGCCGCGGTCCGGGGCGCCCTACTCCCCAAACTCCAAGAACCCGAACCGCTCAGGATAATGGGCGGTGCGCACACCCGTCGGGCTCCAGGCGAGGAAGGCCTTTCCGGCCCGGTTGTTGCGGTAGAGATTCAGCCGCCAGCGCGTTCCGACCTCCGGCTTCGCGCCGCTGATGGCGGCCAAGGGAATCCGCATCTCCGTTGTCCAGATCCGCTTCTCCCGATCCACCTTCACGGCCGAGGCAAACCCGCTGTCCCAGCCCAGCCGCTTGTCGGGCAGGCTCAGGTCGAGATCCAGTCGCTCGTTGGTCGGGGCGACCTCGTACTCGGTGTAGCGGTTGATGTTCTTCAGATCCGGACCGATGAACGCCTCGACCACGTCGCGATCCCAGAGTCCTTCCCGCTCGCGGTCGGTGATCGGCGGATCGAAGACGGTCAACTTCGTGAACGGCGCGCGGTAGCCCAGGTAGAGATAACGGTCGCTCCAAAGGATGCGGACCTCCGTGGATTGTTCCGTCTTCGCGGCGCCACTCAGCAGGCCCTGTTCGATGCGGACCGACTTCGCGCGCTTCCAGGTTTCGTTCGAAAGATCGCCGCTCAGTTCGAAGTCTGATTTGATCCTCGCGGCGCGCGCGGTTGGCGGCGGCAGTGCGCGGACCAACAAACGGCGGGCGTTGTCGAAGTAGATCTTCCGCGCGACGGCGGGCGGCAGATCGATTGCGTCGATCTTCCACTCGCCCTGGATTGGCGTCATGTGCTTGAACTGCCGGTCCCTGGACTCCATCCAGCGCCAATGTTTCTCATAGAATTCGACCGCGTCGTCGTCGGTGGGTTTCTCGTTGTCGCCGCCGGAGCCCAGGATGAGCTTGCTGTAGACCATGAAGTCGGTCGCGAAGAGGATCCGATCCTGATGCCGCACGAACAGGTCGCGCACCTTCTTCGGATCGTGGCGGCCGATTTCCGGCACACGGGCCGCGAGGTCGGCCATCATGTTGGGGTACTTGTCGAGCCACTCGCCGACCTGGTCGATGTCCTCGGGATTGTTGGCGAAGTGGACGCAGACGAAGGTTGTCTTCGGATGCCGGGCGATGACGCGGTTGCGCGCCTCCAGCAGTTCCTCGCGGGAGGGGTACTTCTTCGGGTCGCCGAACCACCAGGACTTGTGGTCCTTCAACTCGGTCCAGCGCTCGTTCTTCGCATTGTAGGGCAGCCAGAAGGCCTTGGGATCGGAGATGTGGATCGACACCGGCAGGCCGAGTTCACCGCAGCTCTTCCAGACCGGGTTGAGCTTGGGATCGTCGACCGTGATGAGCCTGTTGTTCTTGTCGCGCAGGTAGAGACCAAGGCGCTTGTATTCCTTCAAGCCGGCCGCGCCGAGGCGATGCGCCTCCTCCACCTGTCGCACCGCCCATTCGGAAAAGTCCGGCTCATTCCAGCGCGAGTAGTCGAGATTGAAGTAATGGACGAAGCGCCCGGGAAACAAACGGTCCGCCCGCGCCTGGTTGCGTTGGAAGGAGGATTCCTTACCGGGTGAATGCGTCACGTAGCCGCCGCTGAGATTGACCCCGATCCCGATGCCCGCGCGGTCCATGATCCCGACGGCGCGTTGCACGTTGGCGTCGCGCGTGCCCAGGTGCACATGGAGATCGATGACGCGCTTCTCCGCGCGCCAGTCGGCCGGAGCGGCGTTTGCGGCCGGGGGCAGGGGGAGATTCGATGCGAGGATTGCGGCGGTAATCGGAAGGATGCGGAACGCGGCGGCCGGGACTGGGCTTTTCATGTCGCCAGTTTATCCACCGGATGCGCGCGAATGTCAGGCAAAGGTTGTGGGGAGTGTGGACACCATACCGGATCGCGGGTCTGTGACCCGCAGCAACCTCCGATAGTCCGGGCATTTTGGCATGCCCGGGCGACTTGCTCTCCAAGGCCGCCACGGCTCACAGAGCCGCGGTCCGGGGGTTCACGCCAACAGCTTCTCCACCAGGTGCCCGTGAATATCAGTCAAACGATACGGCCGGCCTTGGTGCGTGAAGGTAAGGCGTTCGTGGTCGAGGCCGAGGAGGTGGAGGATGGTGGCCTGGACGTCGTGGACGTGGACTTGATCATCGACCACGTGGAAGCCGAGTTCGTCGGTGGCGCCGAGTGAGATGCCGGGTTTGATGCCGCCGCCGGCGAACCACATGGTGAAGGCCTGCGGATGGTGGTCACGCCCTTGGCTGCGGTTCAATGCGCCGCTGGCTTCGACCATCGGCGTGCGCCCGAACTCGCCCCCCCAGACGATCAGCGTGTCCTCCAGCAATCCGCGTTGCTTCAGATCGTTGAGCAGCGCGGCGGAGGCCTGGTCGATGGCCCGGGCCTTGGCCTTCACGCCGTTCTCCACCTTGGAGTGATGGTCCCAGCCCGGTTCATAGACCTGCACGAAGCGGACGCCGCGTTCGATGAGGCGGCGGGCGAGGAGGCAGTTGGTCCGGAAGTTGCCGCTGCCGGGCTTGGCGCCATACATGTCGAGCGTTGCTTGGGACTCCTGTTTGAAATCCATCAGCTCCGGCGCGCGGGACTGCATGCGATAGGCCATCTCGTAGGCGTTGATGCGGGACAGGATCTCCGGATCGCCGACCGCGGCAAGATTCTCGCGATTGAGGTCGCCGATGAGATCGAGCGAGTCGCGCTGGGCGCGGTTGTCGAAACCGGCGGGGTTGGAAACGTGCAGGATCGGATCGCCCTGGCTGCGAAAAGGCACGCCCTGGTGGCTGGAGGGCAGGAAGCCGGAGCTCCACATGGCCGCGCCGCCGCTGACATTGCCGCCGCCCTTGAGCACGACGAAGGACGGCAGGTCGTTGGCCTCGCTGCCGATGCCGTAGCTGAGCCAGGAGCCCATCGCCGGACGGCCGGGAATCGGACTGCCCGTGTTGAAGAACAACTGCGCGGGGGAATGATTGAATTGATCGGTGTGGAGCGAACGCACGACCGCAATCTCATCGGCGACCTTGCCCAGGTGGGGCAGGACTTCGGAAAGCTCCTGACCGCTCTGGCCGTGCTTCTGAAACTTGAACCGCGGGCCCAGCACGGCGGCGTCGGGCTGGATGAAGGCGTAGCGTTGGCCGGCGATGACGGAGGGCGGGATGGGCTTGCCGTCGAGTTCGCGCAGCTTGGGCTTGTTGTCGAACAGCTCCAGCTGGCTGGGCGCGCCGATCATCGAGAGGTAGATCACGCGCTTGGCCTTGGGCGCATAGTGTGTCGGCTTGGGCGTAAAGGGCGTGGTCGGCGCGGCGGTTGCGGAGCGCGTCAGACCGCGCTCGGCCAAGAGCGAAGCCAGCGCGATCTTGCCGACGCCAATCCCGCAGTCGTGGAAGAACTGGCGGCGGGTGCGGTGGGTGAGTGGTTGGGTGTTCATGAGTGAGTGTGTGCAGCTTCGAGTCGTTCCTGTTCCTCCATTCGAGCTTTGTAGATGTCTGGTGATTCCCCGGGATTCCGCCCGGAGTAAAGACCTCGGACGGTTCCGTTCGATTCCATGTCGAACTCGGCCTCGCAATGCGCGCACTTAACGACGCGGTAAGGAATGGGAACAACGGGCGATCCGGGCTTGTGGTATCGAAACACGGAGGTGTTTGGACAACCAGTTTCGCGGTGATCGAAAGTGATCGCTTCAACCGCGGCATCTCCGAATAGCGCACCGCAATTCGGGCAGGGAGTCTTTCGGGCGCGAGTAGTGAATCGATAGTATGTGTACCAATCCATGAACGCGTAACTCAGGACGATCCCGGCAGCCCCGACCGTTGCAAGGATCAAGGAGATCACCCAAATCTGCCATGTTGCGAGTTCGGCCATATTCTTCGGTCTAGCTGTAGCCTCGGATGATGCAACTTACAAACGGCGCCCGCGCGAATGTCAGATGGTCATTTTCAGCCCCAACGGGGCACGACAACAAAGCCCAGGGTGAAACCCTGGGCTTGGATGAACACGGGAGCCAGCCCTGAAAGGGCGAGACAGCCGCGCTTTGGGAATATGCTCTGTGATTGTCCCGCCCTTTCAGGGCTTTGCCGGTTCTGGCCCGATACCCAGGGCGCTGCCCTGGGCTTTGTTGTCCCGGCCTTTCAGGCCTGAATGCCGATGAAGCGCCCGGCCTACGTGTGGGGGCGTCATTCGGAATCCGGGCGCGCAGTCCGACAAGGGAATGAAGACAAAGGAATTTGCTTGGATGGCAATTCATTCGCTCATTCCTGTGTCTCCATTCTCTTGTCACTCCGCCTCTCATTGCTTCGTGATGGTTTCATCGAGATTGAGGATGGCGCGCGCCACCAAGGTCCAGGCGGCCTGATCGGCGTTGGCTGAGTTCGCGCCGTTGATTTTCCGCGCGTCGAGTTCGCCCTTCTTCAACCGCGCCAACTGCGTGTTGCGGTATTCCAGGATGCGCTTCAACTCGTTCTCGGAAGGCGGACGGGTGAGGCAACGACGGAAGATGGTCTCGGCGGCTTGTGCGGGCGTGGCGTTGTCGACGATGGCGGTCCGGCCGAATTCGCGCGCGGCTTCGTAGAACATTTCGTCGTTGAGCAGGGTCAGAGCCTGCAGCGGGGTGTTGCTGCGATTGCGCTTCGGGATGCAGTTTTCACCGGTCGGTCCGTCGAAGGCGAGGTAGGCGGCGAAGGGGGCGGTGCGCTTGACGAAGGTGTAGAGCGACCGGCGATAACGATCGCCGCCCGCCGACACGCTCCACTTGGTCTTGCCGTAGGCGAGACCGGTGACGCTCGCGGGCTGCGGCGGATAGACACCCGGGCCGCCCATCTTGCGGCTGAGCAATCCACTGGCGGCAAGGGCGATGTCGCGGACGGTCTCGGCCTCGACCCGGAAACGCGGGCCGCGCGCGAGCAGGATGTTTTCGGGATCCCGCGCGTGAAGTTCGGCGGCAACCTTCGACGACTGGCGATAGGCGGCGCTGGTGACGAGCAGGCGGTGCAGCTCCTTGAACGACCAGCCGCGGTTCATGAATTCCACCGCCAGCCAGTCGAACAATTCCGGATGCGACGGGGCCTCGCCCTGCGTGCCGAAGTCATCAACCGTGCTGACGATGCCACGGCCGAAGATCGCCTGCCAGGCGCGGTTGACCGTGACGCGGGCGGCGAGCGGGTTCTGTTCGCTGGCCAGCCAGCGCGCAAATTCCAACCGGTTCTTCGGCACGCGCTCGGTCACCGAGGAGAGGGCCTCGACCAAGCCCGGCGCGACCTTCTCCTCGGCCTTGAGATACTCGCCGCGATGATGACGGTGCGTGGGACGCGGATTGTCCGCGGGCCGCTCCAGCAGGACCATGGTCTCCGGCGCCGCGGGCAGCGACTTGCGGAGGTTCTCGATCTCCTTGCGCTTCGCGGCGAGCTCCGGCGCGACCGAGAGGAAATGCTTCTTCAACTGCGCCTTGTCGGCGTCGGTTCGTTTGTTCCCTTTGGCCAAGGCGGCCTCGATTTCAACCGGGAGTTTGGAGGCCTTCACCTCGCCGGTTGCGGTTGTGGCGGACAGTCTGAAGCGGCCGAGGCTGGCGGCGAAGTGGCGTTCGAAGAGCATCTCGATCTTCAGTTCCGCGCCGGCCGGAATGGGTTCCTTCAGGTTCAACACAAGCTGATGCGGCTTGCCCTGCTGGGTCGAAGTGGACCAGCCGGTGGAGCCGTCGCGATCGTAGACATTGGGCGCGTCGGCCTTGCCGGAGCCGATGCTGATTTTGCCGAAGCTGTGCGAACCGCCCTTGAACGTGTGCGGCCTGCCGTTGGCGACGGCCTTGAACTCGCTGAGAAAGAAGTCGCCCTTGCGGCCCTCGTAGTAACAACGGCCGGGACCGTTGGCGGGCAGACGTTCGTCGGGCAGGACCTCGAGACGAAGCGCGGTGATCGGCGCCTTGAATCCGGCGAGCTTGAACTTGAAATCGAAGACATCGCGCTTGGTGATGTCGCCGGTGGAGAGGATGGAACCATCCTCGAGCGTCTCCAACTTCGGCAGGTTGGTCTTCATCCCGGTCGGAAGAAGGGTCGTCCAATCGGTGGCGCTTTTCGTCTCCTTCGCGGTCCATTCGGCGAGCTTCGTGTTCAGATTGGCGGCACGATATCGGGCCTCCGCCGGCGCGCCCTTCGCGGGAGGGAAATGCCCGGGGAGTTCGGATTCGAGCTTCGCGACGCGGGCCTCGATATCGGCGCGTTTTTCTTGGATCGATTCGTCGACCACTGCGAGGTCGGGTTCGTCGGCGTTGTTGAGATACGCCATCATCTCGTAGTAGTCGGTCTGCGTGATGGGGTCGTATTTATGCGTGTGGCACTGGCCGCAGCCGACCGACATGCCGAACCAGATCGAGCCGGTCGTGTTGACGCGGTCGACCATCGCATAGAAACGATACTCGAGCGGATCGATGCCGCCCTCCTCGTTCATCATCGTGTTGCGGTGGAAGCCGGTGGCGACGCGTTGATCGAGCGTGGCGTTGGGCAGCATGTCGCCGGCAAGTTGCTCGATGGAGAACTGATCGAAGGGCATGTCGTCATTGAGCGCGCGGATGACCCAGTCGCGGTAGGGCCAGATGGAGCGTTCGCGGTCCTTCTCGTAGCCATTGGTGTCGGCGTAGCGCGCGAGGTCGAGCCACAGGCGCGCCCAGCGTTCGCCGTAGCGCGGCGACTTGAGCAGACGATCGACGACCTTCTCATAGGCCAAGGGATCCTTGTCATTCACGAAGGCGTCGGTCTCCCCGAGAGTCGGCGGCAGGCCGGTGAGATCGAGGGTGAGCCGACGGATGAGCGCGTAACGGTCCGCCTCCTTCGACGGCGTCAAACCCTCGCGCTCAAGCCGGGCCAGCACAAAGCGGTCGATGGGATTGCGGATCCAGGATTCGTCGGCGACCGATGGCGGGTCGGTCTGCTTCGGCGGGATGAAGGCCCAGTGCGCCTCGTAGTTTCCGCCTGCTTCGATCCACTTGCGCAGGGTTTCGATCTGCGCGTCGGTCAGGGTGAACTTGGATTCGGGCGGCGGCATGCGCTCGTCCGGATCCTCATGGGTGATGCGCTTGAACAACTCGCTCGCGGAAGGATCGCCGGGTTGGATGGCCTCGTGTCCGCCGGTCTGGGTGTCGAGTCGGAGTCCGGCGTCGCGGGTCTTGTCGTCCGGACCGTGGCACTTGAAGCAGTTGGCCGCGAGGATGGGGCGGACTTCGGTGTTGAAACGCGGTGACGCATGGGTGGAAAGGGTGAGCGCAGCGAAGGGGATGGTCAGTCGTGCAATGCCGAGCGCGTGTTTCCAAAAGCTCCAAATCCCAAGCTCCAAATTCCAAACAAATCCCAAGTTCCAAGCTCCAAATGGGCGTCGTTGAGCGTAGGAGCGCTCTCGCTGTTTCAACGGCCGCAGCCACGAGCCCACCCAATGGCCCCTTTGAGATTTGGAGCTTGGAGCTTTCTTGAGATTTGGAGCTTGGAGCTTGGGATTTTGACCCCGCGCTCCCAATGAATCGGAATGACGCACGTTCATCATTTCTTCTTCGCTTTGCCCCTGCCTTTGCCGACGGGCAGGTCGGTTTTCGCCAATGCCTTGAATTCCGCCATTTTCTCGTCCCAGAGGGCCTCCAGTTTCTTGGCCAGCTCCGGCTTGGACTTGCTGAGGTCGTTGGATTCGGCGCGGTCGGTCTTGAGGTTGTAGAGTTCCCAGGGTTCATCCTTGGGCGCAACGAGTTTCCAGCCGTCCTGTTGCACGGCGCGGTGACCGTCGTGGAACCACCAGAACCAGTCGCGCTTCACGGCATTGTCCTCGGCGAAGGCGGGACGCAGGCTCCTGCCCGGCGGCGCGGGGACGGGCTTGCCGTTCATCTGTTTGGGAGCCGAGCCGCCGGCCGCGTCCATGATGGTCGGGACGATGTCGATGACGTGGCCGGGGTTGCGACGAAATTCCCCGCGCGCCTGGATGCCGTCGGGCCAGCTGACGATCAAGGGCGTGGAAATGCCGCCCTCATGCGTCCAGGTCTTGTGGCGGCGGAAAGGCGTGTTGCAGGTGGTCGACCAACCGGGGCCGAGGCAGAGGTAGCTGGCGGCCGATCCGGGCGGCGCGCTGCGGTCGTGGCCGCTGGCGCGGACCATGATCTCGGCGCTGCAGCCATTGTCCGAGAGGAAGAAGATCAAGGTGTTGTCCAATCGATTCATGGCGCGGAGCTGATCGAGCACGCGGCCGATCTCCTGGTCCATGCGATCGATCATCGCGGCGTGCAGCGACATCTTCGCGGATTGGAATTCGCGCTGCTCCCTGGTCAGCGAACTCCATTTCAAAGGGCGGTTCACCTCGGCGTCGCCCAGGATCTTCAAGTGTTCGGGAAAGTGATAGGGCGGGCCGAGATCGCGCTCGACGTCGGACAGTTCGCCCTGGAGCAGACCCATCTTCTTCATGCGCGCCCAACGTTCGGCGCGGACTTTCTCCCAATCGCGGCGATAGGCGTTCTTGTAACGTTCGATGTCCTCGGGCAGGGCGTGCAGCGGAAAGTGCGGCGCGGTGAAGGCCAGGTAGTGGAAGAAGGGCTTGTCGTCGTGTTTGGCGGCGTGCTCCTTGAGGCACTCGATCGCGTGGTCGGCGATGGCGGTGGTGCCGTAGTAGCCGGAGTCCTTTTCCACCTTGGGCAGCTTGACGTCGTCCTTCCAATGGATCTCAGGATTGAAGAAGCGGCCCTGGTCCTTGAGGTAGTAGGAGCGGTCGAAGCCGTTCTGGATGGGCATGCCATCGATGTGCCATTTGCCGGAGTGGTAGGAACGGTAGCCGAGCGGCTTGAGCATCCGGGGAATCAGGACGGCCCACGGCTGGCGCGTTCCACGACCGCCGCTGGTGACGCCGGGGACATTGTCGCGCCGGATCTGCTGGGCGTAGTACCCGGTGAGCAGCGAGCCGCGCGTCGGCCAGCAGCGGCCGGTGTTGTAGAACTGCGTGAAGCGCAGGCCGCGCCGGGCGATGCCGTCGAGATTGGGCGTCCGGATCTCGCTGCCATAGCAGCCGAGGTCCGAGAAGCCGAGGTCGTCGGCCATGATGAGGAGGACGTTGGGTTTCCGGGCGGCGTGCGCACAGGAGGATAGGGCAAGTCCCGCTAGAATGATCAAAAGAAATCGCTTCATAGGATGGTGGGATTCTAGGACAAAGATGCCGGGTCGCAATGTCGTTTCGAGGCTGCGACCATGGCATCGATGGGAACGCCAATGCGTCGTGACACCCGAGGTTGAAGCGGACTAAAGTCCGCGCTCCACAAAGCGCATGATCTATTTTGACCACAATGCGACGACGCCGGTCCTGCCGGAGGCGCGCGAGGCCTGGCTGGACGCGGTGGATCGGTTCGTGGGAAACCCTTCCAGTCCTCATCGGCTGGGGGCCCGGGCGGATCGCGCGTTGGCCGAGGCCCGCGAGCAACTGGCGGCCCTGCTGGGCTGCCATGCGCTGGATATTGTGTGGACCTCCGGCGCAACGGAGTCCAACAACATGATCCTCGCGCATCTGGCGCGGGATCTCAGCGCCGACGCCGAGATCTGGATTTCGGCGATCGAACATCCCTGTCTGCTGGAGGCGACGCGGCTGCATTTCCCGGATCGACATCGACTGATTCCGGTCCAGCCGGGCGGCGGCGTGGATGCCGGCTGGTTGGATCGGGAATTGAGGACGGCCCGGCCCGCCGCCATTGCGCTGATGGCGGCGAACAACGAGACGGGGGTCCTGCAGCCTTGGCGCAATGTCCGCGACCTGTGCCGCGAGCGCGGCATTCCGTTCATCTGCGACGCCGCTCAATGGATCGGCAAACTGCCTTCATCCGGATTGGGCGACTGCGATTTCGTCAGCGGCTGCGCGCACAAGTTTGGCGGCCCCAAGGGCGCCGGATTCTTGAAGGTCCCGGAGCGGGGTCGCTTTCACGCCTCGATCGTCGGCGGCCAACAGGAGGAGGGACGACGGGCGGGGACCGAGAATGTCGCGGGCGTCCTGTCGATGATGGCGGCCCTTGCGACGCGCGAGGATCGGCTTGCCGACGGCGTCGCTTCGCGACTGGAACTGCGCGGACGATTCGAAGCCCGGTTGTTGGAAGCGCTGCCCGGCAGCGAGATTGTCGGCGCCGGATGCGAACGTCTCTGGAACACGGTCTCGGCCTTGATGCCGGAAGCGGACTGCCGTCATCGTTGGGTGGTGAAACTCGACAAGGCGGGCTTCGCGGTCTCCACGGGCTCCGCCTGCGCCAGCGGCAAGGAGGAAGCGTCGCATGTCCTGTCAGCAATGGGACTCGACGAGACGCAGGCTTCGCGCGCCCTGCGTTTCAGCAGCGGATGGGAGACGGGGGAGGCGGACTGGGACGCCCTGCTGCGGGCGTTGGTGGAAACGGCGGCAACCTGAAAACGCGAACCGGCTCTCAACCCTGGATCCGCTTCTTCTTCATGATCAGCGCGTTTCGGTTGTCAATGCGCTGATAGAACATGTCGTCCATGGTCTGCTTGACCAGATGGATGCCGAGCCCGCCGATGGGGCGTTCTTCCGCCGGAGCCGAGGTGTCCGGCGTCCCGAACTCCACGGGATTGAATTCGACGCCGTCGTCGTCGATCTCGACGCGGATGGAGTCCTCATCGACCGCGAGGCGGATGTCGATGGTGTGCTCGCCGCCGTCGGGCCAGGCGTAGCTGATGACGTTGGTGACCATCTCTTCGAGGCAGAGGTAGATGGCGTATTCCTCCTCGGTCTTGAAACTGTTCTTGCCGCCAAATTCCTCCACCAGCAGATTCAGGCGCTCGAGTTCGGAAAGATCGTTGCTGATCTGGATTTGCTTGGTTCGGCTCATGACGGGAGCGGGTCGGAGGTGGAAGGGAAGCGTGATCAACCGGCGTTGCCGCCTTTCAGCACCTCGACCGCCGCGGCCTGGTCGTGCTCGATCGGAATGATGGCGTCGACGCCGGCCAGCTTGAGGACCTCCTCGACCATCTTCTGGGGCTTGAGGATGACCATCTTGGCGTTGGCTGCGCGCAGCTGCTTGATGTTGCTGAGGAACATGCGGATGCCGATGGAGGCGATGTAGGTGACGTTGGAAAGATCGACGAGCACGGACTCCTTCTTGGCGCCGGTCTCCTCGGTGAACTGCGCATCGACTTCCTGCGTGCCCTTCAGATCAAGTCGGCCTGAAAGCGCCACGCAGCGATGGCCTGAATCCAAATTTTCGACGGAGAGTTCCATGTGTTCCTTGGCTGAGGTTGCTCGTTGTGACTGAAGTATAGAAATCTTTGCCGCTTTTTACGCAACGCGCGTTATTTGATCAAGCAAACATCCGGCGAATTCGGCGCGGCTTCAGTCCCGTGGGGGGAAGACGAACTTCACCATGGAGAAATCGTCCTCGAAGGCGCCGCCGCCGACCCACTCGGTCACCTGGTCCGCGACGACGTCGATCTCGTTCTTGCCGGCCGGCGGGGGTTGGGCCACCAATTTCACGAAGTCCTTGAATTCCCACATGCCGCCGTCGGGCAGGTCCACCTCGTAGACGCCGTCGCTGAACAGGAAAAGTTCGTTGTATTTTCCGAGTTTCTGGGTGGCGTTCCGATAAGGCATGTCGGGCATGGTGCCGATCACGAGCCCAGGGACCTTCAATTCGACCGGTTCGGCCGAGGCGCGGTCCTCGCCGGTCAGCAGCACGGCCGGGGGATGCCCGCCGCAGGAGTGGACGATGGTGTGGTCCTTCCTGTTGTAGACCCCATACCAGATGGTGAAGTACATGTTGTTGTGCCGCTCCATCTGGAATGTCTCATTGAGCGCCTCCAGCACATTGCCCGGATTCTTGAAATCCGTGTCCGGGAGTGAGTGGGCGCGCATGACGTTGATCGCCGAGATGGAGAGCAACGCCGCGCCCACCCCGTGGCCGCAGACATCCAGCAGGTACATCGCCAGGTTGTCGTCGTCCAACCAGTGATAACCGAAGGAATCGCCGCCCAGCTGGGTGGAGGGAATGAACTTCCACTCCGTGGTCACCTCGCCGTCCAGGGGTTCGGGCAGCAGCGAGATCACGTAGTCGGCCGCCTCGGCCAGCTCGGCGGCAAGGTGCGCCTGGCTTTCCTTGAGCGCCGCGTAGGTCTCCTGTTCCTGCTCATGAAGCTGCTTCTTTTCGAGGCAGGCCGTGATGCGGGCGCGCAGCAGGACGGGCTTGTAGGGCTTGGGCAGGTAGTCGTCCGCGCCCAGCTCGATGCAGCGGGCCACGGTGTCCAGCTCGTCCAGCCCCGAGATCATGATGACCGGAATCTCGCGCAGCTCGGGATCCCCCTTCATCGTTCGCAGGACCTCGTCGCCCTCGATCTCCGGCATGACCAGGTCCAGCAGCACCAGATCGAACTTCTTTCCGCGCAGCCGCGCCAGGGCCTCGCGCCCGTCGCAGACTGTCTCCACCTGGTAGCCCTCATGCGACAGCCGTTCGGCCAGGATGTCGCGGTTCATCCCGTCGTCGTCCGCCACCAGGATGCAGAAATCTCCCGGCGCGATGGGCGTCGGCGCGCGCCCTTTCTCGGCCGGCGAGGCGCCGGATTCCGGCGGGGCGTCGGTGATGGAGTCTGCTTCCGTCATCTGGATCCCTTGAAACGAGCGGCCATTATGCGAGTGAACGAAAAGGCAACCAGCAAAAAAGCGGCCAGTCGCAACGGTGAATGACGGCTCGGAGCGCCGGGCACTGCCCGGCCGGGGCGCGGCTGTGTCGAAGACCAGCCGCAGCGACTCCCGCAGCAGGGCCCGTCAATCAAAACGCGCCGCCGGGTCCTGGCCGAAGTATTGCCCCAGGGTTTCGTAAAGCTCCGGATGTTTCCTCCGCATCTGGACGGGCTTCTCAAAGAAGCACTCCACCGCCACGGCGAAGAATTCGCCCGGATCGGTGGCGCCGTAGTCGTCCAGCAGGGTCGCGCGGCGTTTGCGGGAGGCTTCGACGAGTTGTTCGTACTCGCGGCGCATCACTTCGGACCAGCGCGCGTATTCGCTCCGACTTTTCAGGGGCGGCGTTCCATTCACGACGCCGTCGCGCAGGTCGAGCTTGTGCGCGAATTCGTGCAACACCACGTTCAGCCCGTCCTGGGAGTTGCGCCCGCCGGCCTTGGAATCGGCCCAGGACAGGATCACCGGCCCGCCCTCATAGGCCAACCCCAGCGCGGTCCCTGCGGATTCGTGCGTCACGCCGGATTCATCCACGTCGATCATCTCGTGCGGTGTGAACTGCCGGGGAAACACGAGGATCGTCTTCACGTTCTGAAAGTAGTCATGCTCGATGCCCAGCAGAAGAAGGCAGGCCTGCCCCGCGATCGTCACCTTCATCTCGTCATCCACTTCCAGGCCCTTGCAGCCCTCCCAGATCTTCTCGGCGACGACGACCTGAACCAGCCCGCGCAGCGCGTCCTTCTCAGCGCCGGACAAACGCGACCAATGCGGCACGCGACGGACCAGCCATTCATTCCACGCCCCGGGAAAGGATTGTTCGAGTATGCGCCGTCGCCGCCGTCGCTTGAGCCATCCGAATATCACGCGGGCAGTCTAGCGGGTTCCGAGCGATTGGGGAATGGGTTCGATTCTGGTCGTTCACATCCTCGAACCCCCTGCTTTCGGCCCGCCTCCAATCCTTGCGACGGATGGAGCGACTCGCTCACTGGAGGATGAGCTGGTCTTGAGAACGAGCCTCCTGTCGGCGCCTACGCTGAAGGAATTTGATGTTTCGAGGACGATTCGAATCCATGCCAGCCTTCGGGCTTGCTCCCGGTTGCCGCGATGCGCAACATCCCCGGCTTTTTACACGACATGTTGACCCTGACCGAAATCTCGAAAATCTACGCCGGCCGGACCCTGTTCGAAGGCGCCGGCCTGCAGGTCAACCGCGGCGATCGCATCGGTCTGGTCGGGCCCAACGGCGCCGGGAAATCGACGCTGTTCAACATCATTCTCGGCGACATCACGCCGGATGCGGGCGACATTTCGTTTCAACGCGGATTCACCATCGGCCACCTGCCACAGGAGAGCGCGCCGGTCGGCGAGAAGACCGTGCTGGAGCTCGCGACCGCGGTGAGCGACGAGATCGTGGAGCTGCAACGGAAAATCCACGCCTGGGAAAATGAGCACCCCGACGCGCCGGAGGAATACGACCACGAGATTCACGCGCGCTTCGATGAACTGGGCGGTTATCAACTCGAGCCCAAGGCAAAGCGCATCCTCGGCGGATTGAGCTTCCGCAATTCGGATTTCAACCGGCCGTTGAAGGAGATGAGCGGCGGCTGGGTGATGCGCGCCTACCTCGCGCGGTTGTTGGTCATGGAGCCGGACCTGCTCATGCTCGACGAGCCGACCAATCACCTCGATCTGGAATCGCTGCTCTGGCTGCAGGAGTATCTCAAGAACTACGACGGCGCGATCCTGCTGATCTCGCATGACCGCGAGTTCCTGAACCAGCTGATCGGCAGCACCATCGAGATCCGCAACACCAGCCTCGTGCGCTATCGCGGCAATTACGACGCCTACCTCGTCCAACGTCGGGCCAAGGACGAGCAGCAGCAGGCCGCCTACGACAACCAACAGCGCGAAATCCAGTCCCTGATGGCCTTCGTGAACCGCTTTCGCGCGAAGAACACCAAGGCCTCGCAGGCGCAGAGCAAGCTCAAGCAGATCGAGCGCATGGAGAAGCTCGATCCGCCGCCGCGCGACGACCGCAAGATCAGCTTCAAATTCCCCCAGCCCGAACGCAGCGGCCTCCGGGCGATCCGTTTGAAGGACATCCATCACGCCTACGGCTCGAACAAGGTCTACGAGGGCATGGATTTCGAGGCGGAGCGCGGGCAGAAGATCGTGCTGGTCGGCCCCAACGGCGCGGGCAAATCCACCCTGCTGAAGATCCTCGCCGGGGTCCTGCAGTTCCAAACCGGAGAGCGCGAGGTCGGGCACAACACCAAGGTCGGTTATTTTTCCCAGTACCGGACCGACACATTGGACCTGACGCGCGATGTGCTGACCGAGGCCCTGAGCGCCGCCGGCCATGTGACCGAGGAATCGGTCCGTTCACTGCTTGGTTGCTTCCTGTTCTCGGGCGACGACGTCTTCAAGACGGTCGGTGTGCTGAGCGGCGGGGAGAAGAGCCGGCTGGCGCTGGTGAAAATCCTTCTCAACCCGCCCAACCTGCTGCTCATGGACGAGCCGACCACGCACCTCGACATGGCCAGCATCGAGGCCGTGATCGAAGCGCTGAAGCAATATACAGGCACCCTGATCTTCATCAGCCACGACGTCTATTTCATCCGGTCGCTCGGCAACAAGGTCGTGCACGTCAATGCGGGCGAACTCACGCACTACGCCGGTGATTACCAATACTACCTTGAAAAATCCTCCGCCGATTCGGCGCGCGCCGGCCTGACCGCAGGCCTGGCCGGTCAATCGACTCCCGGGGCCGCCCCAAAGCCGGTGAAGCGCACCCGCGAGGAGATCAAGGCGCAGAAGCGCCGCGAGGCCGAGGAGCGGCAACGACGCTCCAAACAACGCAAGGGAGCGCAACAAACGGTGTACGATCTCGAGAAGCGCATCGAGCGCCTTGAGGAGAAGCAGGCCGAGCTCACCGCCGAGCTGGAGAAGCCCGAGACCTACGACAACCCCGGCAAAGCCGTGCAGATCAATCGCGACCTCGCCGACATCACCCGCAACCTCGAAGCCCTCACCCCGGAGTGGGAAGCCGCCGCGGCCAAACTCGAGGAGATGGATTAGCGCAGGCGCCGCTGAGGCCAGACGACCGATTCCAGGCCAGAAAGATCGAGGCAACCAGAGGGCCAGCTCTGCCCGTATTGGCGGTCATTCTTTATGTATATTCGCAACATGTTGTACATCAATGTGTTATGAATGATAGTTAGGAAGGACGAAGAACATCGACAGCCGGTACATATGGTGATTCAATCGCCTTCGCTCAAGACAGACGCGACGGAGCGCATTTCACATCATCGGGCCAATGACATCGTTGAAGCCATTTATCCTCGTCGCCCTCGGAAGCGCCTGCGGGGGTGTGGGCCGGTTCTGGGTCTCCATGCAGATGGCCAGACGCTTTGGCGAAAACCTCCCCATCGGCACCATGGTCGCCAACGTGACCGGCTGCCTGCTCATCGGACTGGCCGCCGCCTTCACCGTGGAGCATGGGAGAACCCAGATCTCATCCTCCGTCCAACAGTTCCTGATGATCGGCCTGCTTGGCGGTTACACGACCTTTTCCTCCTTCAGCCTGCAGACCTTGGGCCTGATGAAGACCGGGCACCTGGGATACGCCATGGGCAATATCGTTCTCTCGCTCGTCCTCTGTATGCTCGCCGTCTGGACCGGGATGGGCATCGGCTCCGCATTGAATCGCTGATGTTCCACGTGGAACATGGTCGGGAACTACGGAATACACCGAACACACAGAAACCGGATCTATTGCCTTCCTTCCGTGTTTTCCGCGTATTCCGTAGTTCAATCCCCCTTGGCCTCGCTCTGCCCTCGCTTCATCCAGACCATCACCAGACCCACATCCGCCGGCGAAACCCCGGAAATCCGGGAAGCCTGACCCAAGGTGGCCGGACGAATCTCCTTCAGCTTCTGCCGGGCTTCGTTCCGCATGCTGGGGATCGAATCGTAGTCGAACGACTCCGGAATCTGCTTCTCTTCCACGTTGCGCAGCTTTTCGATCTCGGCCTCCTGCCGCTCGATGTAGCCGGCATACTTGATGGCGATTTCCACCTGCTGGACGATCTCCTCGCTCAGAGACTCATCCCGATTCGGCAGGTCCTGGTAGGAAATCTCCGGACGCTTGAGCAGTTTTTCCATGGAGCCCTCCGGGCTGTGAGCGCCAGCCAGTCTCCCCAGCTCCGCCTCAATCGCCGCCCGTTTGGCTTGGAACTGACGGTAGTTCCTCTCCGGCAACAGCCCCGCTTTATAAGCCAGATCACAGAGCCGTTGGTCGGCATTATCCTGGCGTAGCAGCAGCCGATACTCGGCCCGGGACGTGAACATCCGATACGGCTCCGACGTGCCCTTGGTGATCAGGTCATCGATCAACACGCCGATATAGGCCTGGTCCCGCCGCAGGACGATGGGATCCTTCTCCCGGGCCCGACGCGCCGCATTGATTCCCGCCATCAGTCCCTGGGCTCCAGCCTCCTCATATCCGGATGTCCCATTGATCTGACCAGCGAGGAAGAGGTTTCGACAAGGTTTGGTCTCCAAACCAGCGGTGAGTTGCGTCGGATGGACAAAGTCGTATTCCACCGCATAGGCCGGCCGCATGATCTCGGCCTCCTCACAGCCGACGATCGTGCGGACCAGCTCCACCTGCACCTCGAACGGCAGGCAGGTCGAGAAGCCGTTGACGTAGAATTCGTCGGTCGCGATCCCTTCGGGCTCGAGGAAGATCTGGTGACGCTCCTTGTCGGCGAAGCGGACGATCTTGTCCTCGATCGACGGGCAATACCGCGGTCCCACGCCCTCGATCTCCCCGGAATACATCGGAGACTTGTGGAGATTCTCCCGAATGATCTCAGCCGTACGATCCGTAGTGAAGGTGATATGACAGGGAAGCTGGCCGTTCAATCGATCCAGGATCGATCCCGGAGGATACCTGCCCTCCGAATGCCCGATATCCGAGGGATTGATCTGCGAATGTTCCACGTGGAACAAATCGTCCTTCCAGTAGGAGAACCAGGGGATCGGCTCATCGCCCGGCTGCTCCTCGCAGGCCTCCAGGTTCAGGGATCGTCGCAGCAGGCGAGGGGGCGTGCCCGTCTTGAGGCGCCCCAATTCCAAGCCGATTTCGGCCAATGAGGCCGACAATCCCATGGCAGCAGACTCTCCAGCGCGTCCGCCGGAACTCTGGGTCTTGCCAATATGCATCAGACCTCGGAGGAATGTCCCGGTCGTGATCACCACGGTCTTGCCGCGATACTGCACACCCAGATTGGTTTCGACGCCCGTGATCTGCTTGTCCTGGGTCAGGAGCCTGGCCGCCTGGCCCTGCTTGATATCCAGATTCTCCATCCGCTCGCAGATCCACTTCAAGCGGAACTGATAGGCCTTCTTGTCACATTGCGCCCGTGGCGCCCAGACCGAGGGGCCCTTCTTGGTGTTGAGCATCCGGAACTGGAGTCCGGTCATGTCGGTGCACTTGCCCATCTCGCCGCCGAGCGCATCGATCTCCCGGGCCAGGTGTCCCTTGGCCAGTCCGCCGATCGCCGGGTTGCAGGACATCTGGCCGATGGTGTCGGCATTGATCGTCAGCATCAATGTCTCGCAGCCCATCCGACACGCCGCCAAAGCCGCCTCGACGCCGGCATGACCCGCGCCGATGACGATGACATCGTATTCCTTGGGGTAGACGAACATGCTACTGTAGTCCCCTCCCGACTCTGGGTTTGTCGGGCAAATAGGCCATACGGTGGGGCGAAGCTCCCGCTGAGCCGGACTCTCCCTGCTGCAGCGCGCTGACGTGAATCATGCGCCTTGGACCTCTCACGCTGAAAACGTCACCGTTCCCGGCGACGTCCCGCCTTGCCGCGAAATCCCACCCGAACCATTCGCCGCCAGATGCTGGCAGATCTTGAAGACCGACTCCGCATCGTCGGCCCGGTTCAAGCCGCCCGCAATCTGACTGGCCGTGAAGGCCTTGCCAGCATTCTCCGCCAAGAACGCCTGGATCTCACCCTGCAGCTCGATCACCACGCCGGCGGCCTTCTTGCCAGCTTCAACGCCGGGTTGATGGTAGGCATTGATCCCGACCAAGAAGGCGTAGAGTCCCACCGCACGCTCATAAAGCGCAATGAGCATTCCAACGGATTTTGGCGTCAACTCCGACACCGTTAACGTCATCGATTCTCGATTATTCTCAAAAAGCGCCCTTCTGGTGCCCTGGTAAAAGCCATTCAGGAAGTCGCCTGTCGTCACATTCTGTCCGGATTCGACATCGATCGAATTGCCTGCACGGTCCTTGAGAACCTCGATGAAGGTGACAAAAAAGTTGGAAACGCCTTCTCTAAGTTGTTGAACATAAGCATGTTGGTCAGTTGAGCCCTTGTTTCCATAAACTGCGATGCCTTGATTGACCACGCTTCCATTCAGATCCAGCTCCTTGCCCAACGACTCCATGATGAGCTGCTGGAGATACTTGGAGAACAGCTCCAGGCGATCCTTGTAAGGCAGAATCACCATGTCCTTGGCGCCGCGACCTTCCCCGGCGTAGTGCCACATCAGGGCGAGTTGGGCGGCGGGATTCCCCTCCAGCGTCTTCGCCCGGGTGACCTTGTCGCACTCGGCGGCGCCTTTGAGCATCCCGTCGATGTCCAGGCCCTGAAGGGCAGCCGGCAGCAGTCCGACCGCGGACATCTCACTGGTCCGGCCCCCAACCCAGTCCCACATGGGGAAACGCTTCAGCCACTTGCCGGACTTCGCGACCTTGTCGAGGTTGCTGTCCACGCCCGTCACAGCGACGGCGTGCTCTTCGAAGGAAAGACTCGCGCGCTCGTAAGCCGCCTTGGCTTCCAACATGCCATTCCGGGTTTCCTTGGTGCCCCCGGACTTCGAGATCACGACCGACAAGGTCCTGCCCAGTTTCCCACGCAGTTCGGCCAGGACGGCGTCCATGCCGTCCGGATCGGTGTTGTCGAAGAAAAACACCCTCATCTTGTCGGTTCCGGGATGGCCGAGCGCCCTGGCAACGAACTGCGGACCCAGGGCCGAACCGCCGATCCCGATGACCAGCACGCTCTTGAACGAACCCTTGGCGCCCGCGACCTTGCCCGCGTGCACCTCACGCGCGAAGCGCTTCACCGCCGACAAGGTTGAGCGGATCTCGGTCTGAATTGCCTTCGTGGGCGCGAGGCCCGGATTCCGCAGCCAGTAATGACCAACCATGCGCTTCTCGTCCGGGTTGGCGATGGCGCCGCCCTCGAGCTTCTCCATTTCCTTGAAGGCCCTCGCAAGAGGCTTCCTTCGCATGGCCTCCAGAAAGGAGTCGGAAAAACTCATGCGGCTGAGATCGACGGCGAGATCGATCGACGGAAACTCGAAATAGAAGCGCTGGAAACGCTCCCACAACTGCGCGTTGGTCATGCTCATAATCTGGCCCGTAAGATAAACAGCGGATGACGCGGATGGCACGGATTTCTTTCAACGCGGTTGTGGCGATCGGGTTCCAATGCTACGAAGCCTGAACGAATGAACCGCCTGCGCCGACAAGCAGTCCGCCATCCCCGCCTGTTCATGGCGGTCGCGATCCTGTTGATCACGGCGACGGCAGCAAGCGGGCGTTGGCTCTGGATTCGATGCGACCAGGTCCTCCAAGAACAACGCCAATACGCGCCGCCGCCGGAGGGCATGGTCTTCATTCCCGCCGGCGACTTCCTCATGGGCAGCGACGATCCCAAGGCCGACTTCGACGTGCCTCCCTTGAAACGCGTGTTCGTGTCCGCGTTCCACATCGAGCGCTTCGAAGTCACCAATCGCGAATACAAGGAATTCAAACCGAGCCACGAATACCCCGCAGGCGAGGACGACTTTCCGGCGACGCACATTCTGAAACACGAGGCCGAGGCCTACGCAAAGTGGGCGGGCAAACGACTGCCCTCCGCAGCGGAATGGGAGAAGGCGGCGCGCGGAACCGACGGGCGGACCTACCCCTGGGGCAACGAATACGACCGCACCAAATGCAATCTCCGACCCGACGGCTACATCACCGAGGAAGGCGTCTCCGTTTCAGACGACGCCGTCTGTCGCACAGGCGGCAGGAAGATGGCGGTCGGCCAATTCCCCGAGGGCGCCAGTCCCTACGGTGTGCACGACATGTGCGGCAACGCCTGGGAATGGGTCAGCGATATCCATGTCAGCAGGATCCCCTTCGAGCCGCAGGAGAACTGGCATCGCAGCGGCATCATCCGCGGCGGCGCGCACGGCTACGGCGCGCGCCACGGCACGACCTATCACCAGGGCTTCGAGCCATTAAACACCACCTGCAACGACGTGGGTTTCCGCTGCGCGATGGACGCCGTTCCTCAAAAAACCCATTGACCGACCGATACAAAGGCACTACTCCTACGACCGTGAAACGGATCGGAAAGTTGAACCTGCTCCTTACCAGCGCGCTGCTTATTGGCGGCGCGGCAGTTGGGTTCTAGCCGATTCCTGAGCTTTTCCAAACCCCACTGTCCGCCCGGCAGTGGGGTTTTTTGTTGCGCCCACAATGCCGGTCGGACACGGCGGCGCGGGAACAACAAACAGACAGAAAAACAGACAAACGAAAGTCCGAAGCCATGAAGAACAATCGAATCAAGATATTCGACACGACGTTGCGGGACGGGGAGCAATGCCCCGGAGCCTCGATGAATCTCCGCGAGAAGCTGGAGGTCGCCCGGCAGCTTGCGCGCCTGAAGGTCGATATCATCGAGGCGGGCTTTCCCGTGATCAGCGAGGGCGATTTCACCGCGGTCAACACCATCGCGAAACAGATCAAAGGCCCGACCATTGCGGGTCTCGCGCGTTGCGTGTCGCGGGACATCGACGCCGCCGGCGAGGCCGTGGAGCCCGCGGGAAAGAAGGGCCGCATCCATGTCTTCCTGGCCACCTCGAAGATCCATCGCGAGCACAAGCTCGGCAAGGCGCAGGACCAGATTCTCAAGCTGGCCGTCGAAGGCGTGAAGCGCGCCAAGGGCTTTGTCGAGGACGTGGAGTTCTCGCCCGAGGACGGCTCCCGCACCGAGCCCGACTTCCTCGTCGAGATCTGCCAGGCGGTCGTCGACGCCGGCGCGACCACGGTCAACATTCCCGACACCGTCGGCTGGGCGGTGCCCGGCGAATATGGAGAACTGATCGGACATCTGCACGAGTCCGTGCCGGAGTTCAAATCCGGCAAGGCGGTGATCAGCGTGCACTGTCACAATGATCTGGGCCTGGCTGTCGCCAATTCACTGGCCGCGGTGCAGGCCGGCGCGCGCCAGGTGGAATGCACGGTCAACGGCATCGGCGAGCGCGCGGGCAACGCCTCGCTCGAGGAGGTCGTCATGAACCTCAAGACCCGCGGCGATTATTTCGGCGACTACCGCGTCGGCGTGAAGACCAACGAGATCGTGAAGACCTCGAAGCTGGTCGCGCGCATGAGCGGACTGCCGGTGCAGCGCAGCAAGGCCATCGTCGGCGAGAACGCCTTCGCTCATTCCAGCGGCATTCATCAGGACGGCATCCTGAAGAAGCGCGAGACCTACGAGATCATGGATCCCAAGGACGTCGGTTGGGGCCAGACCGAACTGCCCTTGACCAAGCACAGCGGCCGCGCCGCGGTCTCCGCCCGCCTGAAACATCTCGGCTTCAAGATGACCGACGAAGAGGTCACGCAGATCTTCGCCCGCTACAAGGAAATCGGCGACAAGAAGAAGTTCGTCTACGACGAGGACCTGACGGCCCTGATCGAAGGCCACATCACCGAGGTGCCCGAAACCTGGCGCCTGGACTACCTGAATGTCACCAGCGGCGGAAAGACCGTGCCGACAGCGACCGTGCAGCTCAGCAAGCTCGACAAGAGGAAGAAAGGCGACGGCGACACCCACGTCGATGCCGGCATCGGCGACGGCCCGGTCGACGCCGCCTTGAAGGCAATCGACCGCCTGACCAAGACGCGCGGCCGCCTGATGGACTACTCATTGCGCTCCGTCTCCCAGGGCAAGGACGCCCTGGGCGAGGTCACAATGAAGGTCGACTTCGGCGACGGCGAGCTGGTCACCGGCAAGGGCGCGCACACGGACGTCATTGAGGCCAGCGCCCGGGCCTACCTCAACGCCGTCAACCGCTGCCTCTGCAACGGAAAACCGAAGAAGGGGAAGAAGAAAAAGATCGGCCCCAACCAGCCGTGATTCTCCATCCCGCGGTCGCAATCCTCGCGACCGCGGGACTGCGCGGCGCAGGGCGTGATAGGTTCACTTCCCGCGCTGACGCGCTCGGTGCGCAACCTGAAGGTTGCGACTACAAGGCTGCGGCTACGGGATTGTCGACCCCGCGCGCACGCCTTCGAGGCCCTGTTGAAAGGCCCCGGGACTGGAACGGAGATTACGGAAGAAGCGGTCGGCGTCTCCGGGCATCTTCGGCCAGATGACCACCGCGTAATCCGTGACGGCGAACTGGATCCCCGCATCCGCCTTCCTGGTCACCGCGTCGAGCACATGGATTAACGGCAGGTCGCGCAATGGCGGATCGATGTTGATCAGCACGTTCTCGAGCTCAGCCTCTTCGATACGAACACCCGCCGCAGCCGGCGGCGCAAAGGGATCCGCCGGATCGGCCGGCGCGACAACCAGGCCCTGCGCGCCTGCTTCACTGGTCGCGGTTGGACTGAGCAGCAGGAAGTTGATTCCCTCTTTTCCGGGATCCAGGCGCCGGGTCTCGTCGTTCAAATGCCGGACGACCTCGCCCAGCGGAATGCCTGGATACTCCACCTTCTCAAAGGTGATGGTCTTCAGCTTGCGCACGATCTCCTGACGCCGGCGGCTCGTGGTGTTGGCCGTCCGATTGCGATAATAGGGATTGGGAACCGGCAGGTTTGACGCCTGTCCCGCGTCCCTGGCCGACGACGCCGGACGGGCGGACGCGCGCCCGGCAATGCGCATCGGCTCCTCAGCGCTCCTCGGTTTGAACCCCCAGGTCTGCGCGCCGGACGAAGGCGATCGACATCCCGCGCCGAGAGCCAGGGCCGCAACGACCACAATCCGGAGCAACGTGATGAGTCGGCGCGGGAAGTTCATAAGGACTGCCGCAACCATGGCACAAAATGGATCAATGTCCATTTCCCGGCATCCGCCGAATCCTGATGGCAGTGGCGCGAACACCGCCCGCCGGAGACTCAATTCCCGGCTCCGTCCTCCAACACATTCGGCGTGATCAGGAGCAGCATCACCGTCCGGTCACGGGAGGAAAAGCGTCCGGTCGATTTCGCCAGCCCGCCAAGCATCACGGTCTGCCGGCTCATTGCGCGGGCGGTCGTCTTCAGGCTCTGCGTCGGTTCCTTCGAATCTTCCGCAAAGGTCGCGAAAAGAACCTCCATCTCCACGCTCTGTCTGTCCGGCGAAACGGTCGGATCGATATCGAGCGTCGTCGACTTGTCGAACCGGATCTCGGCCTTGCGTCCGCTCAGGGTCGCGACGCCCGGCGCGTGAATCAACCGCGCGCCCTTCATCTCCGAGAGGCGACCCAGCATCTCGCGGAACTCCGACTCGGGCAGGATGCCGACGAAGCTCTCCCGGTTCATCGTCTGCGAATACACGGGATGCGCCTCGATGTAGCGATCGAAATCGCGGACATCGACCTCGAGTATGCGGGCGTCGATCGCCACCTGCGCGGGCGCCTGGTCGAGGACCTTGATCAGGGATTCGATCCGTTCCATCTCCTCGGTCGGCGCCCTCACCTGGAGAACGCCCGCCTCCTTGTTGAGCGCGACACTGGGGAACGGATCCCAGCCGGCCTCCGGTCTCGAGCCCTTGCCGATTGCATAGCTGAACAGGGAATGCAGCGAGGCGTCGCTCTGATTGTCCATGTAGGATTCCCGCAGGCCCTTCAGCAGGCGGTCCGCGTCCACCTGGAACACGCGGGTCTGGATGCCGCGACCGGCCGGCCTCCGCGCCAATTGCGGACCGCGATTGCCCGCGGGCGGAACGATCCGCCCTGGTCGCGCAAGCTGCCTGACCGGCGGCGCCGGCCGCATCGGCGTCCTGAGGACAGGCTGCAGTTGACGCGGCCGGGCCGATGGCCCCGGCACGCCTGGGAACGTGCCGACGGGATTCACCCGGACGGGCTCCGCAGAGACAAGCTGCGGCTGCCGGGCGCCGATGGCGTCGATTGATCTCACCCGGTTCGCGACGCCGCTGCCGGGCGCGCCCAACTCGAACTCCACGCGGACATTGCCGTCATTTCCGACCACCGCCACCGCTGAAACCTCGCCGGCCACCGCGTGCCGCGCTGTCAGTGTGTAGCTTCCGGGCTCCAGTCCGCCCGGCAGCGCAAACATCCCGTGCTCATCCGTCACTGCGAAATAGGGATGATCCACCACACAGACAAACGCCTCGATTCCCGGCGCGAGATCACTCTCGTGGCGCAGGAACAACTCGGGCGACCGATAGCTGGTCTCGACCGTCACATTGGGCAACAGGGTATACTCAAACGGCCGGTTGCCCGCCGTCTTGGGATGGGACTTCACCGAGAAGCCCGCCTTGTCCGACGATTTCCAGATCACCTTGCGGCCCTTTTGCACACCGGCGACCAGCGGCGAAAACCCAAAGTCTGAGCTTTCGATGATTACCGGTTCCGTAAGGGAGTCAAACCTTCGGTTTTCGAGTCCCCTGGAGATGTGCACAAAAACATTGGCCAGGCCGCCGTCGTCGTCGGTGACGAAGCTTCTCGTCGTCAGCGGACCGCTTTCCCGACCCACCACGTTTCCCGGCAGTTGGATCTCCCGTTCGGCCGGCGCCTCGCCCGAAAGCAGGACCCGGCCCCATAATACGCCGGGACCCTGCGGCACGACGTAGCCCTGCAACCGGTTCTCTGTTGCTTCCGGTTCAACGGTCTTGCAGGCGGTCAGCAACAGGACGCTGGCGGGGAGAATCAGGGCAAGGCGAGGAAGTTTCATGATGTCAAAATTTCGCGTGGGGTCCGACGCGCATCATGCGGCAATTCACAGCCGGCGCAACGGATTTCAGGCGGGATCAGAGCTCGGAGTTCCACCCGCTATTCACATCCAAACCTGCATGCGTCGCGGCGCCCTGCTCAGGTCCCGCAAAATCGCCGGATCTTCCCATTTTATTCACAGGAACTTCCCGTGAACTTCGCTCTTGGACCCACGGCAATCGCTACAGGAAGAACAACACACAGGCTCCCACCACGATGCGATACCAACCAAAGGCCTCAAACGTTCGGGTGCGGATGAACGTCAACAGCCATTTGACCGAGGCAAAGGCGACCACCGCCGATACGGCCGCTCCCAAAAACAGGTTGAACCAATCAAATCCTGCAAATCCGTTATCCTTGACCTCCAAGGCTAGCTCCAGGCCGCCGGCGGCAAACATGGTCGGCACACCGAGCAGAAAGGTGAATTCAATGGCGCGACGACGGTTCAGGCCGAGCAGCAATGCCATCAGAATCGTGCCGCCGGATCGCGACAATCCCGGGAACACCGCCGCTGCCAATTGTCCCACTCCGATCAAGGCCGCCAATTTCCATGAAATATCGTCACCCAATTCACCATCTTTCAACCGCCTTTCCACAACCAGGAACAATACCCCGCCGATAAGCAATGCCCAGCCAATGGGTCGCGGCTCGTTGGGCAGTTCGAAGCCGGCCACCTTCAAAGCGACCCCGCCCACACCGGTAATCACGAAGGCGAGAACCATCTTGTAGACGTAGTCGCGGACTTCCGCCTCCCGCCAACCACGCGCCAGTTCCATCACCCGCTCCCGAAACGCCATCAGGACTGCCAGCATCGCCCCGCTTTGGATCGCAACATTGAAGGCCTCCGACTGCGGACTCAACCATTGCTGCACAATCAGCAGGTGGCCTGTGGAGGAAATCGGTAGGAACTCCGTCAAACCCTCCACGATTCCCAGGATAATGATTTCGAGCCACTCAGGCATCGCGCGATTTGGACGGGAATACAGGCCGCCTGACAAGCAAAAGGCGCCGGGCGGCCGCCATGACGGATCCAGTATCCCAGTATTCCCGCAGCCAGCGGCCAGCCACTCGAATCCCGAACCTCGCTTGTCCTGAACCGGTCGGCGCCTTAAAGCTTTGTCTTTTGCATGATCTATTTCGACTACAACGCGACCACGCCGCTGGATCCCCAGGTCCGGGAGGCCATGCTGCCCTATTTGGATGACGTTTTCGGAAATCCGGCCAGCGTGCATTCGGCGGGGCGTCGCGCGCGGACCATTCTGGACGACGCGCGGGAAAGGGTGGCGCAGGTTCTGGAGGCCAAGCCCAGTGAAATCACCTTCACCAGCGGCGCCACCGAGTCCAACAACCTGGCCATTCTGGGCACAGCGCGCAAATTGAGGGATCGCGGCCGACATATCATCACCTCGTCGATCGAGCATCATGCCGCCCTTCACCCCTGTGAATATCTTGCGAACAAGGAAGGCTTCGAGCTCACAATCCTACCGGTGGACAGTCAGGGAAAAGTGGCTATCGATGACTTCACCGCGGCCCTTCGCGAGGACACGATCCTGGTCTCGATCATGGCCGCAAACAACGAGACCGGGACCATTCAGCCAGCCGCACAAATCGGCGAAATATGCCGAAAAAAGGGGATTCTGTATCATACCGACGCGGTCCACTGCTTCGGCAAGGTCCCCTTTGAATCGATCCATCAATTCAACGCGGATCTGGTGTCCATCTGCAGTCACAAGTTCCACGGCCCCAAGGGAGCGGGCGTGTTATTCACAAAATCGCCGTTTCAGCCTGATCCGATCATTCACGGCGGCGTTCAGGAGGGCGAACGGCGCGGCGGAACCGAGAACCTGGCCGCTGTCATAGGATTCACCGAGTCCGCCGAACGCTTCATCCGCACGCCCGTCTTTCAGGAGGCCCAACTTCGCCCCCTGACCGACCGCATCATTCGATTGGTGGACGGCCTCGATCACGTCGAATTTCGCGGCTCGCGGGAGCATCGCCTCTGCAATACTGTGGCCTTCTCGGTTTCCGGGGCCGACAGCATCGCCATGTTGGCGGGACTGGATATGGAGGGAATCTGCGCCTCCAGCGGCTCAGCCTGCACCTCTGGTTCTGTGACGCCGTCTCACGTTCTCAAAGCCATGGGTATCAGCGACGCCGATTCGGCCTCCCTAGTGCGCATCTCCATTGGCCGCGATACCACCGATCAGGAGGTCGAAGCATTGGAATCGACGCTTCCGAAAGTGGTTGAACGTATCCGGGCCGCTCGTCCGTGACCCACGGTAAAACCCATTTGAAAGCGCCCTGAAAGGCGCCACGAACTGGAGATCTTCCGCTCTGCAGCGCATCAAGGGCGGCCGATCTGGCGAATCCTGCATCATTTTACGACGCCTGCGCGCCGGTTCAATGACGCCCCGAAAACCTCCCGATCCATTGTGAACAGCGTTCAAACAAGTCAAACAACCCCGGGTTATGCGACTTGTGAAGTTTTCATTGGACCGGTTTTTCACGGGTCAGAAATCACGCAAGATGTTGATTCAAAATCCATTGGAGAAACTGTGCGCGTTGTTCACAGCCCTTAATAGAATGGTACTCCTTTGAAAGAGAGTTAATCTATTAAAGAAAGACCAGATATTGTGGGTCTCAAGGAGCCTGTGTCTTATCTTGGGTAAAATGCCCGTGGTTCTTGACACCCAACAGCGTTTCCTCTATTCAGGGCCTTTCGAAAAAGCGCAGCGGTTTAAGGACCGCGAAGTCCCCTTTTCAAGTCCGATGAAAATAGCCATCGCCAAAGAGCAGATCATCAGCGGATTGCAGGCTGTCCAGAACATCGTCAGCTCCCGCACGACCCTGCCGATCCTGTCCAATGTACTCCTCAAGGCCGAGGAGGGCCGTCTGTCCCTGACGGCGACCGATCTTGATGTCACGGTGTCTTGCTCCGTCGAGGCGACGGTGGAGCAACCGGGCGCGACCACGGTGCCGGTGAAACGGCTTTTCGGCATTGTCCGCGAACTCCCCACCGAAGAGATCGAGTTGGAGGTCGACGACAAGAACGTGACGAGTCTTCGTTCCGGCGAGGCTTTCTACAAGATCAACGGTCTTCCCGCGGAGGAGTATCCGCCGTTGCCGGAGTTCCAGGAGGACAAGTCGCTGAACATTTCGCAGGAGACGATCAAGAACATGCTCAAGCGCACGTCGTTTGCCATCTCCACCGACGAGACGCGTTACGTGCTGAACGGCATTTTTCTGAAGCTCAGCGAGGAGAAGATCATGATGGTCGCAACCGACGGCCGTCGTCTGGCCTTGGCGGAAGAGGAGATCACCAGCGAGATTCAGGGTGAATTCATCGTTCCTACCAAGGCGGTCAACGAGTTGAATCGCCTGCTGCAGGGCAGCGGCGAGCTTGCCGTCCGGTTTACCGACAATCAGGCCGCCTTCAACCTGACCAACGAAAACGGCTTCAACATCCTGTTGATCACCAAGCTCGTCGAGGGCAGCTACCCGAACTACAAGCAGGTCATCCCGACCGACAGTCAGGAGCGTGTCACCCTGGTGCGCGAAGAACTGCTCGCGGCTTTGCGTCGCGCCGAGTTCATGACCAACGACAAGTCGAACTCGGTGAAGCTGAAGTTTTCCAAGAACAACCTCACCATCACCGCCAATACGCCCGAGGTCGGCGAAGGCCGCGAGAGCATCGCCGTCAACTACGACGGCAAGGAGGTGGCCATTGCCTTCAATCCCGCCTACTTCATGGATCCGCTCAAGGCCTTGGATGACGACGAGGTCTTCCTGGAACTCACCGATGAGTTGAGCCCCGGCGTGATCAAGATCAACGGACCCTTCCTCTACGTGCTCATGCCGATGCGCATGTCGTAAACGGCGTTTTTCTCCACTTCGACCCGGCCCTTACATGAAAGCCGGATACCGGGCATGACCATACGCTGGGGCATCATCGGTTGCGGCGACGTCTGCGAGGTCAAGAGCGGCCCCGGATTTCAGAAGGCTAAAGGAAGCGCGTTGGTCGCCGTCATGCGTCGCAACGCCAGGCTCGCCAAGGATTTTGCCAAACGCCACAAGGTTCCCCGCGCCTACGACAACGCCGACAAACTGATCGACGATCCGGAAGTCGATGCCGTTTATGTCGCGACCCGACCTGGCACGCATCTCGAATACGCGCTCAAGGTCGCAGCCGCGGGCAAGCCCTGCTACATGGAAAAACCGATGGCCCGGAACGCCGCGGAATGCCGCGCCATGATCGAGGCCTTCAAGCAGGCGCGCGTTCCGTTGTTCGTCGGCTACTACCGCCGCTGCCTCCCGAAATACGTGAAGCTCAAGGAGCTGATCGATGACGGAGCGGTCGGGCCGATCAAGGAGGTTTCCTACGCGCTCATGGAACGGCCGCCGGCGGTCAGATCCGCCGCGGAACTGCCCTGGCGATGGATGGCCGAAGAATCCGGCGGCGGTGTCTTTCTCGACATGGGCTGCCACGCCTTGGATCTGTTGGATCATCTCCTCGGTCCCGCGCAAAACGTCAAAGGCCGCGCCGGTCGGATCGGGAACATCGCGAACGTCGAGGATCGGGTGGACCTGACCTGGAAGACCGGAAAAGGCGTCACCGGATTCGCTCGATTCTCTTTCACCGAACGCGATGACCCGGAGGATGAATACGTGTTCACCGGAACGAAAGGACGATTGATCGCGCCCTGTTTCCAACCCGGACCCATCGTCATAGAAAACCTGAAGGGCGAGCGACAACTGCTGGATATTGCCCATCCCCCACATGTCCATCAGCCGATGATTCAAACCGTCGTCGATGAACTGCTTGGAAAAGGGAAGTGCCCCAGTACGGGCGAGACGGCGCTGCGAACCAGCGAGGTGATGGACGCCGTTCTGAACGATTACTACGGCGGCCGGGATGACGCCTTCTGGGACAGGCCGGAGAGTTGGCCGGGAAAAAAATCATGAAAATCGACGCGCACCAACACTTCTGGATTTACGACAAGGAACAGTACGCCTGGATGGACGGCGACCAGATGGCGCCGCTGCGGGCGAACAAGCTTCCGGCCGACCTGACAGCCGAGCAGATGAAGGTGGGCTTCGACGGCTCCATCGTCGTGCAGGCGCGCCAGACCCTGGAGGAATCGCGTTGGTTGCTGAAGCTCGCCGAGACGGACGACCGCATCAAGGGCGTCGTGGGCTGGGTGGATCTGCGATCGGAGAATGCGGCCGACGAGCTTGCCGAGTTTGCGGATCATCCCAAATTCGTCGGTGTGCGCCATGTCGTGCAGGACGAACCGGACGACCGCTTCATCGTGGGCGAGGCCTTCATGCGCGGCGTCTCGTTGCTCAAGGATCTGAACCTCACCTACGACATCCTGATCTTCCCCAAGCAACTGCCGGCCTCGATAGAATTTGCACGCGCCTTTCCCGAGCAGCCTTTCGTCCTGGATCACATCGCCAAGCCGTTCATCAAGGATGGAACCCTCTCGCCTTGGGACGAACAGATCCGTGAGCTGGCGCAACTCCCCAATGTCATGTGCAAGGTCTCCGGCATGGTGACCGAGGCCGACTGGGACAACTGGAAGCCTGAAGATTTCAAACCGTACCTCGATGTCGTGACCGAGGCCTTCGGCGAGGATCGACTGATGGTCGGTACGGACTGGCCTGTATGCATACTGGCCGGCGATTACGAGACGGTGATGAACCTCGAGACCGGCTACTTCAGCGGCTTTTCCGAAGAAGCCAAGGCCAAGATCTTCGGCGGCAATTGTCTCAGGTTCTACGGGGTGGAATAGCCGCAACTTCGTCGC
>JAYPEY010000006.1:11358-38609 GCA_038126035.1 Verrucomicrobiales bacterium | reverse complement strand
CTTCGGCGGCAATTGTCTCAGGTTCTACGGGGTGGAATAGCCGCAACTTCGTCGCGCAACCTCGTCGCCGCAACCTTGTAGCCGCAACCTTTAGGTTGCGCGCATCAGCAGTCCGACAACACGTCACCTCTCGCGCCGCCGTGCTCTGTGCGCCATCCCGCGGTCGCGAGGATCGCGGCGTCCGGCGTGACAGAGTCACTTCTCGCGGATAAACCGCTCGGTGCGCAACCTAAAGGTCGCGGCTACGGGATTTGTCGATCCGCTTGGCCTTCGCATCCGTCCTTGATCGGGCAATCTCACGTCGATAGCTTCCGCGAACTGCGAACTGAGAACCGCGAACTGAGAACCGAAGAAACCATGTCCGAGCCCAGCATCAAAACCACCGTCGTCGGCAGCTATCCTGTTCCTTCCTGGCTTCATGTCGCCCGCTCCGGGCCGGCGTTGCGCGACGCGATCATGGTCGTGCTGAAGACGCAGGAGTTGTGCGGCCTGGATGTGATCGCCGACGGCGAGCTTTCGCGCTTCGATGTGAACCATCCCGAGACCAACGGGATGATCGACTATTTCATCCGGCCATTGAGCGGCGTGTCCACCGATCTCACCCGCGCCGAACTGGACGCCTTCCGCGCGCAGGAGGGCATGGGCTTCCGCGCCAAGCCGGCCGGCATCGTCCGTGAGGCGATCGGCGAAGGTTCCATGAATCTTTTGGAGGACTGGGAATCGGTGAAGAACCTGACCGACCGGCCGCTCAAGTTCACGGTCACCGCGCCCTATATGCTCGCGAAGACCCTGGCGAATTCCCACTACCCGGATCATCGCGCGCTATGCATGGACCTGGCGGAGGTTCTGGCGAAGCAGGTTTCCGAGATCGATGCGCCGGTGGTGCAGGTCGATGAGGCCAACCTCACCGGGCATCCCGAGGATGTCGAATGGGCGCACGAGCCGATCAACGTCGTGCTCGACACGATCAAGGGCGAAAAGGGCCTGCACCTCTGCTTCGGCAACTATGGCGGTCAGAGCATCCAGGGGGGCTTCTGGAAGAACATCATCCCCTTCCTCAACAAACTGAACGTCGATCACCTCGTGCTCGAGTTCGCGCGCCGCGGCTACGAGGAACTGGAGGCCTTCAAGGAACTCCGCGACGGCATTGCGCTGGGCATCGGCGTCATCGACATCAAGGACAACGGCGTCGAGTCGGAAGATCTGATCGCCAGCCGCATTGAGGCCAGCATCGAGACCCTGGGCGAGGAGCGCATCCGGTGGATTCACCCCGACTGCGGATTCTGGATGCTCTCCCGCAGCGTGTCCGACCGGAAGATGGCGGCGCTGGTCAAGGGCCGGGACAAATTCCTCGGGCGCTGAGCGAGGCGCAGCGCGCCGATCGCGAGGGCCGCGGCTCAATCGTCCCCGCCCGCCTGGCGGTTTTCGGCGATGACCTTTTCGGCGGTGTCGTGGGGCATCTCCTCGTAGTGGCTGAACTCCTCCTCGTGCAGGCCGCGCCCGCCGGTGAGCGAGCGCAGGACCGTGGAGTAGTGGAACAGCTCGCGCTGCGGGACGTGCGCCTTGAGCGTCTGCAGCTTGCCCTCGGTGTCCATGCCCAGAATCTTGCCGCGACGGCTTGAGATGTCGCCCATGACATTGCCCATGAACTCTCCGGGGATGCGCACGGTGATCTGATAGATCGGCTCCAGCAGGAGCGGGCTCGCCTGTTGGAACGCCTCCTGAAATGCATGCTTGCCCGCGATCTGGAACGCCACGTCCTTCGAATCCACGGGGTGCATCTTGCCGTCGTAGAAGTCGATCTTCACATCCACCACGCGTTAGCCGGCCAAGATGCCTTCCGCGCAGGCCGCATCCACGCCCTTGTGCACCGAGGGCACGAAGACGCGGTCCACGTTCTGGCCCACCAGCGACTCGGTGAACTCGACGCCCGAATCGCGCTCGGCCGGCTCGATGCGCATCCAGACCTCGGCAAACTGCCCCGCGCCGCCGGACTGTTTCTTGTGGCGGTATTTTGATTCGCCGTTGGAACGGATGGTTTCGCGGTAGGGGATCTTCGGCTCCACCAGGTCGATCTCCACCTTGAAGCGCCGCTTCAACTGGTCGCACACGACCTGCATGTGCAGCTCGCCCTGCCCCGAGATCACAGTCTGGTGCAGTTCGCCGTCGACGTGATGAACGAAGGTCGGATCCTCCTCATGCAGCATGGCCAACCCCTCGGCCACCTTGTCCTCATCGCCGCGCGACTTGGAGCGGATGGCGGAGTGGATGTTGGGCTTGGGATATTCCACCTCCGGCAGCTTCACAACGCGGTCGGCCGCGCACAGCGAATTGCCCGTGTGCGTATGCTTGAGCTTCACCACGGCGCCGATGTCGCCGGCGCCAAAGGAATCGACCGACTCCCGTGAGCGGCCGTTGAGCAGGTACATCTGGCCGATGCGCTCTGTGTGTCCTGTCGCCGCGTTCTTCAACTCGTCGCCGGTCTTGATCTGCCCTGAGTAGACGCGGAACAACGACAGCTCGCCCACCTGATCCTCATGGATCATCTTGAACACCAGCGCCGAGGGCTCCTTGTCATCGATCGAGACCTTGACGTCCTTCCCGTCGGCGTCCGTCGCGGTGACGGTCCTGCGGTCGATGGGCGAGGAACCGAACTTGGCGACGAAATCCAACACGGCGGTGACGCCGATGTTGTTCGTGGCCGAGGTGACGTAGAGCGGAATGTAGGACTGCTCCTGAAAGCCGCGATGCATGCCGCCGTGCATCTCGTCATCGGAGAGGCTCCCCTGGTCAAAAAACTTCTCGATGAGCGATTCGTCCGACTCGGCGACGCATTCGATGAACCCGGCGTGCTGTTCGTCGGAGAGCGTCTTGAGATCGCCTTCAGGATCGGCGACCGTGGACTTGCCGCTGCCGTCGGTCGCGTAGGTGACGACCTTGCGTTCGACGACGTCGAGGACCTGGTTGAAGCCGGGTCCGGAATTCTGCGGGATCGTCACCGGAAACACGCGTTCGCCGAAGTGCTCCCGGATCTCCTCGACCACGAGCTCGAAGTCCGCCTCCTCGTAGTCCATGTGATTCAGGACGATGAGCTTGGGAATCCCGAATCTGGTGGCGAAGTCCCAGACGATGTCGGAGCCGACCTGCACGCCGTCGTGCGCGCTGACGACGATCATGGCGAAGTCGCAGGCGATCATGCAGCCGAGCGCCTCGGCGTTGAAGTCGAGGTAGCCCGGGGTGTCGATGATGTTCAGCTTCCGGTTCTTCCACTCGGCGGCCAGCGGGGTGGCGTGCACGGAATTGCCGCGTTCCTTCTCAATGGGGTGGTAGTCCGAGGTCGTGTTCCCGTCGGCGATGGAGCCGATGCGGTCGATGGCGCCGCAGTTGAACAACATCGCGTCGCAAAGCACGGTCTTGCCCGCTGCGGCGTGGCCGACGACGGCGAAGTTTCGGAGTTCGTTTGCGGGATGCGTTTTCATGCGGCTGTCTTTCGTGTTGGGTGGGTTGGCAATCTGCGGAATCAGTGAATCAAAGCGGACGGCGCCTCCGCCAAGACGATGTTGGCGGGAAGCAGGGCAAATTTGTCTTGCTGCGTCGATTGAGCCGGGACCTGTATCGACGTGAAACAAGTCTGAATTCCGCGGAGCCCTACTTCAAGAATTCGTTCCACTCCCGCTCCACCTTGACCAGCCTCTCCTTCTGCATGAGATCGCGCTTGCGCGCGGCGTTGGAATACCGGGCCTCCTGGATCAGGCTGAGATAATAATAGGCCGGCCGGTTGGAGGAATCGATCTCGATGGCGCGTTTCAACTTCGCTGTGGCCTCGCCAAGCAACCGCATTTCGTAGAGCAGCTTGCCGTCCTGCACCAGGGCGGAGACATCCTTGCGTTCGACCTCGCGCTTTTGGACCAAGGCCATGACCTCCGGACTCGGGACCTTCCCTTCGTGGGCCTTGGCGACAGCCCGGGTGTATTCCAGGCGCTTCAGGGTCTTCCTGTTCTTCGGATCGATCGCCAGCAGGGCCGTGATGTGCCGTTCGGCGTCCGCGAACTCCCGCTGCTTGTTCGCCGTCCTGGCCAGGGCCAGACGCGACGTCGTGAGACCTTCCATCGCGCGCCCGGTCTCGTCGTCCACAGTCGCGCCGCCCAGCTCGCGGGAGAGTGACAGCGTCGCCTCGTAAAGCGCTGTGGCGGCCCAATGGTTCTTCGCCTTCCGCGAAGCCTCGGCCCGGGCCAATGTTCGTTTCAATCGGCCCAGCGTCTCCTGGCGGCGCGTCGCCTCATCCCGGACGACCCGGAGAACCGCGTTCTTGTCGAGGCCCTGCGAGGCGCGGTCGCCCACGGCGGCGGCGGAACCGGAACCGGAACCGGCGGCTGCCAGGCCCGGAACGCAGGGAACGCACGCAAGCGCGGCAACGACGGCCAGACATCGGATCCGGACGGTCATGGCGGGGTCAGTTGTCCTTCCTTTTCATCTCCTCCATGAACTCGCTGGCATCGTGTTGCGCCTGCGAGATCTGCTCGGGCGTGAGGGCGCGGTCGCTTTCCGTCAGCGCCCGTCGCAGTTCCTCCGCTCCCTTGTTCCCCTGGCTCGAGGCGAGAATCGCCCACTTGAGCGACTGCACCAGATCGAGGTTCGCGCCCTGTCCCTGGAAGTGCATCATGGCCACGCTCAACTGCGCGTTGACATCGCCGCCGGAGGCGGCCTGGTAGTACCAACGAAACGCCTCCTTGTAATTCTGCGTCACGCCGAGTCCCTTGTCGTAGAGAACGCCGAGATTGAACTGCGCTTCGGGCAGTCCCTTTTCCGCCGCCTTCTTGAAGTAACGCAGGGCCTCGTTGTAGTCCTGCGGCACGCCGCGCCCTTCCACGAACATGCTGGCCAGGTGCGATTGGGCGACGGGCGAGTCCTGCAGGGCCGCCTTGAAATACCAGCTGAAGGCCTCGTGATCATCCTGCTCCGTGCCGTGGCCGACGTAGTAGCAATAACCCACATACTGCTGGGCTTCGGCGTCGCCGCCGCGCGCCTTCTCCAGGACCTCCTCAAACTGCGCGCGGGCCTCCGCATCATCGACGGCGGCCTCCGGTCGCCGGATGTCCGTCCTCGACTCCCCGCTTCCGGGCGTCGCCGGAACGGAAGGTCCGGAAGCCTCGGGATTCGCGCTGTCGCTGAACCAGGCGGTCAATCGCGTCTGTTGGTCGGGGAAGAACCTCCCGGCCAGCAGATAGGCCGCCCCCCAGAGAAAGGCCAGGCTGAGCGTGAACGAGAGCGTGCCCATGAACACGTGGTAAAAGACGCCGTGTCGCGCCTTGCGAAGGCGGCCGCAGACGGGGCAGGCATCGGCGCGTCGGCTGAGGACGCCGCCGCAATCGGGGCATTCGATCAAGGCTCCGCCAGGTTCGAGCCTCGGCGCGGGAAGCGGCGCCGGCTCCGGTTTGGACGGAGCAGAGACAACGTTCACCGTGACCGGCATGCGCTGGTCACGCTCGATGCGCGCGTCGTCCGTCCGCATCGGCTCCTCCACCGTCACGTTCGGTTGGGGGCGGGTTTGCGGTTCCGGTTCGCGCGTCGGCTCGGGCTCCTGCCTGGGGCCGCCCAGAATGGTCTCCACACCGCAGTGCGGGCAATCCACCGCGCGGGCCGCGTCCGACGCCGCGGCTTCGAAGCGCTCGCCGCAATGTTCACAGACGTACACCAACATGCTCTCGCCTTCAGCGCCGGCGCTGTCCGATTCGCCATGGAAGGGGTTGCTCATCGACGCGCAGAATAGCAAATCAGCTCCATTTGTTGTCTCGAAAAAAAAAGCGGGTCGCAGCGGTCGCCGGCCGTGTTACCTGTCGGATGCCCCGAGTTCGTCGATCAGTTTGCGCCAGGCGTTGTCGGGGACGCGGCTCCAGATCTCGCGCGGACCCTCTGCGGGCGCCAGCCCCAGCAGATTTCGGGTCACCACGACCACGCGCCATTCCTCCCGGCCATCGGCTCCCTGGAGAACCAGCCTTGTCTTCGCCTCGAGGCTCCAGGTCCCCCCGCGGCGGTTGGAAAGCCGGCCTTTCTCGATGCGGCCCTGCTCAAAGGCGCCGTCCGCGTCCAGTTTCAGCAGGTTCATGACTCCTTCGTTCGAGCGCTGCCAGGCGCCGGCCAGGTTCTCGCGCGTCGGATCCATGCGTCGTCCAAGTTCCTCGCGGGAGCGTTCCTCGATGCGGCCGACCTGCTCGACGAACCACTTGCCCAGCGTCCGGATCTCCTCCATCTGGTCCCGGTTCAAGGCGGTCTTCCGCAACTCGGGGCTGAGCTTGGGCAGCGTCTTCCATCGTTTGTCCTGCAGGAGGAGCATCACCGGAAGAATGGCGGGCTCCGTGCGGATTTTCGGGCGCCGTTGTTCGACGATCACCAGGGCGCAGCCCTGCGTGGCGCGCGATTCATGGTAGACCGTCTCCACCTCCTGTTCGCGCAAGGTCCGGGAGTATTTTTCCAGGTCGCGGCGGATCTTGTCCTTGGAAAGCCCCTCCACCTCAGCCGTCAGCTTCAAGGCCCCGTCGATGTCGCCTGTCTTCATGGCCTGCATGTAGGCGCGGACGACGGGTTGCGGGGATTCGGGGACCGGCGGCGGTTCGGCGGCGTTCGACCACGCCGCTGTCAGCGCTGCCAGGGCCCAGCCGAACCCGCCGGACAACGAATGTCGCGGCTTGTTGTGTGGGAAGGTCTTCATGGGGTTTTGGGGTTGATGCGCCCGGAGACGGGCAACGATGGCCAAGCCCGGGCGTCGCTTCAATCCAATTGATCGGCGCCGGCCGCCCCGAGAATCTTCCCCGCGAGGCGACCGCTGGTCAACGCCCAGCCGATGTGCAGTCCGTGCCCCCAGAGGATCTGCCCGCCCAGGCCGTTCTGGCCGACGGCATAAAGCCCGGGGATCGGCAGACCCTGGTCGTCGAGGACGCGCAGGCTTTCGTCGATGGCGGCGCCACCCTCAGTGGTGGTGAACCAGGCCTTCGCCGGGCCGAGCAGCGTCCAGCGCAGCCCCTTCAACTCCTCGGCGTCGCCCGTGCGTCCGAACGGATCGGCCGCCATGCGCTTGGCGTAGCGGTTGAAGGACTGCACGGTCTGCACGACGTTTTCGGCGGGCAGGCCGGCGTTTGCCGCCACGACGTCGAGGATCTTCGCGGTCGAGGCGATGTCCGGACGCAGTTTCAGGTAATCCTCCACGTAGGCGTAGGCGATCTTTGGGGCGGTGGAAATGAAGTTCGGCCAACTGGAGAAAAGTCCGCAAAGGCGCTCGTCCAGCAGGATGTAGGCGGCCTTGTCGGTCTGCTTCGCCACGGCGATCTCGCGTCCGGGCCAGGCCTTCTCGTTGCAGAAGCGGCGGCCCTCCTTGTTGATCAGGATGGCTCCCTGGTCGAACAACGCATTCTCCGGATGCTGCCAGGTGACGAGCAGGCGCTTGATCAAGGCGTTGATGACAAACCTTGGCGTATGCTCCATGAGTCGGCCCATCAGGCGGGCGAGCGGACCGCTGGCCGGAAGTAATTGATGAAAGGTTTTTCCGGGAGGCGGAACGAATCGCAGCTCCGGACCGTAGGCGATATCCATGTTGAGCAACTGCGCGCCCGCGGACTGCGCGAGCAGATGGCCATCGCCCGTGGCGTTGGGATTGATGCCCTCGATCTCCGAGAATTCCGCCCCTTTCACATCCGCAATGATCTCCGGGGAGTTTGCGTAATCTCCTGCGGCCAGGACGACCCCGCGCCGGGCGTGAAACTCCGTGGCCCTGCCGTTCTTCGAGATGACCTCGACGCCCTCGACCCGATCCACCGGCTGCAGCAGTCGGGACACGGCGGCGTTGCATCGGACCTCGCCCCCGAGCCTGAGGAAATTGGATTGCAGCGTTGCGATATAGGCCTTGGCCGCCGGCGCGACGTTGTGCATGCGCGGAACACGATTGGGCGGCTCGGGCGAGGGGCCGTAGAACGAGAGCCCCATGCCTTCGAGCCAGTCCAGGGTCTCGGCCGCATGGCTGAGAAAGAAGCGGCGCAGCGCGGCATTGTTGCGGGACTCGATGTCCGGCGGAGCGAAGCGGCCGGCGTCCTCGACGTGCGCCTCCAGATCATCCTCGATCCCGTTGCGTCGTTGCAGCGTTGTGCCGTTGGCGGTGAAGGAGCCCACGGCGATGCCGGTCGTGCCGCCGAGTCGATCCAGCTTCTCCAACAGCAGGACGCGACATCCCTCCTCGGCGGCGCTGAGCGCCGCGGCGAGTCCGCTGCCCCCGCCGCCGACCACGATCACGTCGTATTCCGTGTCCATGGTCCGCGACCGGCTCATCCGCGGGCGCGGCGCGCGGCGTAGCTGTGCAGACGGTCCGTCTGCAGCGTGTCCCGCAGGAAGGCGTCGAGCTTCTCAATGGAAAAGTCACCCCCGCGCGTAAGCAGCATCACGCCGAACAGGCTGGCGTAGTCGCCGGGTGGATCCTCGTCTTTCAGGTGCGTGGAGGACGTGAGCCGCGCCTGCACCCGCAGCTCTATCTCGTCGTTCGAGGCGGCCGCCCAGACGGAGCGGAGATCGGCCGCGAATTCGTACTCTCCCAGTCCATATTCGCGCTGCAGCGCCCTGCATGCCGTGGAAAACGGCACGAGCGACAACGCGGAGAACATCCGGTGGATTTTGAGAGGTTTCTGGGCGGCCATTGGTCAACAGCTTTGCGTCGGGAAAACGCAATATGTCGATCCTTCTACATTTGCGCAGATTCCGCAATCCCGATTACGGCCTTCGCCCTCGACGGATCGAGATGGCGACCGGGATGAGAAATCAAGGTTGGGGCGCGACTGTGTCCGAGACCAGTCGCAGCATCGCCGGCGGTGAACAAGGTCAAGGAGTGACTCGACGCGATCACGCATCGTGAACCGCCGCGCCGACCGGTCTTCACAATTCTTTTACAAACGGTTCATCCGACCATGACAATCGGCCCCGGTCCGTCAGGCAGCATGACCCGCATGAAACCCCCATTGCTCCCCGTCCTGATGACCGCCGCGGCCCTTTCCACGCACGCGGCAGACAAACCAATCGCTGACTATGTCGCCCACGAATGGGGCACGTTCACCTCGCTCCAGGGAGCCGACGGCGAGCAGATCGTCTGGCGGCCGCACATCGGCGCGGACCTGCCGTCGTTCGTCTACACCCATACGAACCCCAACAGCAGCGAGACGGGAAGTCTCTCGGCCTCCATGCTGGCAAAGCGGGTCCAAAGCGCCAAGCAGCGGATGGAAACGCCGGTCATCTACTTCTACAGCCCCGACGATCTCACGGTGGATGTCGAGGTGGCGTTCCCGAACGGCCGGAACACGGAATGGTATCCCCGCGTGAGCGCCATGGGGCCGACCTTGGCTTTGGAGACGACCGGCAAGGCCGATTCCTCACGCAGCTTCATACGTTGGGACAACGTTCATGTGCTTGGCGCCAAGGCCGCCAGGGCCGTCCGTCTGCCCGACGACAGGTCCCGCAGCCATTACTACGCCGCCCGCGAAACCGACTCCAACCTGCTGCGCTTCGACAGCCGTAAGCCCGGCGACGAACGGAGCGAGTTTGACAAGTTCCTGTTCTACCGGGGTCTGGGCCACTTCGACGCGCCCCTGAATTGCACGCTGAATTCGGACGAGACGATGGTCACGATTCAGAACAACGGGCAGGAAGCCCTGACCCATCTCTTCCTGATCGAGGTCCGAAACGGCGCGATCCGCTTCGAACGGCTGGCGGTCCTGAAACCGCGCGCGAACCACACCTTCAGGCGAGTGGCTCCCAAAGCTGGCCGGAGCAATGCCTCATTCGAGACGATCAAGGCGCAGTTGGCCGATGCCTTGACCGAATCCGGCCTCTACCGGAAAGAGGCCGAGGCCATGGTCAAGACCTGGCGGGATTCCTGGCTCGAGGAGGACGGGTTGCGCGTTCTGTATGTGCTGTCGGATGAGTGGACGGAGCGCACACTGCCGTTGAACCTGAATCCGCGGCCCAAGGATTTGAAGCGGGTCATGGTGGGCCGGGCCGAGATGATCCTCCCCTCCACGGAGTGGCGGATCACCAGGAGCATCGCCCTGCTGGCCGACGGCAATGCAGGGCAAAAGAAACAGGCGGTTGCCGAAGTGAAGGCGCTGAGGCTCGGGCGGTTCCTTGAGCCCGTTCTCAGAAAGACAACCGCATGGAACACCAGCCCGGAATTCCAGCGACTGACCTACGAGTTGCAGATCGCCGTCCAGCCGCCGGTCAAGCGGAATGCCGCGCTGTTCTTCCAGGCGACGGGGAATTGAGCGTCTGGGATCTTCAAACGACCGGCTCGTTGCCGCTGGCGCGCCGATCGACGAAGTTCTATAAGCATTCAACGCCATGAAGAAAGTCGCGTGGGTATACATCGCCGCCGTCATCATCCCCAGCCTGATCCTGGCGGGCATGGCGTTCAGCTCCATCACGAACCAGCATCTCGTGACGCGCGAGCAACACGAGCAGTTGGGGCGGGTTCTTGCCAAGGACTACGCGACCGTGGCGGCGCGCGTGGTGTCGAGTCAGGAGCTTGAGTTTGTCCGGCAGGTCGAGGCCTTGCTGGAGGAGGAGGAACCCGCCCGGTTGGCCGAGGTTTTCGACGAGAAGATCCGCGAGGTCTGGCCCGATGCGGAGGTGGGCTTCTCCGTTTCGCTGGCCAGCTTTGCGTGCCCTTCGCCGGCGATGGACAGTCGGCCCGAGGCGCGCGACTTCCGGTTGCAGAACCTCCAGTTTCTGTGCAGCGCCAGTCCGGCTGACGTTTATTGGAGTCCGAAGTCCCTGACCGGGCTGCCGGTCGGCAAGCGGAGAATGCTTGAGAAGAGCGCGGGCGTCTCGCCGGCCGATGCGACCGGCGCCACGTCAGTCGCCTTCGCCGAGATTGTCGGCGAGGACGACTCCGGCATGCTGGCTCGCTTTCTTCAGGACGAACTCAATGTCTGGACCTGGTTTCGCGATGAGCGCGACCGCAATCTCGTTTTCGGCGCCAAGCTCGACATGGACAGGTTCGAGGCTGTTTTCCGGAACGGCCTGGACAAGTCCACGCGCGCCCGGATGCCCGAGGTGTGGCGTCGCGGGGCTCCCAACTACCACCTGGCCTTCGATGTCTGTGTCGCGATCCTTGACGACAAGGGCATCCCGGTTGCGCGCACGCATCCGAAGTTCGAGACAGATTGGAAGCAGGCGTTGGCCACGGTTGAAATCGGCGATGCGCTGCCGCACTGGCGGGTTGCAGTCTACCATCTCAACTGGGGGCAGTTCGTGGAATCCACTGCCAAGACTGTGGGGCTGCTGCTTCTGTTGTTTGTCGTCCTCATTGTTGCGATTGCCGTCGGGAGCTTCCTCATCGTCGCCGATGTTCATCGCCAGTTGAAGCTCGCGCGCCAGAAGACGGACTTCGTCAGCAATGTCTCCCACGAACTCAAGACGCCGCTGACCTCGATCCGGATGTTTTCCGAACTGCTCGCGGAGGAGCGCGACACCACGCCGGAGAAACGCCGCAGGTTCCTCGGCATCATCACCGCCGAGACGGCCCGCCTGTCCCGGCTCATCAACAACGTGCTCGATTTTTCCCGGATGGAACGCGGCGAGAAGAAATATGATTTCAAACGCTGCGACCTGCGCGGGATCGTTGAGGACGCGGTCGAATCCTGCCGCCCGAAACTGGAGGAATCGGGTTTCGACCTGCGATTCGACGCGCCGGAGAACACGGTGGCCGTCGATGGCGACCGGGACGCTCTTTCGCAGGTCATCCTGAACCTGCTTTCCAATGCGGAGAAGTATTCCGCCGGCGCGGGAAAGGAGATCGTCGTGCGAATCACGCGTTCGGGCGTTCCGGTGGAACACGCGGCCATCGAGGTTCTCGACCGCGGCCTCGGCGTGCCCAAGGGCAGCGAGGAACGGATCTTTGAGAAGTTTTATCGCGCCGACGATTCGCTCGACAGCGGGATCGAGGGATCGGGACTGGGGCTCACCCTGGCCCGGCAGATCACCCGGGCGCATGGCGGCGATCTGGTCTATGCGCCGCGCGATGGCGGCGGCTCCGCGTTCACCTGCCCGCTGCCCGCGGCAAAGGAGGCGTCATGAAGGCGAAGAAGATACTCATCGTGGAGGACGATCCGAACATCTCGCTCGGACTCGAGGAGGTGTTGAAGGGCGACGGCTATGAAATCGCGGTCTGCCATCGCGGCGACGAGGCCGAGGCCGCCGCGCGCAGGCATCGACCCGACCTGATCGTGCTCGACGTCATGATGCCCGGCAAGAACGGCTACGATGTCTGCCGCGACCTGCGCGCCGACAAGGTCGCAATTCCGATCCTGATGCTCACGGCGAAGAGCCAGGAGATGGACAAGGTCATCGGACTCGACACCGGCGCCGATGATTACGTCACCAAGCCCTTCGGCCTGCGGGAGTTGTTGTCGCGCATCAAGGCATTGTTGCGACGCGTCGGCGGTTCGGATGCGGACGCCGGCGAACTGCCGCAGGAGCCCTTTCAAATCGGCGCCTCGACCGTCAATCCCGCGACCTTTCAGATTTCGGGGGAATCAGGAACGCAGGATCTCACCGCGAAGGAAGTCAAGCTGCTGCAGTTCTTTTACGCCCACGCCGGCGAGGCGTTGTCACGCGATCGACTGCTCAATGAGGTCTGGGGCTACAACTACTACGGCACCACCCGGACGCTCGACCAGGTGATCGTGCAGTTGCGGAAGAAGTTGAACGACAACAAGGGCGCGCCGAAGCGACTGCTCACTGTCCACGGGGTGGGTTACAAGCTGGCGTTGTAGCGCGCTTCCGCGTCCAATGGCGCTCCAAACTCGACAATTACTCCTTCGCCGCCTGCTTGGGCACGATGATCAGCCTGCCGTCCTTGATCTCGATGCGTTCGAAGCGCTGCAGGGCCTCCCGTTCCTTGGGTGAGAGCTGCACGTTCCTGGCCATGTTCTCCTTGCGGATCTGCTTCATGAGATCGTCCGGAACCTGTTTCCCGTTCACCTCAAGATCCTGGAGATACGCCTCGATGTTGCCGTTCACAATGGAGATCTTGAGCGCTCCCACGCCGTTGAGAAAACGACCGCGCACCAACTCCAGCCCGGTCTTGTCGGCGATGATATCCAGCGGAACACTGAGCTGTGCGCGCACCTCGTCGCCTTCGATTTGGACGTGGACCGGTGGATTTCCATCAGGAAACTCGCCGCGGGCCGTCACCAGGGCGTTGATGTCGTCGCCGGTGAGTTCCAGGCGCATCGACGGCGCCTTGTTGGTCAGGGACTCGGTGAAGGTGTCGACCCGCTCCTCAAGTTCCTCGATCTCGGCGTCGGTGTAGACCACCGTCGGAAGTTTCTCGCCGGTTTCGGAAGTGAAGTCCGCCACCATGGCGTCCGCCTTCTTGTAGAGCCACCAGCCGCTGAAGATCGCCACGCCCAGGCCCAGCAGACCGGCGACGGCGACGACGACACATCCATAGAACCAGCAGCTCTTCCCCTGTCGGGGCGCCTGGTTCAATCGTTCAAAGGGGACTTTCTCGCTCATGGTTTGTTCAGTTCGCAGTTCGCGGTTCCGGGTCAGCGTTGGTCGGCGATGCGTCTTGTGTCGAGACGCGCCAATCCGGAGCTCTCCGCCATCTCATGGAATTCACGGCAAATGACGCGCGTCATCCGCCACCCCTCGATCTCCTCACATCGTTGAACAGCCATAAGTCGGCAAGCTACACCCCCACGGCCCCCAAGCCAACCGAGAACCCGCCTTCGTTCCGCAAACCGAGAACCGAGAACGGTGAACGTAGAATTGCCATTCGACGCCATGCCCCGCATTCTCCGCCCGTGCCCGGACTCATTGCCATCGTCGGCCGACCCAATGTCGGAAAATCGGCCCTGTTCAACCGCATCGTCGGACGTCGCATCGCGATTGTTCACGACGAGGCCGGGGTGACGCGCGACCGTGTCAGCGCCGAGGCCGAGTGGAGGGGGCGGCCCTTCACGCTGGTTGATACCGGCGGCATCGGCCTGGAGCGCGGCGAGAAGACCGACGACGTCATGACCCGCGAGACCGTCGGCCAGGTGGACATCGCCATCGAGGCGGCCGACGCGATCATCTTCGTCGTGGACGTGCAGGAAGGCATCGTGCCCCTGGACCGCGAGGTCGCCTTCCGCCTGCGTGAGGCGGGTCGCCCGGTGATCGTCGCCGTGAACAAGGTCGACACCCCCAAGGCCGCCCCCGGCGTGGACGAATTCACCGAGCTTGGCTTCGGGGAGGTGTTCCCGATTGCCGCCATTCACGGAAGACACATTGAACCGTTGGTTCAGGCCGCCTTCGCAAAGCTCCCGGCCGCCGCCCGCGAGGCCGCGCCGGATGAAGCGGGCGATTCCGAATCGGAGGCCAATCCCTTTTCCAACATCTGCATCGTCGGCCGGCCCAATGTCGGGAAGTCGTCCATCGTCAATGCGCTGACCAAGTCCGACCGCGTGATCGTCAGCGACATCCCGGGCACGACGCGCGACGCCGTGGATGTGCCGTTCGAGGTCGAAACCGACGGCGTCCGGCAGCGCTACACGCTCATCGACACCGCCGGCGTGCGCAAGAAGCGGCGGGTCGACAACACCATCGAGTTCTTCAGCGTCAAGCGCACCGAGTCCGCCATCGAGCGCAGCGACATTGTCGTCCTGGTCATCGACGCCGAGGCCGGGGTCACAATGCAGGACAAGAAGATTGCGGACAAGATCACCGAGGAACGGAAGGCCTGCATCCTGGTGGTGAACAAGTGGGATCTGGTCGCGGACGCCGTGACCGAGGCGCGCAAGGAACAGATCGCGGAACGGAAGGAGAAGATACGTCGTCGCGACGGGGAGGCTCCGCCCGAGGCCACGCTGGCCGAATTCGGCGGCTGGGTTCAGGAGAAGATGTTCTTCCTGTCCTACGCGCCCGTGATCTTCACCTCCGCCAAGTCCGGGTTCCATCTCGACCGCCTGCTCGAGTCCATCCGCTACGTCGGCGCGCAGTTGCGCCAACGCATTCCCACCGCGTTGCTGAACCGCACCTTGCGGGACATTCTGGACAAGCATCCCGCGCCCACCGAGGGCAACGCGCGGTTGAAGTTTTATTACGCGACGCAGACAGACGACGCCCCGCCGACCATCCTGATGTTTGTCAACCGCAAGGACCTGTTCACCAGGGACTACGCGCGATATATCGAAAAATCCCTGCGGAAGGCCTTCGGCTTCGAGGGCTGCCCCCTGATCATCGCCGCCAAGCCGCGGCCCAAGAAGGTCGAGTCCATCCGCCGCGCCAGCGACAAGGCGAAGCAGAAGACGCCGGCCCGGAAGAAGGCTCCCGTCAGGGGCAAAGCCGCGCCCAAGCGGGCCGGCAAGGGCAAGGAGCGTCCCAGCCGTGGCAAGCGCGGCGTGGGGCGGAAGAAGTGAATGGCCCAACCTTGCCTGAATTTCATTTTCACTCCACAGTCCAACCTCCCATGAAAAGAACAGCCCTTGTCGTTTCGATCCTCCTCCTCGCCATGACCGCCGCCAATCTTTCCGCCGCCGACGCCAAGGCGACGAAGAAGCGCGCGCCGCGCAAACCCAATCCCGCCATGGCCGCGATCAAGGACGTGCCCGGCCTGCCACGCGTCTTGCTGATCGGCGATTCGATCTCGATCGGCTACACCGTGCCGACGCGCGAGGCGCTCAAGGGCAAGGCCAATGTCCACCGTCCCCGCACCAACTGCGGCCCCACGATCAAGGGCGTCCAGGAGATCGACCAATGGCTCGGCGACGGCAAGTGGGATGTCATCCATTTCAACTGGGGCCTGCACGATCTGAAATACATGGGTCCGAACGGCGAGAACCTCGTCCCCAAGGAAAAGGGCGGCCATCAGCAGGTCCCGCCTGCCGAGTATGAGAAGAATCTGGAGACGCTGGTGAAACGGATGAAGAAGACCGGGGCCAAGCTGATCTGGCGCAACACCACGCCCGTCCCCCCGGGCTCCAAGGGCCGCTACGTCGGCGATTCGAAGAAATACAATGAGATCGCCGCGAAGGTCATGAAGCGGCACGACATCCCGACGCACGACCTCTACACGATCAGCATGGCCCGCATGAAGGAGATCATGCTCCCCGCCAACGTGCACTACACCAAGGAAGGCTCCGCTGTCCTCGGCAAGGCCGTCGCCAAGCGGATCGAGCAGGCGTTGAAGGAGTAGGGGCTGTCCCGGTGAATCGCGTAGCGCAGGCGTCCTCGCCTGCGGGTTCAACGGGCTTCCCGCCCGTTCATTCGAATCTGGCGGCGGGACGCCGCAAGAACCCGCAGCCGGGACGGCCGCGCTACAGGGCTGGTCCGACTCCACCCCGAATCCCCTTGCCCGCGCCCAACGCGCCCAACATGATCCGATCATGTTCTCCCGACTCCTTCATCACACGGCGCGCTTTCTGATCCTCGCCTTGTCGCCCTGTCTCCTCGTCTCCCTGTCTTCACCCGCCCAGGCCGCCGCCCGTCCCAACGTCGTCCTCTTCCTGGTCGACGACATGGGCTGGATGGATTCCGGCGTGTATGGCAGCCGTTATTACGAGACGCCGAACATGGATGCGCTGGCGGAGCGCGGGATGTTGTTCACCGACGCCTATGCGGCCAATCCGCTTTGCTCGCCGACCCGGGCCAGCATCCTGACCGGCAAGTATCCGGGGCGCCTGCGTTTCACCACGGCCGCCGGCCACACCCAGCCCACGCCGCAGGACGCCGAGCCCTATCCCGATCGGGTTTCGCCGGCTTCCGAGCTGATCAACCCCCGCACCATCCGGCATCTGCCGCTGGAGGAGATCACGGTGGCCGAGGCCTTTCGTGACGCGGGTTACGCCACCGGGCATTTCGGCAAGTGGCACCTTGGCCTGAACCCCGAACACTGGCCCGACAAGCAGGGCTTCGACGTCAAGTTCCACGGCGCGCCCGATCCCGGTCCGCCGAGTTATCATTCCCCCTACCAGTTCAAGGCCGGCAATGTCGTCGACGGTCCGGATGGCGAATACATCACCGACCGCCTCACCGACGAGGCGCTGAAGTTCGTCGAGGCCAACCGCGACCGCCCCTTTCTCCTGCACATGTGGCAATACGGCGTCCACGGCCCCTGGGGTCACAAGGAGGAGCTCACCCGGCGCTTCGCGGACAAGAAGGACCCACGCGGGAAGCAGGACAACGCGATCATGGCGTCGATGTTGAAAAGCGTGGACGAAAGCCTCGGCCGGCTCGTCGCCAGGCTGGACGAACTGAAGCTCACGGAGCGGACCATCATCATCTTCAGTTCGGACAACGGCGGCAACATCCACAGCAACATCAAGTCCGACCGCAAGCGCGGCGCGAACATCAGGCCCGATCACCCGAAGTATGCGCAGATCGCGGACTACCGGAAGTGGGCCGGCTACAAGGCGCCGACCAACAACCATCCCCTTCGCAAGGGCAAGGCCTGGCTTTACGAGGGCGGGATCCGCGTGCCGCTGATCGTCGTCTGGCCCGGACAGGTGAAGGCCGGTTCGCGAAACGCCACGCCGGTTTCGTCCATCGACTTCTATCCGACCATGATTTCGATGGCCGGGATCAAGAAGCCGCAGGGACAGGTCATCGATGGGTTGAATCTGGTTCCGCTGCTCACCGGCAAGGGCGGGATCAAGCGCGATGCGTTGTTCAACTATTTCCCCGGCGGCGGACCGACCAAACCGGGCGGCGTCACGGTCCGTGAAGGCGATTGGAAACTGATCCGTTGGTACGAGACCGGGCCGGACTTTCCCGAACTGCTGGAGCTCTACAATCTCAAGGACGATCTCGGCGAAACGAAGAATCTTGCCTCGGAGCTTCCGGACAAGGTCCAGCATCTCAATGAACTGATCGCAGCGTGGGTGAAGCGGGCGAACGTCAAGGAGCCGAAGCCGAACCCCGCCTACGATCCGAACTTCCGCCAACGTCAGAACGCGGAAGGCAGGGCCGTCGACAACGATCTCAAGGGCTGGGTCCCGAAAGGCATCCGCGCCTCGGCCGACGAGAACGGGCTGACTTTGGAGGCCGCCGGCAAGGCGCCCTTCGTGGCCAACGTGCAGTTACAAAAGCTCAAGCGACCGGGCCCCTACCGGCTTGAAGTCCGTTTTGCGGGCAATGCCTCGGGCGCGGGCAAGATCCAGTGGCGCACGACGAGGCAGGAGCGATTTCCCGACAAGGGGCAGGTCCAATCCTTCAAAGTCGAATCCGGTTCCAAGCGGTTGATCGTGGAAGCGCCGGTCGACGGCACGCTGCGACACATCCGCTTCTATCCGCCTGTTGCCGACGGACCGGTAACCATCCAGACCATGCGTCTCCTGCCGGGAAGGCCCGGCGAAGCCAAGGCGCTGGTCGGTTGGGATTTCCGGAAGCGGTGAGTTGGTTCGATGGACGCGGAAGTTTGGCAGCCCCAACGTGGCGAGACAGCAAAGCCCAGGGTGAAACCCTGGGATATCGCAGTCGCGGGGCAGAGCCCTGAAAGGGCGAGACAACCCGTGGAACCCAATCCGACCAATTGTCACGCCCCTACAGGGCTCCATCACTCTTCGGCTCCAATTCCCGGGGCTATGGCCCCGGGCTTTGTTGTCACGGCCTTTCAGGCCTGAAAGGCAGATTGCAGCCCGACCTTACTCCGCAATGCAATAGAGCTTCTTGTTTGAGCGGATGAAGAGCTGGCCGTTGTCCGCGGCGGGCGTTCCGGTGAAGCGTTCGCCGGCGCCGCCGAGCTTGTTGCGGCTGACGAGTTCGAATGTGTCGCCGGCCTTGAAGACGATGGTCTCCCCGGTTCCCAACAGGGCGTAGACATGGCCGCCGGTCGCGATCGGGGAGGCGTAGTCGGAGCCGCCGAAACGACCGCCGCCCCCGCCGCCGCTGCGTCCGCCGCCGGGTCTGCCGCCGCGTTGTCCGCCCGGGCCCCCGCCGCGATTGTCGCCGCCCCCCGGACGCCCGCCGCCGAAGCCCCCCTCGGGGCGTCCTCCGCCGGGACGTCCCCCTCCGAAACCGCCGCCGGGCCGGCCCCCTCGATCACCGGAGTCTGCGGAAGCCCCCGGCAGACGTTTGGCGAAGATCTCCTTCCCGGTCTTGGCGTCGCGGCAATAGGCGATCGATCCGGTCGCCCAGTAGAGTCGGTCCTTGTAAAGCGCCGGTGTGATGATGTTGGGGCCGTCCTTGCCCTGCCAGACGGTCTTCGCCTCGTTGCCGTCGGTGCGTTTGCCCGCCTCGACCGCCATCGATCCCGAACCGCGGCTGCCCGCGCCGATCACAACGCCCTCGCTTTCAACAAGGCTGATCGTGGCATTGCGACCGGAGAGGCCGGCGGCATACCAGTTGAGCCTGCCCGTTTCCGGACTCACCCCCCAGACTTCGCCGTTGATCGCCAGGGCGATCTCCCGTTTGTCCGCCGGGCCGGCGAGGATTGGCGTGCCCCAGATGCCTGCGAATACATCCGCCGCCGACTTCCAGAGCTGCTTGCCGGTCTTCTTGTCCAACGCGATCAGCGCATTGCTCTCGATGGAGGCGGTGACGATCAACCTGTCGCCGAGGAGGATCGGACTGGCGGCCGAACCCCAGCCGCGCTGGTCCAGGCCGTCGCCCACCTCCGCGCTCCAGACCTTGTTTCCCTCGAGATCGAAGGCGTGCACGCCGGACTTGCCGAAGAAGGCGTAGACGCGCTCGCCGTCCGAGGTCGGCGTGTGCGAGGCGTAGCCGTGGTTGGTGAACATCCCGCGGAACGGCTCCTCCGGCAGCTTTGCTTTCACCGCCTTGTTCCAGAGAATCTTGCCGGTCTTGCGATCCACGCAGATGAGGTTGCGCTTGAGGTTGTCCAGTTCGCCCGACGCGGTCTCATCGTTCTCGGCATAGCCGGTCCAGCAGGTGACGAAGACCTTGTCGCCCACGACGATGGGACCTGATGTCCCGGGACCGGGCATGTCGAGCTGCCAACTGATGTTCTTGTCCGCGCTCCAGGCGGTGGGGACGGGTTTGTCGTCGGCCGCCGCGCCGGAGCCGTTGGGGCCCCGGAAGCGGGTCCAGTCGGCGGAGGCGTTGAAGGTCAACAGAGATGAGAGCGCGAGGGCGGTCAGCGGCGTAGGGAGGCGGGGATTCCTTGGGCGATTCATGGCGGAGTTGGTCAATTCGGAGTGAAAACCGATGTGTGCACAGGACAGAACGGCGCGGCAGGGGGCAGGGTTACCAGTTTTTCGCCAGTTCCGGGCCGGACTCGCGATCGGCCAAGGCGCTGGCGTGAGGCCCTGCCTGAACACGGAGCTCACAGAGAACTCAGAGAACCACAGAGGAGAATCGGTTCCTCTGCGGTTCTCTTTTCCTCCGTGCGCTCTGTGTTGAGAAGGAGCGTTCCTGTTCACCGGGAACCGCCGTGTCCGCCATGCGACCATGAATGGGCAGGATCTGTGAAATTGTCGCGCGTCGAATCCCGAACACCGGGTTTGCATCCAATTCCAAAATCCCCTTCAATGCCCGCTCTCATGAAAAAAGCCATTCAACTCGCTCTCTCGTTCCTGATTGCGGTTTCATTTGCCGCCACCACCTCCTTCGCCCAACAGAAGGGCAAGGGCAAAGCCAAGCGGCGTCCGGCGCGCAGCCAGACCGTCGGCCCCCGCGTCAATGAGAACAAGGCCACGCCCATCGATCGCATCACCGCGCCGGAGGGCTTCAAGGTCGAACTGATCTATTCCGTGCCCGGCGAGAATGAGGGCTCCTGGGTCGCCCTCGGCGTCGATGGCAAGGGCCGCATTGTCGCCTCCGACCAGTTTGGCGGGCTCTATCGCTTCCAGCCGCCCGCGCCCGGCCAATCCCTCAGCCCCGGCGACCTTGAGAAGGTGCCGGCCCCCATCCGCGCGGTGAACGGCATCCTGTGGGCCTTCGACGCGCTCTATGTCGCGGTCAACGACTACGAGCGCAAGATCGACAGCGGCCTCTACCGCCTCACCGATTCCGACGGCGACGACATGCCCGACAAGGTGGAGAAACTCCGCGCGATGGAGGCCCGCGGCGACCACGGCGTGCACGCCCTGCTGCTCTCGCCGGACGGGAAGAAGATCACGATGATCACCGGCAACAACACCGAGCCGACCAAGGCGAACTCCTCCCGCGTCCCGCTGACCTGGGGCGAGGATCATCTCCTCCCCCGCATGCCGGACGGCCGCGGGCACAACCGCGACCGCCTCGCCCCCGGCGGCATCATCTACAACATCTCCCCCGACGGCAAAACCTGGGAGATCGTCTCCTCCGGCTACCGCAACATCTACGACGGCGCCTACAACCGCGACGGCGAACTCTTCGCCTACGACGCCGACATGGAATACGATTTCAACACGCCCTGGTATCGCCCGACCCGCGTCAACCACGTCACCAGCGGCTCCATGTGGGGTTGGCGCAACGGCACCGGCAAATACCCCGAGTGGTATCCCGACAATCTGTCCCCGGTGATCAACATCGGCCCCGGCTCGCCCACCGGCGTGACCTTCGGCTATGGCGCCAAGTTCCCGGCGAAATATCAGGATGCGCTCTACCTCTACGATTGGAGCTGGGGCCGGATCTACGCCGTGCACCTGGAGCCCAAAGGGGCCTCCTACACCGCCACCAAGGAGACCTTTGTCTCCGGCGGACCGCTGCCCGTCACGGACGCCGTCATCCACCCGAAGGATGGAGCCATGTATTTCGCGATCGGCGGGCGTCGTGTGCAATCCGGTCTGTATCGTGTCAGCTATGTCGGCAAGGAATCCACCGCGCCGGTGAAGCACAAGCCCTACACGAATCCGCTCGTCGAGCTGCGCCACGACCTGGAGAGCTACCACACGATCAAACACCCGAACGCGGTCGTGAAGGCCTGGCCGCACCTCGATCATGCCGACCGCTTTGTCCGTTGGGCCGCCTACATCGCCATCCAACATCAACGCCTCGATCTCTGGGCCGAAAAGGCGCTCAAGGAGCCCGACCACGGCAAACGCGTCACCGCCCTGCTCGCGCTCGCCAAGGCCACGGGCACGGATCCCTTCCATCGCAACGCCGATACGCCCAAGGTCGATTTCAAGATGCGCGACCGCCTGCTCGCCTCGCTGGGCCAGGTCGATTGGAAGAAGTTGAACGACTGGCAGCGGGTCACCCTCGTCCGCGCCTACGAGATCGTGCTGAACCGCTTCGGCAGGCCGGACGACAACTCCGTGAACAAGATCGTCGCCCAACTCGACCCGCATTTTCCCGCGCCGACCTTCGAACAGAACTGGGTTCTCTGTGAAACCCTCGCCTTCTTGCAGGCGCCGAATGCAGCCGCCAAGGGCGTCCGGCTCATCCAGGAGGCACCCACGCAGGAGGAGCAGATGGAATACGCGCGCTCCCTGCGCATGCTCAAGGCCGGCTGGACCAAGGAGCTTCGCACCGCCTACTTCGACTGGTTCCTCAAGGCCGCCAATTACCGCGGCGGCGCCAGCTTCGCCAAGTTCATCGAGTTCATCCAGAACGACGCCATCGCCAGCCTCAGCGACAAGGAACGCGCCGAGCTCAAGGACGTCCTCGCCCGCAAGCCCGTCGTCAAGTCGCCCCTCGAGGTGATGTCCGAGGCGATGGCCGGACGCGAATACGTGAAGGAGTGGACGCTGGACGAGCTGAGCCCGGCCGCCAAGACCGGCATGAAGAACCGCAGCTTCGCCAACGGCCGCAAGATGTTCGCCGCCGGCGGCTGCTTCGCCTGCCACCGCTTCAACAACGAGGGCGGCATGACCGGCCCCGACCTCTCCCTCGCGGGCGGCCGCTACAACCCGCACGACCTGCTCGACCAGATCGTCAACCCCAGCAAGGAGATCAACGAGCAGTTCGCCCCCATCGTCCTCACCCAGACCGACGGAGAGACCCACACCGGCGTGGTGGTGAACCTCAACGGCGACGGCGTCACCATCAACACCGACATGTTCGACCCCAACCAGCGGATCACCATCGACCGCAAGAAGGTCAAGAGCATCGAGCCCGCCAAGGTCTCCCCCATGCCCGCCGGCCTGCTCAACCTGATGAAGCAGGACGAGATCCTCGACCTCGTCGCCTACATCCTCAGCGGCGGCGACGAGAAGAACGCGATGTTCAAGTAAACGGTGCGCTAGGTAGACCAAGGAGAGGCGGTATTCCTGCCGCCCTGCCTGCGAAGCAGGCACAGGTGACCTGGGCAGGACGAGACGCAGTTGGTGACGTATGGCGTTTGTTGCAACCAACGCCCACTTCGTCCCGTTCCGGGCCGACGGCGACAGGAATGTCGCCGCTCCTTGGGATGGGTCGAATGCTGGTTGCACGCTGTGCGCGAGGGCGTATGGTTCCACCATGATCAACGTCGAAGAAATCCGGTCGATGCCGCTGCGCGACAAGCTGCAGTTGATCGAGACCCTTTGGGACGACATCGCACGCAGCGAGAGCGCGCTTGAGATGCCCCAATGGCACAAGGACCTGCTCGACGAGCGTGAACGATTGGTTGAAGCGGGCGAAGCGAAATTTCTGGATTGGGACGAAGCCAAGCGCCAGATCGCCAAGGCGACCCGATGAAGATCGAGATCCTGTCGCAGGCGCGCGATGACCTGATCGAGGGATACTGGTTTTACGAGGACAAGGAAGAGGGGCTCGGCGATTATTTTCTCACCTGCCTTTACTCCGATATTGAAAGCTTCAAGATCTTCGGAGGAGTCCACGCGAAACCTCACCGTCATTTTCATCGCGCGCTTTCAAAACGATTTCCCTTTGCAATCTTCTACACTGTGGATGACGAAGTCGTGCGGGTTCGTGCTGTCATCGACTGCCGGAGGAATCCGTCGTGGATTCGTCAGCGATTGGGCGCGGATTGATGGAAAGGGGAGAAAGGGGTCAGTCCCGATGATTCGCACTTTTCAAGAAGCGGCCAACGGCCACGCGCCAAAGGCAAGTCCCCGCGGACCCACCCCGATTTCATGCTCCTCCGCTTCCGCCTTCGCTGCGCTACGTCGCGACGAGTCGCGGGAGCATGAAATCGCCCCTCCCCGGAGGGGGGCCTTCCTTCGGGCATGACAACGCGCGGGTCCCCTCCTCGGGAGGGGATATTTTGCGGAGCCGAAGGGCGAGGCAAAACCGGGGTGGGTCCGCTCGGACTTGCAGCGCGCCTCCCTCCGCACTCCGGCTCATGCTGGATCTTGCGCTGCGCCCCGGAAAGTCCCGGTGTTTCCGCTTCGCCCGCTTTCTCATGCAAAAGGCAAATCCCGGCGAACCCACCCCGATCCGCCGCTCAACGCTGCGCGTTCGCGGCTGATATCCCCTCCCCTGAGGGGACCTTCCTTCGGGCATGACAACGCGCGGGTCCCCTCCTCGGGACTACCGGCGTTCCTCCCCGGCGATTTCGGCCAGGGCCTTGCGGACATCCTTGAGAATTTCCTTCCGGTAAAACGCATCCTTCCGCGACTGGATGCGGCCAAGGACGGCATCCGGCTCGTCCCGGATGGACGTCAGCGTCTTCCGGACCTCGGGGCAGACCGGCAGGGTGAGATTGCAGTAGGCGTTGGGGTTTCCGCACCGTTCCGCCAGTTCTCTCGGGAGCCGGATGGACACCGAAGCAAGTTGCTCCGGATACCTCCCGGCAAAGGCGCGCGCGCGCTCAAGGATGACTTCGCGCCCCTCGATCACCTTGAGGTCATTCGTGAAGATTCTCCCGGAATCGTTGCGGAGGTTGATCTGCCTTGCGATTTCCCGGTCGTCATCGGGGCCAACGATCTCAAGCGGCGCCAGCAGACGAAAGTGATACCACTGGCCATCCACCCGCCGTCCCTGCTCCTCAATGCCCACCCGTGGCGTGTGATAGCCGCTCAGACGCTCCGCCCCCGTCACCAGCATGATCTCGATCGAATGTCTGCGCAGGTATTGGAGGTGGATCGTGCGTTGCAGTGAAAGCGTGCACTGGAGGCGGTCGGTCCTGTCCCCCTTGATTGTCCCGCTCACCTTGAAGACAAGCCGGTGGGGTTTGCCGAGCTTCTGGGTGTCCGTCAGGGGTTTGGCGTAATCGATCGGCGCGAGCTCCTCGATCGTGCCCAGGTGGACGGCGCGGCCCTGCCCCACGAAGGCCTCCAAGGAGACGAAGGCGCGGCCGGTCTGGGCGGAACAGACGCCCGGGGTCAACGACAGGATCCAAGCCAGGATGAACAGGCCTTCGCGCTTCATCTGTCGGGGACCTCGCTATTTCACCTGCGTCACCTCCGGCAGTTTCAGTTCGAAGTGGGCGCCGGGTTGGTTGCTGTCGCTGTCGAGATAGGGGCTGTAGTCGTTGATCTTCACGGTGACGCCGTCGGGGGCCACCTGCATGAGGCGGAGGAAGCCGTTGCCGCCATTGGGATCGCGTTGGTAGTCGACCAGCATCTGATGAACCGTGTTGCCGGCCTCGCCCTTCGAGCTGAGCAGGCCCGTGTAGCAGACGTGTCCGCTGACGACCATGGTCATGTTGGCGTGTTTGGAGACGAGCTTGTTCCACAGGTCCTCGCCGTCGTTGTAGCCGCCTTCCGCCTTGGACAGGGCGTAGGCGTCGATTCCGGCCGGCTTCTTTTTTGCGCCCAGCAGCCGTTTCCGGTTGTAGCGGAAGTTGTCCGGTCGCAGGTAGGCGTGGGTGACCAGGATGACCGAGCGCTTGGGATGCCTGGCGACGACCTCGTTCGCCCAGCGCAGGACATCGTCGCGCGGACCGAACTCGAGCCCGAGGATCAGCCAGTCGCGCCCGCCGGCCGAGAAGAGATGGTAGTTGTTCTCGATGCGCTTGGGCTCCTTGTCGTAGACGCCCCCGAAGGTGGGCATCTTCCGGAATTGCGCCACGCTGAAGTAATCGCTCATCAGCGAATCGCGGGAGCGGGCCTTGCCGCCGGGGCCGAGGTCGTGATTGCCCGGCACGAGCGCGCAGGGAACAACGTCCGCCATCTTGTTGTGGGCGGAGACCGCGGCCTCCCATTCGACCTTCACGTTGTTCTGGGTGACATCCCCGACGTGGATCACGTAGGCGATGTTGTAGCGCTTGGCGTTCTCGGCAATCCATTCGGTCTGCGCCTCGTAGACATGGGGATGCTTCCAGGAATACATCTGTGTGTCAGGCAGCACGACGATGCCGTAGCCCCCCTTGACCGGTTTCGGCGCCGCGGCGCGCAGGGCGGGAACGAGGACGACAAGCAGGAGCGGGAGAAGCGACAGAAAATGGCGATGGACTCGGCGTTGGATCATGGCGCAAAGAATGGCGCCTGCGCGCTCCCGCGAAAGGGGAAAATCATGAAATCGTCGGGGGCGCGACGGACGCGATCCGGCGCTGCAACGGCGCCTTGTCGCCGGTTCCCGGGTTGTCCCTGAGTCGGGCGGCCCCCGATTTCGTCACTCCGCCGCCTTGATCTGCGCCTTCAACTGTTTGGCGGCCATCGCGTAGCCGCCGTCGATGAAGTGGATGTGTTGTCCGTCATTGACGCCCTGGACGTAACAGGTCATCAGCGCCTCCTCGGACGCGTGCAGGCCGTAGAACGCCTCGCCTCGCTTGTATGCGGCATCCAGACAGGCCTCGATCGCCGCCTGTTGCTCCTCGGAGCAATCGATCACCATCCGCAGCATGTCGTCAAACTTCCGATGGTCGGCATGGACGCGCATGGATTCGGCATAGCGTTTCCGATTGAAGAACAAGGCAGGGAAGCCGTGTTTGAAAATGGCGACGGTCGCGAGGATCTCGATGACGCGTTTCAGGTAACCGAGGCTGAAGCGCGAGGAGTGGTAACGCCGCTCATCGGCCAGGATCGCCCGCAGCGGCTTGTAACTCATGCCTGCGATATTCACCGGATTCGCCTTCTCCAATTCGCCGTCGAACAAGCGGTTCAACTCGGACAGGAAAGCGTTGTAGACCGGGGCGGCCGGTTCGCTCCGGGCTTGGACAAGCAAAGAAACGATGCGCCCGCGTTGGTTGGGGATGGCGTTCCAGCGACAGGAAAGGCCGGCCAGTTCCAGGTAGTCGTGATGCTCGGCGCCGACGCTGTACTTCGCGGGGTCGCCCTTGATCAGCCGTTCGGCCTCGGTCAGTCCGCCGCCGCGAAACACCGCCATGGTCTTCCCGCCCGGCAGTTCATGCTTCGCAACCTCGATGGCGCAGTCCTTGCCCGCCACGTCTCCGATGCGGATCCGTCCGACCCTCAACTCCATCCCGAACTGAATCCGTGACAGGCTGGCCAGCCGCATCAATGCGGCGC
>JAYPEY010000006.1:0-11258 GCA_038126035.1 Verrucomicrobiales bacterium | reverse complement strand
GCGGCGCCAGCAAGGTCGCCCCGTCGCCGCCAAAGACGAAGGGGAAATCCCGCTTCAGGAAGTTCTGAACCACGGAAATCGACGCCGCCCCGATGGTGTTCACGTCCTTGTAACGGCCCGCCTCGATGGCCTTCGTCGATCCCTTCACGTCGCTGATCACGACATACCAGTCCCCGGGCGCCTGACGAAAGTGGCGGTCGTCCGTGATTTCCCGGAAGTCCCGGAAGGCGGGGAGATCGAGATAGAACGCGGCTGAATTGGATGTGGTGTTCGTGGCCATGCGCGGCGCGGCGGCGGATCGGAACGCGATTTACCCTGTTCCTGCGGGACTTGCCAAGCGGCAAGGTGTTTCGAATCGCTGCCATCCTGAAACAAAGCGCTGGCTCCGGGCGCGGTGCGGCGTAAGCTCCGTCCATGCAGACCCGATCATTCCAGCGCTGCCTGGCCGCCGCCGTCCTGATCGTGACGACAGGCGTTCTTGTTGCAGCGGACAAGGCCCGTGAAGTTCCCGCCGTGCGCTTCGATCCGGCGGTCCGGAAGATCGAAGGATGGACCTGCCACGTGGATCCGGCGTTGCTGAAAGGGAAGCACGCGGAGGAAGGCGCCCGGTGCCTGCGTATGTTGGCCGATCACCTGAACCGCATCTCAATTCTGGTTCCCGGGTCCCGGTTGCAGCAGCTCAGGCGGCTCGAGATCTGGATCGAGTGGGAGCACCCGCGATTGAAGGCGAAGCAGTATCATCCCAGCCGGAGCTGGCTCGTCGCCAACCGCCATGATCCGCGATTGGCCAAGAAGGTGCACATCCCGGTGGCGCGACAGTTGATCGACCGCGACCAGATGCTGAAGCATCCGGCGGTCGTCCTGCACGAACTGGCCCACGCCTACCACGACCAAGTCCTTGATTTCGAGAACCCGGGGATCAAGGCCGCCTACGAGGCCGCCAGGGCCGGCGGAAAATTCGACCGGGTCATGGCCCACACCGGCCGGATCGTGAAGCACTACGGCATGAACAACCACAAGGAATACTTCGCCGAGGGAACGGAAGCCTTCTTCTACCGCAACGACTTTTATCCCTTCGTCCGCGCCGAATTGAAGGAGATCGATCCCGGCTTCCACGATCTGCTGAAGGAGATCTGGGAGGAGGAAGGCGCGGCGCGGCGGGATTAGCTCCGGGATGGGAGGCGCGAAAGCCCTTCCACTCCAATCCCCCGCGATCCGGGGCTGACGAACGAACCCATCCGGGCCGGCGCCCCGGTCACTCCAGGACCTCGACGCCGGCGACCTTCTTCTCGGCCTCGAGGAAGGCGGGCAGAGCCTCCGTGAACTTCTTCTGGATCAGCCCCCCGCGGAGTTGTTCGGCGACCTCGGCGTAGCCGATCTGCGACGATGGCTGCCGTTCGAGGGACTTGATGATGTGATAGCCAAACTTGGTCTCGACGACCTTGCTGACCTCGCCGACGCGGAGCGCAAAGGCCGCGGCCTCGAATTCAGGAATCATCTGTCCGCGGGGAAACACGTACACGCCGCCTTTGTCCTTGCTGGCGGGATCATCGGAGAACTCCTTCGCGAGCCGGGCGAAGTCCTCCCCCTTGGCCGCGCGCTCCTGGAGCTTCTCCGCGATGCGGCGCTTCCGGGTCTTCTCCTCGTCCGAAACGGGGCGGCGCGTTCTGGAGTCGGTCGTGCTGAGCAGGATGTGCGCGGCCCGCAGCAACTCGGGCTTCCGGAACTCCTCGGGATGGGAATTGTAGTAGTCCTTGAGCTCCTGATCGGTGACCGTGATCTTCGATCGCAGAAGGCGCTGCAACACGACGTTCGAGATTTCCTTGTCGCGGATCTGGGCCTCCCAGCGTTCGACCGTGAAACCACGGGTCATCAGCTTGCGCTTGTACTCCTTGTCGGTCCTGGCCTCCTTCTTCGCCTCCGCGATGAACTTGTTGGCCACGTCGAGCCCCGCCTTGCGGTCGGCCTCGGTCGCCAGTCCCAGCACGACCTTCAGGGCGATGATGCGGTCGCGGATCTTGACCCGGAGCTCCTCGCTCATGCCCGGCGGCAGGGCCTGGCCATCCGCGGCCAGGTTGGCCTTGTACTCCAGCACCGCCATGTCCACATCGCCCTTTTTCACTTCAATACCGTTGCCCTTGGCGACCACGCGGTCGCCGAACAGGCTGGATCCCGCCGCGGCGACAGAGTTGGTGGAGACGCCCAACAGGGCTCCGGTCAGACAAATCAGGGCAGATGCGGTTCTCATAAGGTGATGGGGCTTGGACGCCATGGCGGCGCGTTCCGCTCAACCGAACAATTCAAAGCCGGACAACGCGGACATTGGCCAGGTCCGGATCGGCTTCCAGCGCGTCGATGAGTTCCCGGGGCGGTTCGCTGTCAAGATTGAGCGCGGTCAGGGCGGTGCCGGCGCCCTCGCTGCGGCTGAGGCTCATGTTGGCAATGTTGATGCCGTGTTTGCCCAGCATCGTCCCGAGGTGGCCGACAAGACCGGGCTTGTCCTTGTTCTCCAGGATCAGGATCACCCCTTCCGGAACAAACTCCAGCCACTGGCTGTTCATACGCTCAACACGGGGCTCGTGCCGCGCGCCAAAGCAGATGCCCGAGACCGAATACTTCTCCCCGCCGGAATAGGCGGCCACATGCAGCCACTCGTGGAAATAGGTCTTCTCGTTGGATTTCACCTCTTCGACAACCAGTCCGAGGCCGTTGGCGAGGGAGCGGACATTGACCTGGTTCGCATCCTTGCCGCCGGCGCCCTGGAGGAAGCCCTTGAGCACGTAGCGGGTGATCGGATCGCCGGGCGCCTCCGCGATCGAACCGCCGAAGGTGACAACGAGCCGGTCGTTGCGCTTGGGCGAGATCTGCGCGAGCACGCGGCCGAGCTTCTCGCCGAGGCTGAGGTAGGGCTTGACCCGGGCGTAGGTCTTCTCGTCGAGGTTCGGCATGTTGATGCCGTTGCGGACGGAACCCGTCAGCAGGTATTCGGTGATGGTTTCGGCGACCTCGATGCCGACGTTTTCCTGCGCTTCCGAGGTGCTGGCGCCCAGGTGCGGCGTCTGCACGATCTCGGCCACGCCGCGCAACGGCGAATCCTCCGGCAGCGGCTCGGTCTCGTAGACATCCAACGCCGCCCCGGCCACCTGGCCGCTCGCGATCGCCTCGACAATGTCGGTTTCATGGATGATGCCGCCGCGCGCGCAGTTGATGAGCTTGACGCCCTTCTTCATCCTGCCGAAGGCCTCGGCGTTCAACATGCCCCGGGTCTCGTCGGTCAGCGGCATGTGCACCGTGATGAAGTCCGCCTTCGGGAAGACATCCTCCAGATTCTCGACCAGCTCGACCTGCAGTTCCTGGGCCCGCGCCTTGGACATATAGGGATCGTAGGCGACGACCTCCATGCCGAAGGCTTTGGCCCGCTTGGCGACCTCGCCGCCGATCCGCCCCATGCCCAGAATGCCGAGCGTCTTCTGGAAAAGCTCCTGTCCCTTGAAGGCCTTGCGGTTCCACTCGCCGTTCTTCATGGACATGTGGGCCTGGGGAATCTTGCGGGCCAGGGACATGAGCATCGAAAATGTGAGTTCCGCGGTGGAAATGGTGTTTCCGCCCGGCGTGTTCATCACCACGATGCCGCGCTCCGTGGCGGCCTCGACGTCGATGTTGTCCACGCCCACGCCGGCGCGTCCGACGACCTTGAGCTGCTTGGCGGCCTCCATGACCCGCGCCGTGACCTTGGTTTCCGACCGCACGACGATGGCCGCAGCGTCCGCCGCCAGTTCGACCAGCTCGTCCTCGGACGGACGGGCGTCCAGAACGACGACGTTGAACTCCGAACGCTGTTGAAACAGCTCGACGCCCTTGGGGGCCACAGGATCGCAAACCAGTATTTTCATGGGTAAAGGGCGGAGAATTTAGGCAATGCCCGGAGGCGGGTCAAACCATGAAATCCGGAAAGCGGGGCTTTGCTTTGGGGCGCGGTCGGCTGACCTCAGGTTCTGCCTCCGGCGGAACGGGCGTCGGCGAAGGGATTGCCCTTGGGGCTGCGTTCCGCGGGAAGCTGCAGCATGGCGATGGCGACATAAGCCCAGCCAAGGACGATGTGGAGCAGCCAGGCGACCAGCAGGCCGACCAGCGAGAGCTGGCGGATGGCGTAGAGAACCATGGCGACGGCGAAGAAGAGCGCGGCCGGGAGCAGCGAGGCCATGCAGAGCTTGAAGCGCTCGGCAAAGACGGTGGGGCGGTTGACGTAGAAGCCGAAGAGCAACGCCGGGGCGCTGTAGAACATTCCGAGCGCGAGCCAGCTCAGTGAAAGCGAAACCAGCGTCGCGAGGAAGGTCAGGGCGAGCGTCGGACCCTTCCAGGCCCCCCACGACGCTCCCGCCTCCCCGGGGGAAAGTCCGACGGCGCCCTCGGCCGGATAGGGGATGGCGAGATATCCGAAAAGCGAGCGAAGCTTCAACTCGGAGGCGGTCAGCTCGACCTGGAGATCCGCAGTCTGCCCAATGGCGCCATCGCCCCTTGGCGACGCGGTGAACTCGATGAACGGGCCCTCGGACAGCCGCTCGGCCCGGTCGTCGGGCCAAAGCAGCCTTCCCCGGTCGATGGCGGCCCCGGGCCTCAGGTTTTCAATGGCCTGCTCGAGGGTGGGAATCCATCCCAGACTGACGAACCAGACGGTCACGCAGGCCACCGCGACGGCCACGGCCAGTTGCAGCAGGAAGAGACGGTTGAGCGACGCGTGGGCGAAACGGGCCACGCCCTTGAAGGTCAGGGGCTGCCAGGCCATCGCCTTGTTTTCAAAACTGTCCGACATGCCGGTGGTCGAGAGCCTTCCCGCCATCGCGCGCCCCCGGGTCCGCGTCCGCGAACGTTGCGGCCGGCGGGCCCGGTCAGGACGCGGCGCCCGGATCCGCGTTCTCCTGGGGAGCCGGTTGGTTCGGGGCCGGTGCGACGGAAACGTTCAACGGGAACTTGATCTTGGAAACCTGGTCCACCGCGACCTCGATGTGGTAGGTCCCGGCCTCGGGAAGCTGGATCTGCTGAAAGACCGAGACCGTGGAGCCGATATCCTCGCCGGTCTGCAGCGCGAACTGCACCTCGCACTGGCCCAACACGGTGGTCTTGTCCGGCGCAAGCAGTCTGGAGGTCTGGATGAACTCGCCGAAGCCGGCCGTCCAGCGGGTGAACAAGAGCATCCGGCCGATCGGCAGGGGGACCTGCCGCACGACGAGATTGCGCAGCACGCCGACGAGGATGTAGTTCTGATTCAGCTCAACGCGGATGTCCTCGCAGAGGAGCGCGCATTGGAGGTCGGGCAGGATGCGGGTGGGGGCGTTGGGCGCGGACATGGCGGTTGGCGATCGGATGAAGGTGTCTGGATGTTGAATCAGGCCCGGTCGGAATGGGCGGTCTCCGCGGCGCGGACGGTGTTCTGCATGAGCATGGCGATGGTCATGGGGCCGACGCCGCCGGGATTCGGGGTGATCTTTCCGGCAATGGGCTGGACGTTCTCGAAATCGACGTCGCCGACCAGCCGCGAGCCGTTCTTCGCCGACGCGTCGGGAATCCGGTTGACGCCCACGTCCATGACCACGGCGCCCGGCTTGACCATGTCGGCCTTGAGAAACTGCGCGACGCCCATGGCGGCGACGATCACATCGGCGCGGCGGCAATGAGCGGCGATGTCCCGGGTGCGGGAATGGCAGAGGGTCACGGTGGCGTTGGCCCGGGCATTCTTCTGGCAGAGCAGCGCGGTCATCGGCTTGCCGACGATGTTGCCGCGGCCGAGCACGACGACCTCGGCGCCGGAGAGCTCGATATTGGATCGCAGGAGCAGCTGATGGACGCCCCCGGGCGTGCAGGGCACAAAGCCGGTCTCGTCGCCCAGCATCAGTTTGCCGACGTTGACCGGATGAAAACCGTCCACATCCTTCTCCGGGGACACCGCGGCGAAGATCCGGGCTTCATCGATATGCGGAGGCAGGGGGGCCTGGACGAGGATGCCGTGGGTGGCCGTGTCGGCGTTGAGCTCGGCGATCAGCCCGAGCAGCGCCTCCTCGCTCGTGTCCTCGGCAAGGACGGTGGTTTCGGAGGCGATCCCAAGGCGTCGGCTGGTCTTCTCCTTCATGCCCACATAGACGCGGGAGGCGGGATCCTCGCCGACCCGGACAAAACGCAGGCCGGGGGTGACGCCGCGGGCCTTGAGAGCTTCGACGCGGGCGGCGGTCTCCTGGTGGACCTCCTCCGCGATGGCCCGGCCGTCGATGAGATTCCCGTCCGGCATCAGGGCAGCGGCTTCAGGGTCCGGATCTCGATCAGGGGCGTCTTGGGCCAGCGCTTGTCGAGCGATTCCTCGCCGGAGACCTCGATATTCTTTCCGGAGTAATACTTCAGCTGCAGGCCGGTGTCGCCGGCGTAGAGGTAGTTGATCAGGCGGCCCGTGTTGAGATCAACCAGGGCGTGCGAGGTCGGGGAGACAAGGCTGTAGGCGCGGCGGACCACGCCGCGGCGGACGACCTTGCGCTTGGTCGCCTGGTCGGCCGCGACAGGCGGCGCTGGGACGACGACGATTTCGGATTGTCCACGGACGGAGTCCTGGATTGCGGGTTGGCTGAGATCCAGATCAGACGTGGTTGCGGGCGGCAGGTCCGAGGGGGAGGGTTGCGCCGGGGCGGTCGTGACCGGCGCCATTTCCACCGGCTTGGTGTCCTCCTTGCCCAGAACGGGGGCGACGACCGGCTCAACCGGGTCGTTCCCGACGATCATGATGGGTTCGCTTTCCGTGGGGGACTCAGGTTTGGACGCCGCCGGCTCGTTGGGAGCCGACGGCGGGGCGGTCAGATTGGGGGCTGCGGGTTTGGAGATGGCCAGCGTCGGCGCCGCGGGGGCCGCGGGTCGGGCCAGCGCGGGCTTGGTGGGGGCGATGATGCCGTCGGCCGGGGAGACGATGGCGCGGTTGCGGTCCATCACCGGGCTGGCGGTTCCCGGCGATACCGGGGAGGCTTCCGCGATCGAGGTCCGGGGACGATTGTCCGCCGGCTTCGGCGTCTGGGGCGGGGTTCCGGGCTCGACCTTCCTGTCCTCCGGCTTGTTGTTGGCGGGTTGCGCGGGTTTTCCGACCGGGGAAACGGGGGCGGTCGAACCGCCCTTGGTCTTGGTCAGGAAGTCGGAGGAGATGTAGGCGAAGGCGCCTTTGGGCGTTTCGATCTCCATCCACTCGCCGACGGTGCGGATCTCCTTGACGGTCTCGCCCTGTACGAGCTGGCCGATGATGCTGTGATTGAGCGACTTGCCGGACCTTACGTTGAGGCGGTCGGCGGTGATGGCCTTGGTGACGGGATCGACGTAGTTGGAGGAAATCCAGACCGGGGTGTTCTCGGGCAGTTCGATCTGGGCCCAGCGCGAGGGTTCGCCGGGGCCGGGGTTGGTCAGGGTGATCTCGCGGAGGAAGATCACGGTCTCGCCGTCGCGAAGCTGGGTGATCACCTCACTCTTCAGGGTGGGCTTGCCGCGCGCGTTCACGCGGTCGCCCACCACGGTGGTCGGCTCGGCGGCCTGGACGGCGGTGGCATACCACGCGCCCAACAGCAACATGCCCGTCAATCGTCTCATAGGTCAGTCCAGTAGAGATTTAATCTCCGCTTCTGTCAATGTTCGCCATTTGCCCAACGGGAGCTCGCCCAGCTGCACAGAGCCGATCTTCACCCGCCGCAGACGCTCCACATTCATCCCCTGCGCCTCGAAAAGTCGGCGCACCTCCCGGTTTTTGCCTTCGCGCAGGTCGAGTTCCACGACGCTGTGCGAGTTGTTCGCGCTGATGAGGCGCGTCTTTTCCGCCCGCAGCTTCTCGCCCTGGTGGACGAGGCCCGCCTCCATGCGCTTCAGCGCGCGACGATCGACACGGCCGGTCACATAGGCCACGTAGGTCTTGATCACGCCGTAGCGGGGATGGGACACCCGCAGGCAGAAATCCCCGTCATTGGTCAGCAGGAGCAGACCTTCGCTGTCCGCATCCAGGCGGCCCACCGGGTAGAGGTTGTCCCACTCCCGGGGCAACAGGTCCATCACGGTCTCGCGGTCCTGCGGATCCCTGCGCGAGCTGATGAAGCCCATGGGCTTGTGCAGCGCGACGTGCCGCTTGCGACGGATGCGGACGACCTTGCCATCCACTTCAACCTCGGCTCCGCGTTCATCGACGCGAGTCCCGAGTTCCCGGACAATGGAGCCGTCGACCGCGACCCGTCCGTCCACAATCATCTTCTCGGCGGCGCGACGGGAGGCCACGCCGGCGTCGGCCAGGTATTTCTGAAGGCGGACCATGCCGATGATGACAGGTTGCAGACTTGGACGGTATCCGACGCCGGAGCGCTCCCGGATTCGGCAAAAAAAAAGCGCGAATCGAGGCGCGGCGCAGAGGGGCCGGCCGATTCGCGCGTCGCGTGGGCGGAATCAGTCCGCCGGCTTGGTCTTGCGGAGACCGAGGATGCGGTCGCCGTCTTTCCACTGGCCGCGCTGCTTGAGCAGTTCGACGCGTTCGAAGCGCTTGAGCACGCTGCGTTTGGCTCCCAACGAGCCGCCGGATTTCAAACTGGCATGTTGTCCCATGACTGAATCTTTCGTGTTTGTGGTTGAAAACTGGATTTACAGGCCCCGCCAATTCACGGGGAGCCGGGGTTTGTATCAAATGAGCGCGCGGATGCAACCCGGAATTTCAATGAATTCAGGTCGTCGGCCCCTCAAGCCCCCACCCGTTGGGTCTTACCCGTTTCCGCCGCCCGGTAGAAGCCATGAATGGTCTTCAGGACCCGCAGTCCCTCCCGACCGGTGACCGGAGCGTCCCGCAATCCGGCGCAGGCGCGGACACACTCTCGCAGGAAGGGGGTGTAACCGCGCGGGTCCAACGGCCCATCGTAGGTCCGCACGCCGTTGGTCTTCGGCTCGATGGTGGAATACCATTTCAAGGGCGACGGGACCCGTTCGCCCAGCCACTCGGTGTATTCCAGCCAGCCGCCGGAACCCCAGATGCGAATGTGGCTGTGATACCGGCGGTCGAGGTAATATCCGGAGGTCAGGGTTCCGAAGCTGCCGTTGGAGTATTTCATCGTCACCGCCGCGGAATCCTCCACGTCGATCGGCTGCCCGCCCACGTTGCCGGCGAAACCGGTCACTTCGACCACGTCGGCGCCGGTCAGATACATCGTCAGGTCGAGCCAGTGGATGCCGAGCCAGATCAGGTGGCCCCCGCCCGCCCGCGCCTTCTGGGCGAACCAGTTGGCCTGGTAGGATTTGCTCTTGAGGCGGGTCTGATCCGCAATGATGTGCGCCTCGACGCCGTAGATGTCGCCCAGGGCGCCGCGCTCGATGATGCGCTTCGCCTCCTGGACCGCCGGGGTGACGCGATTGGCCAGCGCCAGCATCAGATGGCGGTCCTTTGCCTCGGCCTTGCGGACGAGTGTCCCGAAATCCTCCGCGCGCACGCAGGCCGGCTTCTCCGCAAACACATGACACCCCGCCTCCAACGCCGCGTCGATCTCCGGCGGCGCCTTGACCGCCTCGTAACTCACCAGGGCCAGATCCGGCGCCGCCTCGCGCAACATGGCTTCCCGACTCTCATAGGTTGCGGCCAGTTTCCCGCCCAAGGCCTTGCTCGCGGGACCGAAGGACCGGCTGCTCGGATCGGACAGGACGACATCGTCCACCTCTTCACAGGCGGCCAATGCATCGAAGTAGGCGCCCAGGTGCGCGCCCTGCGCGTGCGTAATGACACCAACTGATATCTTTGCCATGACTCCGGATCCTGCCTCCCCAAACCCGCCTTCGCCATGAAATAAATCCCTTGCGCCGCGCGTCTGATGGTGGTCTGGTCGCACGCCCCGACGGGTGTCCCGTCCTTTTATCACATCCATTCACTCAAACCTCCCATGAAGACCAAATCCATCCTCGGCCTGCTCGCGCTCGCCGTGCTGCTGCTCTCCACGCCGACCTTTGCCGCCGAATCCAAGGGGGACCCCAAGGCCGACTTCCAGGCGCTGTTCACCAAGATCCAGGGCAAGCTGCGTGGAGGAGAACGAACCGAAAAGGCGCTGGCCGCGGAGCTCAAGGAATTCGACGCGCTGCTGGCGAAGTACCAGGGCCAGAAGACCGACGACGTCGCCAATATCCTGTTCATGAAGGCGATGCTCTATGCGCAGGTCTTCCAGAACAGCGCGGAGGCCGGGAAGATCCTCACCGCGCTCAAGAAGGACTTCCCCGAGACCAAGCAGGGCAGGCAGGTCGATCAGATTCTGGCCAGCATGAAGGCGCAGGCCGAAGGCGAGAAGATCAAGAAGAGTCTCGTGGTCGGCAAGCCCTTCCCCGATTTCGAGGGCAAGAACCTCGCCGGCAAGGCCTTTTCGCTGAAGGACTACAAGGGCAAGGTCGTGCTGATCGATTTTTGGGCGACCTGGTGCGGCCCCTGCGTCGCCGAACTTCCCCATGTGAAGGAGACCTACTCCCACTACCATTCCAAGGGCTTCGACGTCATCGGCATCAGCCTTGATCGCGACCGCTCCAAGCTCGAGGGCTTCATCGAGAAGGAAAAGATGGGCTGGACGCAGCACTTCGATGAAGGCCGCGCCCTCGCCAACAAGTATGGCGTGAACGGCATCCCCACCACCTACCTCATCGACGGCGAAGGCAGGATCATCGCCAGCAACCTGCGCGGGTCCCGGCTGGAGGAAGAGGTCAAGAAGGCGTTGGGCAAGTAAGCAAAACGAATCAAGAACTTCCACACGACGGCCGCCCGAACCTGGGCGGCCGTTTTTTGTGGAACGGGATTCATCCCGTTTGTCCGGCCCCGATGTTACAAGCCGGTTTCATCTCTGACATCAAGGCGCCGGCATGGAGCGGGTATCTCGCCTTCGGAGCGCCGAGCATTGCCCGGCATGGCTCGAAATGTCATACGACCTGCCGAGCAATGCTCGGCGCTCCAAATCCCAAGGCCCCGCCCCATCCCGCGCATCCACTTCTCGTCCATTCGGACTCGCGCAAACGGGATGAATCCCGTTCTACAAAAAAAGCCGGCCCTTGCGGACCGGCTCCTGAATGATGTTCCTTTGCGCCTTTTGAGCCTCGTTGCGGCTCACACAAACGGCGTCTTGCCGGGCATGCGGACGGGGCGGACGGGGAATTCCATGTCCCAGTCGAGCTTGTCCGGAACGAGTTTCTCCTTGGAATTCCAGGCCATGTCCCAGGTGATCTTCTTGCCGGTGTAGGCGGCC
>JAYPEY010000005.1:60393-126499 GCA_038126035.1 Verrucomicrobiales bacterium | reverse complement strand
TCTGACCGCGCCCCAATAGGATTTTGAGATCCGCAATCGGGGGTGCCCCCCGGGGGTGGGGTCCCCTTCGATTGGGTGCTGCGGCTGAGGGGCAGCGTCCGCGACCTGTGCAGTCGGTGTCCGGCGCAGGAGATCGAGAGACGCGAACGCTCAACCGGGAGCGGAGACTGCACTGCGCGGCAGGTTCCGGCAGGGTCAGTTCCTCCAGCAAGATCAGGCACACGACAACGCCACTCTCCTCGGCCTGCTCCGCGCTCGCCTGCCCCCCACAGTGTCCATGCTCCCTGCCAGTGGTGACAGATCGGTGACAAACTTGACGGCAGAAAACGGCCCTGCTACCCGTAAAACACGACCTGCACCGCAGGGTTTAGCTGCCAAACCCGTAGCTCAATGGTAGAGCAGCGGCCTTTTAAGCCGTTGGTTCTCGGTTCGAGTCCCAGCCAAGCTACCACTCTTCCTGTTGTTGGGCGCCTCAGGTCACAGTTGACTGATTCGGTCTTGGGCTACGGCTTCTATCAAACGTTCGTCGACCAAAGCGGACGACAAGCCCGGCCCATATAAAGACCCAGACAATACAGGCTTTCGGGATTCGATACCCGACTGCCCAGTGCCCCAAACTTCCGTATAACGGCTCTGGTACAATTGCGCCGTGATGGCCGGACGGAGGGAGCGTTCCGTTTGCAGCTTCGACGAAGTAATCATACACAGTGTCAATTGCTTCCAAATCCTGATGTGTTGCTTTCACACGACCTTCGACAGCCATGAGTTCTCGAAACAGCTCCCTCGTCAAGATGATCGTGGATTCGCCTGAGCGAAGTTCGAAGGATGGCAGGAGGAGTTTGCCTTCGATGTCGGTCGCCCCTCCCTTCGACCGCCACGCTGTGAACATGACGTCCAGTTCGGTGTGGTAAAAAGCAGGGGGCCCGTTCCAACACCAGTTTGTATTCGAGGAATGCCCGTCGAAATCGACGTCGAAGTAATACCAATCCACGTTGTCATCCGGCGAATACCAGAGCTTGCCGTGGAGGCTTGAGTAAAATCGGCCCGTAGACGGCCTGTGATAGCGATGGTGTGTAAGGCTGTACAAGCCGAACGCCGCAGTCCAACCTGCCCAAAGAGCTACCAAAGAAACCAAAGCGAACAATCCGATTTTGCGGGGCATGCCTGTTGCAGAACCGTCGAATCCAAAAGGTTTCACCGGATCGGAATTAAGCCCCGCAAGCGAATACGGTCGCTTCGGCGGTCCGGCGGCACAATGCCGACAATCGCCGTGACATCCGCTCCGAATATTATCTTCCGCCCGCCTTTGCCAACCCCAGCGTCATTCGTTCCATCATTCCTTGGAAGCCGAGGCTGGCGAAGGCCTGTTTGGCCTCGTCGTTGAATGCCCAGACGTCGAGTTCGATGGTGGTCGCCCCGCGCGTGGCGGCCTCCTGTTTGAGTTCATCCAGGAGTTTGCGGGCGATTCCTTTTCGTTGGAATTCGGGTGCCACCACGATGCCGCCGAGATAGCAGATGTGATGGGCGGCCATGACCCAGTTGGCATCGCGTTTTCTGAACTCCGCGCTCAGGAAGGCGATGGGCCTGCCGTCTTTCTCCGCGACAATCCAGAAGGCCTCAGGGGCCTGCATCATGTTGCGGAAGGCTTCGGCGATTTCTCCGCGTGGAACGTCGCGCCGGAACCTGTCGGGAAAGGCGTCGGCGTGCCGGTTCTGCAGTCTGTGGTTCAGTTCCGCCAGCGTAGGAACATCGGCGGTCGTCGCTTGGCGGAGGTTCATGGAGCCGGATCTGGTGCGGGGAAAACGTCGCTGGGACAGGGGCAAAGTTGGAATCCCGGCGCGCGCGTGTCAAGGGGGGGCGTCCTCCGTTTCCGGGGCTTGCAACGCGGTCGCCTGATGTGGATCATGCTCGTTTGCCTGTTCCCGCTCGTTGGGGGCGGGAATGTTTCAGTTTGATTCGATTCGATGCCGACAGAAGAAGACAACGATGGCGGATGGAAGTCCGGGGTGTTTGCGCTGGTCGTGGTGGCCGTGGCGACTGGCGGGGGCTGGCTGCTGCTCAAGTCCGGACCGAGGACACAGCCCACCGAAGAGGTCCGCGCGCCCAAGATCGTCAAGGCGTCGGCGCTGAAGCCGGAGTCGCATCGGATCACGGTCGCGGCCCACGGTTCGGTGATCGCGGCGCGTGAGCTGATCATTGAGCCGGAGGTTACGGGGCCGGTTGTGCGTCTGCACGAATCGCTCGTTCCCGGCGGCGTGGTGAGGGCGGGCGAGGAACTGCTGGCGATCGACACGACCCTGGCGGAACTCACGCTGGTGGAGGCCAAAGCCGCGGTTGCGCGGTCGGAAGCCGAGTTGAAGGAGGCGCAACGCAAGCGCGACGAGGCCCGCAAGCTCGCCGACGAGACCCTGCTTTCCAAGACCGAACTGGCCGCATTGGAGGCCGACCTGGAAACCGAGATCGCCGACCTGCAGCGTCTGAAGGCCGCGCAAAGCCGCGCCGAGGAACTGCTCCGTCGCCACGTGATCAAGGCGCCGTTCAATGCGTTGATTCTGGAGGAGTCGCTGGAGATCGGCCAGCGCGTGGATCCCGGCCTGGCCGCAGCCACCCTGGCCGGCACGGATGAATTCTGGGTTCGCGCGGCGCTGCCCATCGACCGTCTGCCGCACGTTCGCCTGCCCAAGGACGACCAACCGGGCGCCTCGGTGAGGATCGAACTGGAGACCGGCGACGGCAAGCAGGCGACCCGCAAGGGACGCGTTGTCCGTCTGCTGGGCGAAATGGAGCGCACCGGACGGATGGCCCGCGTTCTGGTCAGCGTGAATGATCCCCTGGGCTTGAATCCGGGCGGCGACACGACGCCTTTTCTGATTGGCAGTTACGTGCGGGTGGAGATTGACGCAGGCGTCTTGGAGAACGTTCTGGCCATCGATCGATCGGCACTGCGCGATGGCAATCGGATCTGGGTCGCCGATGAGAACAACGAGCTTCAGATCAAGGACGCCGAGGTTCTCTGGCGCGAGGACGAGACCATCTACATCAGGTCTGTCCTGGGCGCCGGTGAACGGCTGATCGTCAGCCCGCTCAAGGTCGCGTTGCCAGGGATGAAAGTGGACGTCCAGGACGCGGCCCCTGCGCCCGGCGGCGAATCGGATTCAGGAGGATGAAGGCGCGTCCCCAAACGCCCGCTCCGGCCGGCATTCTGACCTGGTTCGCGCGCAATCACGTCGCCGCGAACCTGCTCATGTTCGCCGTCGTGGCGGTCGGACTCATCGTCGCGCGCGGGATCCGCCAGGAGATCTACCCCACCTTCACGCTCGATGTCGTTGAAATCGAGATGGAGTATCCCGGCGCGAGTCCGGAGGAGGTGGAGCAGTCGATCATCCTGCCCATTGAAGCCGAACTGCGCGGGCTGGACCTCATCCGCAAGGTGACCTCCATCGCGCGGGAGGGCGACGCGGACATCCGGGCCGAACTGGCACCGGGGGTCGATCGCAACCGGGGGCTGCAGGAGATCACCGCCGCGGTGCAACGTATCCGGTTGTTTCCCGCCGAGGCCGAGGCGCCGGAGGTGTCGCTGGACGGCGGTTGGCGACGCGGCGTGTTGTACCTGTCCATCTACGGCGACCTCGACGAACAGGGCCTCGTCAAATTTGCCCGGCAGATCGAGGCGGGCCTGCTTTCCGAACCGGAAGTTTCCTCCGTCGAGGTCCGGGGCATGCGGCGGCCGGAGATTCATGTGGTGATCCCGCGGGACAAGCTGCGTTCGCTCGGCCTGCGTCTGGACGACATTGCCGAGGCCATCGACGAATCGGCTCTTGATGTCCCGGCCGGTTCGATCAAGAGCCCGAGCGGCGATGTGTTGTTGAAAACCTCGGAGCGCAAGAGCTTTGCCCGCGAATTCGACGAGATCGCGGTCATCAGCCGGACCGACGGATCCAAGGTCCTGTTGCGCGACATCGCCGAGGTGAAGGACGGATTCGAGGAGGCGCAGCGGGAGAACTACTTCGACGGCCGCCCCTCGATCTGGCTCGCGGTCTACAGCACCGAGACCCAATCCCCGATCACGGTGGCCAACGCGGTGGAGAAGTTCATCCAACGTGAACAGGCCAACCTGCCGCCGAGCGTGGGGATGAAGGTCACCTACAACCGGACGAACTCCTACAAGGAACGCATCGACATGCTGATGACCAACGGTGCCCTCGGCCTGATGCTGGTGATCCTTGCCCTGGGGCTCTTTCTCGAACTGCGCGTCGCCTTCTGGACCGCGGCCGGCATTCCGGTCTCGATCCTCGGCTCGCTGTTCCTGTTGCCGGCGATGGACGCCAGCATCAACATGATCTCGCTGTTCGGCTTCATCGTGACCCTGGGCATCGTGGTCGATGATGCCGTGGTGGTGGGCGAGGACATCTTCCACAAGATGTCCGAGGGCATGAGTCGGCTGGAGGCCGCGATCGCCGGGGCGAAGGCGATGTCCGTGCCGGTGGTGTTCGCGGTGTCGACCAACATCATCGCCTTCCTGCCGTTGCTGTTCGTGCCGGGCGAGACGGGACGTTTCTTCTATGTGCTGCCGGCGGTGGTGATCGCGGTGTTCACGGTTTCATTGATCGAGTGCCTGCTGATTCTCCCGGCGCATCTTGCCTTTCAAAGCAAATCGAAGTGGCTGCGATGGTTCGATCCCTTCCAACGCTGGCAGACACGGCTCCGCGTGAAGATCGACGACGCGATCGACCGATGGTACAGCCCGATCGTGCACGGGGCTGTCCGGTATCGCTGGTTGACGGTGGGCGCGTTCGCGGGCGTCCTGCTGCTGGCCTGCGGCTACATCTTCAGCGGCCGGATCAACTTCGCGTTCCGACCCTCGATTGAAACGCCCTTTGTGCAGGCGGAGATCGAACTGCCCTCCGGCACGCCGGTGAACCGAACCCGCGAGGTGGCGTTCGAAATTGAGCGCGCGGCGCGGCGGGCGCTTGAGAAGACCGGCGAGAAGGACATCCTGGTCGGCATCTCAACCTCGGTGGCGGAACGCAGTTCCAGTGATTGCGAGGTGTCGGTGCGGTTGGTGTCGCAGAGCCAGCGCAAGATCACCGGGTCTCAGTTTGCGGATGTGTGGCGCAAGGAGATTCCGGACATTCCGGACCTGGAGTCCGTGTTTTTTGACTACCTGATCGGCCCCGGCGGTTCGGCCGAGATCGACATCCAGATTTCCCATCCGGACGTGGAGACGCTGCGGAAGGCGGCGACCGAGGTGGCCGAAGCCATCGGCAAGTATCCCGGCGTGGAGGACGTGAGGAAAGGCTTCGGCCGCGAGATGCCGCAGTTCAATTTCGAGATCACGCCGGAGGGCCGCAGCCTGGGCCTGACCGCGCGCGAACTGGGCCAGCAGATCCGGCATGCCTTCGTCGGGGCCGAGGCTTTGCGCCAACCGCGCGAACGCGATGAACTGCGCGTGATGGTGCAGTTTCCGGAGCACGAACGACGCTCCCGCGGCAGCCTGGAGGACATGCTGATCCGCGTCCCAGGCGGCGGCGAGATTCCGCTGCGCCAGGCGGCCCGGGTGATCCCGACCTCCGCGCCCACGCGCATCGAACGACTGGATGGTTCGCGCGTCCACAACGTCACGGCCAATGTCATTCCCGGCCAGACGACGGGCAACAAGGTCCTGTCCGCCTTCAGCCGCGCGGAGATGCCGGCCATCCAGCAGAAGTATCCGGCGTTGCGTTTCCGCTTCGAGGGCGAACAACGGGAACAACGCGAATCGCTGGTCAATCTTTCGTGGGGACTGTTGGGTTCGCTGTTCGCGGTCTACGCGCTGATGGCGTCGCTGCTGCGGAGCTACCTGCAGGCGTTGGTTGTCTTGTTGATGATCCCGTGGAGCCTGGCCGGCGCGGTCATGGGCCACGTGTTGATGGGCTTTGACCTGAGCGTGTTCAGCATCTTCGGCATGATCGCCCTGTGCGGCATGGTCGTGAATGGCGCCTTCGTCCTCGCTGTCACCCGGAACGATTACCTGCGCGAGGGCGTTCCGGCCCGCGAGGCCATCGTTCGCGCGGCGCAACGGCGCTTCCGGCCGATTCTCCTGACCGCGATCACCACCTTCCTCGGCCTGCTGCCGATGATTTTCGAGACCAGTATCCAGGCCCAGTTCCTCGTGCCGATGGCCATTTCCCTGGGAATGGGCACGGTGGTTTCCGCGGTGGTGGTCATGACCTTCATTCCCGCGCTGATGGTGATCGTCGCGGAACTGAAGCTCGAGGAGTTGGAGGAACGGCTGCAGGCCGAGGCGCAACCGGCGTAACCCGCCCTTTCAGGCCTGAACGGGCGCCACGCGTTCGGAGCGCGGTTGTGTCGAAGACCAGCCGCAGCAACGTCGGTCGCAAACGACGCGAGGGGTTGTTCCACGCGACATCTTCTCCCTGGTCGCTGCGGCTGATCCCGAAGACGGGACACAGCCGCGCCCCGGGCGGTTGAATCTCATCCGTGGGTCGGCTTTGCCATCCGTGGGGATGTGCGTGGTTTACACGTAATAAGAGAGCGACGGTGACGCCTCCGGCATTGTGACCCCTGTGGACTTGCACATAGGATGAATGAAATGGAAATGAACGACGAAGTTTACGAACGCTCCGCCGAGGTGTTGGGTCGTATCGCGATTGGTTGCCCATCCGATTCCCCCGAAAGATCGGCCTTGAAGCTTGCCGGACAAGCTCTCCTGTTTGCCTGTCAGCAGGTTGTGCGCGAGGATTTCGCCCGGTTTGTTTCAACGTTTGGCGAGACGCTTGACGACAAACAAAAAGCCCATTTGAAGCGTATGGGCATTGACCCACTCACTGAACAGTGACAGTTGTTTCCCTTTCCGAATCCCACCGTGAGCAAGCCAAGCCGAGAATACATTTACGGAATCAACCCGTGCTTTGAGGTCGTCCGCGCCGGGCGGCGCAAGGTCTACGAGGCCTACCTCAACCAGGCCACGCGCAACAACCCGCGCCTGAAGAAGCTGGTGACCCTGCTGGAGCGCAAGGAGATCCCGGTGAACTGGGTGGAGAAGGGGCGCCTGATCGATCTGTCGAAAAGCCGGGAGAACCAGGGCGCGGTGATCAAGACGTCGCCCTATTGGTATGTGGACTACGAGCCGCTCTACGCCGATTCGCGCGTGTTGTTGTTGGACAATGTGGAGGACCCGCACAACGTCGGCGGCATCCTCCGCAGCGCGGAGATCTTCGGCTTCAACAGCGTCTTCCTGCCGCACAAGGGTGTGCCCGAGGTTTATCCCTCCATCGTCAAGGTCTCGGCGGGCGCGTCGGAATTCATGCAGATCGCCCGGTCGCGTTCGGCGAACCAATACGTGAAGCGCGCCCTGGAGGAGGGGTTCACGATCGCCGCCCTCGACGCCAAGGGCGAGACCTCGCTCGACGACATCAAACCGGGATCCATCGACAAACTTCTGCTGGTCATCGGCGGCGAGGACAAGTCGGTCGGGCAGTTCATCCTGAATGAGGCGCAGATCATCCTGCGCATCCCGCAGGTCGGGCGGATCAATTCATTGAACGCCTCGGTGGCCGCCGGAATCGCCATGCACACGATGGCGAAGGCCGTGAAGCCGAACTGAGGTTCGGAAATCCGAAACTCGAATGTCGAAATCCGACTTGTCGCGACGAAACCCAGTGAAGGCGGAAACAAATTCGAAGACTCGAAACGTGACCCCGGGCACGTTCGCGCGTGTCTTCGTTTCGGGGTTTGAGACTTCGCATTTCGATGTTGTTTCGGATTTCGGGATTCGGATTTCGAATTTGGAACTCTGATGCGCATCATCGGCGGCACAGCGGCGGGGACGATCCTGAAGGTTCCGAAGGGCTACGATGTCCGGCCCACGCCGGATCTCGTGCGGCAGGCGATCTTCAACAGTCTCGCCGGGGCGGTGGTGGAGGCCGAGGTTCTGGAGCTGTTTGGCGGCACGGGCGCATTGAGTCTCGAATGCCTCAGCCGCGGCTCCAAACGCGCGGTCTGCATTGAAAAGGCGGGCAAGCACGCGCAGTTCATCCGGCAGAACGCCCGCGCGGCAAGACTCGGCGACGGGAATTACGACATCCGGGTCAAGGACGCCTTCGTGGGGATTCGCCAGCTCGCCGAGACGGGCCGGGCTTTCGATCTCATTCTCGCCGACCCGCCCTTCGGCGAGAAGAACATCAACCGGCGCTCAACCTCCTTTTCGCAGAAACTGTTGGACGATGAGCTTCTGCCCGCCTTGTTGAAGGAGGACGGATTGCTGGTCCTGGGGCACACCAAACGCGACACACTGGAGATCCCGTCGCCGTGGGCGGAGGTGAAGACCCTCAAGCATGGCGACAGCCTTTTCGAGATCCTGAAACGCGTCGACAATTCCCCGTTGCGCGCGTCCTGACGCCTCTTTACAGTCCGCTCCAAGCCAAATGAAGACCCCGCTCGAATTCGAGAAGCCGATCATTGAATTGCAGCAGAAGCTGGATGAGTTGAAGAACCATCCGGACAAGGCCTCCTTGGGCATTGATTTCCAGGAGGAGATCGGCCGGATTGAGAAGAAGCTCGAGGAGACCCGCAGGACGGTCTACACGAACCTCACCCCCTGGCAGCGGATCCAACTCGCCCGCCATCAGCAGCGGCCCTACTCCCTGGATTACTGCCATTCCACGTTTTCCGGCTTCAGCGAGCTTCACGGCGATCGTCTTTATTCGGACGACCGCGCCATCGTGGGCGGCTTTGCCTACCTCGGCGAACGCAAGGTCATGGTCATCGCCACCCAGAAGGGCCGCGACACCAAGGAGAACATCCTCCGCAATTTTGGCTCAGCCCATCCCGAAGGCTATCGCAAGGCGCTTCGCCTGATGAAGATGGCCGACAAGTTCGGCCTGCCGATCGTGACCCTGATCGACACCGCCGGCGCGTATCCGGGCATCGGCGCGGAGGAGCGGCACATCGCCGAGGCCATTGCGGTCAACCTGCGTGAAATGATGCTTTTCAAGGTTCCAATTGTCGCGGCCGTCATCGGAGAAGGCGGATCCGGCGGCGCGTTGGGCATCGGCGTGGCGGACCGGGTTCTCGTCCTCGAGAACGCCTATTACTCCGTCATCAGTCCGGAAGGCTGCGCCGCGATCCTGTGGAAGGACCGCGCCGCCGCGCCGCAGGCCGCCGCCGCGTTGAAGATCACCGCGCAGGATCTGAAGGGGCTGGGGCTCGTCGATGAGATCATTTCCGAACCGCTCGGCGGCGCGCACAACGATGTCGAAACCACCGCTGCGAACCTCGGCGCCAGCCTGGAGAGGAACCTCGCGCAACTGGAGAAGCTTTCCGTCGAGAAACGCCTGGAACAACGCTACGAGAAATACCGCGCCCTCGGCCACTTCGAGGAAAAGGCCCGTCGCAAGGCGGCGTGATTCACCTGTCCCCCTCTCGGGAGGGGATATTTCACTCCGCCGGCGCAGCCGGATCCGAGGAGTGAAATCGGGGTGGGTTCGCGCGATGGCGGCCGGACGTTCGATCTCGGAGCAATGCCCGGCTCAGCGGGAGCTTCGCCCCACCGGCGCGGTTTCAATTTGTCTCTTGTCGTCATGCTCTACCCACTCACCTTCAAGCCCATCTTCAAGGAGCGCGTCTGGGGCGGCCGCAACATCGAGCGGCTGTACGACAAGCCCCTGCCGCCGGATGTGCCGATCGGCGAGTCCTGGGAGATCACCGATCGGCCGGAAGGCGTCAGCGTCATCGCCGACGGCCCCCTGGCCGGTCGCGATCTGCGTTGGTTGATGGAGAATCACGCCGCCGAGTTGCTGGGGTCGGCCAAGCCGCTGAGCGGCCGCTTCCCACTGTTGGTCAAGATTCTCGACGCCGAACAGAAACTCTCCGTGCAGGTGCATCCGCCCGCCGGCGTCGCCGAAGATCTGGGCGGCGAACCCAAGTCGGAAATGTGGCACGTGACCCATGCGTCGCCGGACGCCGACATCTACGTCGGATTGAAGAAGGGGATCTCGCGCGGTGAGTTTGAAGGGAGCCTCCTCGACGGCTCGGTCGCCCGGTGTCTCCACCGGATTCCAACCGCGGCCGGCGATTCGATCTATCTGCCCAGCGGCCGGCTCCATGCCATCGGCGGCGGCAACGTCATCTTCGAGATCCAGCAGAACTCCGACACCACCTACCGCGTGTTCGACTGGAATCGCGTGGGTCTGGATGGCCGGCCGCGCGAACTGCATGTCGACCAGGCGATGAAATCCATCGACTTTGCCGACTTTGAGCCGCCATTGTCAGATGAGCTTCCGCAACGGGGACCGCTCTTCTCATCGACGCTTCTCACCAGCAACGAGCATTTCGAGGTCGAGCGGATCGAGTTTGTGAAGAACGGAAGCATCCCCTGTGAAAGCGACAGGATGTGGATCATCGCGGCGCTTGAGAAGCAGATCCGGATCATCGCCGATCACGCCCCGCCGCCATTGACGCCGGGACAATTTGCGATCATCCCGGCGGGTCTGGAATCCTTCGAACTGCAGGCGGATCGGGGCGCCGCATTCCTGCAGGTCAATCTCGGCGACGACCCGCGCTCCGAAGAGCTGAAGCGTGAACTGGACGCCGCGTTTCACCCGGAGGAGACCGAAATCGCGGAGGACGCCATCGGCTGTTGAAGTCGCACCGGTCGCCGACAAGAGTTCCGGGAGCCGGCCGCAGGAACGGTGTGCCTGACGGGGATCAAGGGAGTCTCTCCACGCGGCCTTCCTCCCCAAAACGCTGCGGCTGATCCCGAAGACGGGACACAGCTGCGCCCCGTCCCATCGCTCGCCTTTCATTCTCCCTTGTCGCAACCGGAGATTCGTTCGACTCTGAGCCCGTGACCGATCACGGCGAACCCATTCCGCGACCCGACGCGCAGCCGCCCCGGGATTCCGGGGCGGCGCTCAAGTTGTTTGTGCAACGTTGGGCGGTCACCACGCTGGGGGTCCTGGTTGCGGCGAACATCCTGCGCGGCATCAACTACGACACAGTCGGCGGTTTGTTCGTGGCCTCGCTCCTGCTGGGCGCCCTCAATGCGCTCTTCGGCCGGATCAAGCTCGTGCTGGGTTGTCTCACACTCGGGGTCTTCGCCTTTGTGATGAACGCCCTGCTGCTTATGTTCGTGGGCTCTTTGGTGGAGACGTTTCATGTCGATGGATTCTGGACGGCGTTCTGGGGCGGTTTGGTCATCAGCCTGGTCGCCCTGATTGTCGCGTCGCTCACCGGCGCCCAGGTCAGCCCGATGCGCGGCTCCTTCCGCGTTCAGGCCAGCGTCAATCGTCATCCTTCCTCGTCCCGACGGGACCGGTTGGACAACGACCGCGACAAGGACGACAACGACGGCCCGCCCATCATCGATGTGTAGCGGCCCTTGCGGATCCGTAGCCGCCTTCGCAGGAAGGTGGAACTCGCGGACGCGGCCACGTTCTCGCGGGCGCGGCTACGTCTTTTCAGGCGCGGCGACGCTTTACTGCACGGCTTCCGCCCTTGCCATCGCGCGCAAAACCCGATTCCCTTTGATCGCCTTATGAAAAAGAACCTGATCGTCCTCATTGCCGCCGTTGCCTCCTTCATTGCCTTGTCGGCTCCGGCCGCGGACAACCCCAATTCGCTCACCGACGACGAGAAGCAACTGGGTTTCCAACTCATCTTCAACGGGAAGGATTTCAAGGGCTGGAAGAACAACGGCAACTGGATCATTGACGACGGCGCCATGTTTCGCGCGAAGGGCGGCGGCGGGCTTGTCTACACGGTCAGGAAGATCCCGGACAACTTCGAGCTGCGCTTCCAGTGGAAGGTGGGCCCGGCAGCCAACAGCGGCGTCTACTACCGTCCGGGGCAGTATGAGTATCAGGTCCTCGACAACTCCCGGCATCGGGACGGCAAGAATCCCCGCACCAGCGCGGCGTCGCTCTACTTCTGCATGCAGCCCTCGCACGACATGACCCGGTCCGTCGGCGAATGGAACCACGGCCGCATCGTCTGTCAGGGCCCGGTCGTGCAACATTGGCTCAATGGTTTGAAGGTCGTGGACTTCGACTACGCGGACAAGAAGTGGAAGTTCAATGTCGATCTGCTCAATGCCCGCGGCGGCGATCTCAAGGCGCGCGGCGGCGATCTCAGCCTGCAGGATCACGGCGATCCGGTCTGGTACCGCGGCGTCCGCCTCCGTGAACTCTCCGGGAAGGAGAAGCTCGACCGCACGGACGTCACCCCCGCTGACATCACCCCCGATGTCCTGGCCGCCGAGAAGAAGAAGCTCGACGGCATCGTGGCGCGCCGGAAGGCCCAACAGGAGAAGGAGAAGGCCAAGAAGAAGGCCAAGCCGAAGGATTCCGCAAAGTAGCGCAGCCGTCCCGGCTGCGTCCCGCCGCCAGGTTCGGTCGATCGCTTCGCCGGCTCAGTCCTCGCGGGTCTTCACCCTGGCCTTGTCGAGCCCCCCATCAGCGGTCTTCCCGGACTTTTCCCGCGATTCGGCCTTTGAAGCCTTGTAGGCGGAGGTCACCCGGATGCGGGAGCCCCGCTGCTTTGGATTCAGGACATGGCGCGACGCTGGATCCTGCAGCAGTCGTCTGCGATCCGGGATCCGTTTGATCAACCGTCCCGCCTCGGCCGCAATCCGGCTCTCCGGAAAGAGCCCGATCAATCGTTGCAGGGCCGCTTCGGCCCGTTCGGGACTGCCGTCGATCCGCAGGCACCAGTCGGCCAGTTTTTTCAGGGCGTCGGGCACGACCTTCTTGTCCTCCTCGTTGAAAGCGATGACCTCGTCCAACAATCGCGAAGCGCCGTCGACCTCCTCCAGATCCTCCGCCTGAATCTCCGCCTTGAGCAGCCGCCCCTCGATGTCGTCGGGAAACTTCTCCAACTGCAGGTCGATCTCCTCCAGGGCGGACTCAGCCTTGCCGCGTTTGCGCAGTCCCTTGGCAAAGGCGTAGTACGGTTTCGAATCGTCGGCGAACCAGCCTCCTGCAAACCACTCCATGATCGGGCCGGTGATGATGTTCAAGATGGCCGGAACCCACATGACCGCGAGGAGCGCCCCGACGACCGTCGCCATCATCACGGCGAACAGGGCGGATTGTCCGCCCGCGCCCGACATGGGTTTCAGGTGGAAAACATAGCCGTAGCCGATGGCGCCGGTGATGGCCCAATTCGCGACGAGGCGGCCGGGGGAGTCGGTGTTGCGTTTCAGGGCGCGGAAGGAGAGCAGGCCCAGGGTCAACAACGCCGCTGTGAACAGGATCAGTCCCTGAAGATGTTCCGTGATCAGCTCCATCCGGGCGGCCTTCGTTTGAGCCCGAGGTCCTTCTCCGCCTCGACCATCGGGATGGCCTCCGGCTTCCGGCGCAATGTCTCGGTGGAGGGGATGGTCTGCAGTTCCACATGCGCGAGCTCCGCAGATGAGGTCCCGGGAAACATGTTCACGATCCGATGCAGGCAGACCTTCGCTGCGTCGCCGTCCAGCGCATGGTTGATGTAGTAGCGGGCCAGTTGGTTCAGCCGGCGCACCGTGTCCTCGCGCGGTTGGCGCGGATCGCGAATCAACTGCTCGAGCTGATCGGCGGCCATGTCCACGCGCTGGTAGTGTCGGGCGTAGATCTCGGCCAGGCGTTCGCGGGCCTCGTCATCGCCCGGCTGTTCCGTCAACCGCCGGGTCAGGTTTGCGGCTTCAGCCTCGAAATCGGCGGCGCCGGCAGCGGACATCGCGGCCTGATCGGCGGCGCTGCGTTGGCTGGGGAGCATGTGAATGTGCGTCACGTCCCTGTCCGCCAACGCCGAGTTGGAGGGCAGACGCATCAGACGTTTCTCGGCCTTCCGCGCGATCTCGGAGCCGGGAAACATGTTGACGATTCTCAGGAAGGCAGCGCGCGCGCGTTCGGCGTCCCTGGCCAGTTCCAGCTCCCAATCGGCGAGCGTCGTCAGGATATAGGATTTCCGGCCCTTGGGGAAACTGCCTTTCTCCAACAGTTCCTCCAGGGTCTCGCGCGCGGCGGGCATGCTCTTGAGATCGTGCGCCTCGATCTCGGCCATCAGCATCATGCCCTCGAAGTCGTAGGGGAATTCCTCCAGTTGTTCGGCGATGGCCTCGATGGCCTTGTGGGGTTCGCTGCGGTTGCGCAGCGCCAGGGCCATGCTGTAGAGCGGCTCCTTCTTCGAGCCCGCGTTGCCGCCGTCCAGCTCGCCCGTAAACGCGCCGACCAACGGCCCGATCAGCGCCGGTGTGATCGCCATGGACATCAGGATGCCGCAGAACGCCATGCCCGCCACGCCAATGATCACCCCGAAAGGCCCGGAACTGAAGGTGTAGGGCACGACCACCCAGATCAACGCCAGCAGACCGTCGATGGAAAGCATCCAGCGGAAGACGGCGAACCCGAACTCGTCGCCGTGCGCCATCTTGAACTTGCGGACCGTGAGCCAGATCAGGACCCCGACGTTGACCAGAGCCCACACGGTGAACCTGGCGATCGTCCAGACCTTGTCCCAGTCGATCGATCCGGCGTCATTCATGGTCAGAAGGGCGGTTGATTTGGTTGCAGGCTAACCGGTGGATTGCGTTGGCGGAACAGGAAATTCAGGCGGCGGTTTTCGCGACAGGTTCAACGCAAGCTGACGGCGGCAACCGTGTTTTCGGTGTTCTCTGTGTTCAAAGGAACCTGCACTGTCGTGGTAGGGACACCCGTTGGCAACGGCGGCCAAGATGCGGCACACTCGCCATCAGCCTGGTTCGTCAGTTGCGTTCATGTGGCGACCTTCACCCGTTCTGCTGCTTGCCCATGCGGGACTTGATCTTGTCCGGTTCGCGGGCGTGGGTGATCGCCGTGTCGAAGCTGATTTCGCAACGGGAATACAGCCGGTGAAGCGTGTCGTCCATCAGGGCCATGCCGTCCCGCGCGCCCATCTGCATGATGTTCTCGAGTTGGTGCAGGTTGTATTCGCGGATCAGATTGCGCACGGCGTTGTTGGCCAGCAACAACTCGTAGGCCAGCGCGCGCCCGGAACGATCGACCGAGGGGAGCAGTTGCTGCGAAAGCACGCCGATCAATCCCGCCGCCAGTTGCATGATCACCTGGCTTTGCGCGCTGCCCTCGAACACGCCGATGATGCGCTCCATTGCGTGGGCGACATTGGGCGAATGCATCGTGGCCAGGACCAGATGGCCCGTCTCCGCTGCGGTCAGGGCCGTCGCGATCGCCTCCTGGTCCCGGACTTCGCCCATGACGATGACATCCGGATCCTGCCGCAGGGCGTGGATGAGCGCGCGGTTGAACGACTTGGTGTCCGTGAGCACCTCCTGCTGCACCACGATGGCGCGCCGGTTCCGGTGCACGTATTCGATCGGGTCCTCGATGGTGACAATCTTGCAGCGACGCTCGCGGTTGATGAGATCGACCAGGTAGTTGAGCGTGGTGGTCTTGCCCGAGCCGGTCGGGCCGGTGATGAGAAACAACCCATTGGGCCGCGCCGCGATTTCATCGACCTTTTCGGGCAGCCCCAGTTCGGCCCGCTCCGGAATGCAGTCGCCGCAGAAGCGGAAGCTCATCTCCGGAATGCCGTTGCGGCGGTAGAACGTGACCCGGACGCGGCCGGCCTTGGGATGCAACAGCGACACGCACAACTCCCAATCCTCCTCGAATTTCCTTTTCTGTCCATCGTTCAGCAACTCGTCCGCTGCGGCCTTGGCCTCCTCGGGGGTGATGGAGTCCTCCTCGGCCAGGATGACCTCGCCATTGATCCGGTAGGCCGGAGGCGAGCCGACCACGAGGTGCAGGTCCGAGGCCTTGAGTTCGTTGGCGCTGCCGAGCAGCAGATCGAGATCGAGCGCTTTCATTTTACCGGGAAAACAGTCTTCGCGACCAGTTGCGCAGCCTGCCGCCGACGCCCGTTCGCGAAAGCTCGGACAAGGCTGCGCGCGCTTCGTCACACGTGGGGTTCAATTCCCGAGCCCGTTCGAACGAGGACGCGGCAAGGTCGGCCAGGCCGAGCGCCCGTTGGCAACAGCCCGCCTGCAGCCAGACCGCGCAATGACTGGCATCCAGGGCCAACGCCTCCTGCGCGTGCTTCATCGCCAGGGAGAACTTCCCGTAATACGCGTAGATGCGGGCGACCAGCCATTGCCAGAACCAGAGATCAGGCTCGCATTGCAGACCCTTGCCGAAGCAGTAATCCGCCTGCTTCTCGTCGAGCGCCAGCAATGCGTCGCCCCGGGCGATCCACGGGTAGGCGCGATCGGGGCCGTTCTCGATCGCCGCGTCGGAGAAGGCCATTGCCGCCTCATGGTCCCCGAGTCGCGAGAGCACGATCGCCTTGGCGGCCAACAGGTCCGGTTCCTCGCCGAGCTTTTCGATCGCCTTGTCGATCCATTGGCGGGCGCGTTCGAGATCTTCCTGCTCGATCAATGCGCGGGCCTGCCCGATCCAGGCTTCATGGCTGGACGGCGCGCCTTCCAGCGTCTTGGCGAAGAACTTGAGCGCGCGTTCGAAATCGCCGGAGCCCATCGCCTTGTCGGCCTCGCTGAGAAAGCGCTCCTCGTCCGACAACGGGGCCTCCCGCTGACCGGGGTCCTGCGCTTCGTCATCGAACTCCAGTTTGACAAATCGGCTCATGGTTTGCTGGTTGGGGGAGTGGTCAGATCTGGTTCGCGGGGCGCGCGCGACCTTCGCTCCAGCCGCGGAGTTCATTCATCTGTTCCGCCATGGTTCGCGCGAGCGGCACGGTCTGGCTCATGGCCCGCGCGACATGTTCCGTGGTCAAATCGTCGCCCTCGCTGAATGCATCGTAGAGTCCGCTTACGACGGCCTCCTCGATCTCCGCCCCGCTGAAGTCTTCGCACACGGATGCCAGTCCCGGCGCGTCGAACGCCGCCGGGTCGCGTCCGCGTTTGGTCAGGTGGATCCGGACGATGTCCGCGCGTTCCTCTTCGCCGGGCAGATCGACGAAGAAGATCTCGTCCAGGCGTCCCTTGCGCAGCAGTTCGGCCGGCAGACCGGAAATATCGTTGGCGGTGGCGACGACGAACACCGGCGCGGTCTTCTCGGACATCCAGGTGAGCAGGGTTCCGAACACCCGCGCCGTGGTGCCGCTGTCGTTGGCGCCGGAGCCGCGGGTCCCGGCGAAGGCCTTGTCTCTCGTCCACCCAGAGGATCGCCGGAGCGACCGATTCCGCGACCGCGATCGCCTTGCGCACGTTCTCCTCGGAAGAGCCGACGTAACTGCCGAACATTCGCCCCATGTGAAAGCGAAACAGCGGCAGTCGCCAGAGGCTTGCGACCGCCTTGGCGCAGAGACTCTTGCCGCAGCCCTGCACGCCGAGCAGCAGGATGCCCTTGGGCGATGGCAACCCGAAGGATCGCGCCTCGTCGGTGAAGGCCGCCGCGCGCTTCCGCAGCCAGTCCTTCAAGCCCGCCAGACCTCCCACCTGTGAGAAGTCCTCCTCCGGCGAGCAGTATTCCAACAGGCCGCTCTTGCGGATGATCTGTTGCTTCTCGGCAAACACCTCATGCACGTGATCGCCGCTGAGGCTCTCGTGCTTCACCACGATGCGCGCGAAGACATTTTCCGCCTCGCTCAGCGTCAGTCCCAACGCCGCCTGCAGCAGCCGTTCCCTCCCATCGGCGTCGAGATTCACGGACACGTTGTTGAAGCCGCTGATCTCCTCGACGATTTCATCCAGCAGGATGGCCAGTTCTTCGCGCCCGGGCAGCGGAGAATTCACGACCGTGATCTCCTTCTCCAACTCGGTCGGGATCTCGAGCACAGGCGACACCAGCACGATGGTCTTGTAGCTGTTCTTCAGATGGACCGCGATCTCCTTCAGACGGCGGATGGTCTCCGGATGATTTCGGCCGAGGCAGGGGTGGAAATCCTTGAAGACGAAGATCGCAGGATCCACCTGCTCAATGGCGCGGTTCAAGGCGGCCACGGGATCGGTGGTCTGCGGGTCGCGCGACTGTCTGGACTGCAGGGACACGCCGGCGGGGACCAGGCCGGTGTTGCAGCTCCATTCGATGATCGATTTCTTGCGACGCGTTCCAATCTCGACCAGGGCTTCCGTCACGCGAGCCTCCTCGCCCGAGAGCACATACAGGATTGGATACCGCGCCCGGATGAGCGTTTCGATCTCTTCAATGGGGGAGGTTTCCATGGCGGTTGAGACCAAGGGAAAGTAGCAGCCGTTTGCCTGAATTGCCAGTGGGAGGCAACGATCAATCCCCGCCGCCGAACAGGCGTTTCCAGATGCCCGGTTTGGGCTTGGGTTCGTTGGCCAGGGAGTCCTTGAGCCGGGCTTCCACCGAGGCGGGGACCTCGGTCCGCGCCGCGTCGTGGCGGATCAGTTCCTCCGGCGTCTCAAATTCCGCCGGTTGCGCGCCTGACTGTTCGGCCTGGCGCGAAGCGATGTCCTCTTCCTCGCGAGAGCGCTGTTTGAATTGTTCGGATTCAGGTTCCATGACTCATTTTTCGAAGGCGGCGCGGAAGGCCTTGCGGGCGCGATGGAGCTTGCCGCGGACGGCGTCGGCGGACTGCTCGGTCAATTCACCGACCTCCTCATAGCTGAGTTTTTCGTCGGCGACCAGCAGGAGAAGCAGGCTGTATTCCTCGGGCAGGCAGTCGAGTGTCCGTTGGATGCGTTCCCCGAGCTCCTTGGTTTCCAGGGCCCGCAACGGCGATTCGGACGAGGAGGGCGTGGTTTGCCAGACGGCGTCGTCCACGTTGTTCACCATGGTGCGGCGGTGCCAGGTCTGGAGGAGGTTCTTGCAGTGATTGATCGCGATCCGATACGGCCAGGTCCGCAAACCGGCGTCGCCGCGAAAGGTGTCGAGCTTGCGAAAGGCCTTCAGGAACACATCATGCGCCGCGTCCTCGGCCTGCGCCGGATCGCTGAGCATGCGCAGGGCGAGGTAGTAGATCGACCGGGAATGCTCCTCGTAAATGGCGGCGTGCTCCGGGGACTGCCAGTCCGGCGCGGTGGTCGCGTCGGATTCGCCGGATGATTCGAGTTCCGCCATTTCAAGGGGTGATGCCAACACCGATCGGACAAGGCAATCCCGAAGACGTCACGCGGATGTCCTTTTTTCCTTGTGATGTGGGCAACCGCGTGGAACACAAGCGGACCTGATCATTCATGGCTGATTCCGAATTCCAACCAAATGCAACCAACAACGGGGCGGGAGCGCGCAACGGCGTGATCCTCGCGCTGGCCGTGTTGGCTGTCGCCGCCGCCTTTGTCGCCATCAAGGTCATGCGCGAGGCCCCCGTCGCGGGCGCGGGCGGCCCCGGGGGCGGTCCCATGGCCATGCCGCCGGCAGCGGTCTATGTGGAGGTTGTCGCGCAGGAAACGACCCGGGCCGAAGCCGTCGTCACCGGCGAGTTGCGCGGAGTCTCCCAGGCGGACATTGCGGCGCGCGAACCGGGCGCTGTCATCGAGGTCCTCGTGGACGAAGGCAGCGTCGTAAAAGAGGGCGACATCATCGCCAGACTGGATGATCGTCGGATCAAGGCGCAATTGGCGGAAGTCGAGGCCGCCCTGAAATCCGCCCACAGCATGGCGAAACAACGGCAGGCGGAACTGGCTCGCGCGAAGCGGGACTTCGACATGAAGCGCGGACTGCTGGCGCGCAAGGCGGTGTCGGAAAGCGACGTCCTCGACGCCGAGCGCGCGCTCGCGGTCGCCGACGCCCAAAGCGACGTGGCGCGCGACGGCATCGCCGAGGCCGAGAGCCGCATCGCCTTCCTCAAGGCGCAGCTTGCCGACCTGACCATCAAGGCCTCGTTTGACGGCGTGATCGTGCGCCGCAGCATCGAGCCGGGTGAATGGGCGTCCGCCGGCGCGGTGGTCGCGAGTCTGGTCACAGTCGATCCGATCGAGGCCTGGCTGCGCGTTCCCGCGCGTCACCTCGATGATCTGCGCGGCAACAGCGAGGGTTTTCGCGTGCGTCGTTCTGCCACCGGCGAACTGCTCAAGCCCGCTTCCGTGAAGCTGGTCCCCGATGTCGATCCCAACAGCCAGCTGTTCACGGTTGTGGCGACACTGCCGAACGGTGATCGCAGGCTGGCTCCGGGCGAGTCCGTGACCGGGATTGTCCCGGTCGGCAGGCGCGGCCCGCATTGGGTGTTTCCGACCGACGCGCTCATCCGCTCCGCGGCCGGCGATTTCGTCTACGTCGTTCAACCGCCGGCCAAGGAGGGCGAAATGCCGACCGGAATGCGGACCATGGTCAACATCGCCTTCGAGCGCGGAGGCAGGGTCTACATCGCCGATCCCGAGGCGTTCGCTGAAGGCGCCCAGGTCATTGTCGAAGGCAACGAGCGCCTGATGCCGGGCCAGGGTTTGATGATCCAGAGTTTCGCCCAATGAAACTGGTCGATTACTGCATCCGGCAGCCGATTTCGGTGGGCGTCGGCGTCGGGCTCTGCCTGCTGGGCGGCCTGATGGCCTTCACGCGCGTGCCGGTGCAGATGAAGCCGGAGGTGGATTCGGTCGTGATCTCCGTCACCACCCGATGGGAGAGCGCATCGGCCGAGGAGATTGAGAGCGACATCGTCGAGGAGCAGGAGAAGGTCCTGGGCGAGACGAAGAATCTCGTCTCCATGACCAGCAACAGCCAGGCGGGGCAGGGTACGGTGCGTCTGGAATTCGCCACCGGCACGGATCTCGAAGCCGCCAAGGCGGAGGTCCTGCAGAAACTCGACGAAGTTCCAGGTTATCCCGAGGCCGTGCTGCAACCCGTGGTTGAGGACATCGACCCCGAGTCTGTCGATTTCATTGCCTGGGTCGGACTTTCCTCCACGGATCCCGACTTCGACACAACCACGCTCTACGACTTCATGGAGCGACGGATGAAGCCCCGCTTCGAGCGGCTGGAAGGCGTGTCGCAGGTCGGCGTGCGCGGGGGGCGGCAGGCCGAAATGCAGATCCGCGTTGATGCCCGGGACCTGGCTGAGCGCGGCGTGACCTGGGCGCAGTTGAGCGACGTCATCCGCGTCTCAAATCAGAACTATTCCGCCGGCAAGGTGGTGGAGGGCAAGCGCGACATCCGGGTGCGGTCTGTCGGTCGATTCGAAACCGCGGAGTCCATGCTGAACACGCTCATCCGCCGCGACGCCTCCGGTCCGGTCTATCTCCGCGACGTCGCCGAGGTGGTGATGACGCACAAGGAGAAGACCGACTGGGCCCGGGCGCGCGGACATCAGATGCCCTTCTTCAATTTCCTGCTCCAGCGCGGCGGCAACCTCATCGCCACGATGGACCGCATCAAGGCCGAGATCGCCGCGATGAACGCGCCGGGAGGCCTGCTCGAGGAGCGCGCGCGTGAACTGGGACTCAATGGAAAGCTCGAGCTCGTCCAGGTCTACGACGCCACAACCTACGTGCAGGACGCCATCCAGCTCGTGCAGAACAACATCGTGATCGGCGGCGTCCTGGCGACCCTGACACTGTTGTTCTTCCTGCGCTCCTACCGCGCTGTCGGCATCATCGCCATGGCGATTCCGATCTCGGTCGTCGGCGCGATCGTTGTGCTGGTCGCTCTGGGGCGAACGGTGAACATCATCTCGCTGGCGGGCATGGCCTTTGCGGTCGGCATGGTCGTGGACAATGCCATCGTGGTGATCGAGAACATCTATCGCCATCTGGAGATGGGCAAGTCGCCCTGGCGCGCGGCGAACGACGGGGCCAGCGAGGTCGCTGGGGCCGTATTGGCGTCGACCGTCACGACGATGGCGGTCTTCTTCCCGATCCTGCTGATCCAGGAGACGGCAGGACAGTTGTTCAAGGACATCGCCTACGCGATCATGGCGGCGGTGGCCTTGAGCCTGGTCGTTTCCCTGACCGTGATTCCCGCTGCGGCCGCCAGGTTGCTGCATTCGGGCGAGGGGCATCCGGAGCATGAGAACGTCAAGCGACGCGGCTTTCATCCCTTGGACTTTCTCCATCGGGTCCTGAATTCCTTCCCCGCCCTGGTCGCGCGCCTGGTGGCCGCCGTGAACCGGAGTTGGGCGGCGCGGATCCTGGTCATCGTCGTCTTTACACTCGGGACGGTGGTCGGCATCAGGTGGCTGACCCCGCCGCTCGATTACCTGCCCAAGGGCAACCGCAACATTGTCTTCGGCATGATCATACCGCCGCCGGGATACAACCTCGACCAGCTCACCCAGATGGGCGAACGCATTGAGAGGGTGATCAAGCCCGCCTGGGACGCGGCCCCGGATCAGTTCGCCGTGGAGGCGGTCGCCCGCGGCGACGAGCCCAAGGAGGACCGGCGCACGCCGGTTGTTCAACGGACGCCGGACGGCTCCCAGATGGAGGTCATGCCCCCGCCCATCGACAATTACTTTCTCGTCAGCTTCGAGGGCCGGATGTTTCACGGCGCGATCTCCGCGGAGAAGGAGAAGGTCGTCGATCTGATCCCGCTGCTGAACCAATCGGCGGGCGGGCACAACGCGCCCGACGCCATATCCTTTGCGTTTCAGATGCCGCTTTTCCGAGTGGGAGGGAACACGGGCTCGGCCATCAAGATCGATCTGAAGGGACGCGATCTCGACCAGGTCATCGCCGCGACGCAGGCCCTGATGTTCGGACTGATGGAGAAGTTTGGACCTTACAGCGTGAATCCCGACCCGGCCAATTTCTCCATGCCTTCGACGGAGTTGCGCGTTGTTCCCGACGATCGCGCGCTGCTCAAGGTCGGACTGAACCGTCGCGACGTCGGCTTGGCGGCGCAGGCGAGCGGCGACGGCATCCTTTTCTTCCGCGACTACGAACAGAACGGCGAATTGCGCGACCTCAAGGTGATCAGCAAGGACGCGTCGGGCGACAATCCAGTCGACGGCATCCTCAACGCGCCCATCGCCACACGCACGGGCGCCATTGTGGACCTGCGGACGCTGGCGCAGGTGGACCGGGTGCGCGGACCGAACGAGATACGGCACGTCGATCGTTCGCGCGCGGTGACCCTGCAGTTCACGCCGCCGACAGGCATGCCCTTGGAAACGGCGATTGACGACGTCAACGCGATGGTGGGGCAGTTGAAGCAGGGCGGCGTGATCGCGCCGGGCATGGAGGTCGGGCTCGCGGGATCGGCGGGCAAGTTGAATGAGATCAAGACCGCGTTGCTCGGGGCCGGCGGCCTGCTGGGGACGGTTTCGAGCTCCCTGTTCCTGGCCTTTCTCGTGGTCTACCTCGTGTTGGTGGTCCTGTTCCAGAGTTGGAGCTCGCCGGTGGTGATCATGTTGACCGTTCCCCTGGCGACCTTGGGCGGATTCCTGGGGCTGTTCGCCGTGCACCTGTGGAGCGTGACGGACCGCTACATGCCGATTCAAAACCTCGACATGCTGAGTATTCTGGGATTTGTGCTGCTCGCCGGCGTGGTGGTGAACAACGCCATCCTGATCATTCATCAGACCCTGAACTTCCTCAATCATCCTGAGATTGCGCACACGCCGCAGGAGGCGATCGTCGAGTCGGTGAAATCACGCGTGCGTCCGATCCTGATGGGCTCGCTGACCTCGGTCGGCGGCATGATCCCGCTCGTGCTGCTGCCGGGCGCGGGTTCGGAATTGTACCGCGGCCTGGGCGCGGTGGTGGTCGGCGGGTTGCTGGTGTCGACGATCTTCACATTGGTCCTGGTGCCGGCCGTGTTGAGCGTGGTCTATGCGACGCTGGATCCGCGCAAGCGCCTGACCGGGGGCGAGGATGAAGCCGCGGGTGAGTTGGAGGATGTCCCGGCGATTTAGGAAACAGCCCTATGTTCAACGCGCGAACCCACCCCAATTCTGCTCCTCCAAACCGACTACGTCGGCGGAGAAGAATATCCCCTCCCAGGAGGGGGCCTGGCGTGTGGCGCTTTCTTGCGTTGGTCCCCTCTCGGGAGGGGATATTCCATTCTCCGGCGAAGCCGAAAATGAGAATGGAATCGGGGTGGGTTCGCCCGTCGTTGCAATGGATTTCGAATAACAGTTGCGCCACGATCCTACGTTTTTCCTCCGCGCTCGCCGCCCTCCTGCTGCTCACGGGCTGCGCCTCCTACGTTTCACAACGCAGCCCGGAAGAAGGCGAGGGCCTGCCAACCGCTCCGGCCAGGTTCGCCCACGCTGACGAATCGGCAAGACCCACACCCCCGGCCGAATCAGGCAATTGGTGGCGGGTCTTCGGCGACCCGTCCCTGGATTTGCTCATGCAACAGCTCGAGGCCGCCAACCCAGACCTGGAGGCGGCCCTGGCGAGGGTGGACCAGAGCTTTGCCGTCTTGGGCATCAGCCGCGGGCCGCTGCTGCCGACGGTCACAGCGGACGCCGCCGCCGGGCGTCGCCGCGATTCGGTGAACAACCTCTTGTTTCCCATCGCCATGCCCGAATACGAGCGCTACCGCCTCGGCATGAGCGCGAGTTGGGAGCTGGACCTCTGGGGACGTGTGCGCGGCGCCGTCAAGCGCGACAGCCTCCGCGCCGAGGCGGCTGAACTGGAATACCGCGCGGCCCTGCTCTCGATGCAGGGCGAACTGGCCCGGCAATACTTCGCCTGGCGCACGGCGACCGACGATTTGACGATTCTTCGCGATGCAGCACGTCTGCGTGAGGAACGCCTGGCACTGCAGCAGTCGCGCCTCGACCTCGGAAGCGGCGTGGAGATCGATGTTGCGCGGGCCAAGGTCGAGTTGAGCAACGCCCGCGCGTCCGAGGAGGCGGCCGCCCGAAACCTCGGCCGAATCCGCCACGCCATTGCGGCGTTGATCGGGCAGGCTCCCGCGGATTTTGACGCGAAGCTCTCAACCGGCGCCGGCGGGAACTCCATCGAACAGGTCAAGATTCCCGCCGGCGTGCCTTCGGAGTTGTTGGTTCGTCGTTCCGATCTGCGCGCCGCGGATCGAAGCCTCCGCGCGGCGGCGGCGCAGGTCGGCATCCGGAAGGCGGACTTTCTCCCCCGCATCACGCTCAACGGCAGCGGCGGCGTGGCCAGCCTCAGGACCAGCAACCTCTTCGACAGCGGCAGCGGATTCTTCGATATCGGGCCGCAGATTGATGTGCCCGTCTTTCAATCCGGTCGCCGCAAATCCTCGGTCGCCGAGGTCAAGGCGCAGTGGCGGGAAGCCGCCGCCAGCTATCGCGGAACCCTGCTGGCCGCCGTCCGCGAGGTGGATGACGCCCTGTTGGATTTGAAGAGTCTTTCCCGTGAAGCCGTGGCTCGAAAGGAAGCCGTCGGCGCGGCGGACCAGGCCGCCGAAGCCGCCAGGGCTCGACATGAAAGCGGATTGGCGGACTACTTCGAGGTCATGGATTCCGAGCGCGATCGACTCCAGGCGCAGCTGGCTGAGAACGCGCTCCGCGGCATGCAGCGGGCAGCCGGCGTGAATCTGATCCAGGCATTGGGCGGCGGTTGGTGAAGGGAGGCGCGCCGAATCATGTCCGACGCGCCTCTCTGGTTCCCCGATCCGCGCGAGGCGAACTCCGACGGCCTGGTCGCCATCGGCGGCGATCTGCAGGTCGATCGGTTGCTGCTCGCCTACCGGAGCGGGATCTTCCCCTGGAGCTGCGATCCGATCACCTGGTGGTCGCCTGATCCGCGCGCGATCCTCGAGCTGGACGAATTCCACATTTCCAAAAGCTTCGCCAAGACCCTGCGACGGGAGCCCTTTGAGATCACCACGGACGAGGCCTTTGTCGAGGTGATGGAAGGCTGCGCCACGGCGCGCAAGGACGGCAACTGGATCGGTCCGGAGTTCATCGATGCCTACACCGCGCTGCACGAGGCCGGACACGCGCACAGTGTGGAATGCTGGCGGGATGGCAGGTTGGTCGGCGGTGTCTACGGCGTGTCGGTCGGCGGCCTGTTCGCGGGTGAGTCGATGTTTCATCGCGAGTCGGAGGCGTCCAAGGTCGCGCTGCATCACCTGGTCGGGCGGCTGAATGAGCAGGGCTATGCGCTGTTCGACGTCCAGATGTTGACGCCGATCACCGAACAGTTGGGCGCGAGACATATTTCCCGCGACGAGTATCTGGAACGGCTTGCGGACGCCGTGGAAATGGAGTGTGGGTTTTTTGGGGAGTGACGGGCGCGTCCGGAGGACGTGCGCCCGGACCGCGGGTCTGTGACCCGCAGCAACCCCCGGAGTTCCGGGGCGTCCAACCAATCCGAGGCGTCGCGTTCTCCCAAGTCGCTGCGGCACACGAAGCCGCGGTCCGCTGAAGCCACAGCAACGTCGGAACTTGCGCGGCTGCCGCCGCCATGGCCAAATACCGTCGTGAGTCAATCGAAGGAGCGACCGCAACCCAGTCCGCCATACAACCCGGGGGTGCGGAACCTGGTTGCGGGAAAACAACAATGGTCCTCCAAGAAGGACAAGGATGCCGCCAGCCGCAGGTTCCGCGGCTGGCACGAACGCGGATACCTGCCTCATCGTGATGAGCCGGAATTGACGCAGTTTGTCACCTTCCGTCTCGCGGACACCTTTCCGAACGCGCTTCGATCTGAATGGGAACACCTGTGGAGAATTGAGGATGACAAGCAACGCCGGATTGAACTGGAAGCTTACCTCGATCGCGGCAGTGGCGAATGCTGTTTGAGGCAGTCCGAAATCGCCGGGTTGGTCGAGAGCAACATATTGAACCATTCAGGATTCTCTGCATCCGCGAAGCGGCCAGGCCGCGATAGCGCTTGCGACGATCCAATTGAGTATCGGTACGAATTGCGCTCATGGTGCATCATGCCGAATCACGTTCATGTCCTTTTCAAGGTGGGTGGCGCATCCATGGCGGATATCGTCGGCGCCTGGAAAAAGCATACGGGACGTCTGGCAAACCGTGTTCTGAAGAAACACGGCTCCTTCTGGGCGGAGGACTACTTTGACACCTATATGCGTGACGCGCAGCATGAACGAAGGACGGTTCGCTACATCGAACACAATCCAACCAAAGCAAAACTGGTTCTGGATCCGGCGGACTGGCCGTGGAGCAGCGCCCGATTTCGCGATTCGGTTGGCATGCTGAAGCTGCCAGGATAGTTCGGGCGTTGCTGCGGGTCACAGACCCGCGGTCCGGCCAACAATCCACGTCAGTTTGCGTCTCCGTTGGCCACTGTTGCTCCAGCCAGCGCCTCCTCCACGCGCAACTCCACGCGTCTCCCATCAACCTGGGCCGCGATGAAAAACCGGAACTTGGCGGTTTGATCTTCGATGATCACAGTCAATTCGGCCGGCCCCGGGGAAATCTGCGCCGGTTCGGCAAGCAAGAGGTTGTTTGAATTGGACTTTGCGACCTTGAATCTTCGGCCGTCCGCAACAAGCTCCATGGAAACGACGGGAGATCGACTGCTTTGAGCGATGGGAGACATCTCAAAGAGATTATTCGGGGAAGCGGAGAAGATCGACCAGTTCGGGGCTGAGGACTGGTTGTTGATAGAAGCCGCTTTGGATGAGTTGAAGGCCGCCGGAGTCATTCAGACCGATGTTTCCCCCGCGAATATCTCATTGTGATACCGGCGTGAAACCAGCGCCTGGCGCCCAACTGGACAAGTCCCCCGCATTTGCTAAGCTCGCGTCGTGGATGACAGCGCGACACCGCAGGTCCTGCCGAGGCCGGACCAGGACACGAAGACCCGCGAGCAGGAGGAGCTCGATCCGGGTTATGTGGTGATCTGCTGGGACGATCCGGTGAATCTCATGGATTATGTCACCCACGTCTTCCAGGTCGTGTTCGGCTGGACGAAGGCGCGGGCGGAACGTCACATGATGCAGGTGCACAAGCAGGGCAAGAGCATTCTGGTCCGCGAGACCATGGAAAAGGCGGAGCACTACGTTCATCAGCTGCACAAGTACAGCCTGCACGCGACCATGGAGCGCGACGGGTCGTGAATTTTCTCGAAGCCAACGACGACACGCTGGTTTTCCTCATTGAGCCGCGCGGTCGGAAGGTCCTCCGGCAGCTCTGCCTGAAGTATCCGGCGCTCAAGGTCTCCTACTTCGAACTCTGCCGCACCATGAACGAGGAAGAGCTGCCCGACGGACGCGAGGTGGCGGATCAGTCCCTGCGCGAGGAGCAGGCGGAGGTCCGCAAGCGCATTCTGAAGCTGTTGTCGGACGAGAGTCGCTTCGAGGAGACCGAGGGCTTCCTGCTGATGCGGCTGACCACGGAGGAGGTGGATCTCCTGCTGCAGGCGCTCAACGACGTCCGCATCGGCTGCTGGGCGCGCGCGGGATCGCCCTCCGAGGGCGGGGAGGAAATGATGCGCGCCAATCCGAAACTGGCGCCGCTCCTCGCCGCGATGCAGCTTTGCGGCTTCTTCCAGGGAGCCCTGCTCGACGGTTTGAACCGACAAAAAAACCCACCGTCCGAAGAGGACGATGGGTTTGATCTGGAAGATCTTTCGATCTGATCGGGCAAGCGGATCAGTTGTCCTTCGCGCCCTGATCGATCCAGGCGATCATGTCGGCGATCTGCGCCTTGGTCATGGCCGGATATTTCTCCCGCTTGCTGGTCGGCGGCATTTCCAGGTCTTCCACGAGGTCCAGGCAATAGTGGACGATCGGGGATTTCCTGGCGTTGCCCGGGATGATGGCCGCCTCGTCGCTGCTGCCGCCCTTGACGATGTTGGCGACGGTGTCCATGAGGTACTTGGCCTTTGGTCGGCTGCCGCTGTGGCATTTCAGGCAGGACTTCTCAAACACGGGTTTGATGTCCTTCTGATAGCTGACGCGCTTCTTGGAGCCCGCGGGCACCTTGCTTTCGTCGCCGAGTTCGGCGACCGCCGTTCCGGCCGCAAAGCCGAACGCGATGGTGGCGATGAGAACTTTCAGTTTCATACGTGTGTGTTGGATTCGTTTGTGTGTGTGTCAGTGGGTAGTGACGGTCGTTCCGGACCGGAAATTCACACCTGTTTGCACTTCGTCCAGCGGCCGGTCTTGCCGGACGCGAGGACGGCGTCGCAGACATACTGGGTTTCGAGGCCGTCGCGGAAGTCGGGGCGGATCGCCCGCTTCTTGCGCGAGGAGATGCCGTTGACGAAGTCGGCCACCTGGTGAACGAAGGTGTGCTCGTAGCCGATCTGCAGACCGGGAACCCACCAGTTGCCCATGTAGGGGTGGTCGCCGTCGGTGATGTGAACCGAGCGCCAGCCGCGGGTCTTGGAGTCGTCCGCGTGGTCGAAGTATTCCAGGCGGTGCAGGTCGTGCAGGTCCCAGCGGATGGAGGCGTTCTCGCCGTTGATCTCAAAGGTGTAGAGGGCCTTGTGGCCGCGTGCGTAACGGGTCGATTCGAAGATCGCGAGCGAGCCGTTCTTGAAGCGGGCCAGGAAGGCGCAGGCGTCGTCGATGGTGACCTTGTGCTTCTTGCCGGTGGCGGTGTGGACGCGCTCCTTGATGAAGGTCTCGGTCATCGCGGAGACCTCGTTCATCGGGCCGTTGAGCCAGAGCGCGGTGTCGATGCAGTGGGCGAGCAGGTCGCCCGTGACGCCGGAGCCGGCGACCGCCGCGTCGAGGCGCCAGAGGCCTTCGCCGCCCTGCGGGAGCTCCTTGGAGATCGTCCAGTCCTGCAGGAACTGCGCGCGGTAGTGGAAGATGCGGCCGAGTTTGCCGCTGTCGATGATCTGCTTGGCGAGAGTGACGGCGGGGACGCGGCGGTAGTTGTACCAGACCATGTTCGGGACGCCGGCCTTCTCGACGATCTTGACCATCTTCTCGCCTTCCTTGCCGTCCATGGACAGCGGCTTCTCGCACATGATCATCTTGCCGGCCTCGGCGGCGGCGATGGCCATCTCGTAGTGTGTGTTGTTAGGGCTGCCGATGTCGATCAGGTCGATGTCGTCGCGCTCGACGAGCTTGCGCCAGTCCGTCTCATAGGACTGCCAGCCCCAGTTGTCGGCGAAATCCTTGATGCGTCCCTCATTGCGGGCGCAGCAGGCCTTCATCTCGATGTCGTACTTGAGATCGAAGAAGTTGTTCACCTTGCGGAAGGCGTTGGAGTGCGTGCGGCCCATGAAGCCGTATCCGATGAGTCCTACTCTGAGTTTTTTCTTGGCCATGATGGTTCTGTGGTTTGTTTGAAATCCCCGGCTGTAAACGCCCCGCCGGTGTTCCTGGTTTTGCGGAAAGGCTGCGAATTAAAGGGAAACCCCGTCCGGCAGGCAATTTGTTTTTTGGTCGCGCGCGCGGTGACCGGGAATGTCGTCGTGTGATCCCGAAAACGGTTGCGGCGGTTTTGTCCCGCGAATAACGTCGGGCGATGTCTGTCCGCTTCACCGTTCTCGGCAGCGGTTCCTCTGGAAACTGCTCCTATCTGGAAACCGACGAGACCCGCGTCCTGATCGACGCCGGCTTCAGCGGTCGCCAGATCCGGAAGCGACTGGAATCCATCGGCCGCACGCCCGAGCGGCTCGACGGCATTCTCATCTCGCACGAGCACAGCGACCACACCCAGGGTTTGGGGACCATCGCCGCGAAACTGGGGATCCCTGTCTACTGCAACCGCCTGACGAAGGAGGCTATCGAGGACCAGGTGAAGGAGCCGCTCGATTTCCGCATCTTCAACGAGGGCGCCAATTTTGAGATTGGCGACATCGAGGTGGAGAATTTCAGCGTGCCGCACGACGCCCACGATCCGGTGGGCTTCCTCTTGCGGACGCACGTGGGCGTCATCGGCGTTCTGACTGACCTGGGCCACGCGACGCAGCTGGTTGTCGAACGCGCGCGGCGGGCCAATGTGCTGCTGCTGGAATGCAACTACGACCAGGAACTGCTGGAGCGCGACACGAAGCGGCCGTGGAGCATCAAGCAACGGATCCTCAGCCGTCACGGCCACCTGTCCAATGACGCCGCCGCCGGACTGCTGGAACAGGTCGCCACGCCGGAGCTTCGACGCGTCTATCTCGTGCATCTGAGCCGCGACTGCAACTCGCCGGAGCATGCGCGCCGCGCCATCGAGGCCGGGCTTCGCCGGGCGGATGCGGCGCATGTGGAGATCGAATCGACGACCCAGGATTCGCCGAGTCCCACCTACGTATTGCAGGAGGTCACGCCCGTCGGGGGGCAGGCCCTGTTGCCGCTTTGAACGCCAACGCCTTCAGAGGAATCCTGACCCTGGTCGGCATCTGCATGATCGTCGTGGGTGGGCAGGGGTCGCTTCTGGTCTTCCGCGAACGCGCCCCCCTGGGGATTTCGCTCGCGGATTTTCAGCGGCGTCAACCGGAGAACAAATGGGTGCGGCTCGGCGGGGGTGAACTCGATCTGCTGAACGCCCGCCGCTTCAATTACATCGAGTCCGACCACGCGGCCGAGTTTCTCGTGCCGCTGAAATCGTCCGGGGCGACCAACGCGCCGATTCACGCGCTCGTCGCCGGCCTGGAGGACGAGTTCCGCCTGCGGGTCGACGCGATCGGCCTCGCCGAGGTGACGCACAGCATGAACGCCTTTCTCGCCACCAATTCCGAACCGCTGGCTGTTGCCCGGGACATCGAGGGCCTGATCCGCTTTGGTTGGGAGAACGTGGCGGACAACCGGGAGGAACTGCTCGCGCTGCATCCGCGCCTCGATGAGGATTTTGTGATCATCGACGCCGGCGCAAGACCGTCATGGCTGCTGGCGTTGATGCTCCCCGGCGGCATCGCAATCCACGTCTGGCTGATCTGGTCGGGCCTTTCGGAACGGCGGAGGAAGCCGGAGCATCAATGAACCGCCCCGCGTGGGTTGTCGCAGGGATTCTGGAGACCTGAAATTGTCCCGCCGCTCACCCGCCGCAGTCGCAGTCGTTGCAGCAGTAGTCGATGTCGTAGGACTCGGGGACGCGGCCGAGTTCGAAGGTCTTGGAGATGTATTGATGGATCTGATCCTGAAGTCCCTGCATGCGCTTCTGCGCCTCGAGGAATTTCTGGGACAGTTCATTGGCCATCCACTCGTCGCGGTCCTTCTCAAACTTTTCGAATTCTGCAGGCTCGATCGGGAGGCCGAGTTGCTGGCGCTGGGCCAGGGCCTCGCCCTGCATGGTGAGCACGTCGTAGCGGCTGCGCAGCTCCTCGTTGGCGAGGAAGGCGTTCATGTCCGCGAGAAAAGCCGCGGTTTCGGGCTGCTCCAGCAGGGTAGCGCACAGTTCCTTCGTCTTCTCGACGATCGGCGGATCTTTGATTTCGGATTCCATCTGTGCCCGGACTCTGCGGCGCCGCGCCCCGCTTGACAATGCCTGGATCGTCGCTTTTATCGGGGGAATGAAGCGATCCCTCCTCCTCGCCGGCCTGATGGTCCTGTCGGTTTTCACCGTTTCCGCCGGGAACTGGCCCGCCTGGCGCGGCGCGACCGGCCAGGGCGTCTCCTCGGAAACCGGACTGCCCACGCAATGGAGCGATTCCAGGAACGTGCGCTGGAAGGTCGCGCTGCCGGGGCCGGGGAACTCCACGCCCATTGTCTGGGGGGACAAGGTCTTTCTCGCGCAAGCCAGCGGGCCTGACGGGCAACGCCGGGCCCTGCAGTGTTTCGACCGACGGACCGGCAAACGCCTGTGGAACAGCGGCGTCACCTTTCGGGAGAAGGAGACGACCCACAAGACCAACCCCCAATGTTCCGCCTCGCCCGCCACCGACGGCGAGCGCGTCTACGTCTCCTTCGCCTCGGCGGGCATGTATTGCTTCGACATGGACGGCGCGATGATCTGGCGGCGCGACCTCGGTCGGCAGGACCACATCTGGGGCAACGGCGCCTCGCCCGTCCTGCACGACGATCTCGTCATCCTCAACTTCGGCCCCGGCCCGCAGACCTTTCTCATCGCCATGGACAAACTCACGGGCGAGACCGTCTGGCGGAATGATGAACCGGGCGGCCGCAGCGGCAAGGATCTCAAACCCGGTGAGAACGGTCGTGCCGGCTGGCGGGGATCCTGGAGCGATCCCGTCCCCTTCCAGCAGGACGGGAAGACCCTGATGTTGATGACCTTTCCCGAACGCATGTTCGCCTTCGATCCCAGGACCGGAAAAGAGGTCTGGACCAGCGGCGGCGTCAATCAACTCGTGTACACCTCGCCGATTCATGCCGGTGGGATCGCGGTCGGCATGGGCGGTTTCCGCGGCGATACCATCGCCGTGCGGCTCGGCGGTCGAGGTGATGTGACCGCAAGCCACCGCGTCTGGCAGAACAAGCGAACGCTGCAGCGGATCGGCTCCGGCGTCATTCATGAGGGGCGCATCTACATCCTCAACGACCCCGGCGAGGCGCAGTGCATCGACCTTCAGACCGGCGCCATTGTCTGGCAGGAGAAGCTTCAGGGCCCGGGAAAGAACCGGCAGAACTGGTCGTCCATGGTCCTCGCGGACGGCCGGCTCTACGCGGTCAACCAGGGCGGCGACGCCTTCGTCCTCAAAGCCAGCCCCAAGTATGAGTTCATCAGCGTCAATCCGATGGGGGAAAAGGTCATCGGATCGATCGCCGTCTCAAACGGCGACCTCTTCATCCGGGGATACAAACACCTCTTCTGCATCGGCGGCCCGAAACGAAGCGCGGCGCTTTCCTCGCGCAGCCCCGATTGAGGAGGGGCGGTGTTTCCTGGGCGACTTGGAAGCGCGCGTGAACGCTCTGGATGCGCAGATGCCGGACCTGACGATCAGAACAGCGACGATCGCTGATCGCGACGGCATCCGCGGGGTCTGCCGGGAGGCATTTGACGATTCGGAGAGCGCGCTGGTTGCCGACCTCGCCGTTGACCTGCTGGAGGAGACCGCCTCCCCGCCAACGATTTCCCTGGTGGCGGAGGCGAGGGGCGTCCTCGTGGGCCATGTCGCCTTCAGCGCCGTCTGGATGAATGGGGGCGGACGCTTCGTCGGCCGCATCCTGGCCCCGCTTGCGGTGCGACCGGAACATCAGAATGGCGGCATCGGATCGGCCCTCGTTCACGAAGGCCTGCGGGAATCGGAGCGCACGGGCGTCCGCATGGTTTTCGTATACGGGGATCCCGCCTACTACGGACGTTTCGGCTTCATCGCCGACCGGGCTCAGGCGTTTGAAGCGCCTTATCCGCTCAAGTATCCCAACGGCTGGCTGGCTCTCGGTTTCGGACAAGGCAAGCTTGATCCGCCGATCGGAGCGTTGGACTGCGTCGTCGCCCTGCGCAAACCCGAACTGTGGTAGGCCGGCCGGCCAGAGTCGAACCGCATCACAACGCTGCGGGAGACACGCCGATGCGCAGGAGGCTGCAGTCGCAGACGACCTTGAGCCCCAGTTCTTCCGCCGCGGAGACCGCCTCCGGGGAATCGGCGCCCGGATTCAACCAAAGTTCCCCGCAGCCCTTTTCCGCGATCTCCCCGAGCCCGGCCAACAGGATCGCCGGCGGGAGATAGACGCTGACCATGTCCGGGCGGACCGGAATTTCGGAAATCGAGCCGTATGCCTGAACGCCCTCAATCTCCGTGGCGCGCGGATTGACCGGATAAACCTCATAGCCCTGTTGAACGAAGGCTCGCACGGCCTTGTTTCCAAACTTGGCCCGATTTGTCGAGGCCCCGAGAACAGCGACGGTCTTCATGCCTGCGCGGCCTCCTTGGCCTCGGATATGGCCTTGCGGATCGAGTTCAGGAAGAGATCTGCGTAGTCCTCGCCCTCCTGGCCGGTCGCTTGCGGAAGCTCCACTGTCGTGTCCGCGACCCCGTTGTCCGTGATTGTGATCCGGGCGCTGAAAACCGAGTTTGTCGTGTGCTTGGGAATCCCATTGCCGCCCGCCTTCAGGTCGGCATTCGCGTGCTGCACGGCCAGGTCGAACTTCCGGCTCAACTGCCAAAGGGTGAAAATCGTCGGCGTGCGCTTTGCCTCCGCGAAATCCGCCTCCACAAACTCATGCGAAACCTCGACCGGATCCGCCTCGCGGATCTCCCGTTGGGTGACTGTGATCTGTGCGCTCATTTCTCTGCTTCGATGAGGCCAGACTAGGGCCGATTTCGCAAATACCCAAGTCCCGCGTTGGCCCCGCGGGAAGGCGACAAACCATCGAGATTGATTATTAACCAGAAAGTTAATAGAAAATGTTGACGAGCGGGCGGGAATTCACCATTCATTGGCCTGATGGCAAACCATGAGCCGGAAGAACTGGACCGCGCGCTGCAGGCCTTGGACAACCCGGCGCGGCGGTCGATGTTGCGGAAGCTTGTCGCCGGGCCTGCGATGGTTGGTGAATTGAATGAGCTGTTTGCGATGTCGGCGCCGGCGGTGTCCCGGCATCTGCGGATTCTGGAGGCCGCCGATCTCATCCGGCGAACGCGCCATGGGACTTTCCACGGCATCGCGCTGAATCCCGGGCCCTTGAAATCCGTGAAGGAATTTCTTGGGGAACTGGGTGAAGCTGCGGCGGATTCCCCGGTTCCGGGGACGCCGCGGCCTTCCGCCGGAGCCCGGAAAAAGCGGGACCGCCCGAAGGCCGCGCATCGGCCTCAACCCCAGCCGAAGCCGGAGCCCATGGTCTGGGATCCCGAGGAGGACGAGATCGCCAAGTTGCTTTGAACGTCAACGCTGTTCCCGGTCCGGCGTTCCCTGTTCGCCGTTGCGAACCGCGAACTGCGAACCGCGAACCGCGAACCGCGAACTGGAACGGCATTGAAGCCGGGGGCAAATCCAGCCACACTGCGCGCTCGTGTCGCATCAGAAGAAAAAGAAATCCCGTCCCGGCGGCTCGGGTTCCGGAGCCCCTCGGGGCCCCATCGCCAGTCACGCTGCGGGATCGGGCGGCGGATTCCCGCGCTGGGCGATCATCTTGATCGTCGTTGTCGCGGGCGCCTTCTTCCTGCTTCGGGAGGACGTTCCTTCCGATTCAGGCAAGGTCGCGAAAGGAAGCGGCGGCAAGGCTGCCGGGCCGCCGACGGATCAGGTTCCTGGGGAAAAACCGGCGATCAACCATTGGCGGCCGGAACCGGAGGCGGAGGCGTTCGCGAAATATGCTGGGTCTCAAAGCTGCAGGGAGTGCCATGCCGAGGCCTTCGCCGACTGGACCGGGTCGGACCACCAATTGGCCGAGCGCCTGCCCGACGCGACGCTGGATGGAACGGCGTTTGATCCGCCGCGCGAATATAAACATGCCGACCAGAAGACGCAGATTCTCTCCACCAACGGAGCCTACCAGGTGTTGACCAAGGGATTGAGCGGGGAGAAGGAGCCGTTCTCGGTCGCGCGCGTCATCGGCGAGACGCCGCTGCGCCAGTATTTGATCCCCTTTCCCAACGGTCGCCTGCAGACCCTGGACGCCAGCTACGATCCGCGCGCGAATGAGTGGTTCAATGTCTACGGCGAAGAGGATCGGCAACCGGGCGAGTGGGGACACTGGACGGGGCGGGGCATGAGTTGGAACACGCAGTGCGCCTCCTGCCACAACACCCGGTTGCGCAAGAATTACGACCACGCGACCGACACCTACAAGACCTCCATGGCCGAAATGAGCGTCGGCTGCGAGGCCTGCCACGGCCCCATGAAGGCGCACGTCGAATGGCGGAGGAAACACCCCGACACGAAGGAGCCGGACCCGACCTACAGGAAGATGGACCGCGACCAGTGGATCGACACCTGCGGCATGTGCCATTCGCGGCGGACGGAACTGACCGGGGACTTCGTGCCGGGAGACAATTACCTCGATCATTACTCCCATGTCATTCCGAACGAAACGGACATCTACCATGCCGACGGGCAGGTCCGCGATGAGAACTACGTGTTCACCTCCTTTCTCAGCAGCAGGATGCACCACGCCGGCGTGCGCTGCGTGGACTGCCATCAGCCCCACACCGGCAAGACGCTGCTGCCGGGCAACGTCCTCTGCATGAGATGCCACGCCGCGCCGACGCCGGAATTTCCCAACAGCCCGGTCATCGATCCCGCCGGACACTCGCATCATCAGATCACGGGCGAGGGCGGCCAATGCGTGAACTGCCACATGCCCGAGACCACCTACATGCAGCGTGATCCGCGGCGGGATCATGGCTTCACCATCCCGGACCCGTTGCTGACGAAGGAACATGGCATCCCAAACGCCTGCAACCGTTGCCATGCGGACAAGGACGTCGATTGGGCCGTCGCCGCCATGGACCAATGGTATGGCCCGAAAATGGACCGTCCGACGCGGACCCGCGCGCGCTGGATCGCCGGCGCGCGCGCGGGCGATCCGGGAACGCGGAACAACCTCCTGCAGATGTTGCGCACGGAGCCGATGCCCTTCTGGCGCGCGGTCGCCGCCGAACTGCTGGACCCATGGGTCTACGATTCAGAAGTGGGCGAGGCGCTGTTGAAGGAGTTGTCCTCGACCAATGCCCTGCTGCGCGGCACGGCGGCGCTGACCCTGGGGCCGCTCGTGCGCGACGGTCCCGCCCGGGTGGAAGGCGGACTGCGCAAGTTGTTGGAGGATCCTGTCCGAAAGGTCCGTGTGGACGCCGCGTGGGCGTTGCGCGATCGGGTGAGCCTCGATTCCGAGGCGGCCGCGGATCTTCTCCGGTCGTTGGAATTCAGCCTCGATATGCCGACCGGAGCCCTGCAGAAGGGCGTGTTTCATCTCGACCGACGCGAGACGGACAAGGCGCTGAAATATGTCGAATGGGCCATCAAGCTGGACGGGTATTCGGCTCCGTTGCGACACGAACACGCCATCGTGCTGAGCATGATGGGACGCGGGCAGGATGCGATCGCCGCCCTGCGCGAGGCGATCCGCCTGGATCCGGACGAAGCGGAATACCACTACAAGCTGGGGCTGGCGTTTCATGAGGTCGGCCAACCGCAGGGCACGCTGGCGTCGCTCGAGGAGGCCGTGCGATTGAATCCGCGGCACGCCCGCGCCTGGTACAATCTCGGCCTCATGCGCAACCAGATGCAGCAACCCGACGCGGCGGTCTACGCGCTGGAGCGGGCCGAGGCCGCGGAGCCGAACGATCCCGAAATTCCCTACGCCCGCGCGACTGTGCTGCTCTCGATCGAACGGCGGCAGGACGCGATCGACGCCGCCCGGCGCGCCCTGCAGATCGCGCCGAATTACGGCCCGGCGAGAGGCCTGCTGCAGCAGTTGGGCAACTGAGTCCGCCCCTCGCCTGAAGAATGTCAATCGATGGGGTTGACATCTCATTCGAGATGTCTATATTCCGCCTCCTTCGGTGCCTCCATAGCTCAATTGGTAGAGCAGTTGACTCTTAATCAATTGGTTCTAGGTTCGAGTCCTAGTGGGGGTACCAATTTTTTTGTACTGAAGGGGCCAACCGCAGATCGCAAGAGTCTTCGCAACCGTTACTTCCCCGCCCCCATCAACTCGGCCATGTTCTCGGCAAAGGAGTTTCCAAGCCTGACGAAGAAGGCGCCGCTGCCGAGATAGTGGTACGGCCGGTCGCTGCCGACCGTGCTCCATTCGTGATAGTGGGCCGGCCAGCCCTTCTGGAAAACCTCGTGCGAGTAGTGGGAATACTGCGTGTAGCTTTCGACCGCCCGGACGTTCCCCGCGAACTCAGGAAACTGCGCCGCCCTGCGCTGAGCCTGCGACACTTCGTTCTCGTCGACCTTCTCCTTCGTCATCGGCGTTCCCAGCACGCCGATCACAAACGGCATCTTCGGCGCCTTCAACTCTTCGCGGATGTCGTTGATGAACAGGCGCATGTTCTCGGCATAATTGCTCCGATACTCGGGATTGAACTGATCGTTGAAGCCCTGGAACCAGACGAAGCCGGCGACCTCGAATCCCGCCGCCGCGTCGTAGGCGGGATGATACCTGCCCGGATCCGCAAGGACTTCATTGACGTGAGCCACCATCTCGCGCCAAAAGCGCCCCGCGTCGTCCATCGACGGCTTGGGCTTGCGCCGCAGTTTGGGCTTACGCGGTTCCCGGAGTTTCTTCTTCGCCTTCTCGTCCGCCGTTTTTATTCTCTCCTTGTAGGCGGCCAGATCTGAGGCGTACTTCCTCTCTGCTTCAGGGAAGTTCTTCACGGCTTCCTCGTAGCGTTTCTCGTTTTCCGCGGCTTTCACTTTCGCGTCGGCATAGGCCTTGGTGGTTTTGAAATCGACCGCGGACGGCGGACGGAAGTCGTACATGATCGACTTGCCGCCCCACGAGGTCTTGATCAGCAGAATCGGACCGTCAACTTTCTCGGCGATCCGCAGCCCAAAGCCGTATTCCGTGCCGATCTTGAGTTTGTCGGCGCCGTAACCGACACCGAGCCTGCCGTCCCGGACGTTGCGATCGGCGATCGAGGAGATATGGACGCGATCGGAGACCGCACAGGCGTCGATGACAGACTGTTTGTAGGCATTGTGCGCCTCCAACAGCTTGTCGACCCGCGCCTGCAGCGCCTTCTTCTCGGGGCCGTCAGCCATCTCCTTGATCTTGTCCATGGAGATGCCGCCGCTCAGTTCATCGATCTTTCGAGCCCTGACAAGCTGTTCATCAATTGCGGCGCCGATATCAGCGTCCCCGAACACCATCTCAATCAGTGCCCGGTCTCCCGGTTTGTCGGATTTGTACAGGGTCGCGATCGTGTGGCCTCGAGCGTGCCCGACCGTGTTGGATTGCCCGGCCAGAATGAAAACCTTGAGCTTCTTCTTGGCTGAAGCGCTGTCGGCAATGGAGCCGCACATGCAACTGCTCAGCAAGATGGCGAAGCTTTTGAAGACGCTGAATTTCATGGGTGTTGTAATTTTCGTTCTCGGGCCTGATCGGGCCGCCTTTTCGAGGTCGTCCGGTTTCCAGCCCGGATATTCCATCACGGGGTATGGGATTGACATGCAAAACTTGAAGAAGGAAGTGTTCGGGACATGACAGCTGGCGCGAGACGCAACAAATTGGCGTCGGTTCTACGATGGAGCCGACTCCTGCCGTTTTTGTTGTGCGCCCCGCTTTCGGCCGCCGAGTTGAATGTGTTGCAGGACACCACGGTCGACGCCTCCGCCCTGAACTTCGCGGCCGCCGACGTCAATTTCGGCCAGAACGTCAACGGGCGGACGCACCAGCGTTTCCCCATCTCGACTTTTCGGGGCTACCAGTACATCACCTACTACGACAGCAACCGAAACGTGGCTCTCGGCCGCCGCAAGCTGCCGACTGGCAACTGGGAGATCATCCGGTTTGCCGACTACACGATCACGAACAACGATTCGCACAACACCGCGACGCTCGGGATCTGCGCGCTGGATGGGACCATTCACCTTGCCTTCGATCACCACAAGGACCCGCTGCACTACCGGGTCTCCAGTATCGGGGTCGCTTCGAATCCGGAATCGGTTGCCTGGTCGACCAGTTTGTTCAGTTCGGTCACGGACACGTTGGGTCCGCTCGGGGCGATCAAGGATCTCACCTATCCGACGTTCGTTCCGGCGCCCAACGGCAACCTCTTGTTTTATTACCGCAACGGCGGATCGGGCAGCGGCGACGGAATCATCTACGAGTACGACGGTTCGACCCACAACTGAACCGCGGGCCTGGGGCAGTTCATTTCGCGCAGCGGAACCTACAACGGCGCGTTGTCGTCCAACAGCACGACCCGGAATCCTTACCTCAACGGAATCTCCTACGGCGGCGATCGCCTGCATGCTTCCTGGGGTTGGCGGGAGAGTTCGGCCGGAGCGAAATACAATCATGATCTGAACTACGCCTACAGCGACGACCACGGCCGCACCTGGCGTAACAACGCCGGGGCCGTGATCGGCAACGCCGGCAGTTCGTCCATCTCCATCAATTCCTCGGGCCTGCTCGTCGCCCCGATCCCGCAGAACATCGGCCTGTCCAACGCCTACACCCAATATGAATATGACGATGGCAGCATCCACGTGATGGTGAGCCACCATGAGTCGGGCACGACCTCCACGCGTTATCATCACTACTGGCGCAACTCAGCGGGCGCATGGTCGTTCGAAGCCCTGCCCTTCAGCGGTTCCCGTCCGAAAATGGCCGGCGATGATGATCGGACCCTGTTCCTGGTCTACAAGTCGGGCGGGCGAATAAGGGTGGCCAAAGGCGTTCCCAACGCTTCCCAAACGGCATGGACATGGTCGGTTGCCCACATCCAGTCCGACGCCACGGAAGGCGGCGACGGACAGTTGGACTACGAACGCTGGGAGTCGGATCGGATCCTCTCGGTCTACGGACAGGAATCGCCGAACGCGGCGGGCGATCCCACACCGCTGCATGTCTACGACTATCAGGTTTCGGCGAAGGCTGTTCTTCCTGTGCCCGCGCACGAACTCACCGACGTCGCCGAATCCACCTCGCTGCAATGGACCGCCGGCATCGGAGCCGTTTCTCATCGTGTGTATCTCGGAGCGGATTTCGCGGTCGTGCGCGACGCGACCACTGCTTCGCCGGAATATGTCGGCCAGCAGTCAACGACGCAATTCACGCCCGCCCACCCGTTGCATGAGGGAACGCGCTATTACTGGCGGATCGATGAGGTGGATGGCAGCGGCGCTGTGAATCTGGGACTCATCTGGAGTTTTTCCACGCCCGGCAATTTCGCTCCGACCATCACCGGGATCGCCAATCAGACCACTGCGCGCGACACCGCGCTGCCGGCGCTGGCCTTCACCATCGGGGATGACAGCACAGCCGTCGCAGGCCTACAGGTCACCGCGCGTTCGTCGAACCCGGTCCTGCTGCCGGAATCGGGAATCACCCTCGGCGGCTCCGGAGCAGATCGGACTGTCCAGGTGACACCCGCGGTCGGACAGACCGGTGTCGGCATTGTTTCGATCCGGGTGAGCGACGGAGCAAGAGCAACGGAGGAACATTTCTCCGTCAGCGTCACCGGTCCGCTCGAATTGATTCTGTCCACCACCGCGGACGCCGGCATCAAGGAGACTCCGGCGCCCGTGGATGCGTCCAAGACGACCACCTACGTAGGCACGGGCGGCAACAGTCCACGGATCGATCGCAGCGTGGTGTTTGTGTTCCAACTGCCGGACCTGGGCGCGACTTCAGAGCCGTTTGCGGCCGTATCCTTCACCTTCAACTATTCCGCCAAGACGGGAACGTTGCAGGCCAATGATCTCTACGGCCTGGGGCGCCGATCCAGCCCCACGGTTGTGGCCGGCGACTACCATGGTCAGACGACCGCGTTGGACCCCACCGACGCCACGCTGCTCCAACGCAATATCCTGAACGACGGAACCGCATTCGGATTGATCAGCCCTTCGTCCGCAGGACAAGGCGCCCTGCGCGATTACCTCAATGCACAGTATGCCTCCGGGGCGGGCATCGGTGAATACGTCTTTCTCCGCCTCAACACAGCAGGCAAACGCGACGCCATCGACCGCGCAACCCTCACAATGTCCGAAGGAGGACAGACCTCTCCGACCGACACGCGGCCCAGAATCTCCTTCACACGGACATTGGCGAATCAGGCCCCGACAATCTCCCGAATTGACGATCAAACCATCACTCGCGACGCGTCGTTGCCGGCGCTGGTCTTCGTCATCGACGACGACATCACGGATCCCGACAGTCTGCAGGTCAGCGCACAGTCATCAAACACCCTCCTGTTGCCACAGTCCGGGGTCGCCCTCGGCGGCTCCGGCAAGAACCGAACCATCCAACTCTCACCGGCCGCCGGAAAAACCGGGATCGCCAGCGTCACCATAAGCGTGGCTGACGGCGCCGCAGTGACGCAGGAGACGTTCACCCTGACCGTCTCCGGACCAACCGAATTCCTTCTGTCCGCCGCCCAGGACGCCGGCATCAAGGAGAACCTCGCGGTCGTTGACGCGGCCAAAACGACGACGCTGCTGGGGACAGTCGGCAGCAGTCCCCGGGTGGATCGTTGCACGATCTATGTGTTTCAACTGCCCGACCTGGGACCGATCGCCGCCCCCTTTGTCACCGCTTCCCTCACCTTCGAATATGCCGGCAAGCAGGGAACTCTTCACGCCAACGATCTCTACGGCCTCGGACGCCGGGCCAGCCCTGCCGTATTGGGTTCCGACTACCACGGCAAGACGAGCGCTGTGGACGCTTCCGACGCCACTCTGCTTGAAACCGACATCCTGACCGACGCAACCCCGTTGGGATTGATCAACACCTCGCCCTCCGGAAGCAGCGCCCTGCGCGACTACCTGAACGCCCAATACGCCTCCGGAGCGGGGGCCGGTCAGTTCGTGTTTATCCGCCTCAACACCGCGGCCAATCGGGACAGCATCGATCGGGCGACCCTGACCATGTCGGAGGGCGGGCAGACTCAACCGCTGGACACGCGGCCAAGGATTTCATTCACCCGAATCGAATCCAATCCCCTGCGCGATTGGCGCATGCTGCATTTCGGAACCGCCTGCAATTCAGGGAACGCCGCGGATGACGCCGACCCGAACTCGGACGGCGAAAGCAACCTGCTTGAGTTCGTCACCGGGCAGGACCCCAAATCCGCAACGCGCATGTCCGCCCAATTCAGCATCGACGGCCGCAACCTGAAGTTCACGTTTCCAAGAAACGTCGAGGCTGCTTCCGAGAAACTGACTTTCATGGCGGATTGGAGCGACGCCCTACCCGGCGCCTGGAGCAACGCCGGGGTAACGGAGGCGGTCGAATCCGACAATGGCTCTGTGCAAACAGTCACCGCCACCGTTCCCAAAGGCGCAGGATCGCAACGCTTTGTCAGATTGAGAATCATCCGGAATTGAGAGTTGCCCGGTTCGCCCGGAGGAGAGAGGCGAACGACGCAAAATCGATCAAGATTCCGAACGCCCCAAAACGCATAGAACATGACAGCCATCGAAAAGAGTCCGCTTCGAATGGAGATGTATGACGCCGTGTTCAGAGCCATTGGATCCATGGCCGTCATCCTTCTTGCGCTCCTGCCGCTGCTCGCCCACGGCCAACTCCTGCCGGAGAAGCAACAGGCCCTGGCCGCCCGAATGGCTGCCAAGGTCCATCGGGCGGAAGTCTGGAAAGACGAGAAAGGCAACATCACCGGATTGATCCTGATCAATCATCAGGCCCTGACCAGGCAGACCGGGGAGAAACCCGGCGTCAACGACGCCGACCTCGCACGCCTTAATGAGTTCCCCGAGCTCACCGCGATCAACCTGGAGGCGCCAGGGCTTTTGGTTATGAGGATCATTTGCGGAGCAGAAGTTCCAAAGCCAAGGATGGCTCGGCTGCCAGCCGCTCGCGCTTGGCCGGCAACCAGTCGGACTGGTTGTCCCAGTGAAGCAGCTTGAGGTTGAGGTTGCGAATGAGAGCGAGGTTGGCGACGGCCACGTTGTGTTTGAGTCGCTGTCGCCGCATCGATTTCTGGCCGAGTTTCGTTGCGGGGATCCGGTTCGTTCCGGAGAGGGAGACACACCCGATTGGGCCGCGCGTTTTCTTGGTTGAACCAGTTCCCCCCCCATTCAATCGCTCAGATCCGCCCGGAAAAGCGGTGGTGACTTCGGCGCGGGGCTTTCCCAATATCCTCCCATGAAACGCGCGATCCTTTTTCTTTCGATGGTTCTGCTGGCTGCGACCGCCACGGCTACGGCGGCCAGGCCGAACGTTGTCATGCTGCTGTCCGACGATCTCGGCTGGAAGGACATCGGTTGCTACGGCGGCCCCGTCCAGACGCCGAATCTCGACCGATTGGCCGCGGGCGGAACGCGATTCAGCGCCTTCTACTCGGGTTGCGCGGTCTGCTCCCCGTCGCGGGCGACTCTGATGACCGGACGGCATCACATCCGCGCGGGCGTCTACAGTTGGATTCACGACGCGAGCCAGCGTTCGCACCTGCTGCTTCGTGAGACAACGCTGGCGGAGGTCCTGAAACAGGCCGGCTACGCCACCGCCCACGTCGGCAAATGGCATCTGGGCCTGCCCGGTGGGAAGTTTGACAAGCCGACGCCGGATCAACACGGCTTCGACCATTGGTTCGCCACCGGCAACAACGCATCGCCATCCCACAGGAATCCCGACAATTTCATCCGCAACGGCAAACCCGTGGGCGGGTTGAAGGGCTACTCCTGCCAACTGGTCGTGGACGAAGCCATCGACTGGCTGGACCGCGGTCGCGACCGGGACAAGCCGTTCTTCCTGAACGTCTGGTTTCACGAACCGCACGCCCCGATCGCCGCCCCTGACAGCATCGTGGCCGACTACGGCAGATTGAAGGACAAGGGCGCCATCTACTCCGGCACGATCGACAACGAGGACCGGGCGATCGGGCGTCTGTTGACAAAGTTGCGGGAGGTCGCCGCGCCGGAAGACACGCTGATCATCTACGCCTCGGACAATGGCAGCTATCGCAGGGACCGGGTCGGCAATCTGAAGGGATCCAAGGGCAGCAACTGGGAAGGCGGCATCCGCGTGCCCGGCATCTTCCATTGGCCGGGGAAGCTGGCGGCCAACCGCGTGTCGGACACGCCGGCCGGACTGGTGGACGTGCTGCCGACCGTCTGCGGACTGCTCGACCTGCCGAAGCCGGCGGGCGTTCACCTCGACGGCAGTGATCTTTCCAACCTTCTCCTGCCCGAATCCGGGACATTCGTGCGACATCAACCCTTGTTCTGGCATCTGCAAAAGTCCCCCCGCATCGTGGCCATGCGGGACGGAAACTGGTCGCTCCTGGCGGACGCCGACTACGAACTCTCCAAGAACAACATGTTCCAGGAAGCGTGGATTCCGAAGATCAAGGGGGGAGGCTACACCAACTTCCAGCTCTTTGACCTGAAGAACGATCCGGGCCAGACGAAGGATCTTGCCTCGGAAAAACCGGAACTTCTGCGCAGGCTTAAAGCCAAACTGCTGAAGATCAACGCGAGCGTCATGGTCGACGGCGCCGACTGGCATCTGGCGCGGGACTGATCCGGGCTCGGCCACCCCCGAATTCCGGCGACCAGAGAGGCTCAAGAAACACTGTAGCCGCAACCTTCAGGTTGCGCATCGTTCGACGCGGCAGACTGGCGCGCGATTTCATGAGTCGCGCCCGGCGCGGCGCAGTCCCGCGGGACTACGGCCACGAAATGAGTGAAAGCGGCCGGGAATTGCTCAACGGGAGCGGAAGATCTCGCTGGTCAGGCAGACGCGGATGAGGGAGCGAAGGCCGAGGTCTTCCTTTCGGACTTTTTCCAGAATCTCATCGATTTCGAACTGATCGAGGGCCTCCATGTGGCGCCCCGTGGCGTAGGTGAGAACCTGCGATATCAGGTGGCGGGTGAAGGGGCCGTCGCGATGGGTTGACAGGACCTTCTTGAATTCCTCGAAGTCGCCGAATTTCTCGCCGGACGGAAGCTCGCCCGCGGGATCGACCTTGAGCTTGGGCGCCTTGCTGTTCGGTCGTGGGTAGCTGTCGCGCCAACGGCCGATCGGCCCGAAGTTCTCCAACGGGAAACCCAGCGGATCGATGCGTCGATGACACTCGCGACAGGTCTGCGAATCGCTGTGCTTCTTGAGTCGCTCACGAAGCGTCGTCGCGCCGCGCACGTCCGTATCAAATGCGGGAACCACATCCGGCGGGGGCGGGGGAGGGGTTCCGAGAATGTTCTCCGCGATCCAGACGCCGCGTGTGACCGGGGAGGTGTCCACGCCGTTGGCGCTGACGGTGAGCACGCCGGCCATGCCGAGCACGCCCCCGCGCCGTTGGTTCCCGGCAAGGGAGACGCGTTGAAAGCCGTCCGCCAGACGGAGTTTCCCGCTCTCCGGCAGGCCGTAGTGCTTCGCCAGTTTCTTGTCGACGAAGGTGTAGTCGGCGTCGAGAAAATCGGTCACGGGACCGTCGGATCGCAGGAGGTGGTCAAAGAAGAGTCGCGCCTCGCCCTTCATGGAAGCGGGCAGGTCCTCGGAATAGTAGGCGCGCGCGGCCCGGCGGGGAGGCGGTTGGCTTCCCAGTTCGCGGAGGCCGAGCCAACTGTCCAGAAAGCCCTCCACAAAGCGTTGCGAGCGGGAATCCTTGAGCAACCGGTCGACCTGCTGCAGCAGAATCTCGTCACGGACCAATGCGCCGCTGGCAGCCGACCTCGACAGGGCTTCATCCGGCGGAGCCGACCAAAGGGCGTAGGAAAGGCGGGCCGCCAGATCGTAGGGGCGCAGGCGCGTTTCATCCTTCGGAGTGACCTCGCTCAGGTATAGAAAGGACGGGGAGCACAGGATCATCTTGATCGTGTCCAACGCGGCCTGCCTCGGCGTCGCTTCCCCGGCAAGACCGAGTTCATAGGTTTTGCGGATCCGGTTCTTGTCGGCTTTTGTCAAAGGACGTCGAAAGGCCCGGCTGCCAAAGGCATGGAGTTGCGTCACCGCCTGTTCTTCCTGAAACCCCTTGCCGCCAAAGACACTGACCTCTTCGGCGCCGCCGTCGGGTTCGGGCAGGGGCCCCTGGATCTTGATTTCTGAAATGCGGATGTGCGGAAGCTTGCCCTTGCGCAGGAGTTCCGTGCGGCTGACGTCGCCGCTTTTTCTGCGACCCAGTTCCTCCTGGTAGCGCTTGTTGAGCTGGATGACCGAGGCGCGTGATTCGTAGGCCCCGTTCGGGAAGATGAAGCGCGGCGTCTGGCCTTTTTCCAGCCAGACGCGGAAGGTCTGCCATTCCGGTTCGTCGTCGGGCAGGGCCACGGGATCCGCGAGCCGGGGTTCGACGCGTTGCGGATAGTGGATATGTCCCTTGCGAACATCGCCCGGCACAATCCCCAGCAGAAACGGCTCTGAGAAATCCATGCCGAGAATCTTCGGATCGTAGTGAGTGTCGCGATGCATCGCCTGCGCCAGCGCTGCGACCTGGTAGAGCCCGGAAACAGGGACGCCTTCGAGAAAGTCCTCGATGTGACCGTAGCCGCCCTGCCGCGTGTCGGTGTTGGGCTGCTCGTAGATGCAGAGGTGGCGATAATTGAAGGCGGCCCTGTGGGGGCCGGACAGTTCCTCGTATTGCCGGAAGTTGCCCTTGAAATGCCAGGACTTCGGCTCCATGGCCGGTCGGTTCAGGCGCAACTCCACCAGCCGGTCCGCCGCCTGGAAATACTGGTCCAGCAGGAAGCCGGAGGTCACCAGGCTCTCGCCGATATTGTCCATGTGGCGGCTGGTCTTCTCCTTGGGGAACTCCTCGGTCAGGCCCAGGGTGTCCAGACGCCGGCCAAACAAGGTTTCGAGCGTGATCTCGTATTCGCGATTTGACAGGCGTCGCATCACCGTGCGCCCGCCGCCCCCGCCGAGACGCTCCCGCGCGTCGCGGATGGCCGAGCGAAGTTCACGAACCAGGAAAAGGCGCTCGTCGTCCGTCGGTTGATCCGACTTCTTGGGAGGCATCTCCTTGAGGGTGATCTGATCGACGATCTCTTTGGCCGCAATCAGATCCTCGGGCTTCTCCAACGGCAGCCGAAAGCTCTCAAACTCCCGATCCCCCTTCTGAACGGACGAGTCATGACAGTCGTGGCAGTATTTGACCAGGAAGTCCTGAACATCCTTGGCGCTCACGGACAATCCCGACGTCAAAAGCAATGCGACCAAGCAAGGCAAACGCAGCGACAAGCAGGTCGACGCTCTTCGGAGCGCCGCAACCATTCCAAGACTCCACTTCTCCATCACTCCGAACATCCGCGTTCCCCGCTCAGCTGAAGGCACCCGTGCTGGTTCCGAAGGCGTCCGCCTCCAGGCCCATGCGCTGAGCGATGTCGAGATACAGGTTGCACAGCGGAACCTTGCGGCCTCCCTCGCGGGCGACCTTCTTGAATTCGCCGTGCTGGTAGCCGCCGCCGGCGAGGACGATCGGCAGATCGGTGTTGGTGTGGGAGTGGCCGTTGCCCATGCCGCTGCCAAACAGGACGGCGGTTGAATCCAGCAGGGAGCCATCCCCGTCCGGGATGTCGGCGAGGCGCGTCAGGAACTTCCCGAAATGTTCGATCTGGTAGGTCTCCAGTTGGATGAGATTCGCGATCGTCGCCTCGTCGTTCCCATGATGCGACATGCTGTGGTAGCTCCGTTCGATGCCCAGATGCTGCGGCAGGAAACTGCCGCCAATCTCCAGCGTCGCGACCCGGGTGGAGTCGGTCTGCAGGGCCAGGGCGATCAACTCATACAACAGCGGAAGATCATCGACGGTGTTCCGGTCGGCCGGTTTCTCGAAGGGGGCCTTCGGCTTGGGTTGCTCGGCCCAGCGTTCCCGCATTTCCAGACGCTTCTCCACATCGCGCACGGAGGTGAAATACTCGTCCAGCTTGGCGCGGTCCTCGACATTCACCCTCCCGGCAAGTCCGTTGGCGTCCTCCAGCACGGCGTCAAGAATGGAGCCCTGCAGCCGGTTTTGTCGGACTTTCCGGGCCTGTTGTTCCCGAGAGTCCTCGATGAAAAGTTTCTCAAACAGCTCCGCCGGGCCGGTGATGGGCGGCACTCGCACGCCCGAACGCGTCCAGGCGATCTGACATCCGCCGTGAATGCCGCCTTCGGAACCCACCGTCAGCGAGGGGAAACGCGTCTGCCGACCGATCTCGTCCGCGATGAACTGGTCGATGGTGACGTTGCCGTCCGGCATGTCCCGGGCCTGATGATGCAACACGCCGGACAGAAAGGTATGAACCGCAAAGTGGCCGCCGCGGATTCCATGATCAAGGCCGCGATAGACGGTCATGTGATTGCGGTTGGCCTCCAGTGGTTTCAGGAGCGGCGTCAATTCATAGGCCTCGCCCGGGGTTGCCGGGAAGAAACACTTCTGCTGAAAGCCCAGCAGGTTGCCCACCGCGACGAAGCGACGCGCGCCATCGCCAGCTCCTTTGGCGGCCTGCACGGCCGCGCCTTTGCCGATGGCATTCGGCGACAACGACGGCAGCCATGGCAGCGCCAGGGAGGCTCCCAGGGAACGAAGGACAAATCGACGACGATCGAGCTGCGGGGACTTGGATGCGCGTTTCATACGATTCCCACGATTACGAGCATGACGGGCCGATTATTCAACCGGAAAACGACCCTCACTTCCGCGGCACGGGTTTCGTCCTGTATGGAACGCCCAGGCAGATGCGGAAACCGTCCCGCGAATCGGAATACGTGACATCCTTGATGCCGAGGCGGACCGCGCAACGGGCATTGCCCGGGACGTCGAAGTAATTGCCGCCGCGACAAACGGGACGAGAAACGCTTCGTTGCTCCCGGTCGAGAAAGTGAATCTCCTCGTGGCCGCCCTCGGGATCGAAGTGGTCGAGCGCGAATTCCCAGACCCCGCCGCACATGTCTGCCAGGCCGAATCCGTTGCGCCCCTTCTCACCGTAGTGATCCACGGGTGACAGATATGCAAAGCCATCGCTCCACGGCGCATTCGCGAGCGGCCAGACCATGTCGCGGCCGGGCAGGAAGTCGACGGCGGAAATGTTGAGGCGTCCCTTGCCTTCCATCAGATCATTGCCCCACCAAAAGTAATGGCTTTCCTGACTCCCTCCGCGGCAGGCGTAGGCCCATTCGGCTTCGGTTGGCAGGCGGATCTCCAGATTGCCGGGCAAGCGTCCCGCCTTGCGTTCGCGCCCGGTCAGCCAACGGCAAAAGGCCTTCATGTCCTGGTAGCTGACGCAGACAACCGGGAAGCTGTCCTTCATCGGAATTCCGAATCCGGGGTCGCGCCAACTCTTGTCCGCCGCCGATTTCCACGGATGTCTGATCCCATCCGGGTGATGGTAGCGATCCCAATCGTGATTGAAGACCTGGGTCCTTCCGCCCGGCTTCTCGGCGTCGGTGACGTGGCCGGTTTCCACCACGAACTGCCGAAACTGTCCGCGCGTGACTTCCGTGCGACCCATCCAGAATCCCTGTCGGACCCGCATCGGTCTGGGTTCGCCTTCATACTGCTCACGCACGGTTCCCGGTTGGGCTCCCCCCTCAATGCCGGTCGCCCACTCCTTTTCCTTCGCCGTGCTGCCCATCATGAATCTGCCGGGCGGAATATGGAGCAGTTCCAGTTTGACCCCGCTGCCAAGATCCAGGGTCTTCAAGTCTCCCTTGTCCGCGGCGGAAGAACCTGCGGGAACAATGATGGTGAAGGCTGCAACCGCCAACGTCAGGCGGAATGAGGATGGCGTTCTTGTGTTCATGTCTTGTTCGTTGTCGTGGTTCCAACGGCGATTTTGACGACCATCGAAAACTGCCTGTCCCGCTCGAGGGCCAGCCATGCCTGTCCATCGCCCCACCTCCATCTCCGGTTTGATGAACAGCGTCTCGCCTCGTTCGATCCGGCCTTCGCGCAGATCGCATTGCGCCCAAGGCCCGCCTAGGTCAGACCGTTGAGCGTTCCCGTGCTGTCGCCGAAGCGGTCGGCTTCGACTCCCATGGCCTGGAGCATGGTGACGAAGAGATTGCTCATCGGGGTCGTCTCGCTGAAGCGCAGATAGTGGTTGTGCCTGAGTCCCAACTTGCCGCCGCCTGCGAGGAGAAGGGGGTAGTTGCGATTCACATGGGTCCGGCTGTTGGCGCTGCCGTAGAGGATCAGGGTGTTGTCGAGCAGGCTCTGGCCGGTGTCGCCATCCGGCGAATCCTTCAGGCGTTGCACGAATCGCGCGAGGTTTTGCGCGAGAAACTGATCGAACCTGCCGAGGATCGTGGCCTGCCCCTTTTTTCCCGCCTTGTGCGCGAGGCTGTGCCAGTTCGGCTCCAGTCCGATCGCGGCGGGAAAGGTCCGGGCCACGGTCGGTCCGTAGCTGCCGATCTGGTAGGTCGTGATCCGCGTCAGATCCGTCTGTAGAGCGAGGAACATCAGGTCGTAGATCGCGGCGATGTAGTCCTTGGCGCCCTCGGGATTGGCGTCCAGCGCGATGGAGCCCGCGTCCACTTCGGGCAACGGAACGTCAAGCCAGGCCCTCGAACGTTCGACCCGGAGCTCCACATCGCGGACCGAGGTTTCGAATTCATCCAGCTTGCGGCGATCGGCGGATCCGAGATGGCGACGCAACCCTTTCGATTGATCGAGCACAAGATCCAGAATGCTGCCCGTGCCTTCCAAACGCGCCCGGTCGCTGCGACTGGCGTCATCATTGCCGAACAGGCGGTTGAAGATCTGCTTCGGATCGGACAGGGCGGGGATGGGCTGCCCCTTGGGCGAATAGGAAAGCGTGGTCGAGCGGGTGCGCGGACCGACGCCGCCGTCCGTGGACAGCGTCAGCGAAGGGTGACGCGTCAGATGGCCCAGATGTTGCGCCGCGATCTGGTCGAGGGAGACCGTATTCTTATAGACGCCGTCGGTCAGACGGCTGCCGGTGAGAAAGGTGTCGCCGGTGTCGTGGCCGTTCATGGCGCGGCAGTCCGGATGCGACAGCCCGCCAAAGATGGAGACGTCGTCCATCAACGGCTCCAAAGGCTTGAGCACATGGGTCAGCTTGTAGTCGCGGCCTTCGCCGCGGGGAAACCAGCCCCAGTCGCGCTCGGGATGATCGTCCTTCGGCACGGCAATGCCATAGGGAAACATGACGGAGCACAGCCGGCGCGCCGGGCGCTTCGGGGACTGCCTGGGCGCGCCGAATGACATCGCCTCCAACCAGGGGAGGGCAAGGGTGACGCTGGCTCCCTTGAGCGCGGTCCGTCGGTTGATCTCTCGAAAGGTCATCGCTGTCTCGATTGAAAGGCGTCTGAATTGACGAGCGCAAGGATCAGTTTACGCAATCGGAAGTCGGCTTCAATGAAATCATTGGTGAGCTGTTCGACGGTTTCGCGATCGCCGAAATCGAGTGAACGCCCCAGGGCGTAGGCCAGCATTCGTTTGACCACGGCGCGGGCAAACTGCTCCCTGCGCTCGGTTTTCAGATAACGCTTCAGCGCCGCGGCGCCATCGATGGGCGATCCATCGGGCAGCGTCGTGGTTGGATCCACGGGCGTCGGTTTGGCGGGTTTGGCCTTCTTCTTTCCGATTCGGACGGGCGCCGTTTCACCCCATTGACCGATGGCGTTGTAATGCTGCAGCGGCAGCCCCCATGGATCGATGCCCTGATGACAATTGGCGCAGGCCTCGCGCTCGCGATGAAGGGCGAGTTGCTGTTTTACCGTCAGTCCGGCGAGGTCGGGGCTCTCGCTGTCGAGTTCCGGCACATCCGGCGGAGGCGGCGGAGGCGGCGAATCGAGCAGGCGATCGAGAATCCAGACCGCCCGCTTGATCGGGTGCGCGAATTCACCGCCGGACTGGCTCAGCAGGAACGAGGCCTGCCCCAAGACGCCGCCGCGACGGCTTTCCGCCGGCAGCGGGACCCGCGCGAATCGATTCGAACGCGGCAATGGCTTGAGCCCGTAGTGACGCGCGAGATCGCGATTGATCATGGACCAGTCGCTGTCCAAAACATCAAGGCAACTCAGGTCATGGCGCAGCAGTTGATCATAGAAACCGATTGTCTCGCGTCGCATCGCCTCCTTCAAATCGTTGTCGAAGTCGGGATAAAACTCCGGGTTCACCGCCACGCGGTCCAGCGCCTCGAGATCAAACCATTGATTCGCAAAGTTTCTGGAGAATTCGTCCGACCGCGGGCTCGCCAACATCCGTTTCACCTCGGCCGCAAGAACTCCGGGATCATGCAATCGTCTCTGTGAAGCCAGCCTGGTCAGTTGCGCGTCGGGCATTGTGCTCCAGAGGAAATAGGACAGGCGCGAAGCCAGTTCATGATCCGTCAGGGGCTGCGGTTTGTTCGAGCCGGGCTTCCGCGCCTCGACGCGATAGAGAAAATGCGGGGAGACGAGGGCCGCCGCGCAGGCCTCGCGCATCGCTTCCTCAAAGGAATGTCCCGCCTGCCGTGTTCTCGCGAAGACGGTTTGAAACGGCTTCAGCTCCCGGCTCTTCACCGACCGGCGAAAGGCGCGACTGAGAAACTGTTTCAATGCCGCGCGCGCATGCTCGGATTCCGATTCGCCTTCAGCCCGTTCGCCGATCAGGCGTCGATGGCTCTCAGGCGGCCATTGGGCATGGAACGGGGTTTCGAACTCCAATGACTCTACCTGGATTTCGAGCCGCGTCCCGAAGGCCGGCGGCTCGGGGCGCGGCTTGGCTTTCTGTCCCTTCCTGGGTTTGGCCGGCGGACGGACATATTTGCGGTCGGGATAACGCAGTTCCTTCCCGTCGGCGTCGAGGTAATCCAGAAACAGGATCATTCCCGTGATGCCGGTATTGCCGAAGGCCACGTCGCCCGCCTGCGGGTAGTCCTCCATCCAACCGGTGTACTCAAATGTCTGCGGCTCCTCCGACGTCAATTCCACCTCGCCCACGACCCGGTGCGGCACATGGACGATGCCGGGCACATGGCCCAGCGAGATGCGGATCCGCGGCAAACCCGCGCCGGCCGGGATCGCCGCCCGCGCGGTCAGCTTCATCCGGAACGGTCCGCTGCGCGGATACCTTGTCACGTCCAATGCGAACTCGGGATTCACCGGGATGTGCCCGGCGACCTTCTTGGTCGGAAGCTTGGCGGTGACAGTGTTCGTCCTGACGTAGCGATGAACCTCATGCCTGTCGCCCTCCACAATGGCGATCTCCATCGCCCGACGCGCCGCGGTCAGGTAGGTCTCGATCTGTGTCGGCGACATCTCGAGCGTGGCGCCATTGTTCAGGAACCCGTCGGGGGAAAGCGGCTCTGGCGGAAGCTCCTTGGAGAAGTCGCGATCCACGCCCAGCAGATCGCGCAGGGTGTTCCGGTATTCGTAGCGGGTGAGTCGGCGCATCGTGACACGGCCGTCGGCGAAACGTTTGGCTTCGGCGGCGCGCTGCAGTTCGCCCGTCATCCAGTCCGCCAGGATCCTGCGTTCGGCGGGCGTGGGTTGGTCGGCCTTGGTTGGCGGCATCTCGCCGAGGTTCAGCTGATTCAACGCGTCGTGCCAGGTCTCCGCATCGCGGCCCTTGACCATGTCCGGATCGAGCCGGTCCATCCGCAGGTCCCCCTTCTGTTTGTCTGGTCCGTGACAGTTGAAACAAAACTCCGCAAGAATCGGGCGCGCGTCGCTTGTGAACTCCGATGCTGGTGATGGAGACGCGCAGGCAACTGCGGCCGCGAGGAGGGGCCACTTGGTGAACTTGAGACGAGTATCCGACATGAGAGCTGACATCCGACGTTCGGTTTCTACCAGATCATCGTTTTTTTGCAGCGTGGAAATTGCCTGTGTCGTCCTGTTCTGGGAGCGAGGGCGCTGCGCGGTTGAGCCGCGGGCGTCTCCGTGGTTCAATCCCGTCCGTCCGAACCGCCATGCAACTCCGCCTGTTCGATCCGCCGCGACCGCTGAAGGAACGCTTTGATGCCGCGTTCTTTCGGGCCATTCCCAAGGAGCCGGGCGTCTACCTGATGCACGACGAGCAGGATCGCATCATCTATGTCGGCAAGTCCGTGAATCTCCGTCAGCGCGTCGGATCCTACCGCTACGTCCATCCGGATCGCGATTCGCGCAAGACACTGCGCCTCGTGGCGGAGATCCGGCGCATCGTCTGGGAGGTCTGCAAAGACGACGAGCAGGCGCGGCTGCGTGAGAACGAACTGCTGCGCGAGCACAAGCCGCGCTGGAATGTCATGAACACTCGGCCGGAGCATTACGCGTTCTTTGGGGCGACCGTGAAGGACGATTCTCTGGCGCTGCGATTGACCAAGTCCCCCGAGCCCTTCGCTGGCGAACGGTTGTTCGGCGCCTTCAAAGGCATCACCCGCGCTCGCGGCGTGTTCCAGGCCCTGCTGCGTTGCTTTTGGTTTGCCGAATGCCCCGGCCGGTCCTTTCACGAACTGCCCCTGGAGCTGACACGTTCCCGCCCTCCGGAATCCTGTGGGTTTGAACTGCTCGACCGGGGCCAGGCCGACGCCATCGCCTCGATGTTGTTGGACTGGTTCGAAGGGCGTTCGGCGGCCTTGCTGGACTGGTTCGTCGCGCGGTTGCTTGAAATCCCGGACCTCTCCGCCTTTCAGCGCGGCCTGCACGAGGCGGACCTGGATTCGCTCGCTCAGTTTTATCGTTTCGGACCGCAACGCAATCGACGCTTCCAAAGCCGCTTCGCCCTGGGGGATGCGCTGATCGCCAAGGAACGCGTGGATGATTATCTCGTGATGAGCCCCGAACCGCCCGCAGAGCCGGAGCCCAATAAGGCTGGCGCCTGACCCGGCTTTTGTGCCAAAATGTCGCTCCTAATTCCAAAATGAAACGAAGCACAGACCGCATTCTCACCACCCACGTCGGCAGCCTCGCCCGTCCCCGCAACGTCCTCGACCTCCTCTGGACCAAGGAGCGGGGGGAGAACTACGACAGGGACGTCTTTGAATCCTCGGTCAAGGACGCCGTGACCGACATCGTTCGCGGGCAGGTGGACGCCGGCATCGACATCGTCTGCGACGGCGAGCAGAGCAAGTCCAGCTTCCTCACCTACATCGCCGAGCGCTTGAAGGGCTTTTCGCCAAGCGAGAAACAGGGAGAGGACCTGTGGGTGGAATCGCGCGAGACGATCGCCTTTCCGGAATTCTACGACGCCCATCGCAAGGCGCGCGAGGGCCTGGTCGCCAAGCCGGTCAAGCTTGTCTGCACCGGGCCGGTCGAATACTGCGGCCATGAGGTGCTGCAGCGCGACATCGCCAACGTCAAGGCCGCGGCCGAAGCGCAGGGAGCCGAGGAGGTCTTCATGACCGCCGTGTCGCCCTCCGACGTCGAAGGGCAGCAGCCGAATGAGTATTACGATTCCGAGGAGGCCTACCTGGAGGCGATCGCCAACGCGATGCACGAGGAATACAAGGCGATCGTGGATTCCGGCATCGTGCTGCAGATCGACGATCCGCGGCTGCTGACCTACTACATTTCCCGCCCCGATCTCAGCGTGGCGGACTGCCGCAAATGGGCCGAACTTCGCGTTGAGGCCTTGAACCACGCGCTCAAGGGGCTGCCCGAGGACCGCGTCCGCTTCCACACCTGCTACGGCATCAACATCGGCCCCCGCGTGCACGAGATGAACCTCGCCGACATCGTGGACATCATGCTCAAGGTCAACGCCGGCGCCTATCTCTTCGAGGCCGGCAATCCGCGTCACGAACACGAATGGACCGTCTGGAAGGACGTCAAGGTCCCGGAAGGCAAGTCACTCGTGCCGGGCGTGATCTCCCACTCCACGCCGCTGGTCGAGCATCCGGAATTGATTGCCCAACGCCTCGTCCGCTTCGCCGAGGTCGTCGGCCGCGAGAACGTCATGGGCGGGAGCGATTGCGGTTTCGCCTCCTTCGCCGCGACCGAGCAGGAGATCCACCCGAGTATTGTCTGGGCCAAGTTCAAAAACCTCGCCGAAGGCGCCAGGCAGGCTTCGGAGCGATTGTGGTGAAAACACACCCTTTCCATCCGTCATTCAGGCGCTAAACTCAAGCGTATGACACTCGTCGAATCCATCACCAACGATCTGCGGGAGCTTCCCAACTCCAAGCTCGTCGAGGTGGCCCGCATGGTGCGTGAGCTCGTCCCTGAAGCGTCGCGCCGTCAACGGGAGGCGCTGGGGAAATCGTTTGGTTGTCTGGATGACGAAACCGCGCGGGTTTTCGAGGACGCTCTGGCGGAAAGCAGGCACATTTCCGATTCATGAGCCGCGACACCCTCCTTGATACCAGCGTGATCATCGCGCACCTGCGGGGAAGGATCGATATCCGCCAACATTTGGATTGTGCCGGTTGCGTTGGAATGCGGAATGTGTCTCGCCACAAGTGACGAACATCTTGAACGTGTGATCGGACTGGATGTTCTCAAGTGCGGAAGGTGAACCGTCTGTTCGCGTTTGCCGGATCGGGCCACAACGAAGACATGACACGTCAAATATCATCGTTCTTTGCCGCCCTTGTCGCCGCGCTCATGCTTGTCGGCGTCGGTGCAGCAACCTCCGACCTGCAGATGATCGATCCGGCGGAACTCAGACAAGCCAAGGCCAAGGCCGACCGTTTGTTCAACAACAAGGATGTGGAGGGCTTGATCGACATGCTGAAAGCGTCACATCTGTTTGTGCAGGCGGATGTGGCGATCAAACTGGGCCGGTTGAATGCCAAGAGCGCCATCGAAGAACTCGAACGCCTGAACCAGTTCTACTGCCGTTTTGCGTGCGCGGAATCCGGGGAGTTCCGCGTGGCATTGATCTTGATCGAGAACGAAGGTGACGAACTCGAACAGAAAGCGTTGCTCGATGTGGCCACTGCGGCGGCTAAGCAGTATCCGCCCTCAGTGATCGATCGGGCCGGAAAGGAGTTGAGCCGATACTCCGGCGCTGAGATTCAGGAACGATTGGAATCCGTTCAGACATACGGCGCGCAATTCACGGCGCTTGCCCATCAGTTCCGCAATCTGTCTCAGGACGATGCCGTCAGATTGTGCATAAGAATCTTGGAGCGACATGAGACGCCTTTGAAAGCTCAAGCTGCCGAAGACTTGCTGATTTCCTTTGGCAGGCGCTCGACTGCGCCCGTTCGACAACTCAAATCCAGAATCGCCGCTCAAGCGCAACCGACCAAGGCCAGGTTTACCCCGCAAAACACCGTGCTTTCTCGGTGTGACGACATTCTTCGGCAAATCTCCAACCGTCATGATTAGAATCCCACAAACCCGCCGCGCCTTCACCAAACGCCTTGCCTTCGGCGCCGCCGCAACCAGCGCCGCCTTGACGGCCGAGGCGAAGGCTTCCTCCTTCAAGTTCAACTACATTGTCGGCTCGTCGATGTATGGCGAACTGCCATTGTCCGAGATCCTGCCGGACGTGCGTCGGACCGGCGCGGCCCATATCGACATCTGGCCGCGCGTGCATGGCAACCAGCGCGAGCAGGTGGAGGAGATGGGCCACGAGAAGTTCGCGGCGATGCTGGAGCGCAACCAGGTGAAGCTGGGCTGTCTGACCCACTACGACCTCGGGCCGTTCAAGCTGCAGAAGGACATGCGTGTCGGTCAGAAGTTTGGCAACAAGGTGGTGATCTGCGGCGGCAGCGGCCCCAAGAAGCTCAAGGGCGCCGAACTCAAGGCCGCCGTGAAGAAATTCGCCGAGCAGATGAAGCCGCACATCGCGGTCGCCGAGGAGACGAACATGGTCATTGGCGTGGAGAACCACGGCAACAACCTGATGGACTCGCCGGATTCGCTGCTTTGGCTGATCGAGTTGGCGCCGTCGAAGCACATTGGCGTGGCGCTGGCCCCCTATCACCTGGAGAACCTGGGGCTGAACGCCGATGATCTGGCGAAACTCATCGTGGATCTCAAGGGGCGCATGCCGATGTTCTACGCCTGGCAGCACGGCATGGGCTGCCACAAGAAACTGCCCAATGAACAGGAACTCCTTCAGATGCCCGGTCGCGGCAAACTGGATTTCAAACCCATCGTGGAAGCGTTGAAGAAGATCGATTACGACGGCTTTACCGAGATCTTCATGCATCCCGTGCCCCGCGGCATTCCGATCCTGTCGACCGCGACCGAGGTCACCGCCGAGATCAATCGCGCGCGCGGCTATCTCGAGAGCCTGCTCTGAAGTCAGAGGTCAGAGGTCAGAGGTCAGAGGTCTGAATACTGAACACTGAATACTGGACACCGATTGCCGACCGCTCACCACCCGCCTCCCGCCCTTGTGTGGAGCGGCAAGCGGAGCTAACTTCCCGCGTTTCGAACCGGCTCCATGGCGCATCATTCACAGATTGGCGGACCCTGGCGGCTTGTCGCGGCGGGCGTCGTGTCGGCCGTTGTCGCCGCGTCCGCATTTGGCGGCACGGTCAGCTCCGTTCTGGTCGGCAATCTGACCAGCCCCGTTTCGAGCGTCCGGATCGATTTTGACGAGCAGGTGGCGCAGGCCTTTGAAACCGGAGACGAAACCTACCTTCTGGACAAGGTCACCGCGCATCTGGGAGCCGCGGTCTTTGACGCGCAGGCCGAGGTCCTGATCCATGTCGACAACGCGGGGCTGCCCGGCGCGGTCCTGGCGTCGCTGAATCAATGGAACGTCACGCCCGATCAGTTGAAGGATTATGAATTCCTGCCGCCCGGCGATGTCTCGCTCCAGCCGAACACGCGCTATTGGATCGTGGTGCGCAACGTGCAGGGGGAACTGGACTGGGCGACCCGCGCCGCCTCGGCCTCAGGTATCCTCGACGAGGAGGCGATATCGACCGACAACGGGATCACCTGGACGGATTCCAATGTCGCGAACCGTTACTTCATGTTGAAGGTCGAAGGTTGTCTCGTCCCCCGGGCGACAATCGTCGCCGCCCAGGCCACCGAGCCGGGGAGCGGAACGAAACAGATGGACTTCACCGTGAATCTGAGCGGACCGCCGGGGCAGGACGTCTCTGTGCTGGCGACCACGGCCGACGGGACGGCGTTCGGCGGCTCGGATTTCGTCGCGTTGGCCGACGAAGCCTTTCTCTTTGCCGCCGGCGGGTCCACGACCCGGACGGTCTCCGTCGCCATCAACGAGGACGATCTCGTCGAAGACAACGAATCCTTCACCCTCACCCTGACCGCGGCCGATCCCAAACGGCTTCTTTTCGACCAGAACGTCGCGACGGGCACGATTGTCGATTCCGACGCGGCGCTCTTCGACGATTTCGAGGACAACCTGGATGACGGCTGGTATCGCTACGACCCGCTGCAGTCCGCGACGTTCACCGTGACAGGCGGCGAATACCGCTTGCAGGCCGGTCCCTCCCCGCAGCCCTCCCTTTATCGCCCCGGTCGGGCGGCGGCGCTTCGGCAGGATCATACGGACAGCGACTTCGTGCTTGGCGTCGAGGTCAGCGCCTGGGATCCGGCCTTGGATCTGGGGTTCGGCCTGATCGCGCGCGCCGGCGGCTTTGGCGACAACCTGCCCGAAGGTTACGCCTTCCTCTACCTTCCCAACGTCGCCGAGGCCCGGATCGTGCGCTTCGACAATGAGTATCCCAAGACGCTGGCCTCGGCCGCGGTCAGCCTGAGTTCGTCCGGCCAATACTGGTTTGAATTCACCGGGGAGGGCGACGCCATGGAAGGGAAGATCTTTTCCGGCGACAACCTGGCCGTCCCGCTTGTCACAGTCGCCGCCTCGGACGACCGTTATTCCAATTCAATCGTCGGCATTTACGCCAGTTCGCGGCCCCCTTTTGGCGCGACTGCCGTCGATGTGACATTCGACAGTTTTCTCGCCTCCACCGCCGTGGCTCCGTTGCTGTCCGTCGGAGCCGTTGATGCCGACAAGGCTGAGGGCGATTCAGGATCCGTGACACATTCATTTGAAATCACCCGCGGCGGCAACCTGGACGCGCCGGTCACGGTGGACTGGGCGGTCATGGGCGACGAGGCCGACCTGGAGGACTTCGGCGGCGCGTTTCCCTCGGGCTCCGTCACCTTCAATGCCGGCGAGACGGTCCAATCGATCAGTCTGACCACGGCCGGCGACGGCGTGGTCGAAACGGATGAAGGCTACGATCTGGCGATCGTGTCGGCCACCGGGCGGGCCGTGGCGTTGGAACGCGTCGCGCGAGGCGTGATCCGCAACGACGACGCCGCCGCGCTGTCCCTCGGTTTCGGGAGCAGCGCCCTGCTGGTCCGGGAAGGACAGGCGGGCTCCCGCTCGGCGGTCACTGGATTGACCCTCAGCGCCATCGTGGACGCCGATGTCGATGTCGTCATTTCCACGGCGGACTTCACCGCCACCGTCGCCGACAGCGATTACGTTCCCAGAAGCGGCGCAACCGTGACAATCCCCGCGGGCCAGACCTTTCTGCCGGTGGCTTTTACGGTGAACAGCGACGTCCGGTCGGAACTCGCCTTCGAAGTGTTTCAGGTGCGCATCGACCAGATCAATGCGGGTGGGCGCGACATCAGCGCCGCGCAATCGCTGACCTCCGTGTCGATCCGGGACGACGACATTTCCATTGCGATCTCGGGCGGTCCGGCGGAGGCCGTGGAAGGCGGCGGGCAGGGCGGCTCCTTCACCTACACGGTTTCCGTCTCGTCGGCCCGGACGGCTGATCTGGACCTGGACTGGGCCGTCACGGGCATCGGAGACAATCCGGCCTCGGCTTCTGATTTCGTCGCCGATTCAGGCGTGATCACCATCTCCGCCGGCCATACCTCCGCCAGTCTGATCGTCACCGCCAACGGGGACTACGATTTCGAGCCGAGGGAGGCCTTTCAGGTGACCGTCTCCGCTTCTGGGGGCGCGATGGCTCAAATATCGACCACGCCGGCATCGTCCCCGGGAATGGTTGCCAAGCAGTCCGGAACGGCGACCATCGGGGCGTCCGGCGGTCTCGATGGTTCCGGACGCATCCTGTTGCCCGACGCATCGGCGGCGGCCGACAATCACGCGGTCGTCCTGGCGGCGCCGGGCGCCGGCGCGAATCCGGCGACCTTATACCCGCAGCTCCAAAGCGGCGCGGCGCTGGAAAACTACGATTCGCTCATCGCCTCGGGGCAGCTCGTCGAACTGGCGCGGTTCGCTGTGGATGCCTCCAACGGGCACGCGGGCGCCTACAACGGCACGGCCTCGATTGCGCCCTCCGCCGACTGGACCCGGGTGTTGCTCTTCGCCTTCAACGCCGCCACCCCGGCCGCCGCCACTGCGGGGGGGGTCTTCGGGAATCTCAGCGATTGGATCGCCCCCTCTTCCGAGGGGCAGGTTGTCTCGCTCGACGGCCGGCTCGCCACGGAAGCCTACTGGGGACAATTGAGGACATCCGGCTCGGCCGTGGACCTGGAGATGGCGGCCCTTCCCGGAGCGTCCGGCGGCGAGGATATCGCCGCGGTCTCCATCGCCGGAGCCATCCTGAACGATGACGAACTGGCGACGATTGCGCCGCCGGACGCGGGGAACGTGATCAACCTCAATCACGCCGGCCGTCCCAACGCCGCATACGACCTGCAGATCTCGGACGACCTCATCAATTGGGTCACGCTGGAAACCGTGACCACGGACGCCTCCGGAGCCGCCGCCTGGCAGGAAACCCGGCTGGGAAAACTCACGCGCCGCTTCTACCGCTTCCGCCTTTCCGGGAATTGAATCAGTTGCGCCGGAATTCTGAATAGGTTAGTTCTTTCAGGGTCCTGTAACCCCGCTGACGGGTCGTTCGTTTGACTGAGAAAGCAATGTCATGATCTCCCCCCTCCTGCGTCACGAACTTGAGCCCATTGCGGCGGCGCACCGGCAGAGCCGCCTGTGGCGCGGGCTCGCCGCCTGCTGGGCCTCCGTCGGCGTGCTCGGCCTTGGTTTCATCGCGGCGTTCTATCTCGCCGGATGGTGGTCGCCCGACACCTTCCTTGTCCTGCTTTCCGCCGGTCTGCTCTCCTCGCTTTGGGCCTGGCTGCGGAGCCGGACCTTCAAGGTCGATTTCGAGGATGTCGCCCGGCAGATCGAGCGACGCGATCCGCAGCTCAACTCCCTCCTGCTCGCCGCGTTGGAGCAGCAGCCCGATCCCGAAACCGGCAGGTTCAACTACCTTCAGTTCCGGGTCATCCGGGAGGCGATCGAACACAATGACCGCAGTCCCTGGGCTCAGCGCAATGTGGAGGAGCTGTTCTTCGCCAAGTTTGCGCACCACTCCGCGTTGATCCTCTTCCTCGGCGCGATGACCGGGCTCGGTTTTCTCACGCCCGCGAAACCGGAGGCGGACAACGTCATCGGCCCGGGGTTCGTCGGGGTCGAGGTGACGCCCGGCGACGCTGAGATAGAAAAGGGATCCTCGGTGGTCGTGCTGGCCCGGTTTGAGGAGCCCATGCCTGCCAAGGCCCGTCTCATCTTCGGCGCGACCACCAATGCCGCCGAGAGCATCCAGCTGGTCAAGAATCTGAGCGACCCCGTGTTTGGCGGCACGCTGCGCGATGTGCAGGACGACGTCTTCTACCGGATTGAGTTCGACGACGGCCGCACCCGCGATTTCCGGCTGAATGTCTTCGAGCATCCCCGGTTGGAGCGCGCGGACGCGGAACTCGACTACCCGGAATATACCGGACAGGGCCACAAACGCCTCGAAGACACGCGCCGCATCACCGCCGTCGAAGGCACGGAGCTGGAATATCATTTCCACCTCAACAAACCGGTCGCCAAGGCCGAACTCGCGGGGCCTGACGATGAGATTGTCGAACTCACGCCCGACGCGGAGAACCCCAATCTCTACATCGCCCGTATGACCCTGACCGAAAGCCGGAAGTTTGAGCTTCGCCTCGCTGATGACGCCGGCCGCGAGAACAAGCTGCCTCCCGCGATCCGCATCCGCGTCCACCAGAACGAGGCCGCGAAGATGAAGCTGAAGTTTCCCAGTCGCGACATGGATGTCTCGCCGCTGGAGGAGATGGCCCTCGAAGCCGAGATCTCCGATGACTTCGGCCTGCAGAAGTTCGGTTTCGCCTACAGCCTCGGGGCTGACGATCCCAAGTTCATCGAACTGGGCGACTCCACCCGCGCCAACGAGAAGAAGACCGTGGGCCACCTCCTGGCCATGGAAGCCCTCAACGCCAAACCTGACGAACTCGTCAGCTACTTCGTCTGGGCGGACGATATCGGACCTGACGGCGAGTCCCGCCGGACCTACAGCGACATGTTCTTCGCCGAGGTGCGTCCCTTCGACCAGATCTTCCGCCAGGGCCAGCAACAGCAACAGCAGCAGCAGCAACAACAGCAGCAGCAACAACAACAGCGCGGGCAGGCCGGGGAGTTGATCGAACTCCAGAAACAGATCATGATCGCCACCTGGAAGCTGATGCGGCGTCAGGGCTCCGAGAAGGCCGCGGAGATTCAACCCGATGTCAAGGTGGTGCGAGAGTCGCAGGAGATCGCCATGGAACAGGCGGCCGCCAAGGCCCAGGAGATCCAGGATCCCGAGATGCTTCAACACCTCGAGAAGGCCCGCAGCCACATGGGCGAGGCCGCCCGCGCACTCGAGAAGGCTGAGAAGGACGAGAAGCTCGAGGGTTTGAATCCCGCCATGACCGCGGAGCGCGCCGCCTTTCAATCGCTGCTCAAGCTGCAGTCACGTGAGTTTCAGGTGAACCGTCAGCGCAACCGGCAGCAAAGCAGCAGCGGTCGCCAGAGCCGCCAGCAGCGCCAGCTCAGCCAGATGGAGATGAAGGAGGAGGAGGAGCGCTACGAGACGCAGCGCGAGGCTGTCAACCAGGATCAGGAGAATCCCCAGCGACGCGAGCAACTCCAGGTCCTGAACCGCCTTCGTGAACTCGCCCAGCGGCAGGAGGACCTCAACAAGCGCATCAAGGACATCCAGACCGCGCTCCAGGAGGCCGAGTCCGAGAAGGAGAAGGAGGAGCTCCGCAAGCAGCTCAAGCGCCTTCGCGAGGAGCAGCAGCGCCTCCGCGAGGATCTGGATGAGCTCAAGCAGCGGATGGACGAACCCCGGAACCGCACCGAAATGGCCGAGGCGCGCGAACAACTCGAGCAGGCGCGCGAGAACATCCGTCGCGCCGAGGAGGACCTGAAGGAGGGCAAGGCCTCGCAGGCCCTCGCCGCCGGCGCCCGGGCCGAGGAGAATCTCAAGGACCTGAAGGAGGATTTCCGCAAGAAAACCTCCAACGAATTCGCTGAGGAGATGCGCGAAATGCGCACCGAGGCCCGCGACCTCGCCGATACCCAGAAAGAGATCGGCGAACGGATGAAAAACCTCGACGAAAGTCGCCGCAAGACCCTGGCCGACGACGGCGAACGCGGGAAGCTCGAGAAGAAGTTGGAAGGCCAGCAGGAGAAACTCGACAACCTGCTCAAGGACATGCGCGAGGTCTCGGAGATCGCCGAGGTATCCGAACCCATCCTCTCCCGCCACCTCTACGACACCCTGCGCAAGACGGATCAACGCAAACCCGAGGAGACGCTCGACAACACCCATCTCCTGCTCAGTCGCAACTTTCTCGACGAGGCCCGCGATGAGGAAGCCAAGGTTCGTGAGGAATTCGAGAATATTCGCCGGGGCGTTGAAAAGGCCGCGGAAAGCGTGCTCGGCGACGAGGCCGAAGCCCTGAAGCTTGCCCGCCGGCGGCTCGATCAGCTTTCCCAGGATCTCGAACGCGAACTCAGCTCACGCAACCCCGACGCCACCAACCGACTAGCCCAGGCTTCCGGAGGACAAACCTCTGAAGACCGGCGCGAAGCCATGCAGCGACTGCTCGACATGCGTCGTAACGCCGGACAGGAAGATCAACGCGAAGGCCAGCAGCAGGGTCAACGCGAAGGCCAGCAGCAGGATCAACGCGAAGGCCAGCAGCAGGGGCAACGCGAAGGCCAGCAGCAGGGGCAACGCGAAGGCCAACAGCAGGGTCAACGCGAAGGCCAACAGCAGGGTCAACGCGAAGG
>JAYPEY010000005.1:14558-60293 GCA_038126035.1 Verrucomicrobiales bacterium | reverse complement strand
TCAACGCGAAGGCCAGCAACAGGGCCAGCAACAGGGCCAGCAACAAGGGCAGCAACAAGGGCAGCAACAAGGGCAGCAACAGGGGCAGCAGCAAGGGCAGCAGCAAGGGCAACAGCAAGGCAGGGAGGGCGACCGGCAGCAACGAAATCAACCCGGTCCTGGCGGCGGCGGCCTGCGAGACTTCTTCAATGACAATGAAACCGTCCGGAACAACCCGGGCGGTCCTTTGACCGGCGACAACTACCGCGACTGGTCCGACAGTCTTCGCGATGTCGAGGAAATGCTGGACGTGCCCGAGCTTCGGGAGCAGGTCGCTCGCGTCCGCGGCCGCGCCCGCACCGTTCGCGCCGAGTTCAAGCGCCACGGCAAGGAGCCTCAATGGGACCTCGTGCAATCCCAGATCTACGGGCCTCTGCTCGAGTTGCGCGACGCGGTCATTGAGGAGTTGGCCCGCCGGGATTCTGAGAAGCCGCTGACGCCCATCGATCGCGATCCCGTTCCGCCGCGCTACGCCGAGAAGGTTCGACGATACTACGAGGAACTCGGCAGCAGCGAGGCCGGACGCAGGTCCGGAGCGAAACGCTGATGTCGCGGCCTGCGCCTCAGCCGGATATCGAAACATCGACGCGATGACCGAAGCGGCCGCCCAACAGCGTCCCTTGTCCGACCGCGCCGTCAATTGCTGGATCGCCGTCTCCCTCGCTCTCGCCGCGCTGCTGCTCTATCTGCCGACAGCCGGTTTCGACTTCGTCAATCACGACGATCCGGGCTACATCACCGCGCACGATCTCGTGCAGCGGGGGCTGACCTGGGAGGGGGTGAAGTTCGCTTTCACCGGAACCCATCTGCTCAACTGGCATCCGCTCACCACGCTGTCCCACATGGCGATGTGTGAATGGTTCGGACTGAACGCCGGAGCCCACCATCTGCTCAACGTCCTCATCCACGCGCTCAATGTCGCGCTGTTGTTTCATGTCCTGCTGCGTCTCACCAAGGTTCGCTGGTCATCCGCCATGGTCGCGGCGTTGCTGGCGTTGCATCCGTTGCATGTGGAATCGGTGGCGTGGATCTCCGAGCGCAAGGACGGGCTCTGCCTGCTGTTCTGGCTGTTGACCGTATTGGCGCATGCGCGCTGGGTGGAGCGTCCGACCCCGGCGCGCTACGCGGCACTGGTCGGCGTGTTCGCCGTCGGCATCCTGACCAAGCCGATGATTGTCACGCTGCCCTGCGCCTTGTTGCTGCTGGACTTCTGGCCGTTGAACCGGATCAAACCCGGTTCGTTCCCGGAGATCGTCCGGCAGGTCAGGACGCCGATCCTGGAAAAGATCCCGCTGTTCGCGCTCGCCGGATTTCTGTCGATCATGACCGTGCACGCGCAAGAGCAGGGCGCCGTGGTTGAACTGGAGCGCCTTCCGCTGGATTTCCGGATCGGCAACGCGCTCGTCGCCTGGTCGCTCTATCTGGGCAAGATGCTCTGGCCGACGAACCTGGCGGTCTTCTATCCCCATCCCGGTCAGTGGCCGGCCTGGGGCGTCGCCGGAGCGGCGGTCGTCTTTCTCGGCTTCTCCGCGGTCGCCATCCGCACGCTGCGGACGCGTCCGCACATCGCCGTCGGCTGGTTCTGGTTTGTCGGAACGCTGGTCCCGGTGATCGGCATCATGCAGGTCGGCGATCAGGCCATCGCGGACCGCTACGCCTACATTCCGTTGATCGGGATCTACATCCTGCTTTGCTGGGAGGCTGCCGATCGGCTGCGATCGGTTCCCCGCCGTTTCATCATCGGCGCGGTCGGCGTCATTCTGTTGGCCTGCGCGCTGACAACGTCGCGGCAGATTCGTCATTGGCGGAACAGTGAAACGTTGTTCCGTCGGGCCCTGGCGGTGACCGAAGGCAACGACATCGCGCACAACAATCTGGCGGTCTTCCTCGCCGGCAAGGCGCGACTCGCCGAGGCGAAGGGGCATCTGCTGGAGGCCTACGAGATCAACCCCCACAATCCGGAGATGCTGGCCAATCTGGCCAGGCTGGCGTCGGCCGCCGGCGACCATGCCGCCGCAGCGCGCTATGAAGCGGAACGACTTGCGGAGGTCGGAGGCTCTGCGGAGGAGTATCTGGCGCTGGCGCAGTCCTTCGCTGTCGTGGGCGACATCGAACGGGTCGCGGCGAACCTGGAGGCGGCGCTCAACCGAAATCCCGAGCTCGTTCCCGCCCTCAACGCGCTGGCCGGCATACGCGCCAGCCATCCGGACGCGGACCTGCGCAACGGCGCAACCGCTCTTCGGTTGGCGCAGCGCGCCGTGGGACTGACCGGCGGCTCCCATCCCGTCTATCTGGACACGCTGGCCATGGCGCTGGCCGAGACCGGTGATTACGCCGCCGCCGCCGAAACCATCGAAACGGCCATCGCCTCCGCGCAGACCTCTGGACAGAGCCGGCTCATCGCGCCGCTGCAGGGGCGTCTGGAGCTTTATCGCAACAACCGTCCTTTTCGCCGGGGACGTTGAGCCCTCAGAGCCTGTCTGAAAAAGGAATCGCTCCAAATCTGCGCCACTCCCTTTTTCTGACGGGCTCTTACGCCGTGACGGAAATCTCCGGCAGGGTATTTGCAAAAACTGTGTATTGCGCGCTGCGGCCGAGGGGCAATACTTCCGGGCATGTTTTCCATGAGAAACTGTTTGCCGGGCATTGGCGCGCTCCTCGCCGGAGCCCTGTTCCAGCCGGCGATCTCCTCCGCCCAGGATGTGCAGTTCAATCGCGACATCCGCCCCCTGCTCTCCGATCGCTGCTTCGCCTGTCACGGCCCGGACGCCGGCCACCGCGAGGGGAAACTGCGGCTCGACGTGACCGATGGGCCGGAGGGAGCCTACCGCGCCCGCGACGGTGTCGCCGCCATTCAACCCGGCTCCCCCGAAGAGAGCTCCGTCTGGCGGCGGCTCGTCTCCAGTGACCCCGACGACATCATGCCGCCGGCGGACGCGCACCAGAAGCCCCTGACGGCGCGCGAAAAGGAGCTTTTCCGAAAGTGGATCCAGGATGGCGGCCGCTACCAGGATTTCTGGGCCTTCATCCCGCCGAAGAAACCGGCGCTGCCGGAGAATGCGGACAAGGACTGGAGCCGGCGGCCCATCGACCGTTTCGTCCTGCGCAAACTGGAGGCCGCCGGAATGTCGCCCGGCCCCGCCGCCGACAAGCGCACGCTGATACGTCGTCTCAGCCTCGATCTCACCGGCCTGCCGCCGACGCGCGACGAAATTCGCGCCTTTCTCGTCGACGATTCGCCGATGGCCTACGAGCGGTTGGTCGATCGCCTGCTCGCCAAGCCGCAGTACGGCGAGCACATGACCAAGTACTGGCTCGACCTCGTGCGTTTTTCCGACACCAACGGCATTCACCACGATCACTATCGCGAACTGACCCCGTATCGCGACTGGGTCATCCGCTCCTTCAACGCGAACCTCTCCTACGACGAATTCGTCAAATGGCAGCTCGCCGGCGATCTTTACGAAAGGCCGACCACCGACCAGATGATCGCGTCGGGCTTCAACCGCCTGCATCTGATCATCGATGTCGGCACCGCCCTGCCCGAGGAGAGCTACACCCGAAACGTCCTCGATCGCGTCAACGCGGTCGGCGCCGCCTTCATGGGCATGACCGTGCAATGCTGCGTCTGCCACGACCACAAGTACGACCCGATGACGATGAAGGACTACTACCAGCTCTTTGCCTTCTTCAACAACATCGACGCCAAGCCTGAGACCGGCCGTCGCAGCGGCACGGACTTCAGGCGCGGCCTGCAGCCGCCCTACATCAATCTCCCGAGCGCGGAGCAGGGGATCCGGTTGGCGGCGCTTGAAGCGCGTGTCGATGAGGCGAACGCGAACGTGAACCGGCTGAAACAGCGCGTCGCCAAAGAAAAGGACGCCGGGAGGAAAAAGTCTTTGGCCGCCGATCAAAAGAAGTCCGAACAGGCCCTGAAGTCCGCCCAGTCCGCGCGCGACGACCTGTTGCTGGAGATCCCCGCCGCCATGGTCATGAAGGAGCGCGCCGAGCGCCGCCCCTCCTACATTCTCATCCGTGGAGCCTATGACAACTTCGGGGATGAGGTCGGCCGCGAGACGCCCGCCTTCCTGCCTCCCTCGCCGGCGAAGGAGGGCGTCAAGGACCGCCTGGACCTGGCAAGGTGGTTTGTGTCCGATCGCAATCCGCTCACCGCGCGCGTAGCGGTGAACCGCTTCTGGCAGCAGTTGTTCGGGGTCGGCATCGTGAAGACTTCGGAGGACTTTGGCGCGCAGGGCGAATGGCCCAGTCACCCGGATCTGCTGGACCATCTCACGCGGTCGTTCATCGATTCCGGCTGGGATGTGAAGGCCCTGATGAAACGGATGGTGATGTCGAGGACCTACCGGCAGTCGTCCACGGCGACGCCTGAGGCCTTCGCCCGCGATCCGGAAAACCGACTGCTCGGCCGCGGCTCCCGTTTTCGCATGGACTCCGAGATGATCCGCGACCAGATCCTCTTCACCAGCGGACAACTGAGCGCGAAACTCCACGGCAGGAGCGTCAAGCCGCCGCAGCCCGCGGGATTGTGGAAGGCGACCGGGATGCCCAGTTCCTATCCGAAGGAGTACATTCCCGATTCCGGCGAGAAGATCTATCGCCGCAGTCTCTACACCTTCTGGAAGCGCGGTTTTCCACCGCCTCAGATGACCATTCTCAACGCGCCTTCCCGCGAGGAATGCATCGCCCGACGCGAGCGGACCAACACCCCGCTTCAGGCCCTGTTGTTGCTGAACGAGAAGGAGTATCTCCGGGCCGCGCGCAATCTGGCCCGCAGGACCCTGGCCGACGCCTCCCTGAAGGCCGACGCCGGACGTCTGTCGGCGGTCTACGAGACGATCACGTCCCAGGTTCCTGACGAGAGGGAGAGCGGCGCATTGCTCGCCGCCCTCGCGGACCTTCAGGAGATCTACAAGGGGAAACCGGCCATGGCCGCCGAAGTCTGCGAGGGGCCTGCCTCCGCGGAACTCGCCGCCTGGACCCTGCTCGTCAGCTCCATCCAGAACCTCGACATCACCAAGACACGCCAATGATCCTCCACGACATCAGCGACGAATCGAACCGCCTGCAGGCGCGGCGTCAGTTCCTGAAGACGACCTCGATGGGCCTCGGCGCGACGGTCCTGGGCTCCCTGCTGCCGCAGAATGCCGGAGCCGCGCTGGCTCCGCATCACCGCCCGAAGGCCAAGCACGTCATCTTCCTTTTCATGGCCGGCGCGCCCAGCCAGATCGACACCTTCGATTACAAGCCGCAGATGGAGAAGCTGTTCAGGCAGCCGCTTCCCGAGAGCGTGCACAAGAACCAGCGCGTCACCGCCATGACCAAGGGCAGGTCCAAGCTGGTGGCGCCCTCGATGTTCAAGTTTAAGCGAGCGGGGCAGGGCGGCGTCTGGATGAATGAACTCTTCCCCCACCTCGCCGGCGTCGCCGACGACCTTTGCATCATCAACTCGATGCACACCAACGCCATCAATCACGATCCTGGCAAGACCTTCGTCTGCACCGGCGCGGAGGTCGGAGGCAAACCCAGCATGGGCGCCTGGCTCAGCTACGGCCTCGGGTCCATGAACCGCGACCTGCCCGATTTCATCGTGCTCAACTCCGCCTATTGGACCGGCGGCACCCGCAACACCCAGGGCCTCTACAACCGCCTTTGGGGAAGCGGCTTCCTTCCTTCCAAACACCAGGGCGTCGCCTTCCAGACCTCCGGCGACCCCGTCCTCTTCCTCTCCAACCCCGGGGGCGTCGACGCCCGCGTCCGGCGCCGCATGCTCGACGCCGTCGGCGAGGTGAATCGGAAGCATTTCTCGGAGATCGGCGACGCCGAGATCCAGACCACCATCGCGCAGCAGGAGATGGCCTTCCGCATGCAGGCCTCGGTGCCGGAACTCACCGATGTCTCCGGCGAGCCGGAACACATTCTCGATCTCTACGGCCCCGAGGTCCGCAAGAACGGCTCGTTCGCGAAGAACTGCCTGCTTGCCCGGCGCATGATTGAACGCGGCGTCCGCTTCATCCAGATCTTCCACCGTGGCTGGGATCACCACACCATCCTGCCCAAGCAGCTCCCCGGGCAGTGCTTTGACATCGACCAGCCCACCGCCGCGCTGATCCGTGATCTCAAGCAGCGCGGCCTGCTCGAGGACACCATCATCGTCTGCGCCGGCGAATTCGGCCGCACCTCCTTCTGTCAGGGCCGTCTCGAGCGCGACGACTACGGCCGCGATCACCATCCCCGCTGCTTCTCCGCCTTCGCGGCCGGCGGCGGCGTCAAGGGCGGGATCACCCACGGCCAGACCGACGACTTCAGCTACAACATCGTCAAGGACCCCGTCGCGGTCACCGACCTTCACGCCACCATTCTTCGCCAACTCGGAATCAACCACGAGAAGCTCACCTTCCCCTACCAGGGGCTCGACCAACGCCTGACCGGCGTCGCCAAGGTCAACATCCCGACCGAGATCCTGGCGTAAGTTCTGGAACGCGGAGGGTCTCCGTGATCGTTTCGGAGGGGCGTTGGCATCCCGTAGGATTGGTCCCGTTCAAGGAGTGAATCCGTCTCCATTGCATTTCGACGCGACAAGTCGGGGTGGGTCCGTCGGAACCTGCCTGTGGCGCGGATTGTCACAGGCCTGCCGCCGTCACATTGAACGCCGGACATCGTGAGCGACGGGGTGTCGCCGCTGACGCGGCTTTGCGCCTCGGGCGATGTGACCGTGGCCTTGGCGCGCCGCGCCATCGACCACGGCTATTCACCTGGCCGCCGCTACGCGGCTTGTCACGGGGCGGCCTCGGTAAGCGACTCCGGGACAAGAATGAAATACACGATTATGACCGCGCCCGCGGCCCCCGCCGTAATGAGCGCGCTGTAGAAGGCTGTCATGTGATCAAATGCCCACTGAACGCCCGGTCGAGCCAGGGGATGTCGAACAAACAACTCAAAGCTTCAGCTTCAAAAGCCCCACCTCGAGCGCCAGGGCTTCCTGGACATTGGTGTGGAGCAGTCGCTGGGTGCGTTCGATGACGGCGAGGTTTTCCATGGCGTCGTCGGGGGAGACGCGGGCGGCGACGGCGCGGACAGAGGCCGCAAGACTGGGCAGGGCGAGCATGGACTCGGCGGCGTCGAGCGCGGCCATCCAGATGTCGCGCAGCCACCATTGGACGCGGGCGAGGAGTTCCGCGCGTTCGCGGCGGTATTCGGCCTCGATGGCGGCGGCGAGTTCGGTCTCCCAACGCTTGCGCAGCTTGTCGTCCACGTCGTCGTGGCGCTGCAGCGGCGAGCGCTCGGTCAGGGTTGATTCGACGGACGCCTTGATCTCGTTGAGCCGGCCCATCAGCGCGCCGAGAAGTTTGTAGCGTCCGACCAGGCCGCCCTCGGTTCGCGACGCCTGTTCGGCGAAGGTCTGGAGCCAGGCGAGCTCGGCGTCTTCGATGCGGAGCGCGCCGCCGCCGGCGAAGTTGAGTCGCAGGCAGCGCGAGAGGATGGTCTCTAGCAGGCGTTGTGGATCGGTGGACAGAAGGATGAGGATCGATTTTGCCGGAGGCTCCTCGAGGGTCTTGAGGAAGGCGTTGGCCGACTCGGTGTTCATGCGGTCGGCGGCGACGATGACGGACACCTTGAACTCCGCGGCGGTGGGCTTGAGATTCACCGCGCGCATCATCTCGCGGGTCTGGTCCACGGTGATGACGCGCAGTTTCGATTCCGGCCGCACCCAATGGACGTCGGCGTGGTTGAATGTCTCGATGTTGCGGCAGTTCACGCACTGCCCGCAGGAGTCGATGGCGGTTCCCGATTCCGCGTGGCGGACGGGCTCGAGGCAGTTGAGGGTCATGGCCAGGGCGGAGGCCATGTCCTCGAGTTCGCTCATCTGCGAACCGGTGAAGAGGTAGGCGTGGGCGAGTCGGCCGCGCTCGAGGCTGCGCTGCAGCAGCTCGACGACCTGACCTTGTTCTGGAAAATCGGTGAAGGGCATGGCGGGTTGCTCGATCAACGATAGGGCTGGTGCAGTTCGACCTTTGCCCGGGCCTTCGCCCGCATCTTGATGTTCAGGATCTCCACTCCGACCGAAAAGGCCATCGCGAAGTAGACGTATCCCTTGGGCACGTGGAAGTGCAGCCCTTCGGCCACCAGCACCATGCCGACCAGGATCAGGAAGCTCAGGGCCAGCATCTTGAGCGTGGGGTGCTTGTTGATGAAATCCGAGATGGCGTGGTTGAAGATGAGCATGAAGATCATCGCCAGAACCACCGCCGCGATCATCACCGGCACCTTGTCCACCATGCCCACGGCGGTGATCACCGAATCCAGCGAGAAGACGATGTCGATGACCATGATCTGCATGATGACGGACCTGAAGGTGACAGCCTTCAGGTTGCTGGTTGCATGGCCGTCCTCGCCTTCCAGCTTGTCATGAATCTCGGTCGTGCTCTTCCAGAGCAGGAAAAATCCTCCGGCCAGAAGAATGAAATCCTTCCAGGACAAACCGTAGGGCTCATGCAGCCAGGACCATTGCGGCAATTTGACGACCACATTGGTCAATGTCACGAGCCAGGACAGACTTAGCAGCAGCAGGATTCGACTGAACAACGCCGCCATCAAACCGGTCTGTCGAGCCTGGCGGCGCTGCTCCTCCGGCAGCTTGTTCGCCAGGATCGAGATGAAGACCAGGTTGTCGATGCCGAGGACAATCTCGAGCAACGTCAGCGTCAGCAGGCTGATCCAGATGGAGGGATCCGTTAACCAATCCATGCGCGGAGTCTAGAACCCATCTCACAAATACCCAAGCCCGGCGTTGGACCCATTTTCGGTGTCAGGCAATTCATGGGCAGCGGTCATAAATGACGATTCAGCGCCATTTTGGACGAATGTGTTCCAAATCGAGACATTCCGCTTGTTTGGCGTTGCGGATTTCTCCATAAACCCGCGCATGGAAATCATCGAACTGATGCCGGGGAGCTTTTACGTTTCTGACGGAGACAACGCCATGCTGGCCGGTTGCCCGCCGGAGATCGTGAAGGTCATCCGCCAGCGCAGCCTGAACGCGCCGGGCGCGATCCTGTTGCCGGACAAGCCGATCGGCCATGGGGAGTTGCAGACGGCGGTGGAATTTCCGCTGTATCAGCACCTGTTCTTCAGTTCCAGCGAGGAGAAGAAGCCGCTGATGCTCGTGGGCAGCCGGCGTCGCATCCGGGCGGCCGAGGAACTGCTGGAGCTGACGCTGTTGGGGCCGGACGAATCGGAGATGCGGGATTGGGGCATGGAGCCCGAGGCCGCCGAGGCGCTTGCCCGGGAAACCCGGTGGTTTCATCCCAAGGACGCCGACGGCAAACAGATTCCGCTCAGCGCGATGGTCACGAGCGCGGAGCTTGAGACCGAGGGCTCCGATCTGGGGTGGATCAAGATCAAGCGCGTCGAACAGAACAGGTTTCGCATCACCTGCGGCGAGGCCACCGAGGATCTCGACCTCAACGTTGCGATGGAGCAGGAGCCGCCCTATCCGGTGACCACGGATCTCACGGTCTCGACGCTGGTGAAGATGGGGGTCGAGGTGCTGGGCGGCGCGACGGGATTCAGTTCGGCGCAGGCGTCCTCCGGCATGGCCCTCTGCTACAACGGGAACTACATCCTCATCGACGCGATCCCCTATCTCAACTACCACCTGAAGTCGCGGGGCATCGCGCGCAACCAGATTCATTCGATCTTCCTGACTCACATCCACGACGACCACTGCAACCTGGTCTCGCTGCTGCAGTACAACCGAAAGATACGCGTCCTCACCACCCCGGTCATCTATCACATGATGCTCAAGAAGCTGTCGTTGATGATGGACCGCCCGGTCGATCGATTGCGCGCCTATTTCGATTTTGAGCCGTTGACGCCGGGCGAGGAGACCGATTTTTTCGGGCTGCGGATACTCCCGCATTACACGAGTCATTCGATTCCCACGATCGGCGCCCAGTTTTCCACGGTCCACAACGGCGCGACCTACCACATGATCTATACCGGCGACAACCAGTCGCTCGCCGATATCAAGCAGATGCAGAAGACCGGCGTCATCGACGGCGAGCGCTACAATGAAATCGCCGATCTCTACGACATTCGCAGCCACCTGCTGATCGCGGATGGCGGCGAGGGCGTCCTGCACGGCGACCCGGCCGACGCGCTCAATTCCGAGGCCGAGCGGATCGTGTTTCTCAACCTGGACGAACTGAGCGACGAGTTTCATGCGCAGTTCACGGTGGCCTCCTCGGGCAAGCGTTTCCCCATCCTGCGCGGCGACACGGATTACAACCTCACCCGCACCATCGAGTATCTGATGGAGTATTTCCCGGAGATGCCGCCCATCTGGATCTCGAACCTCCTGGCCAACCAGCAGGTCCACAGTTTCAACGCCGGCGACATCATCATCCGGCAGGGCAGCAAGTCGGACTCGAATGTCTACATGATCCTCACCGGCTATGCGCAGGTGATCCAGCACGACGGCAAGAAGAAGAACACCCTCGCGCAGATGGAGGCGGGCGAGTTGATCGGCGAGATGTCCATCATCACCGGCAAGGGGCAGCGCAACGCCTCGGTCGTCGCGCTCAGTCCGGTGACGGTCTGCGCGATCTCGGAGAGCGCGTTCCACGGCTACATCCGCCACCAACGCTACGAGAACAAGCTGCGCACCATGTGGCAGAACCGCGAACTGCTGCAGAACTTCCCCTACCTGCGTCCCCTGCAGCAGCCGGTGATCCGCGCCCTGAGCGAGCGCGTCACCCTCGAATACCTGACCGCCCGCAACGGAGCCGAGCGACTGGAAAACATCGCCGAGGAAGGCGGGCTCATGTTCCCGCTCGGCATCGACATCGAGATCGAGCGTCGCGGCAAGGTCACTGAGATTCCCGCGCAGGCACAGCCCGTGTTCTGCAGTCCTGGCACGATGCTCAAGACCGAGGCGGAGTTCCAGTATCTCCTCCTCCGGACCTCGCAGGCAGCCGCCCTGCGGCACGAGATTCCGGCCTTCCGCTACTTCTGGGAGGAAACGCTCGGTCTGCCCGTGCCGACCAGCGGGTAGCTCCGTGCGCGGCGCAAAATGCGGCGTTGGTTTGAACCCGGGTTTCCGTGTATGACTCCCGGTGTATGAAATCGACCGTCCCGTTGTGTTTGATCCTGTCCGCCTGTGCGATTGTCGCGCAGGCCGATCTGAGCCGCCCCAATATCGTCCTGCTGATGGGCGACGACCATGGTTGGGAGGAGACCGGCTACAACGGCCACGCGCATCTCAAGACGCCGGTCCTCGATGAGATGGCCGCGGCCGGTCTGCGCCTCGATCGTTTCTACGCCGGGCATCCATCCTGTTCTCCCACGCGCGGCAGCGTGCTCACCGGCCGGCATCCGAATCGTTACGGGACCTTCACGCCGAATCATTCCATGCGCCCCAGGGAGATCACCGTGGGCCATCTGATGAAGCAGGCCGGTTACGCGACGGCGCATTTCGGCAAGTGGCACGTCGGTCCCGTGAAGAAGGCCTCGCCCACCAGCCCCGGAGCCATGGGCTTCGACGAGTGGTTGTCCCACGACAATTTCTTCGAACTGGATCCCGTGCTTTCGCGCAATGGCGGGAAACCGGAGAAGATCAGGGGCGAGGGTTCTGAGATCGTCATCGACGCCGCCATCCGGTTCATCGACAAGGCGAACAGGGCGGGTCGGCCCTCCTTTGTCATCGTCTGGTTCGGCTCCCCCCACGAACCCTACAGCGGCCTGCCCAAGGACCTGGCCCTCTATGACAACCTGCCGGAGAAATACGTCAGGAAGACCGTCTCGCTCACGTCGAACGAAACGGGCGGCCGCACGAAGCGTCCGTTGCGCGACGTCCTGCGCGAACGCTACGCGGAGATCACCGCCATGGACCGCTCCATCGGGCAGCTTCGCGACTTTTTGAAGCGGGGCGGCCTCCGCGACAACACCCTGCTCTGGTATTGCGGCGACAATGGCACGCCTCCCAGCGGCGTCGCCGATTCGCCCCTGCGCGCGCAGAAGGGCACAATGTACGAGGGCGGCATCCGCGTGCCCGGCCTGATCGAATGGCCCGCGCGAATTCCGAAACCGACGCGATCCTCTGTTCCCACCGTGACCAGCGACATCCTTCCCACGCTCTGCGGCATCGTCCGGGTGAAGCTGCCCGCGCGGCCCCTCGACGGCATCAGCCTTGTCCCGGTCTTTGACGGGGTGATGACAAGCCGGGCGAAGCCGATCCAGTTCTGGGCGTTCAGCTACACCAACGCCGGTCGAGGCGAACGCAGACCCTACATCGACCCCGAACTTCAGAAGGGCACGACGCCCCTGGTGAAACTGATGCGCGGCATCCCCACGCGGAACTTCGTCAACTTTCACCACCCCTCCATCGATCCGGTTGACTTCAACGGCCCGCGCGTGATCATGGACAATCAATACAAGCTTGTGGTCGATGGCTCGAAGAACAGCGGTGTGGAACTGTTCGATTTGCGCGCCGATCTGGCCGAGAGGAAGAACCTTGCCGAAGCGAAGCCCGAACGGGTTGCCGCGATGAAGAAGCAACTGCGCGAATGGCAGAAGTCAGTGCTGAACAGCCTGCTGGAGAAGGATTATTGAAGCGACCTGCGCAGCGTGGCCGTCCCTCCCGGTCATCTTGACTGGCGGCGGGTCGCCGCCCGAACCCGTAGGCGAGGACGCCTGCGCCACACACCACACACCAGACACAATTCGTCCCCGAACCACATGAACCGTCTCCCGATCGTCATCGCCGCGCTGGTCGCAATCCTCGCCCTGACCGACAACGCCCCGGCCGCCTCCTCCGGCAACGCCGACTGGTCCGTCTATCTCGGCGGCAAGGAGCGCAATCTATACTCCCCGTTGGATCAGATCCACCGAGGCAATGTCTCGAAGCTCGAGGTTGCCTGGACCTATGACACCGGCGAGAAGGCGGAGTACCAGGCCAACAACCTGATCGTTGATGGCGTCCTGTTCACGCCCACCCAGACCCGCAAGATCGTGGCCCTGAACGCCGCCACGGGGGAGGGGATCTGGACCTGGGACCCGGCCAGGGAAAAGGCCGGCAAAGGCCGCGCCCGTCAGAGGGGGCTCGTCTATTGGGAGAATGAGAACGTCGGCGAACGGCGGTTGTTCACGGCAGTGAATGGTTTCCTCTACGCGCTTGATCCCAAGACCGGCAGGACCCTCGTCAGCTTCGGCGACAACGGCTTCATCGATCTCGGTTCCGGTCTGAACACCCCGGGCGTGGTCTACAAGGACATGTTGATCGTGGGCGGTCGCGGCGGTGTCGGTTCCGTGCGGGCGTTCGATGTGCGCACCGGCAGGCGTCGCTGGATCTTCAATCTCATTCCCCGGCCCGGCGAGTTCGGTCACGACACCTGGCCCAAGGACGCCTACCAGACCGCGACCGGCACGATGCCCTGGTGCGGCCAGGCGCTCGATGAGAAGCGCGGCATTGTCTACGTCGCCACCAAGACCGCGGAGCCGGACTTCTATGGCGGCAAACGACATGGGAAGAATCTCTTCGCCAACTGCATCCTCGCGCTGAATGCAAAGACCGGCGAGCGCCTCTGGCATTTCCAGATCGTGCACCACGACCTGCTCGACAAGGATCTCCCCTGTCCGCCGGTCCTGCTCACCGTGAATCACGGCGGCCGGAAGATCGACGCTGTCGCACAGGGCTCGAAGCACGGGCTTTTGTTCTGCTTCAACCGGGTGACCGGGGAGCCGCTCTGGCCGATCGAGGAGCGTCCGGCGCCGCAGTCCGACCTGCTTGGCGAGCAGGCCTGGCCGACCCAGCCGTTTCCGACGAAGCCCGCGCCCCTGATGCGGCAGCGCTATACCGAGGCCGACGCCTCGGATATCTCCCCGGAATCGTATCAGCTCACGCTCGACCGCATCCGAGCCTCCCCAAACTTCGGTCCCTTTCCCGCGCCAAGCCTCAATGAAACGGTCATGTTCCCCGGGTTCGACGGCGGCATGGAGTGGGGCGGCGGCGCCGCCGATCCCGACGGCGTTTACTACGTCAATATCAACGAAATGCCCTGGCTGCTCCAGATGGTGGAGACCCGGCGCGCCGATGGCTCCAAGCTCGTGCCCGGGGAAAAGGACTACATGATCTACTGCGGCGCCTGCCACGGACTCGACCGCAAGGGCAACCCGCAGATGCAGTTTCCGCCGCTGGTCGACATCGCCAAACGCAAGACGCCGGAGGAGGTCGAATTGATCACGCGCCGCGGCGGCGGTCGGATGCCCGGCTACGCGACCATGCCCGAGGCCAGACGCGCCGCGATCCTGAACTACGTGCTCAGCAACGGCTCACCCGGGGCCTCCCGCAACGAGGGAAATGCGCGGCCCAACAAGAACGCAAAGCAGGATGACGGCCCTTCCTACGCCTTCGGCGGATTCCGTCGCTGGCTCGACACCAATGGCTATCCCGCGATCAAGCCGCCCTGGGGCACGCTGAACGCGGTCGATCTCAACACCGGTGAGATCAAGTGGAAGGTCGCGCTCGGCGAATATCCGGAACTGACCGCCAAGGGCGTTCCGCCCACGGGCACGGAGAACTACGGCGGCCCCGTGGTCACCGCCGGCGGTCTTGTCTTCATCGGCGCCACGGCCGATGAAACCATCCGCGCCTTCGACAAGGAATCGGGCAGGGTCTTGTGGAAGGCCAAGCTGCCTTTCGGCGGCAACGCCACGCCCAGCACGTACATGGTCGATGGCCGGCAATACGTTGTGATCTCCGCCGGCGGCGGCAAGTCAGGACGGCCGCGCGGCGGCAGCCTCGTGGCTTTCGCGCTGCCGTAACCGCGGCGGCCGGGCACAATTCCATTGCGGCGGGACGCAGTTCCCGCAAAAATCCGGCTTCTCACACGAGCGAACGACAACCCCTGTGGCGTCGGCGCAGCCATGAACGACGAGCAGATCAACAAGGCGAAGAAGATTGTCATCGGCCTGCTGGCGGCCGTGGTGGCGTTGATGGTCCTGCATCGCATCAGCGCCGCCAACAAGGACCTGGCCTGGCTCAACGACCAGCTCTCCTACTTCGGGGCGGTTCTGACGACCGACATCCGGGTGCCCTACTGGGCGATGATCGTGTTGCTGGCCTGTTGCGCCCCGTTCTGGATCGGCCTCATCCGCCGTCTGCAGCCCGAGGGGCAGGCGGGCGATGAACCCGCGGCGGACGATTACAAGGAGGACGCCTTCCTCGGCGTCACCTGGCATTGGGATTACAACCCCTCGACCGGCGACATCGAGGACCTGCGCTGCATCTGCCCCCGTTGCTTTGAGCCCGCCACCTACCGTGAAAACAGCTTCACGCCATTGGGCCCGGTGACGGTCGCCCAGTGTCGGACCTGCGGCGACATCCGGGATCTGAAAGGCACGCGCAAGCAGGCGCTGGCCACGGTTCGAAACCAGATTCAGGACAAGCTGCGCCGGGGGATGTTCCGCGATGTCGTCCGGCGTCAGCGGGCCAGGGCCGGTTCCAGGAAAAGCGCGCTGGCGACGGGCGGCGAGGAGAACGCAGGAGCTTCAAAGACAAAGCCGGGCAGGAATCCGTTCGGAGCGGCGCAGGAAAAGAAGAAAGGCGGGGATGCAGATGGGGGAGGCGATGCCTGAGGAGACAGGGATCGAGTCGTCACCCGGGCCCGGGTGGGCCGGGCGACCGTGGTTGTTCGCGTTGATCCTGCTGGGACTGCTGGGCGTGATCGCCGGCGTGGTCGTCTACGGAACAAAACCGCGGCTCTACGTCGATCCCGCGGCGGAGGGCGACAGCGGAAAACACCGGGAAATCATCACGGTGGCCAAGCCCGCGCCCGCAAGGAAGGACGACTTCCTTGAGGGACTTACGGTGGTCCGGACCAACAACCGGGTGCGCGTGGAGAATCCCGACAACCATGACGGGTCTTCCCGCCTGTTGGACTATCAACTGTTCCGAGCCAAGGCCGGAGAGTCCATCCAACTGCCCAAGGGGACGTTCCGGTTGGAATACCAGTCCATCGGTTACGGCGAGTTTCCCCCTGACAAGTTGGACGAATACTCCACCCGGGTTGAACCGCGCCACTTCGATCTCGCCACGGGCGAGGAGCTTGACGAGGAAACGACCAAGAAGCGGTTGCCGCGTTATGAGCGCGACCTCAGCTACCGGGGCGTGTTCCCCACGGTGAAGTTCTATCTCACCTACGATCCGGAAGAGGAGCTCAAGGTCATCGGCTATTCCCTGTTCGACGCGCGGACGAAGGCGTCCCTGAGCAGTGGCTACTCGTGGGGGGAGCAGGACGGCATGGCCTACGTGGAAATGGAAATGCGGAAGTGGCATGCCGGGCCGGTGGAACTCGTCGTCGATCTGGCGACCGGGCCGGTGGAACATATCGAGATCCCGCCGGAAGAAGGTTCGATCATCCGGCAGCCATCCTGGGAACTGCATCTGGCCGCCGTTGTGGAAGGGGACAACAACGGCTCCAGCAGCGGAGGCAGCGGCACGAACTCCTATGTCTAGATCCGCTTCAACCAGAGCGGCAAGAAGGACAGGAAAGAGACCACGTTCGTTTTCCTGGGCAACCCCTGGGCCTACCATCTGCCGCTCGACCTGGAGGGAATCGGGAAGGACGGCAAGAAGCTCAGCGGCGCGGGCGGCGGCAGTTCCAGTCGTTACCTCAACAAGGAGGTGCCAGGCTCCATCGATGAAGTGGATCATCTTCGCGCGACGGTCTACAAGGATGTCCGGCGCATCGTGTTCGAAATCCCCGACATCCATGGGCTGCCGACGAAGAACGACAATCTCTCCAATCTCTTTGAAACGCTGGTTCCCTACATGCGCATCAAGAACGAATGGCAGTTCCGCGAGGCCATCGAGGGTCTGAGCCAGATCCGCTTCGGCGGACGCGTCCCGACCTTCAACCCGCCGCCCGGCTACTTCCCCGCGGAGTTTCACGATGTCACTTCGGTCGAACTCCTGGATGAATACCTGGCCTACGGCCCCAAACCCCAGGCCGTCGCCATCGATGAGGATAAACGCCGCTTCGTCCTCGAATCGCCGCTGCTCGAGCGGCTCGGAAAGAAGATCGGCGCGATCTTCAAGAAGTGAGGCAGCCGGCAAGGACGCCTCGCCGCAGGCGTCCCACTCCAAGCTCCGAAGGGGCCGGTGAATTTGCAATGGGGATTGCGGAATCTGCATTTGCCTGGTCGTCGAGGGACGACAAGAAGGGAGCGGGTGGCGAAGGACGCCCCAAGGAACGTGAACAACATTCCTCAGCTGCGTAGCAGCGACCAGCAGAATAGCCGTGGTTGAAGGCGCGCAGCGCCAAGGCCACGGGTGCGGGAAGAAAGGCCCAAAGCCGCGTCAGCGGCGACACCGTCGCGATCGAAGGATCTTCGGTGACGCCGCTACGCGGCTCAACCGTTTTCGGTCCTAGTTCCGTGGCCTTGGCGCTGCGCGCCTTCAACCACGGCTATTGACCTGTCGCCGCGATGCGGCTGGATGATGAGACGCCTCCACCCAAGAGTTCAGTGATTCCTACGACCGTCCTACAGAAACGGTTCCCGGGCTGCCTCCCATTTCGCGACCTGCGTTGCTGCGGCTGGTCGTCGGCACAGCCGCGCTCCTAATCTTTCGCCAGTGACACGCAGATGATTTCCTGGTCGTTGCGGGCGTAGACACGGCGGTTGGCGAAGGCGGGGTGGGACCAGACGATCGGCCGGCCGCCATCGGCGTCGGTGGGTTTGATGAGCTTTGCGCGATCGATTTCCTGGTAGCCGTCGGGACTGAGTTTCGCGATGACCAGGTCGCCGTTGTCCGGGCAGAGGAAGAAGCGGTCCTCGTGTTTGACGATGAAGGCGTTGGCGTTGCGGCGCGGTTTGTCGAGGCCGAGCGGCTTGAGCGATTCCCAGACGCGTCGGCCGTCCTCGATCCGCAGGCAGCGGAACTGTCCGTAATTGCAGACGCCGTAGATGTGGCCGGCCTCCAGCCAGGGAACGCTGTTCAATGAATGGAGAAACAGCGTGTCCCGCGCGCTGATCTTGGGACTTTGCCAGAGCTTCTCGACGCCGGGTCCGCCCGCCTTCAGGCCCAACATGAGCGAGCCATTGAAGAAGGTGGAAAGAAACAACCGGTCGCCGCGCAGCCGCGGGAGGGCAATGGAGCCGCCGCCCCGGACCTTCCACTCGTGTTCCCACAGAACGGCTCCTGAATCCGGATCCAGCGACGCCACGGCTTCGGTATGCCAGATGATGAGCTGACGCTTTCCCACGGCCTCGTAAATCACCGGCGCGCAGTAGGCCACGTCCCTCGTCGTCAGCGCGCGCCAGAGTTCGCGGCCGTTTCGCTTGTCGAAGGCGACGACCGCGCTGCCTTCGCCGCCGACCAGGCAGATGACCTTGTCGCCATCGACCAACGGATGCGCGGCGTGCCCCCAGGTCGGGGTCTTGGCGCCGAAATCCTCGGTGAAGTCCCGCTGCCAGATGACGCTTCCGTTTACGGCATCGAGGCAATGCAGATGCCCCTCGGCGCCCAGGGTGTAGACGCGTTCGCCGTCGACGGTTGGCGTGGCGCGCGGGCCCTTGTGGTAACTCAAGGTGTAGCCGGCTTCGTATTTGCGCTCCCACAGAACGCGGCCGGTCCGCTCGTCCAGGCAGAGGGCGCGTTCTGTTCCGGCGATGTTGCCGCGCTTGAAGAGGTTTTCCGGATTCTTTGCGCCCGGCGCCAGTTGTCGATCCATCACAAACACCCGCCCCCCCGCAACCGCGGGCCCCGTGTAGCCCGGCCCCAACGGGGTTCGCCAGAGCGGCTTCAGTTCCCTGTCGGAAAAGGACTCCACAATCCCCGTCTCCCGCCACACGGCGTCTCGAGCGGGCCCCAGCCATTGCGGCCAGTCATCCGCGGATGTGGCGGACGCGCCGAGCAGCAGGACGGCGGCCGGGAACAGACGGATTCGCAGATTCATGTCGGAAACCTAAGCGACGGAGCGTGGAAACTGAACTTCATTCCCGGGAAACAGGTCTGTGAGGACATGAGCGGAACAGGGCCGGACAAGCGCGGGCGGAGCGCGGTTGGGTCCCGTCCTCGGGATCAGCTGCAGCCGTTCGGGACGCACGATGTTGCGGGATGGCTGCTTGGCGTCGCTCACGAGCTGTGTTGCTGCGGCTGTTCTTCGACCCAGCCGCGCTCCGGCCGCGTTTTCGTATCCTGTTTACAACAGCGCCCGTCTTTCCCGCACGCCCGGGGTTGTTAGCCCCGTCAAATGCGTCTAGATTGTCCGCCCGTCATGCTGACTGAAACGGCCGACAACCAGGACACGACCGAAAGCGCCCCCTATGACTGGGAGGCGACGCGCGCGGATTTCCCGATCCTCGATCAGGAGGTCCACGGCTGCCCGTTGATCTATTTTGACAATGCGGCGACGAGCCAGAAGCCGACCGCGGTCATTGACGCGCTAGCAAACTATTACAAGCGCGACAACGCCAACGTTCACCGCGGCATCCATGAATTGAGCAACCGCGCCACGGCCGGCTACGAAGGCGCGCGCGCCACGGCGGCGAAATTCATCAACGCCGCCAGCGCCAATGAGATCGTCTTCACCCGCGGCGTGACCGAGAGCGTCAATCTGGTCGCCCGGACCTGGGCCGCGGCCAATATCAAGGCGGGCGACAAGATCCTCCTCACCGAGATGGAGCATCACAGCAACATCGTCCCGTGGCAGATCCTCGCCCGACAGACCGGCGCGGAAATTGTCTACGTCCCCGTGACCGGCGATGAGGGACTGCTGGATCTGGATCAACTGGACGCGCTGCTCGGCGGCGGCGTGAAGCTGTTCTCCATGGTTCACATCTCCAATTCCCTGGGGACCATCAATCCGGTCGCGGAAATGTGCGAAAAGGCGCGCGAACACGGCGTGGTCACCTTCGTCGACGCCGCGCAAAGCGGCGGGCATTTTGCCTTGGACGTCCAGGCGATTGGCTGCGACTTCCTCGCGCTTTCCGGGCACAAGATGTGCGCGCCGACCGGCATCGGACTCCTGTATGGCCGCGAGGAGATCCTGAACGCCATGCCGCCCTTTCACGGCGGCGGCGAGATGATCGCCTCGGTGGATTACCATGACGTTGAGTTCAAGGAGGCACCGCATCGCTTCGAGGCCGGCACGCCGAACATTGCCGACGCCATCGGCTTCGGCGCGGCGATGGATTATATCGAAGCCATCGGCCGGGATCGGATTCTGGCCCACGACCGGGAACTGGGCGCCTACGCCTATGAGGCCTATTCACAACTGCCCGGCATCCGCATCTTCGGGCCCAGGACCGGGCGCGCCGGCGTGGTCAGCTTCGCTTTCGAGGAAGTGCACGCCCACGACGTCGTCACGATTGTCGATCAACGCGGCCTGGCCCTGCGCGGCGGTCATCATTGCACCCAGCCCCTGATGAAGAAGCTCGGCGTGGAATCCACCTCCCGGGCGAGCTTCTATTTCTACAACACCAAGGCGGAGATCGACCAAAGCGTCGAGATCCTCCGCGCGACCTTGAAGTTCTTCGGCGTCGAAGGCTGAGCGCAATCAATATCATCATGGAAACCGACACCCAGACCATCGGCCCCGATTCGACCATGGAGGAGACGCTGGCGGCGTATCCCGGCGCGCGGCGCGCGTTGTTTCGCGGATTTCACATCGGCGGCTGCGCCAGTTGCGGCTTCGAAAACACCGAGACCCTCGCCCAGGTCTCCGAGCGCAACAACAACCTCGATGTGAACGAGGTCCTCGCACACATCCGCACGGCCCACGAGCAGGACGAGAAGATCTGGCTCGATCCGGAGGTGCTCGCCGAACTGCGGCAGGGCGACAATCCACCCAGGCTGCTCGACGTGCGGACCCGCGAGGAATACGAGGCGGTCAAGATCGCCGACGCCATCCTCATGGATCAGGAGAAGATGCAGGAAATTCTCGGCAAGTGGGACAAGGACGGGCTCTTCGTGATCGTCGATCACCAGGGCAAACAGGGGCTCGACGCCGCCTCCTTCTTCCTCGGCCATGGCTTCAAGAACGTCCGATGCCTCCGCGGCGGCATCGACGCCTGGTCCCAACAAATCGACAAAAGCCTCCCGCGCTACAAACTGGGGTAAATTGATATGAGCAACCCATCCGACTCCCTTGAAAACAAAGTCCGCGAAGCGATTCAGAACCCGCAGAACATGGGCGAGTTGAAGGACGCCGATTCGGTCGGCACGGTCGGCAATTCCGAGTGCGGCGAGATGCTGCGCATGTGGGTGAAGTATCGCGAGGACAAGGGGAAGAAAGTCATCGACAAGGCGACCTTCCAATCCTTTGGCTGCGAGACGGCGATCGCCGTGGCGAGCATGGCGACAGAGATGATCAAGGGCAAGACGGCCGACGAGGCCCTGGCCCTGAAGACCGAGGACCTTTCCGGCGAACTCGGCCCGTTGCCGCCCATGAAGATCCATTGCGCCGAACTGGTGGAAGGCGCCATGCGCTCGGCGCTGGAAGGAAAGGCCGACGAATTCGCGCGGGAGCCGTCCGCGAACTCCGACTCCCAGCCCGCCGCCTCGGGCAATCTCATCGAAAGCCTGAATGCCGGCGACGCGCCTTCCGGCGGCCTGAAGATCGTCATGTTGGACGAGGAAGAGGGCGGGGCTTGAGGAGCCTCCGCCTGGGCTCGCGCAATTTCCGGTTCCGCAATTCCTGATTTCCCTCAATGATGCGCGGCGTGAACCCGCGTTCCCGATCGACCCCGTCTGAATCGATCTCCGGATTGATCGAGCGTGTGACCTTTCACAACGAGGAGAACGGGTTTGCCGTTCTGCGCGTCAAGGCGAAGGGGCATCGGGATCTGGTGACCGTGGTCGGCAGCGTCGCGACAGTCACCGCCGGCGAATGGCTCACGGCGGAGGGGGGCTGGACCCACAATCGCGAGCATGGCCGACAGTTCCACGCCGAGCGGATCTCCTGCGCCGCGCCGAGCACGAAGGCGGGCATCGAGAAATACCTGGGCAGCGGGATGGTCAAGGGCATCGGCCCGACCTACGCGAAAAAACTGGTCGCCGCATTCGGGGAGAAGATCTTCGACGTCATTGAAACGAAGTCCGCGAAGTTGGAGGAGGTTCCCGGGATCGGGAAGCAGCGCCGCAAGCTGATCAAGGACGCCTGGGGCGAGCAGAAGGTCGTGCGCGACATAATGGTCTTCCTGCATTCCCACGGCGTCAGCACAAGCCGCGCCGTGCGCATCTACAAGACCTATGGGGAGGATGCCATCGAGACCGTGCGGGAGAATCCCTATCGACTGGCGGCGGACATCACCGGGATCGGTTTTGCCTCCGCCGACAAGATTGCGGCGGAACTTGGCGTTGCGCGTGACTCGAGGGCGCGATTGACCGCGGGGCTGGATCACACCCTGGCCGAAGCGATGGGGCAGGGACATTGCGCCCTGCCGGAATCACAACTTGTGGATTCGGCGGCGAAACTGTTGGCAGTGGACGAGACCGCGATCCGCCCGGCGTTGGAGGAGGCCCTGGCGGCGGACGACCTGGTCCGCGACGAGATCGACGGCGAGACGCATGTCAGCCTTCCCCACCTGAGAATCGCCGAGGAATACATCGCCAATCGAATCCGCGGGCTGGCGGAATCACCGGCTGCCTATCCGCCCATGGATGTGGAAAAGGCGGTTGCCTGGTGTGAGTCGAAGGTTGGGACCGCTCTCGCGGAGAATCAGAAGAAGGCGTTCGCGTTGGCTCTGAAGAGCCGCGCCCTGGTCATCACCGGCGGGCCGGGCGTCGGCAAGACGACCCTGATGAACTCCATTCTCAGTGCCCTGCGGGCGAAGAAGGTGGCCTGCCTCCTCTGCGCCCCGACCGGGCGCGCGGCCAAGCGGCTTTCCGAATCCACCGGCCTCGAAGCGAAGACCATCCATCGTCTGCTCGAGTTTCAACCGGGCAAGGGCTTCACCCGGAGGGAGAACAATCCGCTCGAATGCGACCTGCTGGTTGTTGATGAGGTCTCCATGGTGGATGTGCCCCTGATGCATCAGCTTCTCCGGGCGCTGCCGGCGGGCGGGCATCTGCTGCTGGTCGGCGATGTGGATCAACTCCCGTCGGTTGGACCGGGCATGGTCCTGCGGCACCTGATTGAGAGCGACCGGATCCCGGTGGCAAGATTGAATGAGGTCTTCCGGCAGGCGGAGGGTAGCCGCATCGTCACCAACGCGCACCGCGTCAATCATGGCGAGCTTCCCGAAACGGACGACGCGGCCTCGGACTTCTTCTTCATCGAGCGCGACGCCCCGGAGGATTCTCTGGCCACGCTGCTGAACCTGGTTCGCCGCCGCATTCCGGAGAAGTTTGGGCTGAGCCCCATCGACGACATCCAGGTCCTGAGTCCGATGAATCGCGGGTTGCTGGGAGTGCGCGAGTTGAACGTGCGGCTGCAGGAGTCGCTGAATCCCGGCGGACCCGACACCGCGAAGGTGGAGAAGTTTGGAACGCGGTTTCAGGTCGGCGACCGGGTGATCCAGACCCGCAACAACTACGACAAGAATGTCTTCAACGGCGACATCGGCCGCATCGCCCGCGTGGATGAACAGGAGCGCGAAGTGGTCGTGTCTTTCGACGGGCGCGAGGCGGATTACGATTTCGGTGAACTGGATGAGCTGTCGCTCGCCTACGCGATCACGATCCACAAGTCGCAGGGTTCGGAGTTTTCCGCGGTGGTGATCCCGGTCTCGACGCAGCATTTCATGATGCTTCAACGCAACCTCATCTACACCGGCATGACGCGGGGACGGAGCCTGGTCGTGCTGATCGGCGAAAAAAAAGCGTTGGCGATGGCCGTGCGCAACAACAGGATGACGCGACGTCACTCCGGGCTGCTCCAGCGGCTCCGGCAGTGACGGCGGTTTGATATGTCAGGACGACGGTATTCATGCGCGAAGTGTCGGAAGGGATTCGAGGTCCCGGACATCAGCGATGCGGACAAGACGGTGATCTGTCCGCTCTGCGGCGAGTTGACGCCGCTGGTCCCGTTGAAGGGCGGCGGCAAGGCGAATCACGAGCAGCGCAATGAGTTCAACCTCCTTGGCTGCGTCCTCCTGTTCGGCGGACTTGTGGCGGTCTGCTTCAAGTTCCCATGGGGACTGCTCGGTGGCGCCGTTCTGGTCTACATGGGAACGAAGATGACCCGCGTGAGCATCTGCTCCAAGTGCGACGGCAAGGTGGAGGACAAGAAGGCGAAGAGCTGTCCGCACTGCCGGGCCGTGTTCGCGGACGAGGCGGTTTGATGATCGCGCGCCGCGTTCCCGATGGTTCCCATGGATGGCAAAGCCGACCCACGGATGTAGGAATCTTATCCGTGGGTCGGCTTTGCCATCCGTGGGGACTGATTCGGTCGCCAGCCACGCTGGTCGCGACGAGCGTGAGTTGATGTCGCGGTTTCCTTTTGGTTTACAATTTCGCGCGGGCGCCTTTTTTTCGGCGGCGTGAAATTGCTGTGTAATCGAATCCTCAGAGGGCGGCTTGCGCCGTTGTGCAAGAGTCTTGGGCTCGCGTTGGTCGTGGGAGGTCTGACAACCGGTTGCGTCGTCACCCGTCAATCGGAGCCGAAACGGACAGCCGTGGAGCAGTTGTTGCTCAGCAATGCGGCGGACAGCGCCCTGGCGGAGGTCGATCTTTCCCCGCTGAACGGGAAGAAGGTCTATCTGGAGGAGAAATACTTTGAGTCCGAAGACAAGCTCTACGTGCTGGGCGCGATTCGCAACCTGATCAGCGCGGCCGGAGGGCGGCTGCAGGACGCCGCGGACGCGGCCGACATCATCGTGGAGGCGCGCTCAGGGGCCTTGTCGATCGACAGCGGCACGTCGTTGGTCGGCTTTCCGGAAATGCCCGTGCCGATTCCGCTGTCCGGCACCGTGGTCAGTCCGGAGGTTCCCTTCTACAAGGCGGACAGGCAGTTTGGCGTCGCGCGCATCGCTCTGCTGGCCTACGACGCCAAGTCCCGGCAGCACTTTCTCTCGACCGGCTCACAGGCCGGCTATTCGCATCATCACTACTACCGGATCTTCGGTTTCATCAAATGGACGAGCACGAGCCTGCCTGAGAAGCAGAGGTAGAAATGCCGGGAAAAGACTGTCTCGAAACGGCATCTGTACACGAAAGAACGCGACGGACAGCGTTCCAGTTTGTGCAATATTATTTGTTTTGATGCTTGGTCGCGTCCGTCGCGTTCCACTTTAATCATCGGCGGTCCGGACGATTCCTTTAGGGGAATCCGGAATCATTTTTCAAGGGATGCCGATTCAGGCGTTTCAGTCGGGGCGAATGCTGCGGAATCGCCGTTCCAGGGAAGAAAAAAGGCGGCCGGACAATGCCGGCCGCCTGTGAAGTTCTTCCTGTTTCCGCGGATCAATACTCGCGGGTCTTCTTGATGCCCGGCTCCGGGATCGCGTATCTGCCGTTTTCATCGGCCTGCAGCGGCGTCGGGGAATCCGGCGACGTGATCTCCTTCGTGTTGGGCGAGAACTCGTGGTCGCTGTTCATGAAGTCGTCCATGGTGAGTTCCTGGCCGGTGTGGGCGGCCATGCGGCCCAACGAGGTCGCCGCGCTGGCCATGACGCCGCGGTCCACCTCGTTGTGCGGTTGATCGCGACGGATCGCCTCGACCAAATGGTCCCACTCCAATTGGTAGGGGTTCGGCTCGCGGACCTCCTGCGGGAAGCGCCAGGCGAGGTTCTCAGTCTTGGCGCGGCGGTTGCGGTTGATGTTGTGATCCTTGTAGATGCGGCTGTAGGCCGGGGTGTGCGCCGCGCTGGAAACCACGGCCGATCCCTTGGTGCCATGCGCATAGACGGCGAACTCGTTGTGCGTCCCCTGCATGTTGCGGCCATACATGAAATACTTGGTGCCGTCCGGGAAGGTGTATTCGCAGGTATAGTTGTCGAAGTTCTGATCGACGTCGTCGCCGCGATAGTGGCGTCCGCCGGAACCGGAGCAGCTCACCGGCCAGTCGCCCTTCATCCAGCAGGCCTCGTCCACGTTGTGGATGAGGAAGTCGCTGACCGCGCCGCCGCTGAGCCAGAGAAAGCTGTGGAAACGGCGGATCTGATACATCAGCTCGCTGGGGTACTTGTCCTTCTCATAGGGCGGGGTGAAGGCGGAGCCGATCGGACCCTGCTGGCGGTAGCTGCGCAGCATGGTGATGTCGCCGATCTGGCCGTCCTGAATGCGTTCGAGCAGCGCCTTGCGGGATTCGCAGTGGCGGCACATGAGGCCGACGCCCACCTTCAGATTCTTGGCCTTGGCCTTCTTGTTCAGCTCCAGCATGCGGCGCGCGGTGGGGCCGTCGGCGATGACCGGCTTCTCCATGAACACGTTCAGCCCCTTCTTGATCGCGTATTCAAAGAACACCCAGCGGAAGGCCAGCGGCGTCGTGAAGATCGCGATATCGCCCGGACTGAGCTGGTCCATCGCCTCCTTGTAGCCTTCGAAGCCGATGATACGGCGCTCCTTCGGGACATTGACCTTGGCGGCAACCTCGGGGCGCTTCGGATCGGAAAGGGTGCGGTAGGCGCGGTCGAGCTTGTCCTCGTAGACATCGACCATGGAGTGAAGCTCAATGGGACCGAGGGAGTCAGACACGCTCAGGGCCTGGGAGGCGGCGCCGGTGCCGCGTCCGCCGCAGCCGAGCAGGGTGACCTTGATCTTGTGATCGTCAGCGGCATGCACATGGGGCAGGGCCACGCCGGCCAGCGCGCCCGCGGCCGCGATCTGTCCGGAGTCCTTGATGAAATTGCGACGAGATTTGAGAGGGGTCTTTTCTTCGTTCATGGCGGGTATCGTTCTACGGGTTTCAAAAGGGTGTCAACTCCTGAGATGGCGGTTTTCGCCCCAGGAATTGGCCGGTGTGATTGTTGGACGCGGGTGCCGGGGCGGAATTCGATTCGGTATGGGATTGCGCGCGGTCTCCTCGGCGGGTTTCCTGCGTCGAAACACCATGGAACACGATCCCCACGAATCCCCGCCCCCGGCGCGTCTGCGCGTGTTGTTTGTCTGCGGACGCAACCAGTGGCGAAGCCCGACGGCCGAGCGGATCCATCGTGACGACCCGCGCGTCGAGGTTCGTTCCGCCGGAGTCAGCGCCGGCGCGAAACGGCGGGTGTCGGCGAAAGACCTGGCCTGGGCGGATCTGGCGCTGGTGATGGAACGCGGGCACAGGTCCCGTATCCGGGAGCAATTCAGGAAGGAGCCTGATTTTCCGCCGATCGAGTCGCTCGACATTCCCGACGAGTTCGAATTCATGGATCCTGAGTTGATCCGGTTGCTGCGGGAAGGCGTAGAGGAATGGTTGGCTGGGTGGATCGAGGAGGGCGCGGATGCGGGCGACTGACATATCGGCAATCGGGATGGGCGAGGCGATCCCGTTCTGATACGGTTGCCGGTCATGAAACCCCCGCGACTGATATTTCCGCTGCTTGCCTCGGCCCTGTTTGCAACGTCGTTGTCCGGAGCCCCTTTGAATCTACGCTTCCGCAGGCAGGTGGAAACGGCCGAAGGCTCCGGCCGCTATCATTCCCTCACCACGCCCGGGCAATGGGACCCGAAGAAGACCTGCATTGTCATCTGTGACATGTGGAACGACCACTACTGCCGCAATGCCGCCCGGCGAGTCGCCGAGATGGCGCCGCGTATGAACGAGGTCATCAAGGCCGCGCGTAAGCAGGGGGTCCTGATCATTCACGGCCCCAGCGGCTGCATGAACGAATACAAGGACACGCCCCAACGGAAACTCGCCCAACAGGCCCCGCCGGTGAAGACCGACATCAAGCTTGAAAGCTGGTGTTACCTGGATCCCTCGGCCGAGGCGCCCATGCCGGTCAAGGTGGATCAGCCCTGCGATGACGCCGGCAAACTCCGCGACCGGGTCCGCTTCTTCGAACGTCAGATTGACGCGCTGGAGATTGCGGAGGGCGACGCGATCACGGATTCCGCCGAGGCCTATTACCTGATGAGGCAACGCGGCATCACCAATGTGATCCTCATGGGCGTGCACGTGAACATGTGCGTGCTTGGCCGCCCCTTCGGCATCCGGCAGATGGTTCAACAGGGGCAAAACGTCGCCCTCATGCGCGACATGACCGATTCGATGTACAACCCGGCCGAGGAGCCCTTCGTCAATCACTTCACCGGCAACGACCTGATCTTCGAGCACATCGAGCGGCATTGGGCGCCCACCATCACCAGCGACCAGATTCTGGGCGACGGTCGGCCCTTCCGCTTTCCCGGCGACAAACGCAGACACCTCGTCGCCGTCATGGCCGAAAGGGAGTACCAGACCGAGCAGACCGTCCCCCCGTTCCTCCTCAAGGAGCTCGGGAAGGATTTCAAGCTGAGCTTCGTTTACGCCGACGCCAACGAGCGCAACAATCTCCCCGGCGTGGAAATCGTGAAGGACGCCGACGTCATCCTCCTCTCCGTCCGGCGCCGCAACCTCCCCAAAGAGCAGCTCGACCTGTTCCGGAAACACATCGCCGATGGGAAGCCTTTGATCGGCATCCGCACCGCGAGCCACGCCTTCTGCCAGTTCAAGCCGGCCGAGCTGCCCGATGGCCTCGGCGAATGGCGCGACTTTGATCCCACCGTCCTCGGCGGCGGCTACCATGGCCACCACAGCCCGAAGCTGACGACGTTTGCGCAGGTCGCCTCCGGGGCGAAGGCCCATCCCATCCTCAAGGGCGTGGACGCCGGACGCTTCCAGACCCATGGCTCGCTTTACGAAGTCCGGCCCCTGGCGGAGGGCGTCGATGTCCTGCTCAACGGCACGGCGCGCGGTGTGAAGGAAAGCGAGCCGGTTGCCTGGACGCATGAAAGCCCGGCTGGCGGTCGCGTCTTCTACACCTCCCTCGGCCACCCCTACGATTTCACGATCACCCGGTTCCGCACGATGCTTCGCAACGCGATCTATTGGGTCGTGGACAGGAATCCGGGCGGCAACGACAAGGCTGTCGGGGATTGTTGCCAGTGACCTTAAGGTCGGCTGCCGGGCAGGAATCGATTTTGCCGATGCGAACCTGGGCGCCGGCCTACTTCCGCTCCGGACTTTTCATCAGTTGCCAGCCTTCGCCGAAGAAGTCGCAGTCGACCACCCCGGCCGGGATGCGTTGTTGGGCGGGGACCGTGATGTCCAGGACGGCCCAGTCGGGAAGTTTGGGGACCTGGGTGGAATTGCTGGCGCTGCCGTTCGGGGCAAAGGTGAATCCGCTGTTGATCACGACATAGCGTTTCGGATTCAAGGGGTTGGGGAAGATGAACACGGGAACGTGCCGGTCGGCGGTCCAGAAGCCCTCGCCGGCGGTGATGCCCTCGGCGGTCCACTGGATGGGCAGCTTGCGGGCGATGCGCCGGTAGATGGCGTTGCTTTCCGGGTCGCCCCAGAGAATGAGATTGTGCCGGGCGATGTCCTCGTCGCTCACGTGGACATCGGGCTTGCTCCGGGCGGCGCCGCGGAACTGCATCAGCCACTGATAGTGCGCGTCAGCCATCTCCGTCTTGATCCAGTCGGTCACGGGTTGCGGGGCCATGGGTTTGCCCGTGGGCGCGACCATCAGGAAACTGTCGAAAAAGGCGTCATCGATCGGGCCCTGGAGGCCGTGTTTCTTGGCGACTCCCTTGGTGGCAGCCTCGGCGACCTGATGCCAGCGTCCTGCCGACCTGATGAAGTGCGCGCGCCAGGAAAGGTCGGGGCGCACGCCCGCCGCGACAATTTCCTCGCCATCGATCCGGATGGTGGGGCTTTGATTGCGGTCGAGAGGGCAGAGCCCGGCGTCCATCGCCAGCGTGAGGGCGGTGACGTTTTCGGTCCGGATGCGCAGGTTGCGCTGGTCGACAATGTCGGCATCGACACGGGCCTTCTCCCAGTGTTTCTCCAAACCGTCGATCGTCACCCAGCGCATGCGGTTGTAACGCAGGGTGTAGGTCGTGAAGCGGATCTTCTGCGGAACCCTGTCGCGGCCTTTTTCAAGGATCTTGGCGAGGCGCGTCTCAATCTCGACCTTGGAATCGGGGTGATACTTGTGGCCCATGCCGGGGCCGATGATGTGTTCGAGCGTCAGACCCTCCTTTTTCATGTGGTCGGCCATGAGATCGGCGGCCTGCTTCTGTTTGTCGTTCTCACCGCTGTAGGCGATGGTCGGGCATTGATGGAGGTTGGCTGCGTATTCCGTGGCGTCGTAGAGCCGCCAGAGTTTCTGTTCCCACCAGGCGGGCCTGGGGTCCCTGGAGAAGATGTTCTGGTAGACGGCGGTTTCCGCGAAACCCGCGCCCGGCGTGGCCGCGGCCCAGACATCCGCATGATGCGCCGCCATGTGCCAGGTCGCCGCTCCGCCCATTGAAAAGCCGCGGACGGAGATGCGGTCCTCGTCGATGCGGTAGCTGCGCTTGGCGTGTTCGAGAGCCTCGAAGGTGTCCACCTCCCCGGCGAACTTCATGGCGTTGCAGTAGCGGCCGTAGGGATGCAGGACAAAGACGTCCGCGGGCGTGAACTGGCCGGGTTTGGTCTGCCGCTCGTTGATGAACCGCACTTCGCTCAACCGGTTGTTGCGCCCGTGATGCCAGACATCCAGCCGATGCCGCCGCTTTCCGGCCGGGTCGTAGGATTCGGGGATCACCAGGCCGTAGGGTTGGGCCGATCCGTCGAGCCGGGATCGATAGCCGCGCACAACGAGCCCGGTTGCGGTCGTCCAGGGAGCCTTGCCGGCGCGGAGCGCCTCGGCGCGTTCAAGGCCCAGTTGCAGCAGTTTCTCCGCCGCGGCGACATCTCCCTTGGAGTAGAAGATGTCCTGGCTGACGACGCGCTCAACGGCGTTGTGGTAGATCTCGATGTCCGGGAGCAGTTCGAGGGCCGTCGGTTGGTTCCGAAAGGACGCCCTGAGCCCGTCGAGGCGTCGTTTCAGTTGGCGCGCGCCCTGGGCAAGCTTGTCCGCCTGCTCCTTGGGAACGGCAATTCCTTTTTCGGGAACGACCCGGGTGGGGGCGGCGGCGGCAGTGAAAGCGACCGGCATGGTGATCAGCAGCAGGATCGATGAAAGTCTGGGAAATGTGAACATGGGCGTAATATGGAGGTTGAATTATCCAATTCCAGTGGAAATTTGCGGGCCGCCAACTGCGCGAATTGCGCTTTCCATCCGTCCTGCGAAGCGCTAACAACGTCGACCAAATCACAACGGGCTCTCTTTTGTCATGAAATCCCCCAGTCGCCACATTGCGTTGGGAGCGTTCTTCGCTGCGCTTCTGCTCCTCGTCACTTACCGGCAATCTTCCACGCCGGAAACAAGCTCTCCCACCCAATCCCCGCCGCAGGCCAAGGCGCCGGATGTCACGCCGGCCTCCACCCCGGTCGCGCGTTCCGCGTCTTCACCGAAGATGGCCTCCGAATCCGACGAGCGGATCGGCAGGGCCATTCAACGGATGCGCAGCGAACGGGCCTTTGCCGAGGCCAGGGGCAAACGACTCTATCAGGCTGCGGCTTCCGGGATGCCGCCCGCGGCGCTCCTGAGCAAGGAGGAGATCGTGAGCCGGATGGACGGATTTTCGGATTGGATGGGGCGGTATCTGTCGGCTGACGAGGCGACGCGTCAGGCGATGGAGGCGGAAGGCCGCGAACTGGCCGCCAAACGGCGTCCCGCCATGATTGAGTTGATTCAGCTGGACCCGGAGCTGGCCATCGAGTTGGCGGTTGCCCGCGCCGCCCGGCCCCAGTTGCCGCAGTCCGTTCTGACGCAACTGGAAACCCCCGTCAGCTCGCGCAGTCGCTTTGACGTCATCAATACCTGCGGTTTTGGAGATCCTTCGATGGCGGATGAACTCGTCCGTGAGGTCACAATCGCAGGAGAAAGCAAACGCGTCTTCGCGTATGGTCGCAGACTGGGAGTCACAACGAAGGAAGACCTCCCTTTTCATGGCGTTCATCTTGAGAATGTCATGGCCATGCACCAGAGCGCAGTGCGCCGGGTGGACCCCGCCGAGCTCGGCGCCGCTGAGCGTCCTGTGCAGGGCGAGGTCGCTGTGGAGGTTGGCGGCCAGGTCGTGGCCATGACGGCGGAAAAGGCGGACTTGCTGGAAGCGGAACTGCATCGCCGTGAAGATCAGCTGGGGCCCATCGCGGCCATGGGGATGCTTCCCGACGGAACCCTTCAGGCTCCTGTCGCCAAGTCGCCGCACACCGAGGGACCAAAAACCATGTTGGCCATTCGTATCCGCTTCAGCGATGACCCTTTGCCGGGCGGTTCGCCGATCGACGACACCACCATGGACACCAACGCGCGCGGTTACGAGCTGTATTGGAAGGAGGTTTCCTATGGCCGTTCCACCCTGGCTGTGACGGTGACTCCGGTGCTGGCCTCCAGCCTGACCCAGGCAAATCACCTCGCCTCCGGCCTGGGTTTGATTGTGGCCGATGGCGAGGCCGCGGCCCGGGCCTCAGGCCTTGAGCCGGATGACTTCGATTTTGTCACCGTGGTGACCAAAGGCGGGCACGGCTATTGCGGCGTCGCCTGGGTGGGTGGTCGTCAGAGCCATCTGGTCTGCTACGATGTTCAGGTCGGGAACCACGAGTTCGGCCACAATCTGGGGCTCTTCCACGCAAACTACAACTACACCGACCATCCCACCGATCCGACCAGCCGGGACGCGATTGCCGGCGAACCTCAAAGCCCCCATCTGGAGTATGGTCACTATTACAGCGTGCAGGCGGCGCAGTTCAACTCCCGCATGGATGAGCGGGCCCATTATTCGGTTCGTGAGAAGCTCCGGATCGATTGGTTGAAGGACAACGAATATACGGACGCCCGTTCCAGCGGGACCTACCGCATCAATCAGCTGGATGACATGGCTTCGCAGGGCGTGCGCGGTATGCGCGTCCCGTCAGGAGACGCCGCCCGCCCTTATTTCTGGTTGAACTTTCGGACGGCCTACACCGCGGACGAATGGTTGTCCAACTCCGCCCAGTTTGACTGGACCAGCGACAACTACACCGGCGAGGGCGTGCTCCTGCTCGACATGACGCCCCAATCCAATGACGGACCGCATGGCCGGGGCTCGCTGAGCGACAACAACGACAAGCTCGATTCGGGGCTGTTGATCGGCCGCACGTTCCACGAACCCCGGTCCGACGTCTATATCACCCCGATCGGCAAGGGCGGGTCGCGTCCTGATGAGTGGCTGGATGTGCAGGTCAACTTCGGACCGTTTCCCCAGAATTCCCCGCCGGAGGTCAGCGTCTCGCCGCAGTTTTCCGATGTGGGCGTCGGGGAGCTTGTGACCCTCACCGCCAACGCGACCGACCCCGACCTAGAGCCGGTCGCCTATGACTGGGACTTTGCCGACGGCAGTTTCGATCCGGCTGTGCTGAACCAGCCGGTGGTTTCGCACGCCTTCTCCGCGCCGGGAATCTACGTGGTGAATGTCAATGTCTCCGACATGAAGGGCGGGCTCACCGTCGGCACGGCGGTCGTCCGTGTGGGCGCGGTCAGCGGCGACATCGTGCTCGTCAACAGCGCCAGTGTCGGGGAGGGCAACAGCGGAGCCTCCAAGGTCACCATGAAATTGGAAATGGTGGAGCCGGCGTTGAACGCGATCACGCTCGACTACGTGACGGAGGATGGGACCGCGACCGCTGGTGAGGATTACACGGCGACCAGCGGCGCCGTGACGATTCAGACGGGGGAGACCACGCAGACCCTGGAGATCGACATCCTCGGCGACCTGCGGTTGGAGGGCAACGAGAACTTCTTCGTCCGCTTCACCGGCGGGGGCGGGGCCATCCTGGCTCCGAGCCGCGCGCCGGTGACCATCATTGACGATGAGAGCGTCGATGCCGCCCCCTCGATCGATTCCGTGACGCCGAACAAGGGCCCCGTTGGCTCCGAGGTGGAAATCATGGGCAGCGGTTTCGCCCAGTTCAAGGACGACAACGTGGTCTATTTCGGCTCCGTTCGCGCGAAGATTCTCAGCGTGACGGGCACGGAAAAACTGAAAGTCGAGGTTCCCTCCGGCGCCACCTACGCCCCGATCACCGTCTCCATCAACGAGTTTTCCGGTTCCTCGGCCCTCCCGTTCACGGTCACCTTCGACGGCGACACCGATCTGGGACAGATGGCGTTCGATTCCGACGCGCAGTTTGCGACCGGGCTTCTGCCGGCCGCGGTCGCCGTCGGCGATCTCGACAATGACGGACGTCCCGAGTTGGTGACCGCCAATTCGGGAGACGCGACCTTCTCGGTCTTCCGCAACAATTCCGCCGCCAACAGCGTCACCCTCGGCTCCTTCGCCGCCAGAAAGGACTTTGACGCCGGCGCCGGCGCGTCCGAGGCCGGCGTGGCGGACTTCGACGGCGACGGGAACCTGGACGTCGTCATCGTCAACGCGGGCGAGGGGACCGTTTCGGTCTATCGCAACACCAGTTCGCTCGGCGTGATCGGGTTTGCCTCGCGCACGGACCTGGAGACCGGAAGCAATCCTTCCGGCCTCGCCATTGCGGACGTCGACAACAACGGCCGGTTCGACATTGTGGTCGCCAACCGGAGTTCCTCGAGCGTCTCCGTGTTTCCGAACAAGGGCGTTCCGGGAACCATCGACGCCAACACCTTCGGCGCGCGCGTTGATTTCATCGTGGGCACCGAGCCGGCCGCTGTGGCGGTCGGCGATCTGGATGGCGACCGCCTGCCCGAGATCGTGGCGGCCAACGGCTTCGACGGCGCCGGCGGACACAGCCTCACCATCCTGCGCAATCACAGCGACTCGGTCCCGCAGTTCTCCAAGGCTTCCATGACGGCCTCGGCCACGTTGAACCTGGTCGATGGCGCGAGGCCGGCCGAGGTGGCCCTGGCTGATCTGGACGGGGATGCCCGGCTTGATATCGTCACCTTGGACGCCGCCGGAGCGACAATCTGGATTCACGCCAATAAGACCGCCCAAGGCATGCCGTCCGAGCCGTTGAGTTTCACCGGGGACGGCTCGCCTTACTCGTTCGCCTCCGGGCTCGCCGCGCTCGACCTGGCCGTGGGGGATCTCGACGGCGACGGCTGGGCCGACATCGCCGTGGCGAATGACGCCTTGAACCAGGTGGGCATCCTGCGCAACAAGGGAACCGGGGCCATCGCGCTGGATCCCCGTGTCGCTGTCAATGTGGAGCAACGCCCGCAGGCGATCGCCCTGGTCGATGTCGATCAGAACGGCAAGCCGGAGATCGTGACCGCCCATCATGGCAATGTCGTTGAAGTGAACCGCAATGCGGTCAAGATCGGGGTCAAGATCGAGTGGGCGGATCTGCCAGGATTGACTTATGGCGAGCCGTTGGGAGCCGCCCAGTTGGACGCCGTGTTCAAGCAGGTGGACGACAGTCCGCTGGATGCCGACGCCGGCACCTTGGTCTATCTGCCGCCTTCGGGGACGGTGTTGGATGCGGGCGATCGCGAGTTGAAGGTCACTTTCGTGCCGAAGGACGCGTCGAAATACTCAGGAGCCGAGATGACGGCGACCGTCGCCGTGGCGAAGAAGACGTTGACCGTCACACCCCGGGACGCCCAGCGTGAACTGAATCAGCCCAACCCGACCTTCATCGCCGACTACACCGGCTTCGTCGAGGGCGATACGGAGGCGGATCTCGACCTGCGTCCGGTGATGGAAACGACCGCGACCCAGGCGAGCCCCGTCGGTCCCTACCCGATCACCGTGAAGGACCCGCTGGAAACTCAGGACAACGAAGGCAATACCGTTCAGGTGGCGCTCGCGGACAGTGACAACAACTACATCGTCGTCGCGGACATGATGGCCATGCCCATTCTCTCCATCGTGGCCCAGGAGCCCGTGGTGACCTGGGCGAATCCGGCCGACATCAATTACGGAACGCTGCTTTCCGAGACGCAGCTGAACGCCAAGGCGGCGGAAACTGTTCCGGGCTGGGACGATCCGGCACGTTATGTCTACGCGCCGCCGCTCGGAACGGAACTGCTGCCCGGCGACAACCAGCAACTCGAGGTGACCTTCACCTCGACTGACGCCGGATACGCGCCGAAGACCGTCACGGTCATGATCGATGTCAACAAGGGGGTTCCGGATATCGACTGGGCGGAGACGCAGGAGCCGATCACGTTCGGCACGCCCTTGAGCGAGGGGCAGTTGAACGCCCGGGCCTACAAGCCCGGTTCCAACCGGCAGATCGACATCACCGAAGACGGGACCTTCTCCTACAGCCCGGGCGTGGGCACGAAGCTCTCAACCGGGGTTGGCCGGAAGCTGTTCGCCACCTTTGTCCCGGACAACCAGACGCTTTATCGAATCGTGCAGAATCACCCGAGTTCCATTGATATTCTTCAGACGGAGCCGGAAATCACCTGGGGCGACGATGAAGCCAGGACCTTGCCGTCCATCACCTTTGGCGACGCTCTGGACGCCGGGACCCATCTGAATGCGGAGGAGAGATCCCGCCTGAACGGCGACATGGAGGATGATATCGCGGGCGCGTTCACGTATTCCGTCAGCGCCGGGGCGATGTTGGACGCCGGGGAATACACCATCACCGCCACCTTCACTCCGATCGACACCATCAATGTCAGAACCGTGACCGCGGAACGGACGCTGGTGGTCAACAAGAAAGAGCCGGATATCGAATGGGGCGAGGGTGGATCTCTGCCCAACATGGACTATGGCGTCGCCTTGGGCGCAATGCAGCTGAACGCGGTCGCCAAGGTGGACGAAGCGGTCATTCCCGGGACGTTCAAGTACTACGACCAACAGGGCAAGGAGGTGAAGATCGGCGATGTGCTTTCGGGCGGCCCCCAGTCGCTGAGGGCGGCGTTCACTCCGGAGGATGGGAAAAACTACAGCACAAAAGAGGGGCTGGTCTTAATCACCGTCGATCCGGTCGATTCGACCATCGGGGTCAATGCTCCGGACTCGGTCGTCTACGGAACACCGTTGAGTGCGTCGCTCCTTGGTCTGACCTCGTCGCCGACCGACGGGGAATTCGTCTTCAAGGACCACGAGGGAGCGGTTCTCAGCGAAGAGGGCCTGGTCCTGAACGTCGGATCGCACGACATCACCGTGGTGTTCAACCCCGCCGCTGAAGTGAGCGGCAATTTCAACAGCGCGGAGGTGGTTGTGACCGTCAATGTTGTCCAGGCGACGCCGCAGATCCTTTGGGAGAAACCCGCCGCGATCACCTACGGGGATGCCCTGGGAGGAACGCAGTTGAATGCGCAGGCGGTCGTCGACGGAACCATGGAGGCGATCTCCGGCGTTTTCAGCTACAAGCACGATGACGCGGACGCCGAGGGTAAGATTCTCAACGCCGGCAACTCGCAGCGGTTGACCGTGATGTTCGCGCCGACCAGCCCGAACTACAAGAGCGTCGAGGCGCATGTCTTCATCGACGTCCACAAGGCCACTCCGGCAATCATCTGGGGCGATGAGGGGGAGAAAGGCGAGGACGACACGCACGAACGGTTGGCCGATATCGGTTACGGTACGGCGCTTGGCGCGGCCCAGTTGACGCTCGAGGTCACGCTGAACGGTCAGACGGCGCAGAATCCCACGCTGATCTACTCGCTGCCGGAAGGCACGGTCCTGCCCGCCGGTGAGCATCTGCTTCACGTGGTCTACATCCCCGCCGATGCGAAGAACTACAATCTTCAGGAGGCGACCGTCCACCTGAAGGTGGATCACGCGGCGCTGAGCGTCACGGCCGACGACAAGAGCAAGGCTGAGGGCGTCGCCCTGCCCGAACTCACCGCCACCTACAGCGGCTTCGTGAACGGCGACACCCCGGCGTCCCTGGATACGCCCGCGGTGTTGAGCACGATGGCCACGGCGTCGAGCGACCCCGGCGACTACCCCATCAACATCTCCGGGGCGACCGGCGGGAACTACACCATCACCCACCATCCGGGGACGCTGACAATCGTCGCCAACGAGTCGCCCACGGTTTCCATCACCGGGCCGACCAACGGCAAGACCGTTCCTGCGATGTCCTCCGTGACCGTGACCGCGACTGCGGCCGACGCCGATGGCAGCGTCGCCAAGGTTGAGTTCTTCGCTGGAATGACCAGCCTGGGCGTCGATACTGAGGCGCCGTTCTCGGCGGTCTGGGCGCATGTTCCCATCGGAACCCATTCGCTCACCGCCGTGGCCACGGACAACCACAATCAGTCCACCACTTCCGCCGCGGTCAGCCTGACCGCCCAGGCGGGTGTGAATGAGACCATGGTGGGCGGCGAGGACGATACGGTCAGCGTCGCCGCCACCGGCGAATCCGGGGTGACTTATGCGCTTCAGGCCAGTTCCGACCTGAAGACCTGGACGACCCTCAAGGTGTTCGTCGCGACGGGCGGCACGGAAATGCATCCGGACCCGGACCCGTCGGCTTATTTGCAGGCTTACAAGTTCTACCGGATCATTCCGGTCTCACAACTGCCCTGAGGAATCAATGCCTTCAACGGCGGCGGGGTTTCTGCGCGAAGCCCCGCCGCTTTTTTATCCGAGATCCCGGAGGTTGCCTTCCTTGTCAAATGCCATGGCCGCCGGTTCGGACGCGGTCTGAAGATCCTCGCGGTCGGCCGCCGCCCTGAGCAGCGCCTCCGAAGCCTGCAGGGACTCCAGGCTGAGCGTGTCGCGGATCCGCAGGATGCGGGCCGTCGCGTCGGACGCCATCCCCAAGGATTCCAGGGCTCTGGCGATGGCTTCGCGATCGGAGGGGAACGAGATCGGCAGCTTGGCCGCGTGAAGCGTCATGGCGGTCAGGCTGTTCACCCCGGTGATTCGTCGGTCCGTTTTCGCAACGAGGCGATCCGTGGTGAAATCGGCCATCCCGATTCCAATGGCGTTGCCGTGGGTTTCGGTCGTCAGGTCCCGGACAAAGATCCGCTTGATGCAGGGCGGCCCGGCCTTCGCCTGTTCGCCAAAGTGGGTCGAATATCCGTGCACGCCGCGGCCGATGACATTGGTGTCCATCCCGGTGCCGCTGATGTTCTTTCCGATGCGGTCGACAATCAGCAGGTCAATGTCCTCAAAGGGGAGGCCGGGCATGAGGGCGGCAGCCTGCTGTTGCAGGCGTTCCTCCGCCCCGATGAACGCTTCGGGCCGGATGACCTCGACAGCCGCGGTCTGGTGGTGCGCATCCTCGATCAGGGCGACGCCGCCCATGACCGGAGCGGAGGAAAGGATGATCTCCGCAGCCTCGCGCAACGCCTCCTCGTAGCCCAGTCGCATGGCCGACCGGTGAAATTGCGCGGCCCCGGCGTGTTTGCCGAAGCCCACGACCAGCATCTTGACCACGCCGCTGCCCAGTCCCCCCTGGAAATCCGTGTGGGGCTTGATCCGGTTGATGGGGAGGATCGCGTCAGCGTCCAGAGCCTCGGCGCTCATCACGACATCCATGCCCAGCGGATTCCTTCCGACAACGCGGGTCTCCATGGATGCCCGGATGGGAACGCCCATGGAGGCGCCGGTGACGCCGTAGTCGGCAAGAATGCGCAGTTGGCCCTCCGATGTCGCGCCGCCGTGGCTGCCCATGGCCGGAATGATGAACGGCTCCATGCCGGCCTCCCGCAGGTTCGTCGTCACGCGGGCGACCACCTCCGCGAGATTGGCGATGCCTCGGCTGCCGACGCCCACCGCGACGCGCGAGCCGGGTTTCAAACCCGCTGTCAGTGGAGGGACCCCGGCATCGAGGACGGCGGGGATGTCGATGGACCCGCTCTTCGGAAAGGTCTGTCGCAGTTCGAACAGGCGGGGAAGGGCGGCTTCTGACATGATGACGGCGGTCTCAGACCGGGGCGCCCGCCGCAGACGCCTTCGGATTCAGAACAATTTCCACTCCCTCCCGGGCCGCCTCCACGACGACCGGATCGCCGTGCATGGTGACGAGATCCCGGGCCCACTGTTCCATCCTGCGGACATGCTCGTCGTCGTGGTCGGGATCGTGGTGAAAGAGACTCAGGCGCTTGACGCCCGCCATCAGGGCCAGGGTCACGACATCGTCCAGGCAGCCATGGCCCCAGCCGACCTTGGTCTGGTATTCCGTGTCGTCATACTGCGAATCCACGATCAGGACATCCACATCCCGGATGAAGTCGATCAGTTGCTCATCCTGCTTTCGGGCGTAGGCGAGGGACTCGGAGGTGACACGTCCGGCCTTGTCGGACGCCGCGCCCCGGAGCCGTTGATAGGGCTCGTTGTCCGGCATGAAGGCAACCGAGCCGCTGCTCGTGTTCAGGCGGTAGCCCACACAGATGCCGGGGTGATTCATGAATGCGGCCTCCACCTCCACCTTGCCGATGTTGAACTTGAGGTCCTGAATCTCCTCCACCGCGGGCATCGACGGCATCTGTTGCATCGTGATCGGAAAATACGGCGTCCGCATCTGCTGCTCGAAGATGTCGGCAAGGCTCTCGGTCGAACCCTCAAAGCCCCGGATCTTGATGTTGTTGCGCGGATTGTAGGCGGGCAGGAAGAAGGGGAATCCCTGGATGTGATCCCAGTGTGTGTGCGTGATCAGAAGGGTGAGATCGATGGGCTCGCTGCCGAATTCCCGCATCAGCGAAATGCCGAGCGGCCGGATGCCCGAACCGGCGTCGAGAATGATGATCTCGCCGTCGGCGCGCACCTCGACGCAGGAGGTGTTGCCGCCGTAGTGAACGGTCGAGGGGCCGGGCGTGGGGGTTGATCCTCGGACGCCCCAGAACCGCACGTGGGTCAGGCCGTCATCGACCTTTCTGGCCTCGGGTTTCTCCGGTGACGGCTGCGAGGGCGAAGAGCCTCCCGGGCTCGGCGGCGGTTCGTGGTTGGTGGTCAACCGTTCCCAAAGCTTTACAAAGGTGGACTTCTCCGGCTCGAGCAGGCGCGTCAGGATATTGGTCAGTTCGTCCTGTTCGAACGGTTTTACGAGATACTCGTCGGCCCCGGACTGGATCGCGTTCAACCGGTCGCCGGCATAGCCGCGACTGCTGGAGATGATGATCTTGACGCTGTCCCTGAGATCCGGGTCCTCGTGCACGCCGCGGCAGAACCGGTAGCCGTTGCAGCGGGGCATGAGCAGGTCGCAGATGACGACCTTGGGACGGCGCTTACGGACCAGTTTCAGGCCGTCCTCGCCGTTGTCGGCCTCCAGCACATCCCAGCCGTCAATAGACAGCATGCCGCGGAGTGCGTCCCGGAGTTCCGCCTCCTCGTCGATTACCAGAATGGTCTTCGCCGCAGCCACAAGCGGGATATTCCCGAAAAGGCGGAATAATTCAAGCTCGCGCTTCGGAAAAGGAGAGGGTCCGCGGCCTCCTGCAGCAGCCGGCGGCGGGCGTCGATCGTAGCCTGGCCGCCTCGTCGGAAAACGGAATCGGGAAGGCCTCCGCGGACACATGGCGCTTTTTTCCTTCTTCGTGTGGCCTTGACGGTCGCGGTTTGGCAAGATCAGGCGAGCGTTGCGTCCGGGAACCGGGCAGACTCCCAGAGCTTGAGACGTAGTCGGCCGGACGGTCTTCGTTTCAAGCGAGGTTTCCACAGTCGCAACCCAGCAGATCATCGCCCCATGAGCGCCACACCGAACACAACGAATCAACACGTCATCAACTGGGTCAACGAGACGGCCAGACACTGTCAGTCCGACGCCATTGTCTGGTGCGATGGCTCCGAGGAGGAGAAGGAACGCCTGACCTCGCGGGCTGTCGAGGAGGGCATCCTGGTCCCGTTGAACCAGGAGAAACGTCCCGGCTGTTACTACCATCGCTCCGATCCCAATGATGTCGCGCGGGTGGAGAAGTGCACCTACATCTGCACGGAGACGCGCGAGGAGGCCGGTCCCACGAACAACTGGTCCCGGCCGGAGGAGATGTATGAGCGGTTGAGCGCGCTCACCGCCGGCGCCATGAAGGGGCGGACGATGTACGTCGTGCCGTATCTCATGGGGCCTCCCGGATCGGAGCTGTCGAAGGTGGGCGTCGAGTTGACCGACTCGATCTATGTCGTGCTCAGCATGCGCGTGATGACCCGCATGGGCGCTGTGGCGCTGGAGCACCTCGGCGACTCGGATGATTTCAACCGGGGCCTGCATTGCATGCTCGATCTCGATCCGGAAAAGCGGTTGATCGTTCATTTCCCACAGGACAACGCCATTTTTTCCACGGCCTCGAACTACGGCGGCAACGTGCTGCTCGGCAAGAAGTGCCTCGCTCTGCGCATCGGCTCCTACCTGGGTCGCAAGGAAGGCTGGATGGCCGAGCATATGCTGATCCTCGGGTTGGAATCTCCTGAGGGGGAGAAGACCTACGTTGCGGCCGCCTTTCCGAGCGCGTGCGGCAAGACCAACTTCGCCATGCTCATCCCGCCCGACCATTTCAAGGGTTGGAAGGTCTGGACCGTGGGCGACGACATCGCCTGGATGCGTCCCGGCAAGGACGGGCGCCTTTACGCGATCAATCCCGAGGCGGGATACTTCGGTGTCGCGCCCGGCACCAGCAACAGTTCCAACCCCAACGCGATGAGGTCGATCGAGCGCGATACGATCTTCACCAATGTTGCGTTGACCCCCGATGGCGACGTCTGGTGGGAGGGGATGGACGGCGAGCCTCCGGCGGAATGTCTCGACTGGCGGGGCAACAAATGGACGCCGGAATCCACGGAGAAGGCGGCTCATCCGAACAGCCGGTTCGCCGCGCCCATGGCCAACAACCCCGCGCTGGCGCCGGAGGTGGACGATCCTGAGGGCGTTCCCATCAGCGCCATCATCTTCGGAGGACGTCGCGCGACCACCATCCCGCTTGTCTACCAATCCTTCAACTGGGTGCATGGCGTCTATGTCGGCGCGACCGTCGGTTCCGAGATGACGGCGGCCGCGGTCGGCGGCGTGGGGCAGGTCCGCCGCGACCCCATGGCGATGCTGCCCTTTTGCGGCTACAACATGGGCGAGTATTTCCGCCACTGGCTGACGATGCGCCGTCTGCTCAAGGATCCGCCGCGAATCTTCAGCGTGAACTGGTTCCGCAAGGACGAGGACGGGAACTTCCTCTGGCCCGGGTTCGGCGAAAACATGCGCGTCCTGCAGTGGATCATCGGTCGTTGCCGCGGGCGGGCCGATTCGATCGAGACGCCCCTGGGCTGGGTGCCGGGGCCCAATTTCTTCGATCTGGGAGAAATGGAGGGCTTCGATCAGGCGGCGCTGGACAAGTTGGAGGAGATCGACGCCGAAGGCTGGCGCAAGGAGGTCATCTCCCAGGATGAACTCTTCATGAAGCTCTACTCGGACCTGCCGAAGGAGCTGATCTTTCAACGCGAACTGCTCGTCTCGCGATTGTGAGGCGGGAAGGTCGCGGGTTCGGTTCCAGGAGCCGCTGAGATCGGAAGGTTGCGCGTCGCCGCGCAGTCGTCCGGGCGGTCAATGGCCGCCGAGCGCCCGGACCTGTTCGGCGGTCAGGGCGCGGGGGTAAACCGCGACCTCGTCGAGGCGGCCCTCCCAGTTGTCGGAGCTGTCGGACCGGCCGCCGACGAATACCTGGTCGAAATCGGACGGGAATCCCGAGGGAGTCTGCAGTTCGATCTCCGGTTTTTCGGAGCCGTTGAGGTGGACGCGAACCGTGTCGCCGTCTCGCACGAGAGCGACGTGGTTCCACTGCCAGCGTTTGATCGGGGTTCTGCCGACGGTCGGTTTTGAGTCGCCGTGTTGGAAAACGACCAGGTTTTTCCCGTTGAGGCCGAGGTGGTCGCCATGGGGGCCGATGGCGTGGTCGCGGTCGCGGGAGAACATCCACCCGGCGATGTCGCGCGCGCCGTCGGGCATGCCGTTCCAGAACCAGAGCGAGACCGTGTAATCGTCGCCCAGGCGGGCGAGATTGGCCCGCATTCGGCCGCCGCAGAAATGGGCGGCCCGGTTGAGGTTGCCGCCTTCGTTGAACGCCTCCGATTTCGCGCCCGCGAGATGGAACACGACGCCGTCCTCGTAGATCCCGTTGTTGTGGTTTGCCCGGTCGAAGGCGACGGGACCGGCGAATTCATCGAGACGCCAGTAGGCCTCCGGGGCTGCGGCAACGACCGCCCTGGCGGCCGGGCCGAGGCCGGGGTTGTGGACGCGCCTGGGTTTGCCGGCGACTCTTTCCAGCATCTTCAGGTTGGCCTCGACGATCTTCGGTTCGGCCCGGACCTCAAGTCCGGCCGAGCGGGCGGCCCAGGTGTTGTAACCGCCGATGACATGCTGTTCGGGCGGGGGGATATACCCGTCGCCGCCATTGGCCAGTTCAATGACCATGGTTCTCGGAAGCGGGCTCATGGCCTTCAGCTTGAGCGCGGTGATGGCATAGGTCTCGTTGGGGGTGGTCGCGATGGCAATATCGCCAATACGCAGCGCCTGAAGGCAGATTTCGGTGTCCTGACGTTCGTGCAGGATGATCTGTTCCATGGCGTAGATTTCCTCGCGGGTCCTGGGATCGCGGTCGCCCATTTGTTCCACGACGCGTTCTGACCATTCCAGCAGTTGCTTGTCGGGCGTGCGGTAGTTCAATCTCATCCGCGTCTCGGCCATGGCGAGATCGACATTCGAGGTGTGCGCAATCTTCCGGTAATCTTTCAACGCGCGGTCGGAAAGAAGGTCGGCGTATTCATCGACCTTCCAATCGGGATCCTTGGGGGGATTCTTCGACCAGTTGGTCACGGTGTAATCGCGGCGCCAGATGTCGCCGCTGCAGCCATGGGACATGATGCCGACAAAATCGGATTCCGGCGCGATCTTCTCCCGGAGGCGGTTGCAGAAGATGCCGAAGTAGTCGGCGCTCAGGGCCTTCACCCCGCTGAAATAGTGCATGGAGAAATTGGCGAGGATGGCGAGCGGCCGCCCGTCGAGGGTCTGAACGGAAATGAGGGTCAGGTCCGGATCCTCGGGGCCGGATTCTCCCGTCACGTCGTCCCAGATGCGGCCGGAGTGCATGTTGGCGCGGACGGTGGGGTTGCCGAAGGGATCCTCCACGACCCGGTCCGGACGTCGGATCCAGCGGCGGACGGCGGTGAACTCGGCGGCGTCGTGTTTGTTCCATCCGATCTGTGCGGGTTGCAGACGAAGTTGCGCGGCGGCGATGGCTTCGGCGAGCTTCTGGATCAGGTAGGGCGTGTAGCGTGGGTCGGCGCGGGTGCCGAGGCAGCCCAGTGAGGACGGCGCGGTGTGGGTGTGGGTCGCGGAGATCAGCATCCGGTCGGTCGGGATGCCTGTTCGTTTGGCGGCAAGTTGTTTGGCCTGGTCAAGCACGGGGCGCGCCAGCATGCAGCTGTCCACCACGACGATCGCGATTTGAGTCCGCCCGTCGGACAGGACCAGCGCGCGCGCGTTGATGGGGTCGCTCACCTGGCCGGCGGAGCGGCTGGTCATGCCTCCGTTGACGAGCACGGGGAACTCCTTGGGGGAGACATCGACGACGACCGCGCCGGCCTTGACCCCGGCAAGGGCAAAGGCGGGCGTGACCAACAGAAGGGCGAGGGCGAGGATCCGTTTCATAGGCGGAATGTTTATGGCGGAAGGAGCGGCGATGCGCAACCGCCGGATGGTGACTCGCAAATGGTCCCGCCTCCCGAATCCCGCCTCCCGAATCCCGCATCACGCATCCCGCATCACGCATCACGAGTCGCCAGGCCGCACTTCTCGAACCATTCGG